>NZ_FQZV01000007.1 GCF_900142145.1 Geosporobacter subterraneus DSM 17957 | reverse complement strand
GAAAAAAATGAAAGACAAGAGAAGACAACAAATAAAAGAGCAAAAGAAAATAGAAAAACTCAAGGAAAAAAATAAGCCTGTCACGTTTAAATGTTTAGACTGTGGAATAGAAGAAGATATTCCAAAAGATGTAGTAGATATTTATGATATTTTTGATGAAGGAGATATAACAGTGCCTCCAAGATTCAGCTGTGAAGTCTGTGGAGGCACTATGGAACCAATTGAATATACTAGTGAGCAAGGAATAACCTATCGGTTAGAAAATTAAGCCTAGCGGCTTAGGTTTTAAAACGCGTCCTTAAGGACGCCTTTTTTATTTTTAAAATACTTTGTGATGTATATAGGTATGCTTCTAATAATTTTTCAAATAATATAGGTGGTATACATAATTTTTTTGTTCCATTACTAATGTTTTATACTCTCTTATTAAATACACTTGCACAGTGAATTTAATTGGATAATATCCTCATTATATCTGTATGAATAGGAATCCTTTGTTATAAATAACAAAAATGGTTGATTTAATCAACAAAATAATATATACTAAATATTAGTATCAGGTACTAATTTTAAGTACTAAAACGAGGTGATTTTATGCCCAGGGGCAAAATATCAAAAGGGGAAAGGCAAACTCAGCTGCTGAGCAAGCTTGAGGAGGACCCTTTTGTAACCGATGAGGAACTATGTGAACACTTTCATGTAAGTATCCAAACTATACGATTAGATAGGCTTGAGTTGGGAATACCTGAATTAAGAGAGCGGGTCAAAAAAGTAGCTGAGAAAAACTATCTAAAGGTTAAAAGCCTTGGAGAAGCAGAAATAATTGGTGAATTAATAGATCTCCACTTGAATCAGAGTGCAATTTCTATTTTAGAGACAACCAAGGACTTGGCTTTTCGCAAGACAAAGGTAGTTCGAGGCCATCACATTTTTGCTATGGCGGAATCCCTAGCCATGGCAGTAATCGATGCTGACGTAGCAGTTACTGGAGTGGCAAACATGAAATATAAAACGCCTGTATTTGCAGGAGAAAAATTGATTGCTAAAGCGGAGGTTGCCCGCATAAGAGGAAATAAATATTTCGTGCATGTTATGATAAGCATAAGACAAGAGCAGGTTTTTAGGGGAAAATTTATCCTGGTATCTATTGAAGAGAAATAGAGAGGTGGATATGATGAGAATTGCCGTGGATGCAATGGGAGGAGATCATGCTCCTTATGAGATCGTCAAAGGAGCTGTTGAAGCACAAAAGGAACTAGGTGTAGAAATCATTTTGGTAGGAGATCAAGGACAAATAGAAAGCGAGCTAAAAAAGCACGATGTGCATATAGAAAAAATTCGCATTCATCATACAACAGAGACCATTACTAACGATGATAAACCTGTATATGCAGTAAGACACAAAAAAGACTCCTCTATGGTTGTAGGATTGAATTTGGTTAAAGAAGGAAATGCAGATGCTTTTGTTTCCGCTGGAAATACCGGTGCATTATTGGCTGGAAGTTTGTTTCGGTTGGGAAGAATTAAAGGTATAGATCGCCCGGCTATCGGGGCACCTTATCCTACACAAAAGGGAATATCCTTATTGGTGGATGCGGGAGCCAATGCGGAATGTAAGCCTAGAAATCTTCTGGAATTTGGAATCATGGGGCAAATCTATGCAGAAAAGGTCTTACAGATTGAAAAACCTGGTATTGGGCTAGTGAATATTGGTGCAGAAGAAGGAAAAGGAACAGAGGTCATTAAGCAAGCTTATGAGCTTTATAAAAAAAACAGCCTAAATTTCGTAGGCAACGTAGAAGCTAGAGAGTTATCCAGAGGTGCAGCTGATGTGATTGTATGTGATGGATTTGTAGGAAATGTAGTTTTAAAGCTGACTGAAGGTGTAGCCATGGTAATCATGGATATGCTGAAGCAGCAGCTAAAGAAGAATTTTATCACAAAAATAGGAGCAGCAATTTTGATGCCTGCCCTGAAAAGCTTTAAAAAAGAATTAGATTACACAGAATATGGCGGCGCTTTGATGTTGGGAGTTAATGGAGCAGTGGTTAAGGCCCATGGAAGTTCCAATGCCAAGGCAGTAAAAAACGCAATACGCCAAGCTAAAAGCTTTGTAGAGCATGGGGTAATTCAGTCGATTGTCCAAGAGCTTGAAAGAATAGGAGATGACAAAAATGCTGATTAGTCTAAAGTCCGTTGGCATATTAGGCATAGGCAGTTGCTTGCCGGAAAAAGAAGTTACGAATTTCGATTTAGAGAAAATGGTAGATACTACAAATGAATGGATTATTGAGAGAACAGGAATTAAAGCCAGACGTGTTGCTGATGAGAATATAGCAACCTCTGATTTAGCTACTGAAGCAGCTATTAGGGCCTTAAAAGATGCTAATGTAAGTGCAGAAGAAATTGACTTAATTATTGTAGCTACAATCACTCCGGATATGGCTTTTCCTTCAACTGCATGTATGGTTCAGAAAAACATCGGTGCCATTAAGGCTGCTTCCTTTGATTTAGAGGCAGCATGCTCAGGATTCCTGTATGGAGTTGCCATAGGAAAACAATTTATTGCTACGGGTACTTATCATAAGGTCTTGGTAATAGGGGCAGAAACTATGTCTAGGATTGTAGATTGGAGCGACAGAAATACGAGCATTTTGTTTGGAGACGGAGCAGGAGCAGTAGTTCTGGGTGAAACGGAGGAAGGAAAAGGAGTACTATCAACTTATATGGGCTCCGACGGAGAAGGGGGCAAATTTTTATCTCTGCCGGCAGGAGGATCCAGAATGCCTTCGACTTTTGAAACTATCCGGGAAGGGTTAAATTATGTAAAAATGGATGGCAGTGAAGTCTTCAAATTTGCAGTGAGAATCATGGGTAAAGCTGCTGAAGAAGCCATAAAGCTAAGTGGCCATCAGCTGCAGGATATTGATTATGTAGTACCTCATCAGGCAAATATCCGAATTATTGAGGCTGCAGCAAAAAGGCTTAAAATGCCCTTAGATAAAGTTCATGTGAATCTAGAAAAATATGGAAATATGTCAGCGGCGTCCGTTCCAGTTGCATTAGATGAGGCAATTAAGGAAGGGAAAATTAAGAAGGATGATATGGTTGTTTTAGTAGGCTTCGGAGCCGGTCTTACTTGGGGGTCTTGTGTAATCAAGTGGAATAAGTAATCGATTTGAGAGGTGAAGCTATGATATCTTCTAGGATTAGTGATTTATTAAATATTCGTTATCCGATTTTGCAAGGTGGTATGGCATGGATTGCCACTGCGGAGCTAGCTGCTGCAGTTTCCAATGCCGGAGGTTTAGGAATTATTGCTGCTGGTAATGCACCGGTAGAATTTGTAGAGAAAGAAATCAGCAAAATTAAGAAACTTACAGATCAGCCCTATGGAGTTAACGTAATGCTGCTGTCTCCCTTTGCAGATGAAATTATGAAGCTAATAATAAAGGAGGGTGTTCCTGTAATAACCACAGGAGCAGGAAATCCTGGAAAATATATGCCACGTCTCAAAGAGCGGCAAATAAAAGTAATCCCTGTAGTGCCCTCGGTAGCGCTGGCCCAGCGGGTTGAAAAGATTGGTGCCGATGCAGTTATAGTTGAAGGTACAGAGGCTGGTGGACACATTGGTGAATTAACTACTATGGCTCTGGTACCCCAGGTAGTAGATGCTGTGGATATTCCGGTTATTGCTGCCGGCGGAATTGCTGATGGAAGAGGATTGCTGGCTGCATTGGCCTTAGGGGCAGAGGGCGTACAAGTGGGAACAAGGTTTGTGTGTGCAACAGAATGTACTGCCCATGACCGTTATAAAGAAGCCATATTGAAGGCTAAGGATCGGGATACGGTAGCAACTGGCAGAAGTACGGGACATCCCGTTAGAATCTTAAAAAATAAATTAGCTAAAGAATTTGACAGATTGGAGAAAAGTGGTGCATCCAGTGAGGAATTAGAGAATCTTGGAGTGGGCAGATTGAGAATGTCGGTAGTAGATGGCGATGTGGACAATGGATCTGTTATGGCAGGTCAAATTGCAGGGATGATTAAGGATATTAAATCCTGTAAGGAAATCATTGAAGAAATGATTGCAGAGGCAGTGAAATCTAGTGAACGAATTCAACATCTATTGAAATAAGGAGTGTATAGGATGCGGAGGATAGCGTTTATTTTTCCCGGACAGGGAGCCCAGTATGTGGGCATGGGAAAAGATATTGTAGAGAAATACGAAATTGCAGCAGATATTTTCACAAAAGCCAGTAATGCTGTAGGCTATGATATGAAGAAGCTATGTTTTGAGGGACCTGAAGAAGAGCTGATTAAGACGGAAAACACACAGCCGGCTATTCTTACTACCTGTATCGCTATAGCCAAAGTCTTGGAAGATAAGGGGATTAAGGCGGATGTTAGTGCAGGGTTGAGTCTGGGTGAGTACGCTGCCCTGGTAGTATCCGGTGCACTTTCCTTTGAAGATGCAGTCGCCTTGGTCAAGAAAAGAGGAAGATATATGCAGGAAGCAGTGCCTATTGGGAAGGGCGCAATGGCAGCTATTCTGGGAATGGAAAGAAATACGCTGCTTCAGGTTTTAAAGCAGGTTCAGTCTGAAGGCATCGTAGAGGCTGCCAACTTTAACAGTCCCGGACAGATTGTTATATCAGGTGAGGTTAAGGCAGTAGAAAAAGCCTGTGAAGCCGCAAAGGAAGCGGGAGCTCTAAAAGCAGTACTATTGCCTGTAAGTGCACCATTTCACTGTTCCATGCTGATCCCCGCAGGTGAAAAACTGGCAGGAGACTTGGATAGAATAACTATCAATGAATTACATATTCCTGTGATTGCTAATGTGAATGCAGATTATTATCAGAATAAATGTCAAGTAAATGAATTGTTGATAAAACAGGTAAGTCATTCAGTATTATGGGAGGATACCATGCTGCGTATGTTAGAAGATGGCGTCAATACCTTTATAGAAATGGGGCCTGGAAAGTCACTGAACCAATTCTTAAAGAAAATACTTAAGAAATCTAAGCACAACGCAGAGGTTTACAGCATAGAGGATGGAGAATCCTTAGAAACAGTTTTAAACAGCTTGTAGAAAGAGGAGGTAGAAAAATGGATTTTGCAGGAAAAACGGCTATTGTCACTGGAGGCTCTAGGGGAATTGGCAAAGCTATTGCATTAAAACTGGCTCAATTAGGTGCAAATATTGCGGTGAATTATACAAGTAAACCTGAGGAAGCTGAAAAAGTTGTGACAGCGATCAAGGAAATGGGAAGAGATGCCATTGCAATTAAGGCTGATGTTTCTAACGGGGAAGATGTGCAGCAGCTTATCGATGAAGTAGAACGTCACTTCCCAACCATAGATATATTGGTCAATAATGCGGGAATTACTAGAGATACGCTGTTAATGCGTATGAAAGAAGAGGATTGGGATCAAGTAATTGCCATCAATTTAAAGGGAACTTATAACTGTACAAAAGCAGTTACGCGAAAAATGATGAAGCAGAAGAGCGGAAAGATTGTGAATATCGCCTCAATCGTTGGTGTGATGGGTAATATCGGGCAATCCAACTATGCTGCTTCTAAGGCTGGCATTATTGGATTTACGAAATCTGTAGCAAAGGAATTGGCTACAAGAGGTATTAACGTTAACGCAGTTGCTCCAGGGTTTATTCAGACGGATATGACGGAAGTTTTATCAGAGGAAGTTAAAGAATCCTTAATGACCCATATTCCCATGAAACAGCTAGGGACCCCTGATGATGTGGCAAATGTAGTGGCTTTTCTATGTTCTGAGAATGCAAGATATATAACCGGGCAGGTGCTTAATGTAGACGGCGGAATGGTTATGTAATAGAACTATTTGAGGGGAGGTGAAATAAATGGTATTTGATAAGGTAGTAGAAATTATTGCTGAGCAGCTTGGCTTAGACAGCACAGAGGATATTACACCACAAACTTCTTTAATGAAGGACCTAGAAGCAGATTCTTTAGATGCTGTAGAAATCATCATGGCCCTTGAGGATGAATTCGGCGTTGAAATTCCTGATGAAGAAGCTGAAAAATTTAAGAATATCGGCGATATTGCAAGTTATATTGAGGAAAACAAATAATAAAAGTCCCGACTATAAAAGTCGGGACAAATAATATCATTCAATAAAATGGAATTATTCATTTAATATAGATCATCAATTGAAAATGTAGGAGGGTTATACTGTGAAAAAACGTGTAGTCGTAACAGGAATAGGTGCAATTACGCCTATTGGTATTGGAAAAGATGATTTTTTTAATGCATTAGAGAATGGTGTAAGTGGTTTAGGCCCTATAACAAAATTTGATGCTTCAGATTATGATACCAGAATTGCTGCAGAAGTAAAGGGCTTTGAGCCAACGGCATATATAGACAAAAAAGAAGCAAAGAGAATGGATCGTTTTACCCAATTTGCTGTGGCTGCTTCAAAGCTGGCCATAGAGGACGCGAAGCTGGACACAGACGGAATTGATCAAAACCGGTTTGGCGTTGTGCTGGGATCCGGAATAGGTGGGATTGAAACTTTAGAAAAAGAATATGAGAAATTGGCAACTAAGGGACCTGGTCGGGTAAGTCCGTTCTTTATTCCAATGATGATCTCCAATATTGGGGCTGGGCAGGTTTCTATGACATTTGGAGCTAAAGGACCCAATACAACCGTAGTAACTGCCTGTGCATCCTCTACAAATTCTGTTGGGGAAGCCTTCCGAATTATCCAAAACGGTGAAGCAGATGTGATGATTACCGGCGGAGCAGAAGCCTCTATTACACCCTTGGCTATAGCAGGGTTTTGTGCTATGAAAGCCATGTCTACCAGAAATGAAAATCCACAGAAGGCATGCAGCCCTTTTGATATCAACCGGGATGGATTTGTTATGGGTGAAGGGGCGGGAATACTGATCTTAGAAGAATTAGAGCATGCGGTCAAACGTGGTGCACCAATCTACGCAGAAATGGTTGGTTATGGAATGAGTGCCGATGCTTATCATATTACTGCACCGGCACCGGGTGGAGAAGGAGCCGCAAGATCAATGATGAATGCCCTTAAGGATGCAGGATTATCTCCTAATGATGTTGATTATATCAATGCCCATGGAACATCAACACCTTATAATGACAAATTTGAAACCTTGGCAATTAAATCCGTATTTGGGCAGCATGCTTATGAATTGGCTGTAAGTTCTACAAAATCTATGACAGGACATTTGTTAGGGGCAGCCGGCGGTATAGAGGCCATTGCATGTATTATGGCTATTACGAAGAGTATTGTACCACCAACGATCAATTTAGAAAATCCGGACCCTGAATGTGATTTGGACTATGTGGCCAATAAAGCAAAACAAAAAGAGGTAAGTGTAGCCCTATCAAATTCTCTGGGTTTTGGTGGGCACAATGCCACAATCGTTTTGAAAAAATATGTAAGATAAAAGAGAATCTGTTGGATTCTCTTTTCTGTCTTAGAGGACGCAGGTTGAAATGATGCTTTTAAAATGAGGGGAAAAAGTGTAAAATATATAGAGAATATGAATAATTTGTATAACACAGGTCGGGAGGCTTTACATGCTTAGCAAAAGTTGTACTACCAATGAAACCATGCGGGAACTTGAAGAAAAGATTGAGTATTATTTTCGGGATATTCATTTGCTGTCAGAATCCCTCACCCATAGCTCTTATGCTAATGAAAACAAGAAAAAAAATATAGCATATAACGAGAGGCTTGAATTCTTAGGAGATGCTGTTTTGAGTATTGTAATTAGTGAGTACCTGTATAATAAGCTCAATACATTTCAGGAAGGAGAGCTTACTAAAATTAGGGCAAGTATCGTATGTGAACCGTCCCTTGCCAATTGCTCAAAGAAGCTAAATATTGGAAAATATATTCGGCTAGGAAAAGGCGAAGAAGTAACAGGAGGAAGAGAAAGGGTGTCTATCTTGGCTGATGCCTTTGAAGCGGTCATCGGAGCTATTTATTTAGATGGTGGCCTTGGACAAGCTCAAAAATTTATTCTAAAAAGTTTAAAGGATACAATTGAGGATGCAATTAGCGGGAGAGTCTATCAAGACTATAAAACCCATCTTCAGGAATATATTCAAAGCGAGAATTCAGAGAAAATCGTATACGAAGTGATTTATGAAGAAGGACCTGATCATAATAAAACTTTCCATGTTCGCGTGAAGGTAGGCGACAAAATCCTGGGAACGGGAGTAGGGAGAAGCAAAAAAGAAGCAGAGCAAAGCGCTGCAAAAGAAGCCTTGAAAGAGGTACTATAAATGGGAAAAGGACATTATATTATACCTATTTTCGTACCTCATCACGGATGTCCCCATGACTGTGTATTTTGTAATCAGAAAAGAATAACAGGACACACAGAAGAAATAACTGGCGAAATGGTTGAGGATCAAATCCGGCAATTTTTGAAGACCATAGAGCCAAATCCTGAGAAAACTGTAGAGGTTGCCTTTTATGGCGGCAGCTTCACCGGGATTGATGCCCATCACCAAGAGCAGCTGCTAGCTGCTGCATTTCAGTGGAAGCAAAAAGGGATGATACAGGAAATCCGACTGTCTACCAGACCTGACTACATCGATGAATCGGTTTTACGCAGACTCACCTCCTTCGGAGTTAATATTGTTGAGTTAGGTGTACAATCCATGGTACCAGATGTCTTAAAGGCAAGCTGTCGAGGACATACCCCTAAAGATGTTATTAATGCCGTTAAGATGATAAAAGCTTGGGGGATCCGTATTGGACTGCAGATGATGATTGGACTGCCTGGAGATAGTTTTGATCAATGCATGTATACGGCAGATCAAATCATTGAGCTGTCTCCAGACTTTGTGAGGATTTATCCCACATTGGTGATAAAAGATACCGATTTGGAGGTATTATACCGAAAAGGATTTTATGAACCTTTGACCCTGGAGCAAGCCCTTCAGTATGCTGAAACGCTTGTGTTGAAATTTCTAAAATTTGATATTCCAATCATTCGGTTAGGACTTCAGCCTACGGAGGATGTAACCCTGGGCAAGGCTGTTATTGCGGGACCTATACATCCTGCTTTTAGACAATTGGTTGAGAGCCGAATCTACAGACATATGCTGGAGATAATCTTCCAAACCCGTGGCCAGATCATTCATCGGGCTCTCCTAGAGATACAGGGGAATGATCGAGATATTTCTCCATTAGTCGGCCACAAAAGGAGTAATCTCGTTGAGCTTCAGAAAACCTTTGAAATAAAAGGGATTAAGATCACAAGAAACAATGAATTATCTAAAGGGACCATTCGTATTATTGTCAATGAAAAAGAGCGTATCTTATACAGTATGAAAGATTATGCTTTCAATACAGTTTAAAGCCTATCCTTTGGATGGATAGGTTTTAAACTGTATTGTATTCCTATTTGAGCGTCATGGATAAATGAAAGAAGCGGGGGGCTTGGCTTGTATCTTAAAAAAGTAGAAATTCATGGATTTAAATCCTTTGCTGATAGAATAGAAGTAGAATTTGAGAAAGGGGTCACAGGTATAGTAGGACCCAATGGAAGCGGAAAGAGCAATATTTCAGACGCAGTACGCTGGGTATTGGGAGAACAGAGCGCAAAAACCCTTCGAGGCAGCAAGATGGAGGACATCATTTTTGCAGGCACCACTCAAAGAAAACCATTGGGAATGGCAGAGGTATCCTTGACACTGGATAACTCAGAGAATACCCTGCCCATTGACTATGCTGAGGTTACGGTAACCCGAAGAGTATATCGGTCAGGAGAAAGCGAGTATCTGATTAATAGGACTCCCTGCAGGTTAAAGGATATTCGGGAAATGCTGATGGATACGGGAATAGGGATAGATGGCTATTCTATTATTGGTCAAGGGCGAATCGATGAAATCCTCAGCAACAAATCAGAGGATCGCAGGCTTATTTTTGAAGAAGCAGCAGGTATCGTCAAGTATAAAACCAGAAAAGAAGAAGCGGAAAAGAAGCTGGAAAATACCAATCAGAACCTGACAAGAGTCGATGATATCATACAAGAGTTGGAAAATCGGATTGAGCCTTTACGCGTCCAAAGTGAAAAGGCTAAAAATTATATTGAGCTTAAGGAAGCATTAAAGAATATTGAGATAGGCTTATATGTTTATGAACTGGAAGATCTAAAAAATAAGATTGATACCCTGAAGGAACAGGAAACGGTTATCCTTGGACAATTGGAGAACTACATTCAGGATAAAAAACAAATTGACGAGCAGCATAAAGTGTTAAAAATAGAATTAGAGTCTTTAGAAAACAGAATACAGCAGCTGCAAAGCAATATATTTGAGACAGCCAATCACCTGGAAAAAAAAGACGGTGAAATTAGTCTATATAAAGAGAAAATTTCTAATGTTACTGAGTATGTCTCAAGACTGAATATTGAGATTAGTCAAATCGACAATGAAAAAAAATCAATTGAAGAACAGTTAAGTATAAAGTTGCAGGAATTAGAAGCCTATCGAAATCAACTAAGTCTTGGGAAACGGGAAGTCTATGAAAAGGAAAGAGAATTAGATCAGTTCACCCAACTATTAGTAAAGCATCAACAAGATATCGATCATTCTACAGGAAATATGATCGAACTGCTGAATCTCAGTGCAAATAAAAAAAGTGAAATGAATAGTCTCCTTTCACTGCAGGGGAATTTAGCCAAGCGATGCCAGCAACTTTATGCAGAAATAGAAGATATCAAAAAAAATCAACAAAATGTCGCAGTAAATATTGAAAAGGCCCTCGATTGTTTGGAAATGAAAGGCAAACAATTTGAAGCTCAGAAGAAAGGGTTAGGTGAAATAAAGGAAAAATTAAGCCAATTAAGACTTCAAACCATAGAAATAAAGAAAAAGTGGGATTTTTCCAAGCATAAAATGCAGGAAAAGCAAACGAAGCAAAGACTATTGACAGAGATGCAAAAAGATTATGAGGGTTTTCATAAGAGCGTAAAAACCACCCTTCAGGAAACCCGGAAAGATAAAACCTTGGGTGAAAATATCTATGGGGTTGTGGCGGAACTCATAGAAGTTCCAAAGGAGTTTGAGGTGGCTATTGAGGTAGCATTAGGAAGCTCTCTGCAAAATATCGTATGTCAAAGAGCTGAAGATGCAAATAGGGTGATTCGTCATTTGAAGAAAAATAATCTGGGACGGGTAACTTTTTTACCTATAGAGAGTATAAGGGCAAATAGCTTTCCAAGTACCATTGCAAGAGAAGATATAAAAAAAATGAAGGGTTTTATGAGGTATGCCAGTGAAGCCATTGGTTATGATTCCTATTATAAAGATATTTTTCAATACCTTCTGGGAAAAGTAATATTGGTTGATCATATCGAAAATGGTATCCTTATTGCTAAGGCTACAGGGCATAAATTTAAGATTGTATCGCTGGAAGGGGATATTATTAATCCTGGCGGGGCAATTACCGGGGGAAGCTATCACTCGAAAACTGTAAACTTTCTCAGCCGAAAAAGGGAAATTGATGAATTGGAACAGGAAATATCCCAGGAACGAATAAATTTTGAGAATTATGAACATCAGTATGTTCATAATGAGTCCCTCATTCGAAGCCTGGAGGACAAAATTCAAATAGAGGAACAGTTATTAAAAGATGTAGAGATACAAGTGATCCATGAAAAAAATACATTTGAACAATTAAGAAAAGAAGAAAAGATGTATGTTGATCAGATAGAGAAGAGTGAAAAAGAGATACAACAGCTTATGGGCGAACAGGAAAATATCACAAAGGCTCTGGCGCAAAAAGAATTGGAAATCGAGGAATTGCAACTAAATCAAGACAGGCTTCAACAATCGGTTTCTGCAGATAAGGACCAATTTGATATTAAAAAGAACAAGCGGGAAGAGATGTCTCAGCAGTTGACTGAGATAAAAATAAGAATGGCGTCACTAGAACAACAAACACAAAATTTGGAGCATCAAATTTTAGAGATTAAAAAACGAAGTACAGAAGCCATTGATATAAAGTCAAAAAAGAAGGTCGAAATTGAAGCTTTGCAGCAGAATAAGCTGTCTTATGAAAAAGAATTGGAAAAGTTGGATATCGAAAGCAAAGATCTCGATGTTTTGAAGCAACAGTATGAATTTAATCTTGCACAGCTAAGGGCAGAAAAAGCAGAAATAGGTAAAAAATTTGATATCGTCGCTGAACAATTAGAAAAAATCAGTGAAATCACCAGCGAGCTGCAAGACAGCCGCTATAAGATTGAAGTAAAGCGGACAAGGCTGGAGATTCAGCAGGAATCTTACTGCAATAAGCTTTGGGAAGATTATGAGATTACTTACCTTGAAGCTATGGAATATAAAAATACGGATATTCATCTAGGCGAAGCCACAAAGAAGATCAAAATTCTCAAAGAAAAGATTAAAGAGCTAGGCAGTATCAATATTGATGCCATCCAGGAATATCAAGAGGTAATGGAGCGGTATGGATTTTTGACGAATCAGCGATTTGATTTGATTCATGCAAAAGAATCACTTCATGGTGTTATTAAAGAAATGGAAACCACAATGAAAGAGCAGTTTACTGCCTATTTTGAGATGATTAGGGAGAACTTTGATTTCGTTTTCAAGAAGCTATTTGGCGGCGGAAAAGCTGAGCTGAAACTTGTGGATGAGAATGAAGTTTTAACCACGGGCATCGAAATTAATGCCCAGCCACCGGGGAAGAAGCTTCAGCATTTGTCTTTATTGTCAGGAGGGGAAAGGGCACTGACGGCGATTTCGCTGCTGTTTGCCATATTAAAGGTAAAACCTACGCCTTTTTGTATATTGGATGAAATTGAAGCAGCACTTGATGATGCCAATGTTTACCGTTATGCCGATTTCTTGAAAGAGTTTTCAAAGGACACACAATTTATTGTAGTTACTCACCGAAAAGGTACAATGGAGTGTGTAGATGCTTTGTATGGTGTTACAATGCAGGAATATGGTGTTTCAAAATTAGTATCTGTAAAGCTAACGGATAAAGCCAGCTAAATAGGAGGATAAAAAATGTTCAAGAAAATAATATCGCGGTTCAAAAAAGATGAAGATAAAAATCAAGAGGTGCGAATGGAAGAAAATCTACTGCAAGAAGAGGAAATCCAAGAGGGGGACTATGTGGAAGAAGATTTTGCTGAAGAGGACCTTATCGGGGAGGAATGGCAGGTGGAAGAGGCAGGGGAAGAACCCATTGAAGCTCAGCCGAAAGAAGAGAAGGTGCCGGAAAAATTAGGATTTTTTGCCCGTTTAAAAGAGGGATTAACCAAAACGAGACAGGGTATTGCCGATAAAGTAGATCAAGTATTAAAAACCTATAAAAAAGTAGATGATGAACTATTTGAGGAAATAGAGGAGATACTCATAACCTCCGATGTAGGTGTGAATACAACTATGAAAATCATCGAAAAGCTAAGGACTGAAGCAAAGGAGAGAAAAGTTACAGAGGCTTCTGACTTAAAAGGATTACTGAAGGAAATATTGGTAGAAATACTGGATTATGGTGATGCACATCAGTTGGGAATTCATCCTGCACCGGCAATATTACTTATAGTGGGAGTGAATGGAGTAGGAAAGACTACTTCTATTGGAAAAATAGCACACCGAATAAAAAGCCAGGGAAAAAAGGTATTGCTGGCAGCTGGAGATACTTTTAGAGCTGCAGCGATTGACCAGTTGGAGATTTGGGGTAACCGGGTAGGGGTAGATGTGATCAAGCACCAAGAGGGGGCCGATCCGGCTGCAGTTTTATTTGATGCCATACAGTCAGCAAAGGCTAGAAAAATTGATGTGCTGATTTGTGATACTGCAGGCAGGCTGCACAATAAGAAAAATCTTATGAATGAGCTGGGAAAGGTGAGCAAAGTTTTAGAGCGTGAATATGGCAATGCGACAAAGGATGTTTTGCTGGTTTTAGATGCTACTACTGGACAAAATGCGATACAGCAGGCCAAGACCTTTAAAGAGGTAGTAGATATCAATGGCATTATTCTGACAAAGCTGGATGGAACCGCTAAGGGAGGGGTAGTACTAGCTATTAGCTCCGAATTGAATGTACCTGTAAAATTGATCGGTGTAGGTGAAGGCGTGAACGACCTTCAGGTTTTTGAACCAAAGAGCTTTGTGAATGCTCTGTTTGGCGATGATATTTAAAAAACCGTTGACAAGAAAGTCAATGTAAGGTAGAATTACATGTGTAAAGTAGAAAGCCTTTACACTGGATGAACAAGGGAGTGTTCAGATGTTTGATAAAATGCTCCAAATTAGTCTTTTATACGATTTCTATGGACAATTGTTAACTGAAAAACAACAGGAAGTTGTACAGTTATATTACAACAATGATTATTCCTTGGGAGAAATATCGGAGCAGTTAAATGTAAGCCGTCAAGCTGTATACGATACGATAAAAAGAACTGAAAAAGTGCTGTTCGAATACGAAGAAAAGTTAGGTCTTGTCGAGAAATTTATCAATACACAAAAAGACATAGAGAGAATTCTTGAGATTGTAGAAAAAATAGAGCATCAAATTGGATCGGCAAAAGCTGATCTGAGTGATTTTCGGGAAGAAATAAAAAGAATTAGAACTATTTCTATGGATATATTGGAAAATAGCCCCTAGGGAGGTAAAAAAATGGTTTTTGAAGGGTTGGCGGATAAACTCCAAGGAGCATTGCAAAAGCTGAAGAGCAAGGGCAAACTTTCGGAAAAAGACGTTAAGGAGGCTATGCGCGAAGTTAAGCTGGCTCTTCTGGAAGCAGATGTAAACTTCAAGGTAGTAAAGGATTTTATAGATAAGGTTAAAGATAGAGCTGTGGGGAATGAAGTACTGGAAAGTCTGACTCCGGGGCAGCAGGTAATAAAAATCGTTAACGAAGAATTAACTGCATTGATGGGAACTACTCAAAGCAAAATCACCTTCTCATCAAAGCCTCCTACGGTTATTATGCTGGTAGGGTTGCAGGGTGCAGGAAAAACTACAACCGGTGGAAAACTAGGGGGCTACCTGAAAAAGTCAGGCAAAAGACCTTTGCTGGTAGCTGGAGATATCTATCGGCCTGCGGCTATAAAACAGCTTCAGGTTGTGGGAGGACAGCTGGATTTGCCGGTCTTCACTTTAGGAGATAAAGTAAGTCCTGTCCATATCGCTAAAGCTGGTGTTGAGCATGCAGTTAAACATGGAAATGATTTAGTAATCATAGATACAGCCGGAAGACTTCATATAGATGATCATCTAATGGAAGAGCTTCAAAACATTAAACAAGAGGTAAAGCCTCATGAAATCCTGCTGGTGTTAGATGCTATGACCGGTCAGGATGCAGTAAATGTGGCTGAGATTTTTAATGAAAAGCTGGGAATTGACGGTGTAATCCTTACCAAACTGGATGGGGATACCCGAGGTGGGGCTGCCCTATCCGTGAGGGCGGTTACCAATAAACCAATCAAGTTTATTGGTATGGGAGAAAAATTAAATGAACTAGAGCCTTTCTTCCCAGACCGGATGGCTTCAAGAATCTTAGGCATGGGAGATATCCTAAGTCTAATTGAAAAAGCGCAGGCAAACTTTGATGAGAAAAAGGCAAGAGAACTGGAAAAGAAAATTAAGACCCAGGAATTTACCTTTGATGACTTCTTGGATCAGCTTCAGCAGATGAAGAACATGGGTCCATTGAGCCAGCTTTTGGAAATGATCCCTGGAGCGAATTCGAAACAGTTAAAGAATTTAGAGGTGGATGAGAAAGAGCTTGTTCATATCGAAGCGATCATAAAGTCTATGACAAAGGCTGAAAGAAAGAATCCATCCATCATCAATGGCAGCAGAAGAAAAAGAATTGCCCTAGGCAGCGGTACTACTGTTCAGAAGGTGAATAATCTGCTGAAACAATTTGAACAGACAAAAAAGATGATGAAGCAGTTTACAGATATGGAAAAAGGTATGAAAAAGGGTGGAAAAATGAAATTTCCATTCCTTGGAAGATAAATGACTACCAACTATTTAAAGGAGGTGAAGAATGTGGCGGTAAAAATCAGATTAAAAAGAATGGGAGCTAAGAAGAAGCCTTTCTATAGACTTGTTGTTGCAGATTCTCGTTCACCTAGAGATGGAAGATTCATCGAAGAGCTAGGATATTACAATCCAGTTGCCCAGCCAGCTGAAGTAAGAATCGATGATGAAAAAGCAATTAAGTGGTTAAAGACAGGTGCGCAACCTACAGATACTGTAAAAGACTTGTTCAAAAAATACGGTGTTATCGAAAAGTTTGAGCAGTCTAAGAAAGCATAATCGCTTTCAGGGGGTGTAAAAATGGGTGAATTAGTAAAAGTAATTGCTAAAGCATTAGTAGACAACCCAGACGAAGTTTTTGTAAATGAAATTGAAGGTAAGCAGTCCCTAATTGTGGAATTAAAAGTTGCTGCTGAAGACATGGGAAAGGTAATCGGCAAGCAGGGCAGGATTGCAAAAGCAATCAGAACTGTTGTAAAGGCCGCCGCTACCAAGGATAACAAAAGAGTGGTTGTTGAGATCATTCAATAAAAACATAAAAGGATTAGGACCACCTAATCCTTTTATGCTATTATATCTATGAATACAAAAACAAAACCGTGGAAATACTGATAAAAGTAGATCCGCTCAGGATGTAACAAGAGGCAGGTGAGCTTATGAATAAGCTTCTTAGGATAGGGCAGATCGTGAATACACAAGGAATTCGCGGAGAATTAAGAGTATATCCTTTAACTGACTACAAGGAAAGATTTGAGGAAATCGATTGGGTTTACTTAGACGAGGATAGAAGCAAAAGATACACTATCGAGAAAGTAAGGTATAAGAATGAATTAGTGATTCTAAAACTAAAAGAAATCAACGATATAAATGAAGCTGAAAAATATAAAACCAAATATCTTACCATACCAAAAGGGTCCTCGAGAACATTACCTGAGGACACCTATTATATTGTAGATTTAATTGGGCTAGAGGTGTATACCCATGAAAATGAGTATATTGGAGTCCTTAAGGATGTAATTCAGGCAGCAGGCAATGATATCTATGAAATAACCTATCATAAAAATCCCAAAAAAACCGTTCTAATACCGGCTGTAGGGGAGTTTATCAAGGAAGTAAACATCAAAGAAAAAAGAATTACCGTTCAATTGATAGAGGGTTTTTTAGAATGAAAATCGATATTTTAACGCTGTTTCCCCATATGTTTGCCGCACCACTGGGTGAAAGCATCATTGGTAAAGCAAGAGAAAAGGAAATTTTAGATATTCAGGTACATAATATTCGAGATTATTCAGCGGATAAGCATAAACGAGTGGATGACTATCCCTATGGCGGAGGAGCTGGGATGGTGATGCAGCCACAGCCTATTTTTTGTGCCCTCGAATCCATTGGTTCTGAAAACGCGCGGGTGATTCACATGTCACCAAAAGGAAAAACCTTTCATCAGGATATGGCTATTACACTGTCAAAAGAAGAGCATCTAATCTTTCTTTGCGGTCATTACGAGGGAATTGATCAGAGAGTATTGGACTACTGGGTAACCGATGAGATTTCTATAGGAGATTATGTGTTAACTGGTGGCGAGCTTCCGGCTATGGTGGTAATAGATGCAGTAGCCAGAATGATTCCTGGTGTTTTAAGCCAGAGCGACTCCTTTATGGATGAATCTTTTTACTCGGGATTGCTGGAGTATCCGCATTATACGAGGCCTAGCGAATATCGGGGCCTGAAGGTGCCGGAAATCTTGTTGTCCGGTAACCATAAAAACATCGAAGTATGGCGTAAAATAGAAGCAATTAAACTTACGATTAAAAACCGTCCCGATCTATTGGAGAAATATTTACAGCGACCAGAACTATCAAAAAAGGAGAAGGCAATGATTCAAAAAATACTGGAAGAAATATTATAAAATTAGGCATTGTCTTCTTTTTAGCATTGTGATATAATGACTTGTGGCATTACGGACGGTCCTCTGCTAGTAGGGTGTAGTAAGAACGTCTAGGAAGGAAGGAGGGGCAATTATGGATATTATTCGTGCGATTGAGCAAGAAAATATGAAGACAAATATTCCTGATTTTGCAATTGGTGATACAGTAAAAGTTCACTTAAAAGTAAAAGAAGGCAATAGAGAGAGAATTCAGGTTTTCGAAGGTGTTATCTTAAAGAGACAAAACGGCGGAGCCAGTGAAACCTTTACAGTAAGAAGAATTTCTTATGGTGTAGGCGTTGAAAGAACATTACCTTTACATTCACCAAAGATTGAAAAAATCGAAATCGTGAAGAGAGGTAAAGTACGTAGAGCGAAGTTAAATTACCTTCGTGAAAGAACTGGTAAGGCAGCTAAAATTAAAGAGAAAAAGTTTTTCTAAAGGGACTGATTTTCAGTCCCTTTCTTAATATGGATATAGGTAGAATGAGGTGAAAATGCCCATGGATAAGTCCAAAAATGAAATGAGAGAATGGCTAGAAACCATCGCCATAGCGGTTGTTCTAGCGATTATCATTAAGACCTTCTTGTTTGATTTGATACTAGTGGACGGAAACTCCATGATGCCCACCTTAGCAGATGGTGAAAGATTGATTGTCTATAAGGCAGGGTATTTAATACATAAACCGCAGCCAGGGGACCTTGTTGTATTCCGGTATCCCCATGAACCAAAATATAATTTTATTAAAAGAGTGATTGCAGTTGAAGGAGACACTATTGAGATTAACAATGGTGAAGTTCTTGTCAATGAGCATCCTTTAGAAGAACCCTATATTATGGAAATCACTCTTGGTGATTTTCATAAAAGACTGGTTCCTGAAAATACAATTTTTGTTTTAGGGGATAATAGAAATAACAGTAAGGATAGCAGATCTGAAGATGTTGGCTTTGTTCCCGTCTCCCAGGTAAAGGGAGAGGCGCTATTGAAAATATGGCCTTTATCGAAAATAGAATAAATTTGAAAATTGTGTGGTGATTGTTATGCATATCAATTGGTATCCAGGGCACATGAAAAAAACAAAGGAGCTTATCCAGGAAAATCTTAAGTTAGTGGATGTAGTTATTGAACTGTTGGATGCAAGAATTCCTATGAGTAGTAGAAATCCTCAAATAGACGAATTAGTTGAGAGAAAACCCAGAGTGGTTGCTCTCAACAAAAGCGATCTGGCAGATCCTCAAATTACTAGAAAATGGGTAAACTATTTTGCGGCACAAGGTATCAATGCTGTCCCTGTGAATTCAATGACTGGAGAAGGCTTAGATAAAATGATTGCCTTAGTAGAAGAGGCGGCTAAAGAAAAAATGGATGCCCTAATCAATAAGGGTATGAGAAAAAGAGCGGTAAGATCAATGATTGTTGGTATTCCTAATGTTGGAAAGTCTTCGATTATTAACAGGCTAACCGGTAAGAAAAGTGCAAAAACCGGAGATAAACCAGGGGTTACTAAAGGAAAACAGTGGGTTCGATTAAGGGGCAATATTGAGCTTCTAGATACTCCCGGCATCTTATGGCCTAAATTTGAGAATCAGCAGGTAGGGTTAAAACTAGCCTTCACTGGAGCGATTAAAGATGAGATATTGGATATTGAGACCATTGCATTGCACCTTGTAGCTTATCTTGTCAGAGAATATACGAATCAGATTAAGGAGCGATATAAGCTGTCAGAAATATTTTTGGACAATTTGGAGAATCTGGAGAGAATTGCCAAAAATAGAGGCTGCATTTTTTCTGGAGGAAGAATCGATTATTCCAGAGCAGCAAACCTGATACTGGATGAATTTAGAAGTGGAAAAATAGGAAAAATTACACTGGAAAAACCGGAAGATTATATAAGCACTATTAAAGCATAGTGCTTTTTCATTGCCTAATGCAGCGTTATGGTATAATAATTAAAAGAAGATTGTAGGGAGGACAGCAGAGGTATGAATTTTAGAGCAATGACAGGAAAGCAAATAGAAGATTTCATTAAAACACAAGGGATGGAAAGCTACGGTCTATTTGTACCTCAGTTAATAGAGGATGAAAGAGCTGCAGTTCAAAAGTTGGGACAAAAACTTCAGAAAAAATTAGTCAAATATGAGGATGAAAGGAAACGGGTAGCAGGATTGTGGACCTATGAAATGGAACTGGCCAAAGAAGGTTATAGGATGATCGCTGGATTGGATGAAGCCGGCAGGGGACCACTTGCAGGCCCTGTAGTTGCTGCAGCGGTGATATTACCCTCTGATCTGTTCATAGAAGGAATCAATGATTCGAAAAAAATATCGGAAAAAAAGAGAGATGAGCTATTTGATATCATCTATGAACATGCTTTAGCGGTAGGCGTGGGCATTGTAAACCATGATGTCATTGATGAAATCAATATCTTACGGGCTACTGAAAGGGCTATGGTTGAGGCAGTTCAAAACTTAAAAATAAAACCGGATTCTCTACTTATTGATGCAGTAAAAGTAGCCGATATAAATATAAGACAGCAATCTATTATTAAGGGAGATCAAAAAAGTATCTCTATTGCTGCTGCATCTGTTATTGCAAAGGTGACAAGGGATCGAATCATGAACCAGTACCACGAAGCTTATCCACAATATGGATTTGCCTCCCATAAGGGCTATGGTACGAAGGAGCATTATGAGAGCATTCATAGGTATGGTATAATACCGATTCACAGAAGGTCTTTTTTATCAAATTTATAGGAGTCTTAATTATGAAAATTCATAACGAGGGGATGCAATTTAATATTTCATTTCATCAAAACAGGGAAGAATCCAGTGAACTGCTTTACGAGGGTCAGATTCTTCGCGGAAAGATTAGTAAGATTTTAGGGAATCTTATCTTTTTGGATTTGGGAAAGGGAGAAACTTTAGAGGCAAAATTAACTGCCCCATTGCCTTTGCAGCCCGGACAGCTTTGCGATTTTTTAGTAAAGGAAGTCAAAGATCATCAAGTACTTATGAAGCCTATTACTGAAGACACGGAACAGGCAAATGCTGCTGAAAAAAAGATTGTTTCCTTACTAGAGAAAATGGGACTAGCACCTGATAAAGAGAAAATAGAAATCGTCAAGGAAATGATTCGATTTCAACTGCCAATCCAGGGAAGCACCATCAAAGAAGCGGCTAGTGCAAAAACCGCTTATGAAAAAGTAGCTGAAGGCATACACCAATTACCTTTAGAGGATAAGCACGGGCTAATAGAGAAGCCCATCCAAGAAGTTTTTAAAAGAGTATTAAACACAGATAAAGAGCTGCAGCTTACTGTGAAAGATGGAGGCTGGGGACAAGAGGCAGCAGCAGAAATGAATCGATTTAGGGAAAAAATAATAGATGTTCCTCCGTCGCCTATAGAAGAAAAAACCTCCCATAATGCTTTAAAGAAGCATGAAAACATCATTGAGGTGTCACCGGAGAAATCATATAAGCAGGAAGCCGCAGTTGGGGAAAAAATCAACGCCGCAGCCAAAGAAGGGATATCGGCGAACCTCTTTAATCTTCAAAACATGAATTATGAAAAAATTCTATTTCTGCTTAAAAATAATTTTCAAATGAATATACAAAATGCAACCCAAGTCAATCAAATCTTGTTCCACGCAGCACCTGTAGGTAAGCAGCTGGAGGAAATCGTTGCAGCGCTTAAGGAGCATAAAGAGATGGAAGACTTCGTCAAGAATTTAGGGGATATAGGAAGTCGAATAAAGCCTTCTCTTTTACAAAACAAAGAGAGCGTCAAGGAGGTTGTGCGAGAACTTTATAACAATATTCAAAGCATTAAAGAGTTGATAGAAAATGGGACGGTAAAGGTAGGAAAAGAAGTAGTACAACAATTGGATTCATTAAAAAACGGAATAGATTTTATGAATAAAATTAATCATTATCAGGGGTTCTTGCAGTTACCCATTCAAATAGGAGGAGAACAGCGGAATCTGGAAATCGTATTGTGCAATAAGAGAAAAACACAGGCTGCATTAAATCCGTCAGATCTAAAAATATTTATTTCTTTGGATACCAAGTCTATGGATACAGTGCAGGCTTTTATTGAGATTAAGGAGAAAAATTTAACTGTAAATTTTCGGCTGATGAATGAACAAATTAAAAATTATATGCTCCAACACGAAAATAAATTGCAAAGTGGGCTAATGGACTTAGGATTCACAAAAATCGATATTCGTTATGGGACTTTTAAAGATAGGCTGAATCTCATTACAGTATTGGAACAGGAAGCATTGTTAAGTCAGAGAAAACATAATTTTGTTGACATGTGGGTGTAGCTATGAAAGAAAAGAAAGAGGTCGCAGCAGCGATACAATATAATGAAGACAAGGATTATGCGCCAAGGGTAGTAGCTAAAGGCAAAGGTGAGGTTGCACAAAAGATAAAAGAACTGGCTAAGGACAATGATATTCCTACCTATCAGGATGAAAAACTGGCAAGACAGCTCTATAACCTGTCCATAGGAGATGAAATTCCTCCAGAGCTGTATCACGTCGTTGCGGAGATCTTAGCCTTTATTATAACGCTTGATACAAAGGAGCAATAAGCTATGACGACAGATCGGAAAATACTAGGGGCGCTGGGTGAAAGATTAGCTGTTACCCATCTCAAGAAAATGGGATATAAAATACTAGAGGTCAATTACCGCTGTAAGTTAGGGGAAGTAGATATTATTGCCTATGGAGATAATACCTATATATTTATAGAAGTAAAAACCAGAACAGGTATCTTGTTTGGAAGGCCGATAGAGGCGATAAACCATAAAAAACAGGATCACATGGTACGAGTTGCCCTAAGCTATATAAAGGCTAAGGGATTGGCTCAATGCAATTATCGTTTTGACGCAGTAGAGGTTCTTTTTGAGGGGAGAAAACTGTCGGAAATTCAGCATATCAAAAATATTATTTAAAGGAATAGGCTGCTTTTTAGAAAGAAAAGAGACAGATGCCTGAGTTTGCTCTTTCCATCAGATAATACGAAGCACATACATATTAAATTAATCTCCAGGATTCGGGGATTTTTTCTTTTTTGAAAAAATTTGTACAATTAGAAGGGGAATATAGAAATTTATGGAAATATATATAAGATAATGCAGAATTGCTTTGGCAGGAGGCGTATATATGCTATCAAAAATCTATAGCTGTGTTTTAAGTGGATTGGATGGAAATATCATAGAGGTGGAAGTGGATATATCTAACGGACTCCCCGCTTTGACGACGGTAGGTTTGCCCGATACTACTGTAAAGGAATCTAGAGAGAGAATTCGTTCAGCAATAAAGAACTCTGGGTATGAGTTTCCTATAAAGAGAATAACAATTAATTTAGCCCCTGCAGATACTAAGAAAGAGGGAAGTCATCTGGATTTACCAATGGCTATTGGGATTCTTGAAGCTGCCGGACAGATTAGATGTGAGAATATCAGAGAATACGCCTTTATTGGAGAAATGTCCCTCAATGGAAAGCTAAACCGTATAAATGGAGCTCTGCCCCTGGTAATTGCTTTGAGAGATTGGGGTTTAAAGAAGATTATACTTCCTAAGTCCAACGCTGAGGAAGTGTCCATTATACCGGGCATAGATATACTGCCTTTTGAAAATTTGGCGGAAATCATTGACCATTTACAGGGAGTTAAAATACAGATGCCCCTTGATTGTAAACCCGATCTGGAAAAAAGATGCTTTAACTGCTATGAAGAAGATTTTGGCGACGTCGTAGGGCAGGAAATGGTAAAGCGTGCATTTCAGGTCGCTGCAGCCGGTGGTCATAACATGCTTATGATTGGCCCTCCAGGTTCCGGCAAAACGATGCTGGCCAGAAGATTTCCGACTATTTTGCCCGATATGACCTATGAGGAGGCCTTGGAGGTAACAAAAATATATAGTATTGCGGGTCTATTGAATGATACCACATCTCTGATTTATAATAGACCTTTCCGGGCACCTCATCATACCATATCTTCAGCTTCTCTAGTGGGCGGTGGTAGAATACCAAAACCGGGAGAGGTTTCTTTGGCTCACTACGGCGTTTTATTCTTGGATGAACTGCCGGAGTTTCATAGGAGTGTACTTGAGGTATTAAGACAGCCGATAGAGGATGAGGTTGTTACGATTTCTAGGGTGAATGCTTCTTTGACTTATCCTTCGAAATTCATGCTTATTGCCAGCATGAACCCTTGTCCCTGCGGATATTATGGTGATGAAAATCATAACTGCAACTGTACACCGCAGCAAATTAAAAGATACCTCTCGAAGATTTCTGGGCCTCTATTAGACCGAATTGATATGCATGTGGAAGTTTTTCCCGTTCAATATAAAGAACTGGAAAATGACAGTATAACGAAGAACTCTCTAGAAATAAAGAAGGCAGTAAATCTGGCAAAAGAAATACAAACAGAGAGATATAAAAATGAAAATATAGTTTTTAATTCGCAGCTGAAACCGGGACAGATCAGAAAGTACTGCAGACTCAGAGAGAATGAGAAAAAGTTAATGGAAGAGGCATTTCACAAACTGGGTCTCAGTGCAAGGGCCCATAACCGTATCATAAAGCTGAGCAGAACCATTGCAGATTTAGCTGGGAGTGAATATATCGAAACAGAGCATCTGGCAGAAGCCATCCAATATAGGAATTTAGATAGAAAGTTTTGGAATATGTGATGAGGAGTTAACGGAAGATGAATATCAGGGATGACAAAGTATATGTGCATTGGATCCACAGCATTCAGGGAGTCGGTCAGAAAAATATTGTGAAACTGATGGAGACATTTAATTTCGGGAAAAATATATTTGATGCTTCAGAAAGCCAACTTAAAAAGGTAGAAGGAATAAATGAAAAGATCGTTCATAACATATTAGAAAATAGATCACAGGAACAATTGCACCGCATAGCAGAAAAAATCGCTCGTTTAAAAATATCAACCCTATGTGTTAAAGCGGATAATTATCCTGAGAATTTAAGGAATATTTACGATCCTCCATTTTTATTGCATATGCGAGGATGCATACTTGAGCAGGATCAAAAAGCAGTTGCTATTGTTGGCGCAAGAAAAGCGACAGCCTATGGCAAGTGGGCTGCCTACAAGCTTGCAGGGGAGTTAGCTAGAAGAGGAATTACAATAGTCAGCGGCATGGCCTATGGTGTAGATACAGCTGCCCATAAGGGGGCACTGGATGCAGGGGGAAGAACGATTGCGGTACTAGGCTGCGGTGTAGATATTTGCTATCCGAAAACCAATGGGCAGCTAATGGAAGAGATTGCTGCAAAGGGTGCAGTCATTTCTGAGTATGCCCTCGGAACGGAACCAAATGCGGGACACTTTCCAGCTAGAAACCGGATTATTAGCGGACTGTCGAAAGGGGTCGTGGTGGTAGAAGCAGGATTAAAGAGCGGATCCTTGATTACTGCTGCGATGGCGTTGGAACAGGGACGTGAAGTATTTGCTGTTCCTGGTAATATTAATAATATGATGAGTGCAGGGTGTAATAAGTTGATTCAAGAGGGTGCGAAATTGGTAACAAATGTGGAGGACATACTTTGTGAATTAGATATTGTACCAGAGTCTGTCAATAAAAAGGTAAATATTGAACTAAGTGAGACCGAAACCAGGATTTATGAAAAAATAGTAGAAAAACAGCCTATCCACCTTGAGGCTTTGAGTAATGCTTTACAGATAGATATCCATAAAGTTAGCAGCCTCATTACAATTTTACAGATTAAGGGATTGATTGAACAATTACCGGGAAAAATACTCATTACAAAATAATTTTACATTAATATTTTGAAATTTACGATACATTCTGATATAATAACTATTGCTTTTAATAAATGGGGGTGAAATTGTGGCAAAATCTCTCGTTATTGTGGAATCTCCCGCAAAGGCCAAAACAATCGGTAAATTTTTAGGAAAAAATTATAAGGTGGTAGCCTCCGTTGGACATGTAAGAGATTTACCTAAGAGTAAAATGGGTATAGACATAGAAAATAGATTTGAACCACATTATATTACAATCCGAGGAAAAGGGTCTATCATACAGGAGTTAAAAAAAGAAGGTAAAAAAGCAAAGAAGATACTATTAGCAACGGACCCTGATCGAGAGGGCGAAGCAATCTCATGGCATTTAGCACATATTCTTTCAGTAGATGAATCAGAAAAGTGCAGAATTGAATTTCATGAGATTACGGAAACGGCCATTAAAAATGCGGTAAAAAAACCCAGAACCATCGATAAAAACCTGGTTGATGCCCAGCAAGCAAGGCGGGTGTTGGATCGGCTGGTAGGATACAGTATCAGTCCGCTCTTGTGGAGGAAAATACGAAAGGGATTAAGTGCTGGTAGAGTGCAGTCTGTTGCGACAAAACTGATCTGTGACCGCGAGAAAGAAATAGAAAGCTTTATACCTCAGGAGTATTGGAGCATTTTGGTCACATTATCAGATCAGGAGAATCCAGAGGCTTTCGACGCAAAATTTTATGGCAATGATGAAGGAAAACTAGAGCTGAATAATAAGGCTGAGGTAGATAAGGTTTTAGAGCAAATAAGTAATCAGCCCTATATTGTCAGCGATGTTAAGCAAAGGGAAAAGAAAAGAAATCCTTATCCGCCCTTTATCACAAGCAGCTTACAGCAAGAGGCTTCTAACCGTCTTGGCTTTTCAACCAAAAAAACTATGATGATTGCACAACAGCTTTATGAGGGGATCGATTTAGAAGAGGAAGGATCTGTTGGCTTAGTTACATATATAAGAACTGATTCTACCCGTATTTCTGAAGAGGCTAAAAAAGCTGCTCAAGGTTATATTCTAAAGCATTTTTCAGAAGAATATTTATCTAAAGAGGAGAAGGAATACAAATCAGCCAAAGATGCTCAGGATGCCCATGAGGCCATACGTCCGACTGCTATAGAACGGGAACCGGATAAAATCAAGAATTCTCTCAGCAATGAGCAGTATCAGCTGTACAAATTGATATGGGAACGCTATTTGGCTAGTCAAATGGCTCCAGCAGTATATGATACATACTCTGTAGAAATCAAAAATAGTGATTATATTTTTAAAGCAAATGGATCAAAGCTGATATTTGAAGGTTTTTTAAAAGTGTACACCTATGCTTCGGTTTCCGACAATAAGATTCCTGCAGTTGTAATTAATCAAGTGCTGCAGTTGCAAGAAATTGAGCCAAAGCAGCATTTTACCCAACCGCCTCCGCGATTTACCGAGGCAACACTGGTAAAAGAACTTGAAGATAAGGGTATTGGAAGACCGAGTACCTATGCTCCTATTATATCTACAATTTTGAGCAGAGGATATGTGGAAAAAGAAAGCAAGGCCTTTAAGCCCACAGAGTTGGGTGTAATTGTAAATGATCTATTAGAAGAGTATTTCCATGACATCGTAGATGAGTATTTTACCGCAGAGTTGGAAAAACAGCTGGATCAAATTGAAGAATCAAAGCTGAATTGGATTAAGGTAATCGATGATTTCTATCGCTCATTTGCACCTTCCTTACAGCATGCAGAGGAGGAAATTGAAAAAATCGAGCTGGTAGAAGAAGCAACCAACGAGATTTGTGAAGAATGCGGAAAAAATATGGTGATCAAGTATGGAAAGTTTGGAAAATTTCTAGCCTGCTCAGGTTATCCTGAATGTCAGCACACAAGACCTCTGGTGCATAAAATAGGGGTTGCTTGTCCTAAATGTGGTGGAGACTTATTGGAAAGACGTTCTAAGAAAGGAAGGCTTTTTTATGGTTGCGGCAGTTTTCCAAAGTGCAATTTTATGATATGGAATAAGCCCATTGATGAGAAATGCCCAGAATGTTCTTCTTTACTGGCAGAAAAAAATACAAAAAAAGGTAACTTTATTCAGTGTACAAATAAAGAATGCAAGTATAAAAGAGAAGTTGAAAAAGATGAGTAAAAATACCTATTATCATAATATTCAAAATGATTTCTTGAATAGTGATGTAAAATGTGATAATATTTTCTTGTTTGCCCGATTGAAAAGAAAGAGGTGAAGCCAATGTTCCACGGAACCACTATTGTGGCTGTGCGAAGAAGCCCTCAGGATATCGCCATAGGCGGTGATGGTCAAGTGACCTTCGGAGAAAAAACGATCATGAAGCATAGCGCAAAGAAAGTTAGAAAGCTACATAATGATCGTGTACTGGTAGGATTTGCAGGATCAGTAGCAGATGCTTTTACTTTAACAGAAAAATTTGAAGCAAAACTTGAACAGTACAGCGGGAATCTAAAACGTGCTGCAGTAGAGCTTGCTCAAGAATGGCGTCAGGATAAGATTCTAAGAAAGCTTGAAGCTCTGATGTTGGCAACAGATCATGAAACACTCCTGCTCATTTCCGGAAATGGGGAAATTATTGAGCCAGATGATGATTTTATTGCAATTGGTTCAGGTGGTGTCTATGCACTAGCTGCAGCAAAGGCATTATATCAACATACAAATCTTACTGCAAAAGAGATAGTTAAAGAATCCTTAGGCATAGCTGCTTCCATTTGCGTATATACCAACGACAATATAACGGTTGAAACCCTTTAGGAGTGTGATTGAGCGATGAAGGATTTAACACCTCAAGAGATTGTTGCAGAGTTGGATAAATATATTATTGGTCAACAGGATGCAAAGAAGTCAGTAGCTGTAGCATTAAGAAACCGATATCGAAGAAGCCTATTGCCGGATTATTTCAAGGAAGAAATAAAACCTAAAAATATTCTCATGATGGGTCCAACGGGAGTTGGAAAAACAGAGATTGCCAGGCGGTTGGCCAAATTGGTGGATGCCCCTTTTGTAAAAGTAGAGGCTACAAAGTTTACCGAGGTCGGTTATGTTGGCAGAGATGTAGAATCTATGATTCGTGACCTGATTGAGACTTCTATCAGAATGGTAAAGAACCATAGAATTGAGGAGAAATATGAAATCGCCAAGAAATTCATCGATGATAAAATCGTCGACATCCTATGCCCTATGCCGAAAAAAAATACAGCCTTCAGAAATCCGCTAGAAGCACTTTTTGGAGGAGGACAATCAGAAGAAGATGAAGGGATCTCCTATCAACAGGAAATAGCTACAGCAAAACTGCAGAGGGAACAGGTTCGCAAGCAGCTGGAAGATGGACTGCTGGAGAAGGAAATGATGGAAATAGAGGTTGAGGATACAGGAAGGTCAACGATAGAACTATTTTCAGGTGCAGGAAATGAAGAAATGAATATTAACGTAAACGATCTATTGGGTGGAATTCTTCCCAAAAAAACGAAAAAAAGAAAAGTGACTGTGAAGGAAGCCCGGAAAATATTATTGGATCAAGAAGCGCAAAAATTGATTGACATGGATGAAGTAATAACGGAAGCCATTGAAAATGCAGAACAGAATGGTATTATATTCTTGGATGAGATTGATAAGATTGCCAGCAGCAGCTATAAGGGTGGTCCTGATGTTTCTAGGGAAGGGGTACAGAGAGATATACTCCCTATTGTAGAGGGAAGTACTGTAATGACAAAGTACGGTCCAATAAAAACAGACCATATTCTCTTTATTGGTGCCGGTGCCTTTCATATTTCAAAAATAACGGATTTGATTCCAGAGTTGCAGGGAAGGTTTCCGATCCGTGTGAAGTTGGAAAACCTTTCGAGAGAAAACTTTCGAGAGATTCTGACGGCCCCTGAAAATGCGCTTGTCAAACAGTATAAATTGTTGTTAGAAACGGAAGGCATAAAAATTCATTTTGAAGACGAAGCTATAAATGAAATCGCAAATATTGCATACCTGATCAATGAACAAACTGAGAATATAGGTGCTAGACGATTACATACGGTATTAGAAAAGCTACTTGAGGATATTTCTTTTGAAATTACAGAAATAAAACAAGAAAGGCTTACCATTGATAAGGCTTATGTAGTAGAAAAGTTATCCAACAACGTTACCGGTCAAGACCTAAACAAATATATTATATAGTCTATAAACAAACGAAAAAAGTTATTAAGGAGGATTAGCAATGTATAATACATTACTAGAGAAAACAAGAAGGGTTAATAAAATATTGCAGCAGTCTGGAAATGGACCTGTTTCTTTTTCAGAGTTATGTAAAACATTGAGTGAAATTTTAGATGCCAATGTTTATGTAGCCAGTAAAAAGGGGAAAGTTTTAGGCGTCAGTCTTGCGGATGCATCGGATTGCCCGATTATTATTGATCCGGATACTGGAGATAATAAATTTCCGGAGGAATATAACGACGAATTATTAAAAATTGTTGAAACAAAGTATAATGTTACCGGGGATCAATTGTTAGAGATTTTCAAATATGACGTTGAAAGCTATAACAAGCTTGTTACTATTGTTCCAATCAACGGCAGCGGACAGAGATTGGGAACGATGATTCTGGCAAGACATGAAAATAAGTTTATTGATGAAGATCTTGTATTAGTTGAATATAGTGCAACTGTAGTAGGGATGGAAATATTGAGAGCAAAGACTGAGGAGATTGAGGAAGACGCTCGCAAAAAAGCTGTAGTTCAAATGGCAATTGGTACACTATCCTATTCTGAGCTAGAGGCTGTAGAGCATATCTTCGAAGAGTTGGAAGGTACCGAAGGATTGTTAGTAGCCAGCAAAATTGCAGATCGGGTAGGAATCACCAGATCCGTTATTGTAAATGCCTTGAGAAAATTTGAGAGTGCAGGGGTTATTGAATCCAGATCTTTAGGTATGAAGGGTACACATATAAAAATTCTGAATGACAAGCTGTTAGATGAACTAAAAAAATTAAAACGTTAATTGTTAAGAATATAGAGCAAATGTAATTTATCGGTTAAAAGCAATCAAATTCGATTGCTTTTTTTCTTTTTTGTCGATAAAGTAAGAAATATGACGATGTATTATCCCTTATACTATTTTTTAAGGAAAATTTAAAGCTTTCGCCACAGTAGATGGTAGTATATAATTAAATTATGTAAACATTTGAGGACTGTAGGACTATATATGTAAAAACGACAAAAAAAGACAACAAAATCCCTATAAATGTTATATGATTATAAAGGAAAATAGGAGGAAAATGAAATGTTTTGTTGAATAATAAGGGGATAAATAAATATACATAAAAATTTGATGTAAATATATGTCGAACAGATTAACAATAGAAATCGGGAGGGAAATAGAATATGCTGGACAAATCCTTCGGAAAAATGAGGTCTCTAGAAAAGTCAATGGACGCTCTTTGGCTTAGAAATGGTGCAATTTCAAATAATATCGCTAATGTGAATACCCCCGGATATAAACGCGATATCGTAGAGTTTGAATCACTGCTTAAGGAAAGCCTGTCGGGATATTCCATCAAAGGGAAAATGAGTCATGAACGCCATATACCTGTAGGTGCTATGACCATTGATAATATTGAACCAACCATAAAGAAAGACGTGAACAGCAAGGTTCGAAAAGATGGCAATAACGTAAATATCGATGCAGAGATGGCGAATTTAGCTAAAAATAACATCGCCTACAACATGGCTGCTCAGAGAATCAGTGGGAAAATGAATAAACTAAAGCTTGTCATAAAAGATGGGAGGTAACTAAATGAGCATGTTTAAAGCAATAGACATTAGTGCAACCGGGTTAACTGCAGAGAGATTAAGGATGGATATTATTTCTAAAAATATTGCAAATGCAAATACCACCAGAACAAGCAGTGGTACACCCTATCGCAGACAAGTGCCTGTATTTAAGGAAGCTTCATCACACTTAAGTTTTTCAGAGCAATTGGAAGTGGCAAAAGGAAAAAGACAAGGCGGAAATGGAGTAGAGGTTACTGCAATTAAGGAAGACAAAACACCCTTTAAAAAAATTTATGAACCGGGACATCCCGATGCAGATGAAAATGGCTATGTTCAAATGCCAAATGTAGACATTGTGTCAGAGATGATCAATATGATTTCCGCTACAAGAGCTTATGAAGCAAATGTAACCAGCTTAAATGCAAGTAAAAGTATGGCCATGAAGGCACTGGAAATCGGAAGATAAACATGGGAGGCGTAATTATTCATGAAAATTAATAGCATCATACAGCCATCAGTTACCCCATTTTCTATAGATAATACGAAATCAAAATCTGATTTCGGTACTTTCTTAAAAGAATCTATACATAAATTGAATGATTTAGAAGCTGCATCTCAAAATATGGACGAGCTGCTGGCAACGGGAGAGATTGAAAATATCCATGAGGTTATGATTGCCGCCCAGAAAGCTGAAATTGCCGTACAATTCACAGTAGAAGTAAAAAACAAAGTCTTAGATGCCTACAGAGAAATTATGAGGCTCCAGCTATAATATTCTGATACATGAAATGAGGTGGCTAAATGGGCAATGCCTTTGAAAATATGAAACAACAGCTCAATGAATTTTATCAATCCCTAAATACTTCTCAGAAAATAAAAATTGGGGTAAGTGGATTGTTGATTATAACAAGTATGGCATTATTAATCTTTTTTACAGCCCAACCTGAATATGTAACCCTTTACCGGGATCTACCCCTAAAAGACGCGGGCGAGATGACAAAAAATTTAGATGAAATGGGAATCCCGTGGAAAAATGGAGACAGCGAATCAACAATTTTAGTACCCAAAGAATATCTAAACAAGGCTAAGATGAATTTAGCTATCGCAGGCTTTCCCAAACAAAATTTTTCATATGAAGATATGCTGAATAACAGCAGTCTTACCATGACTAATGATGAAAGAAAGAAACGTTATTTGATTGCTCAAATGAATGCATTGGGAAGTACCATAGAAGAGATCGAAGGAGTAAATAAAGCAAGAGTAAACCTTACGGTAGCTGATGAAACAGGTTTTCTAATCAATGAGCAAAAGTCAAAGGCATCTGTCTTTGTAGAACTTAAGCCAGGTGTGAACCTTTTGGATGAACAGGTAAATGGAATTGTAATGATCGTATCCAATGCTGTTAAGGATTTAGATCCAGAGAATATTTCAGTAGTAGATAATAAAGGCAGAGTATTAAACAAGAAGAAAGAAGGAGATGCCTTTAGTGCATCCAATCAGTTAAATTTGCAGCATCAGGTACAAAATGACCTAAAAAACAGTATTGAGCAGTTTTTGGCTACTGTATATGGACCGGGAAATGTGGCGGCCCTGGTGAATGTGAAGCTTGACTTTGATAGTGAGGTTACGGAAAGTAAAGAATTTGCTCCGCCGATTCCCGGCGAAACTCAGGGTCTTGTTATCAGTATGAGTGAACTAAAGGAACAAGTAATAAACAGTCCTCAGGGCGGGGTGCCTGGAACAGATTCTAATTCTGAGGATATTACTCAGTATGTCGAAAATAGCGGTGATAATTCCCGGTATGATAAAGCGAATCAGACGATTAACTATGAATTGAATGAGATTCGAAAGCAAATCGTTAAGGCTCAAGGACAGGTAAAAGATATTACTGTTGCTGTTGTAGTAAATAAAAAGGCACTAGTAGATCAAGAAATGTCCGATGAACACAAGCAGGAAATCATTAATCTAGTCTCTGCAGCTGCGGGATTGGATACACGAGTTGTAGAAGTAATGGCGAGAGATTTTGACACTACATTGACAGACCAGCTGGCAAATATGCCAGGGGCAACAGAAAAAGGTATTTTTGATGTGGTTCCGCTGTGGGCAATGGCAATTCTGGCGGTAATGCTGTTAGGAGGATCTGGTTTTGCTATCTATCGAGTCAGACAGCGCAAGAAAGAAATGGATAGCCTGCTACAAACACCAATCATGCCAATTGCAAATGATATCAATGAAATTGAACTAGATGTCAATGAAAAGTCTAACTATAAGAAGCAAATCAATAATTTTGTCGACAAAAAGCCAGAGGCTGTAGCACAGTTATTAAAGACCTGGCTAAATGAAGATTAGGAGTGTAGATGCATGGCTCGAAAAGGTGGAATGAGTGGAAAAGAAAAGGCAGCAGTGTTATTAATCGCTTTAGGGCCTGACAAATCGGCAAAGATATTTAAACACCTTCAGGAGGAAGAAATTGAAGAGTTGACCTTAGAAATCGCAAATATGCGGAAAATACCTGCAGAAGAAAAAGAAAAGGTGCTAGAGGAGTTCTATCAAATTTGTCTGGCACAAGAGTATATTTCAGAGGGCGGCATCAATTATGCGAAGGAGATTCTAGAGAAAGCCCTCGGGTCTCAGAAGGCCTTTGATATCGTAAATAAATTAACTGCATCATTGCAGGTAAGACCCTTTGATTTTGTAAGAAAGGCGGATGCCAGTCAGTTGTTAAACTTTATACAGAACGAGCATCCCCAGACCATTGCGCTTATTCTAGCGTACTTAAATCCTTTGCAAGCGGGTCAAATATTATCAGCATTACCTCAAGCGAAACAGTCGGAAGTAGCCCAAAGGATCGCCACCATGGATCGCACATCTCCAGAGATCATTAAAGAGGTAGAGGCTGTTTTAGAAAGGAAACTTTCTTCAATGGTAACACAAGATTATACATCTGCGGGTGGAATCCAGTCTATTGTAGATATATTAAATGCAGTAGATCGAGGAACAGAGAAATTTATTCTTGAGACCCTTGAAGTACAGGATATTGAGCTGGCTGAAGAAATCAAAAAGCGCATGTTCGTATTCGAGGATATTGTTACTCTTGACAGTACGTCCATACAAAGATTTATTCGCGAAGTGGATAATAATGAACTGGCAATTGCCCTTAAAGGAGCTACAGAAGAAGTACAGGAAGTTATTTACAACAATATGTCTAAGCGTATGGCTGAGATGATCAAAGAAGATATGGAATTTATGGGTCCTGTGCGATTGAGGGATGTAGAAGAAGCACAGCAAAAGATTGTAAATATTATTCGAAAGCTAGAGGAAGCCGGAGAGATTATTATTTCCCGCGGAGGAGGGGACGAAATCGTTGTCTAGAATTTTCAAATCTCCTTATATCAGAGTTGGGGAAAAAAAAGAAATTGAAGCCAATATTCCTTTAGAGCCTGTTTTAGAATACGAAGAAAGTCATAAGGACGTGGAACAAAAACCATCCTTCGATGAAATTATGCAGGATAAACTGCAAGCTCTTGAGGACGAGATTCAGGATAGATTACGAAATGCAGCCACAGAAGCAGAAAAGATTATCCAAGAAGCCTATGAAAATGCAAAACAAATCTATCAGAATGCCAAGATAGAAGGCTATGAGGAAGGAAAAAAGGAAGGCTATGAAGATGGCAAATCTGAAGCTGATTATCTGATACAGGAAGCACTACAAATAAAAGAAGCATTGCAGCGTTCAAAACGGGAAGCTGCCAAGGATTTTGAAAAGGAACTGGTGGATTTAGTGATTGAAACTGTAGAAAAAATCCTTTATGAACGGGTAGAGGATTCCTACGAAACCATTATTGGACTAATTAAGCTAGGATTAGAAAAGTGCACCTATACAGATTCCCTGGTGATACGGGTTAGTCCGGAGGATTATGCATATGCCATATCTGCAAGACCGAAGATCCTATCCTTAGCAGAAAATATTGATGATATACAAATCAAGCAGGACGCCGCCTTTAAAAAAGGCAGTTGTGTTATCGATACTATTTCAGGGAGTATTGATTCAAGTATAGAAACCCAGTTAAACCAGATAAAGGAACTATTCAAAGAACTTTTGGAGAGCGAGTAGCCAATGAATACGATTAACTTAAAAAAATACCGTTTGGCAATGGATCATGTAAATCTAATTAAGTACAGCGGAAAAGTATCACAGGTGATTGGACTTACCATTGAGGCAATGGGCCCTGCGGTCAAATTAGGTGAATTATGCCACATCTATCCTTTAAAGGGAACTAAACCTATTAAAGCAGAGGTAGTGGGATTTAAAGATAAAAAGGTTCTATTAATGCCTCTTGGAGAAATGGACGGCATCGGCCCCGGAAGTAAAGTTGTAGCGACCGATGAAGCATTAACTGTAAATGTGGGAAATGAGTTGCTGGGACGTGTTCTAGACGGCCTGGGGAACCCTATCGATGGAAAAGGAAGTATTTTTTTAAACAAAAAGTATCCGGTAAACAATACTCCGCCAGATCCTCTGCGGCGGAATAAAATTGAAAGCGTATTATCTTTAGGGATAAAGGCCATTGACGGTCTTCTGACCTGTGGAAATGGCCAAAGAATTGGCATATTTGCAGGAAGTGGTGTAGGGAAAAGTACCTTGTTAGGCATGATCGCAAGAAACACGCAGGCTGATGTGAATGTCATTGCACTCATTGGGGAGCGGGGAAGAGAGGTACGGGAATTCCTTGAGAATGACTTGCAAGAAGAGGGCCTGCAGCGGTCGGTTCTAGTCGTGGCAACTTCAGATCAACCGGCTCTGGTAAGAATGAAAGGTGCAATGCTGGCTACTTCTATTGCAGAATATTTTAGGGATCAGGGACTAAATGTAATGTTGATGATGGATTCCCTCACCAGATTTAGTATGGCTCAGCGGGAGGTTGGGTTAGCCGTTGGGGAGCCACCGGTTACAAAAGGATATACACCTTCGGTATTTGCTGCCCTGCCTAAATTATTAGAACGGTCAGGAAATTCAGATAAAGGCTCCATTACCGGACTGTATACTGTACTTGTAGACGGAGATGACTTAAATGAACCGATAACCGACACAGTGAGAGGGATTTTGGATGGACATATTGTACTATCTAGAACTCTAGCCAATAAAAATCATTATCCTGCCATCGATATTCTTAGCAGTGTTAGCCGTCTTATGCCGCACTTGGTGGATGAAAGCCATCTGCAGCTGGCCAATTCATTCAAAAACCTGTTGGCGGTATATAAGGAAGCAGAAGACCTAATTAGTATAGGAGCATACGTAAAAGGAAGCAACAAACAGATTGATTATTCAATCTCCATGATAGATCAGCTAAATAGCTACCTGAAGCAAGGTATCTACGAATCTTATGACTATGAGAATTCAGTTGAAGAAATTAGAAAACTTTTCCAATAGAGGTGTTGTAAATGAACAAATTCCACTTTAAGTACGATAACCTATTAAATATCAAGGAAAAGCACGAGGAGATAGCTAAAGGAAAATTACATAAGGCTGTTGAGCGGCTAGACTTGGAAAAGGATAAGCTGAATGGCCTTAATAAGGATAAGTTTAATTGTCGGCAGCAGCTAAGGTGTCAAATGGAACAGGGCGTTCACGCTTCACAATTAAAAGTTTATGAGACCTATATGCATAATTTAAATCAAAAAATCCATCATCAGAAGGAATCCATAGAACAATGTAGCAATAGCGTAAGCTATTTGCGTACTGCATTAATCAAAGCTTCTACTGAGCGGCGCACCTTTGAAAAGCTAAAAGAAAAAGAAAAGGAGCTCTTCAACTATCAGGAAAAAAAGGAAGAAGAAAAGTTTATCGATCAACTGGTAACCTTTAATAATTACAAGAGCAATTAGGGGGCAAAAATGGCTACTTCAAATACAGTTGAAAAAGAAACCTCATCTTTGAATATTGGGAAAATTATCATCATTGTATTGGCTGTATTTACAATGATACCTGCCACCATTCTTGGAATCGTGTATTATACGAATGAAAATTTCAGATACATTGCAAATAATCATCTTAGTCAGTCGCCGGGATTTATTGGTACATATTTTCAGAGCTTTCCTACCCGTGAAGAAAAGGAGGCTCGTAAAAAGCAGGTCGCAGATTTTCTTCTTAATACCGAAGTCTCCAGAGCTGCTGATAAGCTGACGATTATAAGACAGGAAGATGAAGCCCTTTATCATGATATTATTCGAATCATGGGACAGGGGAATTCGAAACAAACTGAGAAGGTGTTAGAACTGCTTAGAGACAATTCTTTAAAAAAGGACATTTTAACCCTTACTTTAGAGCAGATTGAGGCAGACCAAAAAAACACTTTAGTGGATAAGGCTAAGTTTTATGAAACCTTATCTATGGTAAACTTAATCAATGAAATCGATCAGAGCCTAATGCGTGAATTTGTGTCCTTTCGGGAAATGGGTTTGATTATGGAACAAATGAAGGATGCCACAACCATTAGAGTTCTAAAGCATCTGGATGGAGATGTAGCCGCCAGAATCCTTTCAAATTTTGAATCTCAGGAAAAGCAGAGAAAAATCCAGCAGAGCCTACAGCAATTAAAGGATAAGGAGCTTTCATTAGTCAATGCAGCACAGATTTATAACGCGGACCGGCCAGAAATTCTGGCAAAGGAACTGGGGAATGAAAAAAAGTATAAGTTAGAGGACTTAACGATAATTTTTAGAAATATGGATTTGATCCAAACTGCTAAGACCTTCAACAAGATGGAAGATTTACAATTCCAGTTGAAGTTATTAAGCAAGATGAAGGAAGCGGAAGCATTAGAACCGGGTGGCGGATTGACAACCGATGATGTATTGCAAGCTATGAGACTCTATAGACAGCACGATGAAAGAGTAAATGATCTGATAAAGGTTTATGGCAAAATGACACCGCAGCAAATTGCAGATCTAATCGGAAAGCTGTATAAAGGCAGTGGAAATGTTATTAGAGAAACCTTCTCCAATAACGAAACAATTACAATAACCGATAAGGATTTGGCTTTAGGCGTATTGAGAAATCTTAAGGAAAAAACTCAGGCAGAAGTCATTGCAGCTTTAGAAGGAAATCTAGGGCCAGAAATCTCTAAAAGATTGGCTATGCCTGACTAGATAATAAAACATTGAAAGGAGGTGAAAAGAATGAAAAACTACTTTGCACAAGTGAATATGCAGCCTGTTGTTAAGGCCAGTGGGGGGGTAATAGGAAGTACTATAAGGAATCAAAAAAACAGTTTTAACCAGCTCCTTAGAGATAACTTGGAGAGCAAACAGATTTCTGACAGACAAGAGATGAATCAAAACAAATATTCCGTATTGCTACAGAACAAGAAGGACATATCCATTAGCAGCAATCAGAAGCAGACGGCAAGCAGGAATTCTGACATGGAAGTTGTCGTGCAGGAGAAAGACGGGTCAAATGCTGCAAAGGAGAGAGTAAGTGAATTATTGGCAATGCTATTAAACCTTAAAGAGGCCCTTGTAACAGTCCCTGAAGAGAATATAGAACTGCCTGTTGCCTTATCATCTCTAGAAATCCTGAAAACTTCGCTGGAACAGCTTCAGAAACCTGCATCAGAGGCTGGAGTGTCTTTAGAGGACATTATAAAAGATATGGAGCAGGTTTTAAACAGTCTGTCCAAGGAGACGACCTCAAGCATTGGACAAAATGATATGAACATAACGCAAGAGGAAGAAATCAACATCGACGCAAATGCAAAAAAGCTTTTAAAGGAGCTGCAGCATATCATTAATAGGCTCTCTGAGCGGCTTCAAGATCAGCCCGAAGAAGTTAAGACGGTTGATATGGCTCCCCTAGAGAAAAAAGAAATGATAAAAGCGTCAGTTAAAAAACTGGAGATAAAAAATGTAGAATTGGATCAGGAAACTATAGAACCTGTTAAAGACAAGGTTCTGGTAAATCAAAGGGAAGTGGTGGAAACCAAGAAAGAGGACAAGGGTAGAAATGAGCATCAGCGTCCAACACAATTAGAGGATGTCCACATTACAAAGATCAATCCACAGCATAAAGACTTGAATGTGATGATTGGCTCTTCCGTTGAAAAGCTTGCAGAAGTTTCTCAGGAACCGACAAATGCAATGCCGTCTGCTCTTCCAAAACCAAGTTTCCCTAACATTATGGAGCAAATCTTGCCAAAAGCTGAAGTGTTTATCGATGATGAACGTTCAGAAATGCTTATCCAGTTAAAACCAGATCATCTAGGAAAATTGGTAATGAAATTAGAAGTAGAGAAAGGAATAGTGGTTGCAAAATTCTTAGCTGAGAGTCATATAGTTAAGGAGATATTGGAATCAAACATGAATACCTTAAAGGACTCGCTGCAGCAAAAAGGGCTAAACGTTCAGGAACTGAGCGTATTCGTAGGAAATGACGGAAATTTCCAGAAACAGCAGCACTTTATGGCTTTTCAGAAACGCCAGAACAACTCTAAGATCAAGGGACTAGGCTCGTTTCATGGCGCTGCTGCAGTTCAGGCTGAGGCACAAACCGTAAAATCATTACATAGTGAAAATATTGATTTTCTCGCATAGGAGGTGTAAATATGTCATCAGCTTCAGTGAATCATGTAAGTAATACTGGCGGCGTAAACAATAGGAATAACAATGATCCCAACCAAAAACTGGATAAAGATGCTTTTTTAAAGCTGCTGGTAACCCAGTTGAGACATCAGGATCCGCTTAATCCGGTGGAGGATAAAGAATTTATAGCACAGATGGCACAGTTTAGCACTTTAGAGCAGGTGCAAAACCTTAACAAGACCATGACAGAAACCCAGGAATTGATTGAGGAATTAGGAGTTTCGCTGTCCTATCAAATGCATGTAAATAATTCAGATTTATTAAGCACCAATAAAGAGATTCTAAAGGAGCTAGTAAATCTGAACAAGGCAATTAAGGAATATGGATTGCCTGCTAGCACACAGATTCCTACCGCCAATCAGGATGTTGATAGTCAAGATGATGCAAATGTGGAAGCTTAGAGGGTAAGACCATGAATAAAGTAATCATTCAATCGGGAAAACCGATACAACTGCAAAATAATAAAACAATAGGGAATCCATCTAGCGGCAGTAAGCCTTTTGCTCAGCTTTTGGAGCAAATTGTACAAAATCAAGAGGTGAAATTCTCAAAGCATGCACTGCAGAGGCTGGAGGCTAGAAATATTCATTTGGATGTGACGGCAATCGATAAAATAAACGAGGCACTAAACAAAGCAAAGCAAAAAGGGATTAAGGAAACCTTGATTCTTATGGATAACAAGGCCTTTGTTGCCAGCGTTAAGAATAAAACCATTATCACTGCTGCTACGGATGATCAGCTAAAAGAAAGCGTATTTACAAATATAGATGGAGCCGTAATCATATAGCTGGACCTTACAGGAAGCTATCTGCCTTGGAGTGAAGGAAGAGGCAAAAACGGCAAAAAAGAGGAGGTCAAAAGAAAATGATGCGATCAATGTACTCCGGAGTTTCAGGACTTCGAGTTCACCAGACGAAAATGGATGTAATCGGTAACAACATTGCCAATGTTAATACCGTTGGATTTAAAGGAAGCAAGGTTACCTTCCAAGAAGTTTTCAGTCAGACAATCCGAGGAGCAGGATCTCCGCAAGGGGGACGAGGCGGTACCAATCCACAGCAAATAGGACTTGGCGTAAATGTAGCGAGCATTAATGTTATACATACTAAGGGTGCTACAATGACTACAAATGTACCTACGGATGTCATGATCGATGGCAGCGGTTTCTTTGTGGTAACCAATGATGTAAACTTCCAAAATAAGTTTTATACCAGAGCCGGCAGTTTCGTTGAGGATAAATTAGGATTTATCGTAGACCCAAATGGTTTCAAGGTATTAGGCTATAATGAAAATAACGAAGTTCGGCCGGTACAGATCAACAGATCAGCAACGGTAGTAGGAACGGCAACCGGTGATAGAGAGATAAATGCAGATACTCCGCCAAATCCAGCATTAAATAAATCTGGAATTCAGATTAAAGGCAATATCAATTTTGGTGATGATACTTATGATGCTACAAAAGATAATTATAGTACAACAGTTGACGTCTTCGACAGTCTTGGCAGAGTACATACCATTAGAGTGGACTTTAAAGATCGTATAGACGGGGCAGGAGTATCCTATAGAAAACTTACATTTAACGGAGCAGATGCAGACCCGGCTGACGTCTATGTAAAATTTGATGCCAGCGGAAATTATATTGGACTTTTTGAAGGTTCTGTGGCAGCTGATGGAACTTTTTCAGAAACGGGATCAGTGGTAGGTAAATTAACTATTGCAAATATTCCTGGGGCTAATGATATTTCTTTTACGATTAACGATAGTGTATTTATGGACGACAACGGTAAACCATTATTAACACATTTCTCTGGAGCTTCTGATGCTAAAGGAGTATCCTTAACTGGAAACAGTGCAGGGGTATTGGACAACTGGAGCATCTCTTCAAAAGGTGAGGTAATCGGTAACTTTACCAATGGTGAACGAAAAATACTGGCCACACTGATGTTGGCAGACTTTGATAACCCCTCTGGGATGCAGAAAATCGGAAACAATCTGTTTATTGAAACACCAAACTCGGGAACTGCCAAATATGGGACACCGGCATCTGGAAGTTTAGGAGCATTAAATCCTGGCGCTTTGGAAATGTCGAATGTAGACTTATCTCAAGAATTTACGGACATGATTACAACCCAAAGAGGTTTCCAGGCCAATTCCAGGATTATTACAACGACCGATGAGATGCTGCAGGAACTGGTTAATTTAAAACGATAATAATTTGAATTTGTTCTATTCCGGGCGATAAGCCCGGAATAGATTAAAGGGTGGATGATATGATCCGGGTTACAAGATTAGGTGGAGAGCAATATGTGATCAACAGTGAACTGATAGAAACATTGGAGGCCACTCCAGATACAGTAATTCGATTGACAACAGGTAAAAACGTAGTTGTTAAAGAGAGTATTGACGAAATTATCGACAAAATCATACAATATAAGCAAAAAGTTTTTTCACAATCAATTATTTTAAACAAGGATTCTGGAAATGGGGTGTAGCGATTGGATTTAGCAACAATCATAGGTATCGTAGTTGGTTTGGGATTTATAATTGGTGGAATTATGCTAAATGGAAGTATATCTTCTTTTTGGGACACTCCTTCTATTGTTATTGTTTTAGGAGGAACGATTGCTGCTACTTTGGTAGCTTTCCCGCTAAAAAAAGTTACTCAAGCTTTCACTGTAGCCCGAAAGGCATTTTCATCAAAGGAAATGGCACCTGGTGATACCATAAGCAAAATTATTGAGCTTGCAAATACTGCTAGACGAGAAGGCTTACTGGCACTTGAAGAAGCTTGTGAAAATATTGATGACGAATTTCTTCAGAAGGGCTCTATGTTGATTGTGGATGGTACGGACCCAGAGCTGGTTAGAAACATCCTGGAAACTGAATTGGCATTTCTTGAGGAAAGACATTCGGAAGGAAAAAATATATTTGAAACCATGGGTTCTTTATCGCCTGCTTTTGGTATGATCGGAACACTAATCGGACTGGTGAACATGCTTCAAAAACTAGATGATCCTAAATCGATCGGACCTAGTATGGCTGTTGCGCTGATTACAACTTTTTACGGATCCGTTTTAGCTAACCTCATATTTATCCCAATGGCTGCGAAGTTAAAAACTAGAAGCAAAGAAGAAATACTAATTAAAGAAATTATGGTAGAAGGCCTTTTATCGATTCAAGCTGGTGAAAATCCAAGGATAATCGAAGAAAAACTAAAAGCTTTCTTGCCGCCAAAGGTTAGAAAAGGGCTTCAAAATGGAAAAGGAGAGGGTGTTGAAGCATAGATGAAAAGAAAAAGAGCAGGAGATGAAGCAAAGTCAGGTGCACCGGAGTGGATGACCACATACGGCGACTTAGTAACCTTATTGCTGTGTTTCTTTGTTTTACTTTTTGCCTTCTCCTCCATCGATGCACAGAAATTTAGTGCCATTATGCAGTCTTTTCAAGGTTCTTTAGGGGTCTTACAGGGTGGAAAAAACATTGAAGTAGATCCTTTGCCAGAACAAGAAACGTCTATAAATCAACTGGAGGAACAGGAAGATTTTAGAAAGCTTAAGGAAATGTTAGAAGCATATTTAGAAGCAAATAACATGGCCAATGAAATCATGGTGGATTTGGAAGCTAGAGGATTACTCCTTCGATTTAAAGATAATGTACTTTTTGACTCGGGAAAAGCGGATATTAAACCGGATGCAAAGACAACACTGAGGTTTCTTGCCGATTTACTGAAGCAAGAGGAGTTCAATCAGAAATATATTCGGGTTGAGGGTCATACAGATTCAGATCCTATCGTACATATTCAGAGATATCCTACCAACTGGGAGCTATCTGTATCAAGAGCATCTAATGTTGTTAGGGTTCTAATTGAAGAAGCTGGTTTAAAACCTGACAGGCTTTCTGCATCGGGATATAGTCAATATCATCCCGTTGCACCGAACGACACTGCTGAAAATAAATCTAAGAATAGAAGAGTGGATATCGTAATTCTCCGTTCGGAGTTTGTTCAATCTGAACCATATCACTAGAATTTTTAAAGGGGCGAAAAAGAATGACTGTGAAAAAAGTTATTTTGTTTAGCATCATCGGTTTTGTCGTCACCGCAGCTGTATTTGGGAGTGTCTTTTATCTAACAACCAAGAAGAATCCTGAGCAAGCGGCTAAGGAAGTAAAAACCTATAATTATTCTGTTGGAGAGCTTTACGCGAATATAAAGGATAGCAGAAGGATACTGAAGGCCAATATTAATTTTGAAATTACAGATGAAAAGTTAACAGAAAAACTGGAAGCTAAAAAGCCTAAAATACGAAATGATATTTTAGAACTCATAAGAAGTACGGAAGAGAATCAATTAACCGGTGATAAGGGACAACAAATGCTGAGAACTGAGATTCTAAAGTCTGTAAAACAAATGATGGCTACGGAGAAAATTACAAATGTATATTTTGTTGAATTTATTATCCAATAGGAGGAGGTGACGTAATTGTCCGATGTATTATCGCAAAATGAAATAGACGCCCTACTGCAGGCACTCAGTACTGGAGAAGTAGACGTACGGGAAATTGAAGAAGAAAACAAGGAAAAGAAAATAAAAAAATATGATTTTCGCCGGCCCGATAAATTCGCAAAGGATCAATTACGAACCCTTCAGGTAATCCATGAGAATTTTTCCAGATTGCTAAATACGTATCTTTCAGGATACCTGCGAAGCTTAGTGCAAATCGATGTTTTTACGGTGGAACAATTGACATATTATGAGTTTAGCAATTCCATTTCAAACCCGGCAGTTTTAGGTATTGTAGATTTTTCTCCACTGCCAGGCCAAATCATTATTGATATTACTCCGGATATTGCCTATACGCTAATTGACAGAATTCTTGGAGGAAATGGCAAGCCCATTGAAGAAGCAAGGAATTTTACTGAAATAGAGATAACGCTATTAAAGAAGCTTATCAAACAAATGATTCGATTGCTTCGGGAACCTTGGGAAAATGTACTGGATATCGAACCAAAACTGGAGAAGATTGAAACAAATTCACAATTTGCTCAGATTATATCACCAAATGAAACCATTGCACTCATAACACTAAATATTAAAATAGGAGAGGTAGAGGGAATGATCAATCTATGCATTCCTCATCTCGTTATCGAATCCATATTGCCACAACTAAGTACAAAGTTCTGGTTTACCAGTGTTAAAAGAGAAGTATCTGATGAGGACCAGATGGTTGTCAAAAGCAGATTAGAAAAGAGTTATGTGCCGATTCGTGCTGTTATCGGGTCTACACACATTACTGTGAGCGACTTTATTGATTTAAGAATTGGAGATGTTATTCAACTGGATACATTAGTAAATAGTGACGTGAAAATATACGTAAACCAACAGCTAAAATACTACGGCAAGCCGGGTATTAGAAAGAAAAAGGTTGCAGTGAAAATTTCCAGCATTGAACGGAAAGGGGATGAATAAAATGGGAGACATGTTATCACAAGAAGAAATAGATGCTCTACTTAAAGGCACCGCAAGTACTTCCAGCGCAGGCAGCAATCAAGCAATAACAAAAGAGGATCTAGATGAAAATGAAAAAGATGCCCTTGGAGAAATTGGAAATATCAGCATGGGAACTTCAGCTACAACTCTTTTTACATTACTTGGCCAAAAAGTAACCATTACCACACCACGGGTTTCAGTAATGACCATCGGAGAATTGAAAGAGGAGTATCCCATTCCTTTTGTAGCTGTTGAAGTTTCATATAAAGAAGGGCTGGAAGGCGTCAATCTTTTGATCCTAAAAGAAGATGATGTAAAAATAATTACAGACCTAATGATGGGCGGCGATGGCAGGAACTTCACTGGTGAGCTGACAGAATTGCATTTAAGTGCCATTAGTGAAGCGATGAATCAAATGGTAGGTTCTGCCTCCACTTCACTATCAGAGATGTTCCATACAAAAATTGATATTAACCCACCAGCAGCCTTTGCCATGAATTTTTCTGCCAATTCAATTGACATAGAATCACTTATGCCTGATGATAGAGTAGTAAAGATAGCTTTTAAAATGGTGATTGGAGACATTATTGACAGTGAAATTATGCAGCTGTTACCTGTCCCATTTGCAAAGAATATGGTTAGGCACCTTTTCCAGAGCAGTCATACAACCTATACTAACAGTTATGAGGATGTGGTTGATGCGAAATCTGTGATAGAATCAAAGGGAATGATGGAAGATAGAAGAGAACGGGTACAACCGCAATCTCAGGCACCAGCACCAGGCTATGGAGAGCATGTTGCCTATAGTGAGCCTGCTTACCGGAGAGAGCCTGTAAATGTTCAGCCTGTTCAATTCCAGTCTTTTGATGAGCATGAACTGCGCAGTGAAAGAGAAAACATCAGCCTTATCAAGGATGTTCCACTGGAAGTAACCGTCGAGTTAGGCAGAACCTCTAAAAAAATCAGTGAAATATTAGAGTTTGCTCCAGGTACAGTAATAGAATTGGACAAACTGGTAGGAGAGCCCTTAGATCTGTTGGTAAATGGCCAATATGTGGCGAAGGGTGAGGTTGTAGTAATTGATGAAAACTATGGAATTCGGGTAACTGATATCATTAATCCAGCTAAGAAAATAAACAAGGTAAAGTAAAGGGAGGAACAACAATGTCAAAAAGAATCTTAATAGTTGATGATGCTGCTTTCATGAGAATGATGATTAAGGATGTACTAACAAAAAATGGTTTTGAGGTAATTGGAGAGGCAGAAAATGGATTAAAAGCCATAGAGAAATATAAGGAACTTGGACCGAATCTAGTGATTATGGATATAACAATGCCGGAAGTAGACGGGATTCAAGCAGTGAAAGAAATTAAAAAAATGGATCCGAATGCAAAAATTGTAATGTGCTCTGCCATGGGGCAACAGGCTATGGTTATTGAAGCAATACAAGCAGGAGCAAGAGACTTCATTGTAAAGCCTTTTCAAGCCGATCGTGTAATTGAAGCAGTACGAAAAGTGCTGGGTTAACGGAAGGAGAAAAAAACTGAATGATTCTTTCATATCTTGTCCCTGCTGCGACGATGATGCAGGAGGGAACAGGCAACACAGCTTTTTTATTTATCAAATTAATATCCTACAGCTTCATTTTTTTAATCATTCTTGCAGCAGCATATCTTACGACACGCTATGTAGGAAAAAAAAGTGCGACTGTTATAGGTGGCAGAAACATTCAGATTATTGAAAAGGTCGTTTTAGGCTTAGATAAATCATTATTTATTGTAAAAGTAGGGAATCATTATTATTTACTTGCTGCAGGAAAGCAAAACATTGAACTGTTGACTGAGGTTAGCAAAGAAGAAATAAAACTGTCTCAAAGAGAAGCACAAGGAACGAACATTTTCCCTAACTTTGACAGTTACTTAAAGAAATTTGCCAAAAAGCAACCGGAAGATTTTCAGGATCATGAAATTTTGCCATATAATGCACAGGATAACTTGCAAAAAATATTTTCAGAATTTAAAATGAGAAACCAGGATGCAAATATGTTTTCAGATAAGGATGAACAAGAATGATGACAGGAAAACGCAGATTATGGCTAATAATGATTGGAACTCTTCTTCTATTTTTTGCTTTTTCCGCTACAATATCTTATGCAGAGCCTCCATTGCCAATTCCAAGGATAGGCCTGAATTTAGAAGAGGCCCAGAGTCCTCGAGAAGTAGCCAGCAGCATAGAGATACTGTTTATTCTTACAATTTTAGCTTTAGCCCCTTCTATTTTAATGATGATGACATGCTTTACCAGAATCATCATTGTTTTATCCTTCATCAGGAAAGCTATATCAACTCAAACAACCCCACCCAATCAGGTCTTAATTGGGCTTGCGTTGTTTTTAACTTTTTTTATCATGGCGCCTATAGGTGCAGAAATTAACAATACGGCAGTACAGCCATATCTACAGGAGCAGATTTCACAGGAAATTGCTTTAGAAAACGCAATGAAACCTGTAAGGAATTTTATGTTCAGGCAGACCCGTGAAAAAGATTTAGCCCTGTTTATTGACATATCAGGCAGTGAGAAACCTAAACAGCTGGAAGAAATACCATCGAAGGCACTCATTCCCGCTTTCATTATTAGTGAATTAAAGACTGGGTTTCAAATTGGCTTCGTATTGTTCATACCCTTTATTGTTATCGATATGGTGGTAGCCAGTACGCTGATGTCTATGGGTATGATGATGCTGCCGCCAGTAATGATCTCTTTACCTTTCAAAATTTTGCTTTTCATTATGGTAGATGGATGGAATTTGATTATTAAATCCTTGATAGAAGGATTTCGTTAGGGGTGTAACCTATGGCTGAAGGATTAGTTATTGAACTATTTCAACAGGCTATGCTAAATGTAATCATTTTATCAGCACCTATGCTTCTACTGGGGTTGATTGTGGGACTGGCAGTCAGTATTTTTCAAGCTACGACACAGATCCAAGAAGCAACCCTTGCCTTTGTGCCGAAAATATTAGCGGTTTTACTGGCATTTATTGTATTTGGGCCTTGGTTGCTTGCCACAGCTATTGATTATACTGAGGCCTTATTTTCAAATCTAAATCGCTTTATCCAATAGACAAAGATAGGACAGGGTAAACATGGAAGTAGTGAATTATTTACTTGATTATATTGGAATATTTTTGTTAGTTTTTGCAAGAGTTTTAGGAATTTTCGTTACAGCGCCTTTTTTTAACTATAATAGTATTCCTTTATATGTGAAAATGGGGCTTTCATTATTTTTAGCAGCTATCCTGCTGCCAACAGTTAACATTCCGGAAGCAATAGATCTGAGTCATTTTTATATGCTGTTATACATTTGCGCCAAAGAACTAATCACAGGTATGATAATAGGTTTTATTTGTTATCTTTTTCTGAGCTGTGTATATTTAGCGGGACATATCATTGATATGGAAATTGGATTTTCTATAGCCAGTGTAATTAACCCTCAGGATGATACAGAAATTCCAGTAATGGCTAATATGCTTTATTTTGTGGCGATGTTGGTGTTGTTATTGACAAACGGACATCATATTCTCATAAGGGGACTGGTGCAAAGCTTTGAAATGATCCCTTTAAATAGCCTAAATGTAAATATATTTATGATTGAGAAACTCATTGGTATATTGATTACTACCTTTGTTATTTCCTTTAAGATTGCTGCACCGATCCTTGCAGCTATCTTTATCACCAATGTATTGTTAGGTATTCTGGCTAGAACTATGCCGCAAATGAATGTTTTTGTAGTAGGGATGCCACTGAAAATATTTGTAGGACTCATCGTTATGGTGATGATTATACCCTTATATGTGGGCTTCTTTGAGTACGTATTTGATAATATGTACGAAAATCTTAAGGATTTTCTAAGCTTGGTTAACAGAGGATGATGGAATGACTCTTTTTCATATAGACCTGCAGCTTTTTACAGGAGAAAAAACAGAAAAAGCAACACCAAAACGTAAAAAAGAGGCTAGGGAAAAGGGACAGGTAATGCAGAGCAAAGAGATTAACTCGGCGCTCATCCTCTTATTTACCTTTCTGGCACTATTTTTACTTGGAAATTATACTTATCAGAATTTGCTGCTCTTTACCCATAATATGTTTTTAAATACTGTCAATACAGAAGATCTGTTTACAGTAAACGGTATTCATAAAATGTTTATGCTATTGGTAACGGTAACTGCAAAATTAGTCGTCCCTATCATGGGTGTAGCATTTTTAGTAGGTCTGATCTGTAGCTATATGCAGGTAGGTTTTTTATTCACAACAAAAACTTTGGGAATTAAGTTTGATAGAATCAATCCCATCAATGGATTCAAAAAGATTTTTTCCAAAAAATCCCTAGTAGAGTTTGTAAAGTCTCTGCTAAAAATTATCCTGGTTGGCTATGTTACCTTCAGCTATGCATTAAAACAGTCAAAAACAGTAATGAACATATTGGATATGAGCCTTGAAAGCATTATTGGATTTATTGGCTCTATAACAATCCAGGTAGCTTTTCGAGCTGCGATTGTGTTGATATTATTGGCCGTAATGGATTATTTCTTTCAAAAGTGGGAATATGAAAATGAACTAAAAATGTCAAAGCAGGAAGTAAAAGAAGAGTACAAGCAAATGGAAGGAGATCCTCAGGTAAAATCAAAAATTAAGGAAAAGCAGAGGCAGATCTCCATGCGTAGAATGATGCAGGATGTGCCAAAGGCAGATGTGATTATTACCAATCCAACCCACTATGCTGTTGCGTTGCGTTATGACAGCAATCTTGAAGCGGCACCTGTGCTTTTAGCCAAAGGCGTAGACTTGGTTGCCCAGAATATAAAGAAGGCAGCAAATGAACATGAAATACCTATTGTAGAGAATAAGTTGCTGGCGAGGACAATCTTTTATCAAGTAGATATAGGGGCAAGTATTCCTCCCGATCTTTATCAGGCAGTAGCCGAGGTTTTAGCCTATGTATATCAATTAAAAAACTCATATTAGGGGGAACATCCATGAAGTTTGGTGATATTGTTGTATCACTGGCAATCATTGCAGTCATAATGATTATTATCATACCGGTACCATTACCGGCTTTAGATATATTGCTAAGCTTAAATATATCTTTATCCTTGTTAATCCTTTTGATTTCCATATACAATAAGGAGCCGCTGCAGTTTGCGGTATTTCCTTCTATGCTCCTTTTGACCACACTTTATCGACTTTCCCTAAATATATCGACTACAAGATATATTTTATCTAAAGGGAATGCAGGAAACGTGATTCAGGCATTTGGTGATTTTGTAATTGGAGGCAATGCAGTAGTCGGTTTCATTGTCTTTTTAATTATCATCATTATTCAGTTCATGGTTATTACCAAGGGCGCGGAAAGAGTTTCAGAGGTTGCTGCACGATTTACACTGGATGCAATGCCCGGAAAGCAGATGGCCATCGACGCGGATTTGAATTCAGGCTTGATTAGTGAAAGCGATGCAAGGGAAAGAAGACTGCGTATTCAAAGGGAAGCAGATTTTTACGGATCTATGGATGGAGCCAGTAAGTTTGTTAAAGGAGATGCCATAGCGGGTATCATTATAACCATAATCAACATAACAGCAGGTTTTATTATAGGAATGACCGGCGGAGGATTAACACTTGCAGAAGCAATGAAAAAATATACACTTCTGACGGTAGGTGACGGTCTAGTCAGTCAAATTCCAGCATTATTAATCTCTACGGCTACGGGTATTGTTGTTACCCGTGCTGCCTCCGACTCCGATTTAGGTAATGATGTGATTCGTCAGCTGTTCAATCAACCTAAAATTATGTTTATTATCGCAGGGGTATTATTCTTATTAGGATTAACGCCACTGCCGAATACACCATATTTCTTGCTTTGCGCAATGTTTCTCGGGTTAGGGTTTGTGCTGCGCAAATCCTTAAAGGAGAATGAAATGCAAGAGAAAGAGATTGCTCAAGACGTGGAAGTCGAAGAAATTAGAAAGCCTGAGAATGTGATTCCACTGCTGCAGGTGGATCCTATTGAACTGGAGTTTGGTTACGGAATTATTCCCCTAGCGGATCCAAATCAGGGAGGAGATTTATTCGACCGACTGGTCATGATCCGAAGGCAGTGTGCGCTTGAACTGGGTGTGATCGTACCAATGATTAGATTACGGGATAACATTCAATTAGAGCCGAACCAATATATTATCAAGATCAAAGGCATTGAAGTTTCTGAGGGCAGTATTGTATTTGACCATTATTTAGCTATGAATCCCGGTAATGCTGAAGGAAATATTATCGGTATTGATACGGTAGAACCGGCCTTTGGACTGGCAGCCAAATGGATTACTGAGGAGGAACGGGAAAAGGCTGAGATTTTTGGCTATACAGTGGTGGATGCATCCTCAATTATCTCAACCCATTTGACAGAGATTATTAAAAAGCATGCTCATGAACTGCTGGGCAGACAAGAAGTCAAATCTCTTATTGATAACGTAAAAGAACATCATGGTGCACTTGTTGATGAATTGGTGCCTAAAATACTAGGCTTAGGTGATATTCAAAAAGTGCTTGCAAATTTATTGCGTGAAGGCATTTCTATACGGGATATGATTACAATATTGGAAACACTGGCAGACTATGGACCTATTACCCGTGATACTGATTTGTTGACGGAATATGTGAGGCAAGCACTGGCTAGAGCCATCACCAAACAGTTTATAAACAGCAAAAAAGCAAAAGTGATTACCCTGGACGGGGAGCTGGAACAAATGATTATGGAATCTATTCAACAATCAGAACATGGTTCCTATTTAAGTATTGATCCAGTGACCACTCAATCTATTTTGAATAATTTAGCCCAGCAAGTACAGAAGCTGATGTCTATTGGAGAACAACCAATTATTCTTACTTCTCCAATTGTAAGATTCTACTTCAAGAGATTAACTGAGCAGTTGAGTTCAGAATTGATTGTACTGTCTTATAATGAAATTGATTCAAAGGTAGAGGTTCAATCCATAGGAACGGTGGGAGCATAGAATGAAGGTAAAAAGATATATCGGTAATGATCCTCAAGAAACAATGCTTAAGATTAAATCTGAGCTTGGTTCAAATGCTGTCATATTGCACTCCCGCAAAATAAAAAAGCCTGGTTTTTTTGGGTTTATGAAGAAGCCCCTTATTGAGATGGTAGCTGCCATCGAGGAAAACAAGGAAAAACCTGAAAGAGATATCCAAAAAGGGAAGCTGACAGCAATCGTATCTAATCCTCCTCATCAGGAGGGTAGTAAAATTGATTTATTGCAAAACCAGATAGGAAATATTGAAAACCTGCTCAATAACGTGTTGGATAAGATTGGCTATAATCAGGATGACAAAGGCAATCATCAAGAAGCACTATATAAAAAATACCATGATCTTTTGGTTGTCAATGATGTTGATCCGCAAATCGCAGATAAACTATTGACGATTGTAAGAAAACAGGTGAGTTTTACTGAGGACAATGAGGAAGCTATTCTGAGAACCATAAGGATTGCTGTACGCGAGTATTTAGAATCCCCAGAGACGATTGGTGATAACTTTGAAAAGAAAAGAATTATTGTATTTGTAGGTCCTACTGGTGTTGGCAAGACAACAACTCTGGCGAAACTGGCTGCTAAGCTTTCAATTACGAAGGGAAAACGGGTAGGGGTTATAACTTCGGATACTTATAGAATTGCAGCAGTAGAGCAGCTGAAAATTTACAGTGAGATTTTGAGCATTCCAATCCGAATTGTTTACGAACCTAATGAGATTAATGAAGCTATCGAGGCTTTTTCAGATCGAGATGTTATTCTAATTGATACCGCAGGCAGAAATCATAAAAATGAGGAACAGTTAGAAGAAATTAAAACATTGATAAAGCATATCATTGATCCAGAAATATATCTGGTTATGAGTGCAACTACAGGTAACCGTGATATCACAAACATCATTAAATCTTATCAGTTTATAGAAAACTATAGAATTATTTTTACAAAGCTGGACGAGGCGGTTACTATAGGTAATGTTCTAAATGCAAAAATTAAAACAGGGAAAAAGCTATCCTATGTAACAACAGGACAAAGTGTTCCAGATGATCTAGAAATTGCCCAGCCAGATAAACTAGCCAATATGATTGTAGGTGAATTCCATGAATGACCAGGCGCAGCGCTTAAGAGATATGATCAATACTATGAAAAAGCAAAGAATTTATGAAAGTAATAAGGATGAGAAAATAGAAGCGGAAACAATGGAAGAAGGACATGCGAGAGTAATCACCATTACCAGCGGAAAAGGCGGTGTTGGGAAGACCAATTTTACAATTAATTTAGGACTTGCATTGAGAAAGCTTGGATATCGTGTAACTATCTTAGATGCAGATTTGGGATTGGCAAATATTGATGTAATAGTAGGAATGATTCCTAAATATACATTAGCTCATGTTATACGGAATGAAAAAAGTATCGAAGAAGTAATTGTAGAGGGGCCAGAAGGAATAAAAATTGTTTCCGGAGGCTCTGGGCTCAGCGAACTTGTTAATTTATCAGAAGAGCAGTTATCAAACCTGGTGTATAGCCTTAAGGTATTAGGAAAATCAGCAGATTTTTTGTTGATAGATACAGGAGCAGGGATTAATCACTCCGTAATGTCCTTTGTACATGCTACTAATGAAATTGTATTAGTAACAACACCAGAGCCTACTTCTATTACAGATGCTTATGCCATGATTAAAAACATTGTTTCCCACGATAAGGACAAGAAGATTCGATTACTGATTAATCGCATTGAGAACAATCAAGAGGGTGCAGCTATATTTGAAAAGCTTAATACTGCATCACAGCGGTTTTTGAATGTATCTTTGGAAAAACTGGGGTATCTGTATGATGATATCATCGTATCAAAAAGTGTTAAATCACAAGTCCCCTTTATTTGCAATTATCCCAATAGTTTGGTGAGTCAAGGTGTGCTCGCTATAGCTTCAAGGATAACAAATGAATCTAGCAATGAGATCTATCAGGTAGGCAGCTTTAAAAGATTTATGAACAAGCTGTTTCATGGATATAGATAAGCTGAAAGGACCTAAACAGTAATTCATCATGAAAAGGGGAGGAGGGAAATGAGTACCCATGAGCAGCAACACAGAATTACCTAGCATTGGTGATAAAATTGAAATAGAAGTAAAGGGTGAAAGACTTAATCAAAGAGATAAGCCTTTGATCAGCCAGGTATTAGACGTTATCGATACAAAGCATCTATTTATAGCTACACCTATTATTAATAACCATATTGTAGCTATTCCTGAGCATTCAATGATAAGGATCATTTATCACAAAAAAAGTTCCGGGGTGTACTCTTATCCTGCAAGAGTTATCGGCAGAAAGACTGTAAATAACATTTCATACCTAAAAATTGAAAGAGCAGGTGATATCGTAAAGACCCAAAGAAGAAATTTTTTCAGATTAGATGTGGTTTTAGACGCGAAGATCAAAGTTAAGGATTCTCACGATAATAAAGATCTAACTATAGATGTACTGACAAAGGATATCAGCGGGGGTGGTACTAAGATCATCAGCAAAGTAAAACTAGCCCCTGGCACTAATGTACTGTTAACAATAGAAGCCGAGGGGTCCAGTATTATTACGGAGGGAAAAATCATTCGTTGTATTCCGTGCATTGAATCAGATTACCCCTACGAGCTGGGAATACTTTTCGAAGATATAGACGAAAAGATTAGAACGCAAATAGTTTCCTTTATTTTTGAATATCAAAGAAAAATGAGAAAAAAGGGATTGATTTAAAATGAAAAAGATATCTGTATTGGTAGTAGACGATTCTGCTTTTATGCGTAGAGTCATTACAGACATTATTGAATCAGAACCTCAGCTAAAAGTGGTAGATACAGCAAAAAATGGAAAAGAAGCTATAGAAAAGATCAGAACCATTGGGCCTGACGTAGTAACTATGGACGTAGAGATGCCTGTGATGGATGGCATTACAGCACTCAAAGAAATTATGAAGGAAAAACCTGTTCCGGTTCTTATGCTTAGTAGTTTGACCCAAGAGGGTGCAGATGCCACAGTAAAGGCATTAGAGTTGGGAGCAGTTGATTTTATTACAAAACCCACAAGCATTTTTAAGATGAATACAGAGGATATGAAAACGCACTTAGTTGATAAGATCAGAATCGCTGCGAAGGCTAAGCTGCAATCTCCAGCTATATCCGCATCTGTACGACAAAAATCAACCCTTGTACAAACTATGTCTCAGGGAGGTTTTGGGCTCAAAAAAATTGTAGCCATTGGTACTTCTACCGGCGGACCGCGAGCGTTACAAGAAGTCCTTCCCTATTTGCCTCAAAATTTACCCGCCAGTATTTTAGTTGTTCAGCATATGCCGCCTGGATTTACAAAATCTTTAGCGGATCGATTAAACAATATTTCTCAGATTCATGTGAAGGAAGCGGAAGAGGATGATGTGTTACTGCCGGGGCATGCTTATATAGCTCCAGGAGATTATCATCTAAAGGTTGTAAAAATTGGGAGCAATTATCGGATACGTTTAACCAAAGAGGATCCTGTATCAGGGCATAGGCCCTCTGTTGATATGATGATGGATTCCTTAGCCCAGCTTCAGGTTAGTAATGTCATGGGTGTGATTATGACTGGAATGGGCTCTGATGGAGCGAGAGGCATGAAAAACCTAAAAAATCAAAATGCTTACAACATTGCTCAAAATGAAGAAACCTGCGTTGTTTACGGTATGCCAAAGTCAGCAGTAAATTTAGGGTGTATCGATGAAATAATACCATTACAAGAGATTGCGGATAAGATTACAAAAGTGGTGGGGGTGTAAAATATGATGGATATGGGTCAGTATTTAGAAATATTTATTGAAGAGTCAAAAGAGAATTTACAAAATATGAATCAAAGTTTACTGGATCTAGAAAACAATTATGGAGACAAGAGTATATTAAATGATATCTTCCGGGTAGCCCATACATTAAAGGGTATGTCAAGCACTATGGGATTTAGTAAAGTGGCTAGTTTAACCCATGAGATGGAAAATGTGCTGCAAGCCTTAAGAAATAATGAAATACCTACTTCAGAGAAAATCATTGATCTCCTTTTTGAATGCCTAGACATATTGGAAGAATATATAAATGAAATATCTAATACGGGTGATGAAGGGGATTTAGAGTCTAACCACTTAATTAAAAAGTTAAATAATGTTATGTCAACTAACATTGAATTATCCATTACGGAAAGCAGCGATGAAGAAATTCCTGCTATCAGTAGTGAGATTCTCATCGAAGCAGAAGAATTCTCAAAAAGCATTGTAGAAAAGGCAGCATTAGAAGGATATAATGGATATCGTATCAAAATAGAGCTAAATCCAAACTGTATGCTAAAATCTGCAAGAGCTTTTATTATCTTTAACACGATTGAAAGAGACTGCGAAATTTTAAAATCAAATCCGCCGGTTGAAGATATTGAGGATGAGAAATTTGACACTTCCTTTGAGTTGATAATTCTCACAAGGATGGCTCAAGAGGAACTGAAAAGGGAATTATGCGGCATATCAGAAGTAGAAAACGTACTGATTGAGAAAATTATACTGAAGGAATATAGTACGCGAACGGATCAGCAGGAGGTTGAAAATAAGCTGTCTTTAGAGATTGAAGAAAGCATGGACGAGGACGAAGACAAAAGGCAGTCTAAAACAAAAAAACCAAAGGTGGGCAAAACTGTTCGTGTTGACATTGACCGTTTGGATAATCTAATGAATCTAGTCAGTGAATTAATTATTATTAAAACAAGATTAGAGGATATTGATGATGACGGCCGGAAGCAGAATATGAATGAGGCTATTGAATACCTAGAAAGAATTACTACAAGTCTTCATGATGCTGTTATGAAGGTAAGAATGGTACCGATTGAGAGAGTATTCAACAGATTCCCGCGAATGATTAGAGATCTTTCAAAGGAACTGGGAAAAGAGATTTCTCTATTTATGTCAGGAGAAGAGACTGAAGTTGATAGAACCGTAATTGACGAAATCGGAGACCCATTGATCCATTTAATTCGAAATTCTATTGACCATGGTATTGAAGATCCGGAAACACGAAAGCGATTTGGCAAGCCTGATGCTGGTACGGTAAAACTCATTGCCTATCCCGACGGCAACAGCGTAGTCATCGAAGTTGAAGATGATGGGCAGGGCATTAATATTGATAGAGTGAAGGCTAAGGCTTTGGAAAAAGGTATTATTACTAAGGAACAGTCAGATACCATGGATGAAAAGGAAGCTATTCATCTATTGTTCCACGCTGGATTTAGCACAGCTGATAAAATCTCAGATATATCGGGCAGAGGCGTTGGTCTGGATGTTGTAAAAACAAAAATTGAATCCCTGGGCGGGATTGTAGAGGTACAGACTATAAAAAACAAGGGGAGTAAGTTTATCATCCGCTTGCCGCTGACTTTAGCGATTATACAGGCACTTCTAGTAAATATCGGCACTGAAAAGTATGCTATTCCGCTTAATTCAATAAAGGAAATCATTACTATTAAGACAGCATCAATCCGTAAAGTACAAAATCAGGAAGTAGTTTTATACAGAAATCATACCTTACCGATTCTACGAATGAATAAGATACTACATGTGGATCGAGAGGAACCTGCTAAAGAGGACCTAACAGTGGTAGTAGTAAAAAAAGGAGATAAAACCGCAGGATTTGTAGTGGATAGTCTAATTGGACAACAAGAAATTGTAATTAAATCCTTAGGCAAGTTCCTTTCTGGCATAAAAGTAATCGCTGGTGCAACGATTTTAGGAAATGGGCAAGTAGCATTAATCGTAGATACGAATTCTCTTTTTTAAAGAAATAACGGATTAAGGAGGGTGATTTCATGAACCATCAAAAAAGTACATTAGAACAGCAATATGTGTTATTTAAATTAGATAATGAGTTTTATGGCATTGATATTCTTCAGGTTGAAACCATAGAAAAAGTAATGGACATTACACGGGTTCCCCATGCTTTACCCTATGTACAGGGCGTAATCAATTTAAGGGGAGAAGTTGTTCCTGTGATCAATTTAAGAAAGCGCTTCAATCTTCCAGAAGCAGCTTTCGATGAGGAATCAAGGATTATCATTATATCCATTGAAGACATGATTGTAGGATTATTGGTGGATTCATCTTCAGAAGTTATTCAGCTAGAGGATGGAGATATCGATGAGGCACCGGAGTTAGGAGATCAAAAAGATAAAGGATATATAAAAGGAATTGGAAAAAAAGAAGATCGAATTATTATTCTATTGGATTTAAAAAAGATATTGGGAATAACTGATAGTAACGAATGAGTGTAAAAAGGAGGGGGACAAAGTGGGAATTACTCTGGATGAATTAAATGGTATACAGTTAGATGTACTAAAGGAGATCGGAAACATTGGCGCTGGAAATGCAGCAACAGCCCTAGCAAAAATGATCGACAAAAAGATTGATATGAATGTGCCAAAGGTTCAAATTCTTGAATTTAGGGAAGTCCCCGAATTAATAGGCGGGGAGGAAACGCCGGTTTGTGGTATTTATTTCCGTGTTGAAGGAGATATCACAGGTCATATCATGTTCTTATTAGAACTGAAATCCTCCAAGTCCCTGACCAATATGCTGATGGCAAGGAACGATGAAACAGAAAGTATGGATGAGATTGAGCAATCGGCTATTCAAGAGATTGGAAACATTCTATCAGGTTCTTATGTCTCTTCTCTATCTGCATTAACAGGCCTAAACATAAAGATATCTATACCTTCACTGGCGATCGATATGGCGGGCGCAATTCTAAGTGTTCCTGTGATTCAATATGGGCAAATGGGTGATAAAGTGTTATTAATTGAAACAGAGCTCATCGAGGGTGGACATGAAGTCAAGGGTTTCTTTTTCCTGATTCCAGACATGGAGTCCTTTGAAACATTATTAAGCAGTTTGGGAGTATTAAAATAATGAGTGAAATAAAAAAAATTGGTATGGCGGATTTAAATGTTACAAAGCAATCCGGTATTTTGACAACCCTTGGTTTAGGTTCTTGTGTAGGAATTACATTATATGATCCTATTACAAAAGTTGCAGGAATGGCCCATATTATGCTGCCCTCAAGTAAAGCAATACGAAACAATAGCAATGCTGCAAAATTTGCAGATACAGGAACCCAGCTGCTGCTGGAAGAAGTTTTGAAGCTGGGAGCCAGTCGGGGAAGATTGGTTAGCAAATTGGCCGGCGGTTCTCAAATGTTTAGTTTTGCAAATAAAAACGATATTATGAAAATCGGCGAAAGAAATGTGATTGCTGTAAAAGAAGTACTTCAAGAATTAAGAATCCCCATTGTCGCAGCAGATACAGGCGGAAATTTTGGAAGAACCATTGAGCTATACGCTGATTCAGGCATTTTATTAGTTAAGACCATTGGTCATGGAACGAAGCAAATATGATAGGAGTCCCTGTATGAAATCTTTGAAATCAGTACCCTACTTTCTGTTAGCATTTTCTATATTTATCAGTACGATCATCGGAGCTATTCAAAATATTAGTTTTGTTAACTATGTTAAGAGATCTCTTTTTTTCGTGATCCTGATCTTTGTTGCCAGTACCGTTATTTCCAGAACTTTAGAAAAAAGAAGACCTATAGAAAGTACAAAGTCAAACATAGAATTGACAGTACCGGCTGAGCAAATTACCTTGCAATATGGGAAAGATCAATCTGGCGGAGCTATTGATGTAGAAGAGGATGAAGATGGTGATTTTGCACCCATGGATTTTCGAGAATACAAGGACGAAGATCAAGAATAGCCACCTCTTGAAAGTAGAATTGTATCCTAGGGGGTAAGCAAATGCATAAAGAAGCAATGTGGGAAAAATACGGAAAAACAAGAGATAAGGCTTTAAAGGATCAATTAATTGTGGAGTACGTTGATTTGGTTAAAATCATTGCAGGCAGATTATATACAAGCTATGGAAAAACGGTAGAATTTGACGACTTGGTCAGTTATGGAATTTTTGGTCTTATTGATGCCATTGAAAAATTTGATCCTACAAAAAACGTTAAATTCGAAACCTATGCTTATATTAGGATAAGGGGAGCCATTATTGATCAACTTCGAAATCTGGACTGGATTCCCAGGTCAGTACGACAAAAGCATAAGAAGCTTGAGGATATTTATAAAACCATTGAGAATGAGTTTGGTCGTAGCGCCAGTGACGAAGAAGTTGCAGAGCGTTTAGGGGTAACCATGGATGCTTTTAACGGCATCCTATCAGAAGTTCATTCCTTTACCGTTGTATCGCTGGAAGAAAAAATTTTAAATAATGCTAACTTTTCCATCATTGATGACGATATAAATAGTGAACCACAAATTTACTTTGAACAAGAGGAACTAAAAAATACATTAATTAATTTGGTACAAAATCTGCCTGAGAGGGAACGGAAGATCATTACTTTATATTACTATTCAGAATTGACCTATAAAGAGATTTCTGCAATATTAGGTGTATCAGAATCTAGGATTTCCCAATTACATACAAAGGCTGTTATGAAATTGCGGGGTAAGCTGGGAAAATACATTGAATAGCAGATGGGGGTGGGATTATGGAGAACAATTTTATCATTGTAGAAGGGAAAACATACGATGAAGCAGTTGAAGCAGGGCTGAATACATTGGGATGTAGTCGGGAAAGTGTAACTATTGAAGTGATAGAAGAAGGAAAATCAGTTCTGAATGTAATCCTAAAAAAATACAAGATAAAAATGTCTGCATTACGTCAAACGGCTTCTATAACAGATCAAGAGAGTTTACAGGTTCAAAATGAAAATGGACGTTTTGAATTTAAGACTAATGACCAAGAAACTTTTTTGTATATCTATCCACCTAAAGGAAATGGGAGTCCTGTTACCTCCGATGAAATTGCCTTAGCACTACAGCGAAAAGGCATTGAAAATTTTGATATAGAAAAATTAAAATCGATTACAAATAAGTGGGATTTACACATTATAAATATCAAAGCCTTATTTAGTACAGAACCAATAGATGCCCAGGTAATCGTGGAGATTTCAAAGGATGCAATGAGCGGATTTATCATATTGCTGCCACCCCATGGCGGCAGAATGATTACAAAAGACGAGGTTATTGAGAGCTTAAACCGAAATCACGTTGTTTTCGGGATAGATGAAGATAAGATACAAGAAGTGCTGTCACAAGAGAAATTTTATCAGCGCAGTATGGTAGCTGTGGGTACAGCACCTATACAAGGCAATGACGGTAAGGTGGAATATTTATTTAAACTAGACACAAAAATTAAACCGGAAATGCTTGAGGATGGGAAAGTAGATTTTAAAGAATTAAACCTGATTCAAAATGTAAAACGGGGAGACATTGTTGCGAGAAGGGTCATGCATACGGAGGGTATAGATGGCATGACAGTAATTGGAAGACCTATAAAAGCAAAGTCTGGAAAACCTGTAAATTTTAAAAAAGGAAAAAATGTTATAGAAAGTCCAGACGGATTAGAATTGATTGCTGATGAAAGCGGACAAGTAAAACTAGTAGACGATAAAGTAACTGTATTACAGGTTTTTGAAGTTGCTGGCAATGTAGATAATGCTACTGGGAACATTTCATTTAAAGGAAGAGTTGTTGTAAAAGGGAATGTTGCAACCGGTTTCAAAATAGAGTGTGATGGAGATATAGAAGTATTTGGGGTAGTGGAAGGTGCTACCCTCATATCTGATGGTAATATTATATTACACAAGGGAATACAAGGGAATCATAGCGGTAAATTAATCAGCAAGCAGGATATTGTTGCACGATATATGGAAAACTGCTATGCTAAGGCCGCGGGCAATATTATGGCTGATGCGGTGATGCACTGTAGTTTAGAGTCTAAGAATAAGATTGTTGTCACAGGTAAAAGAGGATTAATTGTAGGTGGAGTGGTGAGGGCCAACAGTGAGATTACTGCCAAATATATCGGTTCGACCATGGCTACGAGTACGAAGATTGAAGTAGGTATCGACCCAGAGTTAAAAGAACGGTATGATCAAATAAAAAGTGAGATAGAACTACTGCATAAGAACAAAGCCAACGTTATGAAGGCAGTAGATCTGCTTACAAAGATGTCAAAGGCAGGACCCCTTCCGCCGGACAAAGAGGAAATACTGACGAAATCCATTTCAACCAATGCTTATTTAGAAGAGAAATTAGAAGAACTAGAGGCAGAACAGCTGGACTTAAGGTATATATTACAAACGCTCTCCGGAGGGAAGATTAATGTCTCTTCTACCATCTATCCCGGCGTTAAGCTGTTTATCGGAAACTCCATGTACTTTGTCAGGGATCAAATCCAATGCTCTACTTTTATTCGGGAAAACGGAGAAATTAGAATAGCTCCTTATATGGGTTAGGGATTGGAGGGTCTTTATGTCAATAAGACCAATCGATTTTCAGATCTTAGTCCCCAAAACGCAGCAGACATCACAAGATTATCAACATCAACAAAATAAGCTCCGTTTGGAGCAGCAGCACCTAGTACAATCTAGTCAAAAAGAAGCTTCCCACCATCTAAATAAAGTAAACGCCTTTTCTAATAAAGATGAATCTAGAATTAAGGATTACAGGGAGAAAAATGAAAGTAACAGCAATCATTCCAATGGCAAAGGCCGACGGAAAAAAAAGGATGGGGCAGACCAGGAAGCCTCTGTCTTGCCAGGTATCGGTGGAAATATTGATATTAAGATATAGTTGGGGGTTCAGATGATAAACTATGGTATTTTTGCAATCGGCATTATGATGATAATCGTTGCCCTGTTTGTTATAAAAAAGGATACAGCCCAGGGCCCGTCTGTTGACCTGGAAAAGGTAAAGGAAGAGCAACGGAGACTCATGGAGTGTATTGAAATTGGAGAAGAGATCATTCAGGAAGTCAATCAAGTAGGCATTCATGTGATCGAAAAGATTGATAAAAAGACACAGGAGCTTAGGAATTTGATGAATAAATACGAAGTACGATCCTTAGAAATACAACAGGAGGCACAAATATCCAAGGTGTTTGAAGAAGAAAAAAAAGATATAGAAAAAGAAATAGAAGAAGAGATAAAGAAGCAAAAAAACGAAGCCCACAGGATGGAGAAATCAGATAATCCTCCAGAAAAGTTGATTGTGGAAGAGGATTTGTCAGAAAAAATATTGAAATTAAAAGCATCAGGATATACCCTATCTCAAATTGCCAGGGAACTAGATAAGGGAATAGGAGAAGTTCAATTGATCCTACAGTTGAAGAAGAGGTGACATATTGAATAATAAAAGCATAAGATTATTACTAATCGGTATAGGTATCGGGTTAATACTATCCTCCAGTTTAAACCTTATTTTCCAGAGCAATCATCAGAAAAAGCTTACACCCGAAGATATACGCTCTGAAGCCCGTAGACTAGGCATGATAGATCCGAAAGAATACTTTGATAAATCTCTACCTGAGCAGAATAAAACTGTAAATCAGCCAGAGCTGAAAAAAGACGACAAACAGCCAGAACTTAGAGAAGAAGAGATAATTATTACAATAAAAAAAGGCAGTACAAGTGAGGATGTAGCTAGGCTTCTTAAAGAACATAACTTGATAGCCTCCGAAAATACTTTTCTAAGTAGAATTTATGCAAGGAATGCATCCTATAAACTGCAGGCAGGAACTTATAGCTTTTATAAAACCATGACAATTGATGAAATGATCGATGCAATGCTTGTTGCAAATAAAGCAACTAAAAATTAGGAAAATGCCTTCCTATAATTATCAGGACTGTATAGAAAATATATAACTGGTAACAATAATCTTTAGAGTCATGGGAAGTATAAATTTTTGGTTGCAAAAAACCTAATGATTATGTTATACTACTTAAGGTGATTAAACACACACACTTTGGAATTTTCAACAGGGTCCTACGGGTGGTTGGAAAGATGAACAAGGTGGAGGAAAAAACCAAGGAGGTGAAAAAATGTCAGTTATTTCAATGAAGCAATTATTGGAGGCAGGTGTACACTTCGGTCATCAGACAAGAAGATGGAACCCTAAGATGGCTGAATACATTTTTACAGAAAGGAACGGTATATATATTATCGACCTTCAGAAAACTGTAAAAAAAGTAGAAGAAGCCTATAGCTTTGTAAAAGAAGTTGCAGAAAGCAACAAGACGATTCTGTTTGTAGGTACTAAGAAGCAAGCACAGGAATCTATTGAGCAGGAAGCAAAGAGAAGCGGAATGTATTTTGTAAATCAAAGATGGCTTGGTGGTATGCTTACAAACTTTAAGACCATTCGAAAGAGAATTGATCGTTTGAATGAGTTGGTGAAAATGGAAGAGCAAGGTTTATTCGAAGTGTTGCCTAAGAAAGAAGTAATCAAGCTGAAAAATGAGCAAGAGAAGCTTGAGAAATTCCTAGGTGGAATCAAGGAGATGAACGATCTTCCAGGTGCACTATTTGTTGTTGATCCAAGAAAAGAAAGAATTGCGGTAAAAGAAGCACAAATTCTTGGAATTCCTGTAGTTGGAATCGTAGATACCAACTGTGATCCAGAAGAAGTAGATTATGTAATTCCAGGAAATGACGATGCGATCCGTGCAGTAAAACTGATCACAGCAAAAATTGCAGATGCAATCATAGAAGGCAGACAAGGCGAACAAATGGAAGAGTAATCACTGATGGTAAGGGTTAAGGAGGGATTTTTTCCCTTATTGCTCTTACCTTTTATAATATTTGATACTTGAGGAGGCGTTTTTATGGCTGTTTCAGCAGCAATGGTGAAAGAACTAAGAGAAAAAACCGGTGCAGGAATGATGGATTGTAAGGTTGCACTTGAGGAATCAAACGGAAATATGGATAAAGCAGTAGAAGTACTAAGAGAAAAAGGACTGGCAAAAGCAGCAAAGAAATCTGGAAGAATCGCAGCTGAGGGGATCGTCGAGTCTTATATTCATGGAGGAAGAATTGGCGTACTAGTTGAAGTAAATAGTGAAACAGATTTCGTTGCTAAAAATGAAGAATTTAAGAAGTTTGTAAAAGATGTGGCAATGCAAATCGCTGCTTCTAATCCACAATACATAAGAAGAGAAGAGGTTTCTGAAGAAGTAATTAACAAAGAAAGAGAAATTCTAAGAGTACAGGCTCTGAACGAGGGAAAACCTGAAAAAATCGTGGACAAAATGGTAGATGGAAGAATTGAGAAATTCTTTAAGGAAGTATGCCTATTAGAACAACCTTTTATCAGAGACCCAGAAATAACAGTCCAAGATCTACTAAATGAAAAAATAGCAAAAATTGGAGAAAACCTGTCTATTCGAAGATTTGTGCGTTTTGAAGTAGGAGAAGGAATAGAAAAGAAAGAAGAAAATTTTGCAGAAGAAGTTGCAAAACAAATTAATAATTAATTCATACAATTAAACATAGAGAACACGAAGTGTGTTCTCTTTTTTAAGATAGACTTCCAATAAAGGTGAAGGTTTTTTGCTGGTTATGTAGAATAATAGAACGGAGGTTGTACAGTGGGGCCAAAATATAAGCGGGTCATTTTAAAATTAAGTGGCGAAGCACTGGCAGGAAGCAAAGGATTTGGACTAGACGAAGAAACACTTGACTCAATTGCGATGCAGGTAAAGGAAATTATATCGCTAGGCGTAGAAGTATCTATTGTTGTTGGTGGCGGCAATTTTTGGAGAGGTAGAAGCGGTAAAGGCATGGATCGCACAACTGCAGATTATATGGGAATGTTAGCTACTGTAATCAATGCACTGGCCTTACAGGATGCATTAGAAAGCATGGATATTTTAACTCGCGTTCAAACTGCAATTGAAATGAGACAGATTGCAGAGCCGTATATTCGAAGACGAGCTGTAAGACACCTTGAAAAAGGAAGAGTAGTAATTTTTGCAGCTGGAACAGGAAATCCATATTTTTCAACAGATACTACCGCTGCATTGAGAGCCGCAGAAATCGAAGCAGAGGTTATCCTGTTGGCAAAAAAAGTAGACGGTGTTTATGATTCAGATCCAAATATTAATCCGGATGCAAAAAAATTCGATACCTTAACATATATAGATGTATTAAACAAAGGGCTGGGTGTAATGGATTCTACAGCAACATCACTTTGTATGGACAACAATATACCGATTATTGTTTTTGGTTTAGATAAACCACAAAACATATACCGGGTGATAACCGGGGAAAATATTGGAACAATTGTAAGGGAGGAATAAATTATGAGTTTGCAGGTACATAAAGAGCTAGAAGAAAAAATGCAAAAAACGATTAAAGTCTTAAAAGAAGAGCTGCATAGTATCCGTGCAGGCAGGGCCAATCCTGCGTTGCTCGACAGAATCGTAGTAGAGTATTATGGATCTCCAACACCATTAAAACAAATTGCCAGTGTCTCAGCCCCTGAACCAAGGCTCTTGGTTATTCAGCCCTATGATAAAGGAGCAATCCAACCGATTGAAAAAGCAATTACTCAATCAGATTTGGGCATTAATCCGTCTAATGATGGAAAGACGATTCGCTTGGGAATACCTCAGCTAACGGAAGAGCGTAGAAAGGATCTATTAAAGATCGTGAAAAAAACCGGCGAAGAAGCTAAGGTAGCAATCCGAAATGAGAGAAGAGATGCAAATGACAAGCTGAAGAAAATGCAAAAATCAGGAGAATTAACTGAAGACGATCTTAAAAAAGCAGAAGATGAAGTACAAAAAGCAACAAATAAGTATGTAGAAATCATTGATGAACTGGTAGTAAAGAAAGAAAAGGAAATAATGGAGGTATAGAATTGTCACTTGTACCGGATCTAGTGGGTTATAGCTGTGAGGAATCAAAGAAAGTAATGAAACAGGCAGGATTGCAGTTTACGATTCATGAAGCAGTGGCACCCAAGCAGGATAATAAGGATGGAGAATGTAGAGTAATCCGACAGATACAGTCGGATCAACAGATAGAAATTGTTGTTAGTTATTTTTAAGCCCCCACCTTTACGGGGGTTTAAAAATATTTTTCATTATTGTTTATGGAGGAATCCTTATGGATTTTTTAAAGAGGCTGTTTACAAAAGAGGATATTCGAAAAAACTTAGAAAGAATAGATCCCGAAAAAATACCAAAGCATATTGCCATTATTATGGATGGAAACGGAAGATGGGCTACGAAGAGAAGTTTGCCCAGAACAGCAGGGCATAAAGCTGGTATTGAAGCACTAAGAGACGTAATTAAAACCTGTTCAAATCTTAGGGTTCAGTATCTGACGCTTTATGCTTTCTCAACAGAGAATTGGAAAAGACCTGAAGAAGAAGTATCTGCACTAATGAATCTATTAGTTTACTATCTGCGCAATGAAATTCAAGAACTAAATGAAAATAATGTACGTATCAACACGATTGGAGATATTAGTAAGCTGCCTCAGGCTGCCTTAGTTGAGATCGAAGCTGCTCAAAAACTTACACGTGAAAATGACGGACTCACAGTAAGTATTGCCTTGAACTATGGTGGCAGACTTGAGATTGTCAATGCTATTAAAGAAATATGCAGGAAAGTTAAAAACCAAGAAATTGAAATAGAAGAAATTGATGAGAGGCTTTTTTCAGATCATTTATATACAAGGGGTATCCCAGACCCTGATCTTGTAATTCGACCCAGTGGGGAATTAAGGATTAGCAACTTCCTACTGTGGCAAATTGCTTATAGTGAATTCTGGTTTTCAAAAATATTCTGGCCTGATTTCAATGGAAAATATTTAGTTGATGCGATCCTGGACTATCAGGAACGTGATAGAAGATATGGTGGTACAAAATAAAGGCGGTGAAGTATAGTGCTCGTAAGAATTGTTTCTGCAATCATCGGAATCCCATTGCTGCTTTTTATAGTAACCACAGGTGGAATCCTACTAAAGCTGTCGGTTGTTGTAATAGCGTATATTGGACTTAATGAATTTTATAATGCCTTTAAGAGTATTGGCATACAGCCTTCAAAACCAGTAGGGCTTATTAGTATCGCTTTATTAACTGTTTTGACAATTCTTTGGATGTCAGCAGAAATAATGATGTTTTGGGTATTTATAGTTATGTTGATAGCTTTGGTAACCCATCTTTTTGATCCCAAAATGAATACCAATGACTTAGCTGTTACAGTACTGGGCTTGTTTTATGTTGTATTTTTTATGTTTCATATTGTTCTCGTTTCAGAGATTCCCGTTTATAACGGTTTAATTTGGATGATTTTTTTATCCGCCTTTACAACAGATACCTTTGCTTATTTTTCTGGGTTTTTCTTTGGTTCGAAAAAGCTGTGCCCCACTATTAGTCCAAAAAAAACAGTTGAGGGGTCTATTGGCGGCGTGCTGGGAAGTATTTTATCAAGTGCTGTATTTGCCTACTTTTTTAATATGGATTTAATTTACCACTGCATGATTATAGGTTTTATAGGAAGTATTTTAGCCCAGATTGGAGACCTTACCGCTTCTCGATTTAAGCGCTATGTAGGAATAAAAGATTATGGAAAAATCATGCCTGGCCATGGAGGCGTTTTAGATAGATTTGATAGTATACTTTTTACTGCACCAACAGTATATTATTATATAGTTTTCTTTTTGATTGGACTAAGGTAAACAAAATAGGCAATAGTGCCTTTTTGTTTTTTAGCAATCATCATTGAAACTTTGGAAGGGACGATATTACATAATGAAGAAGATTAGTATTTTAGGGTCCACAGGATCTATAGGCAGGCAAACCCTAGATGTAGTACGCAGTAACCGGAAAGATTTTAGTATAATAGGATTAAGCGGCAACCACAATATTGATTTGTTAGAAATACAAATTAGAGAATTTAAACCTGAGGCAGCTGCAGTTATGGATGTAGAGAAGGCTTTAGAGCTTTCGCGGAGGCTTGGAAAATTTCCAACGGAGATTCTGTCGGGAATGGAGGGACTTATATCCATTGCTACGATGGAAGATGCAGAACTAGTGGTGACCTCTGTAGTGGGAATGGTAGGTTTGTTACCAACCATAGAGGCGATACGGTCAAAAAAAAATATCGCACTAGCCAATAAAGAAACACTGGTAACTGCTGGAGAACTGGTTATGAAAGAGGCTTGTAACAATCAGGTTAAAATTATTCCTGTTGATAGTGAACACAGTGCAATATTTCAATGTCTGAAAGGGTATAATTTAAAGGAAGTAGATCGAATTATACTGACTGCGTCAGGAGGACCTTTTCGAGGATTTAATAAAAAACAATTAGAATCCGTTTCCCTTGAGGATGCACTGAGACATCCAAAATGGAATATGGGAAAAAAAATTTCAATAGATTCAGCCACACTGATGAATAAAGGTTTAGAGGTTATAGAGGCAAAATGGTTGTTTGATTTAAGAATGGATCAGATTGAGGTAATTGTTCATCCACAGAGCATTATTCACTCTATGGTTGAATTTGTAGACAGTTCTATATTAGCTCAGCTAGGGTGTCCTGATATGCGAGTGCCTATACAATTTGCATTGACCTATCCTGATCGAACAGAAAACCAACTCCAAAGATTAGATTTTTCTGTTCTCAAGGAATTAACTTTTGAGAAACCCGATATGGAGAGTTTTCCGTGTTTAAAGCTGGCCATTGAGGCAATGCATCAAGGTGGAAGCTATCCTACTGTTTTAAATGCAGCCAATGAAGTGTTAGTTGAACAATTCTTACAGCGAAAGATAGGATTCATGGATATACCGAGCCAAATCGCAATTGCACTTGAAAGCAATCCATTTACAAAGGTAAAAGACATTGGTGAGATTATAGCCATTGATCAGTGGACACGGGACTTTGTTAATAATAGATTATCATAAGGTGGTGTAAGCATGGGAACAATTCTCGTAGCTTTTATTGTATTTGGTCTTTTGGTTGTTTTTCATGAGCTAGGTCATTTTACAGTGGCTAAATTTGTTGGGATAAAAGTACATGAATTTGCAATAGGTATGGGACCAAGGTTTTTGAAAGTAAAAAAGGGAGAAACAGAATATTCCCTTAGAATCTTACCTATTGGGGGATATGTTAAAATGGAAGGGGAAGATGAAGCTTCCACAGATGCCGGTAGTTTCAATAACAAACCGATATGGGCAAGAATGGCTGTTTTGATTGCAGGACCTTTTATGAATTTTGTTCTTGCGGTTTTATTGTTTACCATGATCTTCTACTCGCTGGGATTTCCTACTACGATTATTGACCGGGTAACCCCCGGATTTCCCGCAGAGCAAGTAGGATTAAGACCCGGTGATCAAATTACAAGCATCAATGGGGAGAACATTACAAATTGGGATCAGATTGTTAGGATGATAAATGGAAGTCGGGAACAAGAACTTAGTATTATACTTTTGCGGGAAGGTGCTGAAAAACAGTTCAGGGTTACTCCTGTAATCAATCGGGAAACCGATCAAGCAATTATTGGAATAACCCCTGCAGCTGAAAAATCCCTGGTAAAATCCATTACAACCAGCATAGACAGAATGTTTTTTATTATGGGTGGCATGATGGAGTTTTTAGGCAATCTTTTCGGAGGTAAAGCGTCGACGGAGGATGTAGTCGGTCCGGTAGGGATTATACATCTTGTAGGAGAAGCTGCTAAAACGAGTATTTATAATGTGATGTCTTTAGCAGCGCTTATCAGCATCAACCTAGGGATCGTAAATCTAATTCCAATACCTGCTCTAGATGGAGGACGGCTTTTGTTTTTATTGTTTGAAGGAATTAGTGGAAGGCCTATTGATCCGGAAAAGGAAGGATTTATCCATTTAGTAGGGTTTGTGCTGCTAATGGTATTAATGTTGTTTATAGCCTATAAGGATATTATTCGATTTGATTTGTTTTAATAGCAGGAGGATATATGGGATCTTACCTTAGAAAAAAAACAAGGAAAGTTTATTGTGGAGATTTTGCCATTGGTGGAGATGCACCGATCTCTATACAGTCTATGACAAATACGAAGACAGCAGATGTCCAATCTACTGTTAGGCAGATTAAAAAATTGGAGGAAGCGGGCTGTGAGATTGTTAGGGTTGCGGTTCCTGACATGGAATCTGCTGAGGCTATTCAAAAAATAAGGAGAAATATTCAAATTCCCTTAGTTGCAGATATTCATTTTGATTACCGCTTGGCACTTACCTGCATTGAAAATGGGGTAGACAAGCTGCGCATAAATCCTGGAAATATTGGAGACATTGACCGGGTAAAGGCTGTTGTTAAAAAGGCCAAAGAAAGAAATATACCTATGCGGATTGGTGTAAATGCAGGATCCATCGAGAAAAAAATACTGGATAAGTATGGAGGAGTTACGGCCGAGGCAATGGTAGAGAGTGCCCTAGAACATGTCAGCATACTAGAGCATCTGGACTATTATGATACCATTATATCGCTTAAGGCATCAGATATACCCTTGACGCTGGCTGCTTATCAATTGATGTCCGAAAAGGTAGATTATCCTTTGCATATAGGGATTACAGAAGCTGGAACGCTATGGAGCGGTACGATCAAATCCTCTGTGGGCATAGGTGCTTTGCTGTTAAATGGGATTGGTGACACCATACGGGTATCTTTGACAGGGGATCCAGTGGAAGAAATAAAAGTAGCGAAAGAAATATTACAATCTGCGGGAATTAGAAGCTTTGGCGTTGAGATTATTTCTTGCCCAACCTGTGGAAGATGTCAAATTGATTTGATTTCATTAACCAATAAGATTGAAAAAAAAATAAAGAATATCAATAAACCAATAAAAGTAGCAATTATGGGCTGTGCTGTTAACGGTCCTGGAGAAGCAAGAGAAGCCGATATCGGTATAGCCGGTGGAAAATCATCTGCTTTGCTTTTTAAAAAGGGGGAAATTATTAGAAAGATTGAGGAAGAGCAAATTGAAAAGGTTCTTCTGGAGGAGATTTCTAAAATTTAACCTTTTTAGGAGGATGCTTATGAAAGTCACAGCGATTATACCTGCATATAATGAGGAAAAGAGAATCGCAAAAGTCTTGGATACTGTAACTCAGTTAAATATAGTGGATCAAATCATTGTTGTTAGCGATGGTTCAACCGATGACACAGCAGAAATTGCCAGATATTACACAGAAGATGTCATCGAACTGAAAGAAAACATAGGCAAAGGTGGTGCAATTATTACCGGTCTTTCTTACAGTAACGCAGATATTGTGTTATTATTAGATGCTGACCTTATTGGATTAACGAAAGACCATGTACTTGCCTTACTGGAACCTGTGATCTGGGGGGATGCTGAGACTACGGTAGGAATTTTTACTTCGGGAAGATTATTTACTGATTGGGCTCAGAAAATCGCTCCTTTTTTATCAGGTCAGAGAGCCATAAGAAGTTCATTAATCAAAAAGATAGAGGGATTGGATATTACATCCTACGGATTTGAAATAGCCTTAACAAAGTATTTGCATTCAAATAAAATTCCGGTTAAAAAGGTAGTGCTCTGTGGTATTACTCATACTATGAAAGAAGAAAAGCTGGGTTTATATCGAGGATTTTTATGGCGCATCAAAATGTATTGGCAAATCTTAAAAGCAATAAATGTAGACATAAGATAATTGATATAAGATAATTGATATTCGAGTTTACATTAATCATATTATGTAATCTGATAAAAACGGGGGGCATCAGATGAATGCTTTATTAAAGGATGTAATAGGTGATGTTTTTTCTGGAAAGCCTGTTCATTTCGATGCTGTCATAGAAAAGGTGACATATCATCGAAACGATAAGATATTAAGTGTAATAGTAGTACCTAAAGAAATTATACATAAACGTTATTTTGAAGAGGCTAAAGAGCATTTAAAAAAACATATCCCTTTTATACGGGATATCTATTTTTTGCCTAGATATGATAATTTGAAAGACCAAGATAAAGTATTGGAAAATTACTGGGATAACATTCTTTACGAATTAAATAGAAAGATGCCTTCTTCAGCGGCTTGGATAACAGAGGCGGAAATAAGCTTCGAAGCCTCTAGGCTGATCATAAAGGTTAAAGACAGTATAGGAAAATACAACTTGCTGGAGAGAAGAATCGATAATTTTATAAAAGAGATATTCAAAAATGAATTTAACAAAGAAATACAGGTTTCTATAGAATCTCCAGAAGTGCCTGATAGTGCAGCGCAGATTCAGTATCATCTTGAAAAAGAAAAAGAGACCCAGGACCTCCTAAAAGAAATATTAACGGTTGCAGAAACTCAAACCTCAAAGAAAAAAAATGCACCTTCAGATTTTGAGAAAAACATCATTTTGGGAAAGAAATTTCAAGACATTTCTGTACCTATTGGTTCCGTGACGGAAGAGTCAGGTATTGTTGCAATTGAGGGTGAAATTTTTGATCTGGAAACAAGAGAATTAAAAAATGGGAAAATCCTATATACGATGAGTATAACTGATTATGACAATTCTATCGGATTAAAGTTTTTTGCCAAGAAAGAGCAGAAGGATTCTTTGAATGAAGCTCTTTATATTGGTAAGTATCTACGGGTAAAAGGAGATGTACGGTACGATACATTTTCTAAAGAAGTAGTAGTAATGGCAAACGATATAATGGAAGGAATACCAACTATTCGTGAGGATCATGCCAATGTAAAAAGGATAGAACTCCATACCCATACACAGATGAGTGCAATGGATGGTGTCGTTTCAGCATCTGCACTGATTAAGAGAGCTGCAAAATGGGGCCATCCTGCGATTGCCATCACAGATCACGGTGTTGTGCAGGCTTTTCCTGAGGCCATGGAAGCGGGCAAAAAGAATGGCATTAAGGTAATTTACGGAATTGAAGGCTATTTGATCAATGACGGGGAAACCATAGTCACTGGCTGTAAGCAGGAATCTATTCACCAAACCTATGTAGTATTTGATATCGAGACAACGGGCTTATCCAGTAAACATGATAAGATTACTGAAATTGGGGCTGTGAAAATTGAAAACGGGCAAATTATTGATCGTTTTCAATCCTTTGTGAATCCACTTATACCTATACCTACAAATATTACAGAACTTACGGGAATTACTGATGAGATGGTGAAAAACCAACCTACCATAGATAAAATTCTGCCGGAGTTTCTGTCCTTTATTGAGGGGGCCGTGATCGTAGCCCATAATGCAGTCTTTGATACCTCTTTTATAAAAGAAAATTGTCAGTTGCATGGACTATCCTTTGATGTGCCTGTAGTAGACACCTTACCCCTTGCAAAAGTACTATTACCTAAGCTAAAAAAATACCGTTTGAATGTGATCGCTGAGGCTTTAGATGTATCGCTGAAGAATCACCATAGGGCAGTAGATGACGCAGAAGCTACAGCTCATATATTTTTGAAATTTCTTGATATGGTGATGGAGAGAGACATAAATCAGCTAAAGGATTTAAATGATTTATTTCAAGATCGGATTGATGTAAAAAAATTGGATACCTATCACATAATTATCCTGGTTAAAAATGCAGTGGGCTTGAAAAACCTATATAAGATTGTATCTGCATCTCATCTAGAATATTTTTATAAGAAGCCTCGAATCCCCAAGTCTTTACTGAGCAGCTATAGGGAGGGTCTCATAATTGGAACCGCCTGTGAGAGCGGTGAGCTCTATAGGGCTATATTAGCAAACCGTTCCCAAAGAGAAATTGATAGTATTGTAAAGTATTATGATTATCTAGAAATCCAGCCTCTTTCTAATAATCAGTTTTTAATAGATAAGGGATTGGTTAAAGATGAAAAAGAGCTAATGGCTATAAATCAAAAAATTGTAAGCTTGGGGGAAAAATTTAATAAGCCGGTTGTAGCTACAGGGGATGTGCACTTCCTTGATCCAAAGGATGAGGTATACAGAAGAATTCTGATGAGCGGACAAGGATTCGATGACGCAGACGAACAAACTCCTTTATATCTGCGGACCACGGAAGAAATGCTTAGAGAATTTGCTTATCTAGGAAAAGAGAAGGCTATGGAAGTAGTGGTAGACTACCCGAATAAAATTGCTGAGGAAATTGATTCTCTCATTCCTATACCTGATGAAACCTTCCCGCCGATTATTGAAGGTTCAGAAGAAGATTTAAGAAAGATGTGTTATGAAAAGGCTACAAGGATTTATGGTGATCCTATGCCAGAAGTTGTACAAAAAAGATTAGACAGAGAGTTGAATTCTATTATTAACAATGGCTATGCTGTGATGTATATTATTGCCCACAAACTGGTTACAAAATCCTTAAGGGATGGTTATCTTGTTGGATCCAGAGGATCTGTAGGATCTTCATTTGTAGCGACCATGAGTGATATTACAGAAGTTAATCCACTGCCGCCTCATTATGTATGTGGCAATTGTAAGCATTCGGAATTTATTTTGGATGGAAGCATTGGAAGTGGAGCTGATTTGCCAGACAAGAAATGTCCTCAATGCGGTGAAGACTATATTAAAGATGGTCACGATATCCCTTTCGAAGTTTTTTTAGGGTTTGAGGGAGACAAGGAGCCAGATATTGATTTGAACTTTGCTGGTGAGTATCAGGCAAATGCACATAAATATACAGAAGAACTATTTGGAACCGGGTATGTTTTCAGAGCAGGTACAATCGGTACCATTGCTGAAAAAACGGCATACGGATTTGTAAAGAAATACTTTGATGAAAAAGGAGTATTCGTAAATAATCGGGAAATTACCCGATTGGTAAAAGGTTGTACAGGTGTTAAACGAACCACAGGTCAGCATCCCGGTGGAGTTATGGTCGTCCCAAATTATAAAGAAATCTACGACTTCTGTCCGATTCAGTATCCTGCCAATGATGATTCTTCAGGGGTTATCACTACGCATTTTGATTATCATTCCATCAGTGGAAGGCTGCTAAAGCTTGATATACTGGGGCACGACGTACCAACTATTATTCGTATGCTTCAGGATTTAACGGGGTTAGATCCCACGCAGATTCCCTTAGATGATCAAGAAACCGTAAAAATATTCACCAGCCTAAATCCTTTGAAAATTGTACATGATGATTTTGAATGTGAAACGGGAAGTCTGGGAATCCCAGAGTTTGGAACAAAATTTGTTCGTCAGATGCTTGTGGATACAAAGCCTACTACCTTTGCTGAGCTGGTCCGGATTAGTGGACTCTCTCATGGAACTGATGTGTGGTTGAATAATGCACAGGATTTAGTAAGGCAAGGAATTGCAGAGCTAAAAGATGTGATTTCTACCAGAGATGATATTATGAATTACCTCATCTATAAGGGTTTGCCGCCGAAAACAGCTTTTAAAATCATGGAAAATGTAAGAAAAGGAAAAGGGTTAAATAGTGCAGATGAGGAAATAATGAGACAGAACAATGTACCGGAATGGTATATCAATTCCTGTAATAAAATAAAATATATGTTTCCGAAAGCCCACGCAGCAGCCTATGTGATGATGTCCTTTCGAATTGCATATTTTAAAGTACATTATCCTCTTGCTTTCTATGCTACTTACTTTACTACAAAGGCTTCTGATTTTGATGCTGATCTTGTAGTAAAAGGCAGAGAACATGTGGCAAATAAAATTAAAGAGATTGAGAGCCTGGGAAATAACGCTTCTCAGAAAGAGAAGGATTTTTTAACGGTACTTGAGGTGGTTCATGAAATGTACTCCAGAGGATTCGGATTCTTAAAAGTAGACCTTTACGAATCCGATGCGGAACGTTTTAAAATATCTGGGACTAATCTATTGCCTCCACTACGCGCATTACAGGGAGTTGGAGAAAATGCAGCCAAAAGCATTTGTGAAAGCAGAAAGGAAGGTCAGTTTATTTCCCTACAGCATTTACGAGAGAATGCGCGGCTGACGAAAACAGTTATTGAAACCCTTCAAGCCCATGGATGTTTAGAAGGGTTGCCAGATACCAATCAACTGTCATTATTTTAGGCTTGCATAGGTTTTTATAGTATGCTATAATTTTAGTTGCAGAAAACTATTTTGTGTACAAAGAGTGGGCTATATCCCACTCTTTGCTGTTATTTACTTACTTTTATTAACAGAATAAAGTTTATCCTTTTACGGAAAAATATGTATGTATAAGCTGAGTTTATTAAAATTTCATAGGAGGGGTATAAATTGGGAAAGAAAAGAACGGTAGATATTGTTGAAGCACTGGCATTGCCTATAACAGAAGAAAATGGAGTTGAACTGGTAGACGTTGAATATGTAAAGGAAGGACAGGATTGGTTTCTAAGAATTTACATAGATAAGGAAGAAGGTATCACCTTAGATGACTGTCAAGCAGTTAGTGAGACACTAAGTAAAAAGCTTGATGAAACAGATCCTATTGAGGAGAGTTACTATTTAGAGGTATCCTCGCCAGGCTTAGATCGAGAATTAAAAAAGGATAAGGACTATGAAAAATTTAAAGGAAGACTTGTACAGATTTCTTTATATGAACCCCTAGATGGGAAAAAAACGATAGAAGGGGAACTAATAGGACTTGAAAATGGCTTTGTAAGCATAAAAGCGGATGGGAAGAAGAAAATAGAAATTCCCAGGGAAAAGATTGGCAAGGTTAAGCTTGCTGTAATAATTGAATAGGGAGGGTGTAAAAATGAATGGAGAGTTTATTGAGGCTCTTGACCAAATAGAAAAGGAAAAAGGGATCTCAAAAGACATTTTAATTGATGCAATAGAGGCTGCTTTAATATCTGGATACAAACGCAATTATGGTTCAGCACAGAATGTAAAAGTTTATATTAATAGAGACAGTGGTGAAGTAAAGGTCTACTCACTAAAGGATGTAGTTGAAAAGGCTGAAAATGAATTACTCGAGATTAGCCTAGATGAGGCTAAGGAGATAGACCGAAATTATGAAATTGGAGATGTAGTTGAGAAGGAAGTAACACCGAAAAACTTTGGAAGAATAGCTGCCCAAACGGCAAAGCAAGTTGTTGTACAGAGAATACGTGAGGCGGAACGGGGAATTATTTACGACCAATTCATCAACCGGGAAAGCGAAATTGTAACAGGCATCGTACAAAGAATCAGCAAGGGTAATGTTTTTATAAATTTAGGTAAAACTGAAGCTATTTTGGCACCAGGGGAACAGATGCCCGAGGAAGAGTATAAACATAATGACAGAATAAAAACTTATATCATCGAAGTAAAAAAGACTACAAAAGGACCTCAAATACTTGTGTCTAGAACTCATCCCGGCTTAGTAAAAAGACTCTTTGAATTAGAAGTGCCGGAAATTCACGATGGTGTGGTTGAAATTAGAAGTATTTCAAGGGAAGCAGGCTCAAGAACAAAGATTGCAGTCTATTCAAAGGATCCCAATGTAGATCCTGTAGGGGCCTGTGTGGGACATAAGGGAACGAGAGTACAGGCTATCGTAGATGAACTGAGGGGCGAGAAGATAGATATTATTAAATGGAGTGAGAATCCTGAGGAATTCATCGCCAGTGCCTTGAGTCCTTCAAAGGTTGTGCGGGTAGAAGTAAAAGAGGATGAGAAATCTGCTTTAGTAGTAGTGCCAGATTATCAATTATCCTTAGCAATTGGTAAAGAAGGACAAAATGCAAGATTAGCTGCTAAGCTAACAAGCTGGAAAATTGATATCAAGAGTGAAACACAGTATAAAGAAGCTGTTGCCCACGGGAAGTCAAATGAGTAGGGGAGGTACTGTGCATGAAAGTGAAAAAGATACCTCTAAGACAGTGCATCGGTTGTATGGAAGGAAAACCTAAAAAAGAACTAATCCGAATTGTAAAAAGCAAAGAGGGCGATATCAAGATAGATTTTACAGGTAAGGCTGCTGGCAGAGGTGCATATATCTGCAATAATGTAGAATGTTTAACTAAGGCACAAAAAAAGAAGGCCTTAAACAGAGCTTTTGAACAAGAGATCGATCAAAGCATCTACCAGCAACTACAAGAGGAGCTGGGAAAAAATGCCAAGTAAATTTTTTTCCTTATTGGGACTTGCACAGCGTTCTGGCAACCTGGTTACCGGGGAAGATACTTGTGAGGCATATATTAAAAAAGGGAATATAAAGCTATTAATTGTAGCAGAAGATGCTTCGGCAAATACAAAAAAAAAATTTCACGATTTATGTTCCTATAGAAATATCAAAATGATAACCTACGGTGATCGGGACCAGATGTCTCATGCAATAGGAAAGAGCAACCGAGCTGTGTATGGAATTAAGGATGTAGCCTTTTCCCAAACATTGTTAAAGCTAATAAACGAGGAAGGTCATGGTGTAAAAAATTCGGGGGGTGAATAATATGTCAAAGATACGTGTTTATCAGATAGCTAAGGATTTGGGAGTATCTAGCAAAGAACTGATCAGTAAACTAGCTGAATTTGGAGTTCAAGTGGCCAATCATATGAGTACTCTGGAAGATGAAGAAGTTGATATTATTATGGAAATGTATAATGGTGAGGATAACAAGAGCAGCAGTGAGCCACCTAAGGTGGAGAAGTCTATCGAGGAGCCGAAAAAGGCTTCAAAAAACAAACATCATAAAGAAAATATGGAGAAACCGTCTGTGCAAAATATGATAGAAGAGAAAACAATAAAGATTGAAGGTTCGATTACAGTAAAAGACTTTGCAGATTTGTTAGGCAAAGGTGTATCAGAAGTAATGACTAAACTTATTGCTTTAGGGGTATTCGCTACAATCAATCAGGAAATTGATTTTGATACGGCGAGCGTAGTTGCCTCTGATTATGGCATATCTGTTGAAAAAACAGAGGAAAAAGAAGAAGTAGAAGTTGGATTAGAGCAAGAAGAAGACAGACCAGAGGATTTAAAGGAAAGACCTCCGGTAATTACGGTTATGGGCCATGTTGACCACGGAAAGACTTCTCTATTGGACGCAATCCGAAAAACCCATGTTACTGCTAAAGAAGCCGGTGGCATTACACAGCATATTGGGGCTTCGGAGGTTGAGGTAAGAGGAAAGAAAATTGTGTTTTTAGATACACCGGGTCATGAGGCATTTACTTCTATGAGAGCAAGAGGTGCGAAGGTTACAGATATAGCTATTCTAGTTGTAGCTGCAGATGACGGGGTTATGCCGCAGACCATAGAAGCATTGAGTCACGCTAAAGCCGCTAACGTACCTATTATTGTTGCGATGAATAAGATTGATAAACCGGGAATAAATCCAGATCGGGTAAAACAGGAATTAGCTGATCAAGGATTATTGGTTGAAGAGTGGGGAGGCGATACCATACTGGTGCCTGTCTCTGCCCATACCCGTGAAGGTTTAGATACTCTCTTAGAAATGATTCTTTTGGTCGCAGAAATGCAAGAGTTAAAGGCGAATCCTAATCGCTTGGCTTCAGGTACCGTTATTGAAGCAAAGCTTGATAAAGGACGTGGTCCGGTCGCTACGATTTTAGTTCAAAATGGAACTTTAAAGGTTGGCGACGCAGTGGTGGCTGGCTCAGCCTATGGAAGAGTTAGAGCGATGGTCAGCGATAAAGGAAAGAATATCAAAAAAGCTGGTCCTTCAACTGCAGTAGAGATTTTGGGACTATCGGATGCTCCTGAAGCAGGAGATCTTTTTAATGCTGTTAAAGAAGATAAAATTGCAAGACAAATTGGTGAAAAGAGAAAAGCCAAGTTTAGAGAAGAGAACCTCCATGTAACTGCAAAGGTGACTTTAGAAGACTTGTTTAAACAGATTAAAGAAGGAAGCGTAAAAGAATTAAATATTATCGTAAAGGCTGATGTACAAGGGTCTGTAGAAGCAGTGAAGCAGTCAATGGTTAAGCTTAGCAATGAAGAGGTAAAGGTTAAGGTTATTCATGGCGGTGTTGGAACAATTACTGAATCTGATATTTTATTGGCATCAGCTTCCAACGCCATTATCATCGGCTTTAATGTAAGACCTTCTTCAGCAGTATCCAGTCTTGCTGAGCGTGAGAATGTGGATTTAAGAACCTATCGAATCATATACGAAGCCATTTCAGATGTAGAAGCTGCGATGAAAGGTATGCTGGAGCCTGAATACAAAGAGGTTGTTTTGGGCAAGGTAGAAATTCGAGCTACCTTCAAGGTTCCCGGTATCGGAACAATTGGCGGAGCCTATGTAATGGAAGGAAAGGTATCCAGAAACGCTAAGGCAAGGTTAATTCGAGATGGAATTGTCATTCATGAAGGATCTATTTCATCACTAAAAAGATTCAAGGATGACGCAAAAGAAGTAAATGCCGGATATGAATGTGGTATAGGCTTAGAAAACTATAATGATATAAAAGAAGGGGATATTGTTGAACCTTATATTATTGAAGAAGTAAAAAGAGGATAGCTGGTACGAAAGAAAGGTGAAAAAAATGGCATATCCCAGAACAAATAGAATTGGAGAAGAAATAAAAAAATTAGTAAGTCATCTTATAAGAAATGAATTAAAGGATCCAAGGATTTCCAATCTTACCAGTGTAGTTGACGTGGACGTGACCAGGGATTTAAGGTATGCAAATATCTTTATTAGCGTTTACGGAACACAGGAGGAAAAAGAAAGTACCATAGATGGTTTGACGAAAGCAGCTGGATTCGTGAGAAAAGAGATAGGAAAAAGCTTAAAGTTAAGATATACACCAGAGCCCATATTTAAAATGGATACCTCTATAGAAAAAGGGCTGTATATTTCTTCTCTTATCAATAAGGTAAACGCAAAGGAAACAAGAAATGAAAACGATGACAACACTAACTAATATTGCAGATGTGTTGAACGGGGGGAAATGTATTCTTATCCTCCCACACATTCATCCTGACGGTGATACAATTGGTTCATCACTAGCCCTTTTACTGGCTCTAAAAAAGATCGGTAAAAAGGCTACTATTTTAGTGGAGGATGAGGTTCCATCCAGCTTAGATTTTCTTCCTCTAGAATATATTTATCATGAGCTTCCTCAGGATGTTTGTCCCGACGTAATTGTAGCGGTTGATTCCAGCGACCTAGATAGATTAGGAACGCGTGCAGATTATTTAAAGCATGCTGCCAGGACGATTAATATAGATCATCATATTACCAATGTTCAATTTGCTGAGTATAATCATATAGATGTCAAGGCAGCTGCTACAGGTGAAATTATCTATGAGCTGCTTCAAAAAATGAATATAGCGATAGACAAAGAAATAGCCACCTGTATATATTGCGCTCTTTCAACAGATACAGGCAGCTTCAAATATGATAACACTACTGCAAAAACCCATCGGGTTACTGCGGACTTGCTGGAATATGGGTTGGATCTAAATGAAATCACTGTTAGGCTATACCAGAACAAGCCTTATGAAAAATTAAAACTGCTGGGAGAAGTCTTAAATACCCTAGAGTTGCATTATGCTGGAAAACTATCTATATTGTCCGTTACTCAGGACATGATAGAGAAAGTTAAAGCGGATCCGACGGATGCAGATGGATTAGTTGAATTTGCAAGAGATATTGAGGGTGTTGAGGCAGCTGTATTGTTGAAGGAGCTTTCTCCTGCTGAGATCAAGGTCGGGCTGCGTTCGAAATATAAAGTAGATGTCAGTAAAGTTGCCGCAGACTTCGGAGGCGGGGGCCACAGAAAAGCTTCCGGGTGTACGCTGCAAGGCAGTATACAGGAAGCTGGCAAACAGATTATTAAAGCATTTAAATTTTTAGAACGATAGGTGATCGGATGGACGGTATTATTAATCTGTTAAAGCCTCCACATATGACTTCCCATGATGCGGTAGGATATCTTAGAAGACTGTTGAAAACTAAAAAAGTAGGACATACAGGCACCTTAGATCCGATGGCTGCCGGCGTTTTGCCAATATGCATCGGTAATGCTACTAAAGTAAGCCAGTTTCTTCTGAATGATGCCAAAGCTTATCGATGCGAGTTGACCTTAGGGTGTAATACAGATACCCAAGACCGATGGGGAACTGTCACTAAAGTAGGGAAACGTGAGGTATCGCAAGAAGAAATCATTCGCGTGTTTAATACCTTTAAAGGGGAAATTCTGCAATATCCGCCTATGTACTCTGCATTAAAGCATCGGGGAAAAAAATTGTATGAATTGGCCAGGGCAGGAAAAACTATTGAGCGGGAAGCACGTAAAGTCACCATTTATGAATTGAATATACTCGACATAAGAGGACATAAGGTACTATTCGATGTTTGCTGTTCAAAGGGAACCTATGTCAGAACACTATGCGAGGATATTGGAAATAAACTGAATACAGGGGGCCATATGTCCTTTCTGCTCAGAACAGCCAGCGGTAGATTTAAGCTGGGAGAAACTGTTACTCTGGAGGACCTTCAAGAAACAGCTGTTGAAGATATTGAGAGGAATTATCTTTTTCCTATAGACTATCCTTTGTACAATTTGCCAAATGTTTATATCAGATCTAGCTCCATAAAATATTTATTAAATGGCAATGACATGCTGCAGAAAAATATTCTACGACATGATCCATTAAAGGAAAATGAATATGTAAAAATCTATGCAGAAGAAAAATTTATGGCTATTGGTATTGTCAAAACAGAAAATCAGTTTTATATTGATATACAGAGAGTTTTTAATTAAAGGGGCAGCCGTATGAAAATAATTACTTCTTTAGATAATGTAGATTTTCAGTCTAATGCCACAGGGATTGCGCTTGGTAACTTTGATGGCATTCACATGGGACATAAAACACTTATTATAAAACTTGTAGAAATCTGTAAGAAGCACAACATTCCCAGTGTGATTTATACCTTTCGAAATCATCCTAAAAGCTTAACTTCGAATAACAGAGGGCCACTGAAGATTGCATCGGACAGGCAAAAACTTCAACTGCTTCGTGAACTGGGTGTGGATTATACTTTGTTTATAGAGTTTGACGAAAAGCAGAGAATGTTAGCTCCCGAGAAATTTATAGAAGAAATACTTATCCGCCGGTTAAACATGCAACATGCAGTGGTAGGCTATGATTATCGTTTTGGGTACAAGGCAAAGGGTGATATCCATCTGCTAGAACATATGAAAGATCAGCATGATTACCAATTGCAAGTCATTCAACCGGTTGCAATTGAAAATGAAATCATCAGCAGTACGGTGATAAGACAGCTAATCCAGGGGGGGCAAATCAGCAAGGCAAATCTTTATTTAGGCAAACCTTTTTCTATTACTGGAACCGTTATTCATGGAAGGGGAATGGGTAAGCAGCTAGGCTTTCCAACGGCGAACATAGAATTAGACGACTCTTTTGTTTTGCCAAGCCCCGGTGTGTACTATACAAAGACTATATTGGATCAAAAGATTTATTATAGTGCAACGAATGTAGGTCATAATCCTACTTTTGGGGAGCATCCCATAAGCATTGAAACTCATTTAGTAGATTTTGATGATATGATCTATGGAAAGAAAATAGAAGTATTGTTCTTATATCGGGCTAGACGGGAAATAAGGTTTTCTTCGAAGGTTGAATTGATTGGGCAAATGGCTAGAGATTTAGAAGGGACAAGGGAGTATTTTTTTGGAGAAATATTATAACTATTTTTTTGTGCCTGCCCTTTACAGGCTTTGTTATTTATGATAGAATTAGGCGTTGTATGGAACCATGAGCTATGTAATACGAAACTCCGACGTACTACTTGGCCTATGGCGATTATAAAATAAGGAGGTGAATGTAGCATGACGATGAATAAGGAAAAGAAAGTAACGATCATTAACGAGCATAAAGTACATGAGAGTGATACTGGATCTCCGGAAGTTCAGATCGCATTATTGACTACAAGAATTAATGAGTTAAATGAACATCTTAAGGTTCATAAGAAAGATCACCACTCAAGACGGGGCTTATTAAAAATGGTTGGTAAGAGAAGAAATCTGTTGAACTACCTGAAGGGAAAAGATATCGAAAGATACAGAAGTGTTATTGAAAAACTAGGATTAAGAAAATAGTACCTTTTGAGCGGGAAGATCCCGCTCTTTATTTTATGATTGTTTAAGTGATTTTTTCGAAAATGTAGGAAATACTAGATTTAGTATAGAATATATATTAGATTTGAAAATTAAATGTGAGGAGGTTTAAAATGGAAAAGACTTATAAAATTGAACTAGCTGGAAGACCCTTTGAAATTCAATTGGGAAAATTCGCCCAGCTGGCGAGCGGCTCCGCATTGGTCAGATATGGAGATACCGTAGTTCTTGTGACTGCAACATCATCTGCTGAACCAAAGCAAGGTATTGACTTCTTTCCTTTAAGCTGTGACTATGAAGAGCGTCTTTACTCTGTAGGAAAAATACCAGGCGGCTTTATAAAAAGGGAAGGACGTCCAACAGAAAAGGCGATTTTGACATCAAGGCTGATTGACAGACCCATACGACCACTTTTTCCAAAAGGATATCGTAATGATGTACAGGTTATAGCTACTGTCCTTTCTGTAGATCAAGACTGTACACCTGATGTTGTAGCAATGATTGGGTCATCTGTTGCGCTGTCTATTTCTGATATTCCCTTTAATGGCCCTACAGGTTCTGTAATCATAGGATTAATTGATGGACAGTTTATCGTTAATCCTACCGCCGCTGAAAGAGAGAAGAGCGAAATGCATCTAGTTGTTTCAGGTACTAAGGATGCAATTATGATGGTTGAAGCAGGGTGTAATGAAATAAGCGAAAGTGTAATGTTAGAAGCTATTTTATTTGCTCATGAAGAGATCAAAAAAATAGTAGCATTTATTGAAGGTATTGCTCAAGAGGTAGGTAAATCCAAGCAGGAAGTTAAATTGTTTAAGGTAGATGAAACTATCGAAAAGGAAGTAAGAGAATTTGCTACAGAAAAAATGATACAAGCTATCAAAACCGTAGATAAGATGGAAAGAAATGAGAATATGGAAGCAGTCAAAGCAGAGACCCTAGCCGCTTTACTGGAAAAGTACCCGGAAAGCCAGAAGGATATCGATGAGACCCTATATCAACTCATTAAAGAACAAGTAAGAAATATGATTTTAGATGAAGAAGTGCGGCCAGATAACAGAAAGCCAAAGGAAATCAGACCGATAAGCTGTGAAGTATCCGTTTTGCCACGGGTTCATGGAACAGGGCTATTTACAAGGGGACAGACCCAAGCACTTACGGTTGCAACCCTTGGAGCTATTGGAGATGCCCAGATTCTAGATGGTTTAGGAGAAGAAGAGTCAAAGAGATATATGCATCACTACAACTTCCCGCCTTATAGTGTTGGAGAAGCTAGATTTTTAAGGGGACCTGGACGTAGAGAAATTGGACATGGTGCTTTAGCTGAGAGGGCACTAGAACCGGTAATTCCTTCAGAGGAAGAGTTCCCTTATACAATACGTCTCGTTTCTGAAATTCTTAGCTCTAATGGAAGTACTTCCCAAGCCGCTGTATGCGGAAGCACGCTGGCACTCATGGATGCAGGGGTACCTATTAAGGCTCCGGTTGCAGGAATTGCCATGGGCCTGATTAAAGAAAATGACAAGGTTTCTATTTTAAGTGATATTCAAGGTATGGAAGACTTCTTAGGCGATATGGACTTTAAGGTTGCAGGTACTGAAAAAGGAATTACGGCTATACAAATGGATATTAAAATTGACGGCATCAACAAAGAAATTCTAGAACGTGCGTTGGCACAGGCCCAAGAGGGAAGAATGTACATATTAGGAAAAATGAAGGAAGCAATCACTGAACCAAGAGCAGAAATGTCCCCTTATGCACCAAGAATCATCCGAACCACCATTCATCCGGATAAAATAAGGGAACTTATTGGTCCTGGCGGAAAGACAATAAATAAAATCATTGATGAAACAGGCGTTAAAATTGATATTGAAGATGACGGAAGTGTTTTCATTACAGCATCGGATATGGAAAGTGGTAACAAAGCCCTTAAGCTGATTGAGGGAATTGTCAAGGAACCACAGCCTGGAGAACTTTACATGGGAAAAGTAGCAAGAATTACCACTTTTGGTGCATTTGTGGAGATTTTGCCGGGTAAAGAAGGTTTGGTTCATATTTCGCATATCGCAAAAGAGCGAATCTCCAAGGTAGAGGATGTTTTGGCTGTTGGTGACGAAATTCTTGTTAAAGTATTAGAGATTGACAAGCAAGGAAGATTGAACCTATCAAGAAAAGCTGCACTCCAAGATCAAGAACAAGAAAAAAAGGCTGAAGAATAAAAAGCATAAACCAAGTGGTTTATGTTTTTTATTTTTGTTATGACCAATTCATGACTCCTTCTGTAAGATAAAGTTTTTCTTTGAACCTTGTCCTGCCGAATAAATCATAAATCTATGAATATTCATGATAGGGAGAGAGGGGGATTCCTATGAGAATAATTATTTTAAAACGCAAGTACATTTTAGTGGCTGCTGGGGCAATACTACTCATTTTGCTGGGTTTTATAAGCTTTTTGAGGGATGACATTACAGTGCTGCAGCGCTATCTACTGCATGAACCCATTCGCAGCGGAGATCCTTCTTTAAATAAAGCTGCCATTACCTGTAACGTAGATTGGGGGAATGAGATCATACCGGAGATTTTAGACGTACTTGATGATAAAAATATCAAAATAACCTTTTTTGTAACAGGAAGGTGGGCCTCCAAGTATCCGGAGCTGCTTCAGGAAATGTTCAATCGGGGGCATGAGATAGGAAATCATGGTTATAGCCATAAGACTCACAGCAAAATGAATAAAAAAGACAATTTTTTAGAAATCAAAAAAGCTGAAGAAGCGATAGAAAAAGTATTAGGGGTGAAACCTAAGTATTTTGCTCCACCCTCAGGTGATTATAGTGAGGCTACACTGGAAGCGGCAGAAAAGCTAGGATATCAGACCATCTTGTGGAGCATTGATACAATTGACTGGCAGGAAGGCTCTACTGCAGATGTAATCATTAGCAGAGTAATGAAGAAGTCCCACAATGGGGCAATACTTCTGATGCATCCAAAGCGTGAAACAGCAAAAGCTCTTCCCATTATTATTGATAGAATCATTGAAGAAGGTATTCAACTAGGCACCGTTTCAAATTTGTTAGAGTAAGGTTTTTTTCTTGATTATTGAGTTATACTAAATTATAATAGTCTATGTATTTATGAATACCAAATCGGGAGGCTAAAATGTTTCAAAAATATACTTTAAGCAATGGGGTAAGACTGGTAGTAGAGAAAATTCCCTATGTGAAATCAGTTACTTTGGGCTTTTGGATCGAAGCTGGGTCTATCCATGAGGATGCAGATAGCAATGGAATTACTCATTTTGTTGAGCATATGCTATTTAAGGGTACAGATACGAGAAGTGCGAGAGAAATTGCAGAAAGCTTTGACAGTATTGGCGGACAATTAAATGCTTTTACCAGCAAGGAGTGTACCTGTTTTTACGGGAAGGTATTAGATACTCATTTGTCAATCGCTATAGACGTGCTGACGGATATGTTATTTCACTCCAGCTTTAACCCTAGAGAAATAGAAAAGGAAAAAGGTGTTATTATAGAAGAAATAAACATGTACGAAGACTCTCCAGAAGATTTGGTCCATGAGCTGTTGTCCAATACCGTATTTAAGCACCACAATCTAGGAATGCCTGTATTAGGGACGGCTAAGACTGTAACCAGCTTTGATCGTCAAAAGCTTTTATCTTTTGTAGAGAATTATTATACTATGGAAAACATGGTCATCTCAGTAGCAGGAAACTTTGATGAGAACAGTCTCATAGAACAGTTGGAGGAGAAGCTCAATGCCATTTCCAGCAAAAAACGTACTCAGAAGCCGGAAAGCAGACCTTCTTTTAGTCCCGATGGAGTCATTCGATATAAGGATATTGAACAGTTGCACATATGTTTAGGTTTAGAGGGAGCTTCCCTAAAGAGTCAGGATTTATATCCACTACTTATCGTGAATAATGTATTTGGCGGAAGCATGAGCTCCAGACTGTTTCAAAATATTAGAGAAGACAAAGGTTTGGCCTACTCTGTATTCTCCTATCCTTCCTCATACAAAGAGATCGGCCTCTTAACAATATACGCAGGCATTAATCCAAATCAGCTTGATGAAGTGCTGAAGCTTATCAACCAAGAAATTCATGTCCTAAAAAAGGATGGTTTGACAAAGGATGAATTGCATAAATCTAAGGAACAGTTAAAAGGCAGTTATATGTTGGGGCTTGAAAGTACCAGCAGTCGTATGAGTGCTATAGGCAAGTCGGAACTGCTCCTAAATCGCACTTATTCTCCGAAAGAAATCATAGAAAAAATCGATCAAGTTACGATTCAAGATGTTCGACGGGTAATTGACAGGGTTTTTATATCAGATAATAGCGCATTGGCGATTGTGGGCAAGGTTGAGAAAGATAAGAATTTATCCGGTTTTCTAGATTATTAAAGATATTAGCTCCTGCTAATGTCTTTTTAATTTTCCAATATCAGTCAAAAAATGAAGGGAGAAGAAGAATGAGTAAGATAAAGATTGTGTGTAAGGATCAGACGCTGCTTCCAGCCTATGAGACAGCAGGAGCAGCAGGCATGGATTTAAAGGCAGGTATAGAGACTTCAGTAACGATTAAACCCGGGCAAAGAGTCTTAATACCTACAGGAATACATATTGAAATACCGGAAGGCATGGAAGGCCAGGTTCGGGGTAGAAGCGGACTGGCTGTGAAGCATGGGATAGGCCTAGTCAATGGGGTGGGGACAATCGATAGCGACTATCGGGGAGAAATCAAAGTTCCATTAATTAATTGGGGACAAGAGGATTTCACAATAAACCGAGGAGATCGAATTGCTCAGTTAATATTTTGCAGATATGAGAAGATCGCTTGGGAAAGTGTCGACCTATTGAACCAGTCCTTTCGAGGCACTGGAGGTTTTGGACATACGGGAAAATAAAAAGCATATTGTTATCCTTCTGAAAATAGAATAATAAAAAGTCTGTTTGGACGACTGATGTTATGGACTTTTTACATTTATAAAACATATAGGAAAAAGTAAGGAGGATGGCATAGATGAGGTTGAGTAAACTAGGTGGAAAAGAAATCGTAAATCTAAACGATGGAGGAAGGCTCGGTGTCCTAGCAGAGTCTGATCTCTTGGTGGACGAAAGAAATGGAAAAATAAGAGCACTGCTGGTCCCGGACTTTCGAAATCAATTTTCAATTTTTTCGGATAAGAGCTTTGTTGAAATTCCCTGGGAATATGTACGAAAGATTGGTAACGATATGATCATCATAGAAATGGAAGATGAGAAATCTTCCCGTCGAAGCTTTTCTTTGTAAAATATTATAGCATTAATAAGTAAAGGCCACAGTCTGCATTGAACTGGCGAAAACAATGGTTCCATAGAATCCTTCTTAACATATTATAATAATAAGGTTAGTTATTGCTGAAGATTTGTAGAAAAAATTATAAATATGTGCTAACATTAAGATATGTATTTGGTAAGGAGGAGAAAAATGAATATCATTGTTCAAAAATTTGGAGGTACCTCTGTTGCAAGCAAAGAATTAAGAGATAAGGCAGTAGAAAAAGTTATCCAATGTATTCAAGAGGGCAATCAACCCGTTGTTGTAGTTTCTGCTATGGGACGGAAGGGTGACCCTTATGCTACAGATACTTTATTGCAGATAGGGCGTGAACCTTACTCAGAGTGTTCAAGCCGGGAATTAGATCTCATGATGGCATGCGGCGAAACCATATCGTCTGTAGTTTTTGCAAATACAATCAAAGCAAAGGGTTATCATGCTGCTGCACTGATGGGTTTCCAGGCGGGTATCATAACCGATGAAAAATATGGAGATGCAGATGTAATAAAAGTGGAACCTCAGAATATTCAGCAATTGCTTGATAAGGGCATTATTCCTGTAGTTACAGGATTTCAAGGAATATCTGAAAATGGAAATATCACGACATTAGGGAGAGGAGGCAGCGACACTTCGGCGGCAGTAATTGGAGAAGCATTAAAAGCAGAGGTTGTAGAAATCTATACGGATGTAGATGGTATCATGACGGCTGACCCTAGACTGGTGACCAATGCAAAGGTAATTGAACAAATAGATTATGATGATATTTATCAAATGGCAGAGGACGGTGCAAAGGTTATTCACCCAAGGGCTGTTGAGGTTGCCCGTCGGGGCAGCATTATTCTTAAAATAAAAAATACCTTTACTGATGCGCCTGGAACCATTATAAGCAGTTTTGAGCAATATGAAAATAAATATAGCAAGTATCCATCAGCAGGAGAATGTATTACTGCTATTGCACACAGGAATAATGTTGCTCAAATTGTTGTGCAATATGAAGATACTGCAGAAATAAATGAGGTTTTCATGAATGCATTGGCTGAAAATGATATTAGTATTGATATGATTAATTTTTTTATAGATAAAAAGATATTTACCGTTGAAGAACAACATCTCGTAAAGCTTGAAAGTATTATAAAAAGTATTGGACTGAAATATGACATTCATAGAAACTGCAGCAAAATAACAGCCATAGGACATAAAATGCGAGGTGTTCCTGGAGTAATGGCTAGAATTGTAAAAGCTCTAGCCAAAGAAAATATTAGAATTCTTCAAACCTCTGATTCTCACACAACAATTTCCTGTCTAGTAAATTCCGACAGTATGGAAAAGGCTGTTAACATACTGCATCAGGAGTTTCATCTGGCATAAAATAAATAAAAACTGCTATTCTCTACCCTGGAGTATAGTAGTTTTTTTATTGGAAAAAATAAAATATGAATCTTAGAAGATATAACATCGAAAAATTTGGGGAGAAATCGCTTGAAAAGCCAAAATAAGGAAGTGAGAACATGAGTGAAAGAGAAGAAAAACCAAAGGTATCAGAACCTGAGATCAATCCACAAACAAAGCTTGAACCAGCCTTAATACCAAAAGTAAATGCAAAGTTAAGCAATATCCAGAGCCTTGGAACACAAAACATTCCAGAGATGCCTACAAATATCCATTATCTTACAATCATCGGACATATTGAGGGACATATGATTTCCCCACCCCAAAACAAATCAACAAAATATGAGCATATTATACCCCAATTAATAGCCGTTGAAGAAAATCCAAAGATTGAAGGAATGTTAACGATTTTGAATACCGTTGGCGGTGATGTGGAAGCAGGATTAGCTATTGCAGAAATGATAACCAGTCTATCAAAGCCTACAGTGTCCCTTGTACTGGGAGGAGGACATAGTATTGGAGTGCCTCTAGCTACAGCCAGTGATTATTCCTTTATTGCCGAAACTGCAACAATGACAATTCATCCTATTCGGATGAACGGTTTGGTAATTGGCGTTCCTCAAACCTTCAAGTATTTTCAAAAAATGCAGGAGCGCATCATTCAATTTGTAACCAGAACCTCTAATATTTCGAGAGACCAATTGATTCAACTCATGAATGAAACCGATGAGATTGCCAATGACATAGGAACCATCCTAATTGGGAAAGAAGCTGTTAACCTTGGATTGATCAATGAGATTGGGGGAATCAAGCAGGCAATGGATCAATTAAGGAAAATGATTGAAGCAAAAAAGGATAAAAATATGACTATGGAATTAGAAATACCAAGGAATTTGCAATAGAATAATTGAAAAGCATATGTTATAATAACAATGTTAAAGTGTTAATAGAAATATTAACACTTTTTATTATGGATTTTCCAGTGAATTAAATTATTCAACATATGAGAATGGATTTAATTTTTTAGATAGGGCACAGAAAATCTGTGCCTTTCACTAACCAATCGAGGTGGTTATTCATGTCTAGAAGAAAAAATAAAACAAAGCAGCAGTCCCCATTAAAGCAGGAAATATTGTCCATATTTATCATAGCTATAGGAATACTTATTTTAATCAGTCTTCAGACGGCATCCACAGGAGAGTTGGGAAAGTTTATTAAATTCTCGCTGATGGGTCTGCTTGCTATTCCCTCTTATGTGTTGCCATATTTTATTATTTTATTTGGGTTATTATCCTTCTCAGGGAAAACGAAAAATATAGATTACAAATGGAGGCTTTCATTATTAATATTATATTTGGGATATATTATGCTTTATACAATTTATCATTTAGAGGACATGCCTAAGGGTGATTATTATCTGCAGACATTGATGCTTTCCTACGAACAAGGGGTAGAAGGTCTAGGTGGTGGGTTAATCGGTACAGTGCTAACCTCTTTTAGCATAAAGCTTTTGGGGATTAACGGAAGCTATGTAATTATTATTACACTTATGCTTACTGCGATGATCTTATTAACGGGGACTTCACTGAAAGGACTACTCAAGGCATTAAAGCAATCACTCTTTGACATGACCAAATCCATTATGGCTGCCGTAGCCGACTTCGTACAAGTATCTGAGGAGCAAATGGAACGAAAAAAAGACAAGCCTAAAAAAGTTAAACTATTGAGCTTTGATGAACCAGAGGCAGCCATAGCCGTACAGGGAGAGACTATTGATGAAAAGATAAGAATCCTGGATTTTACAAGGGATACAGATAAGATAGAAACGGTTGAAATCCAAGAGAAGCCGGAAAGAATGCCTGCTTCTGCAGTGCAGGAGGATGTTCAAAGGGACTCTAATGAAATAAAGCTGCAAATCAATGGGTCTAACAAAAGTAATGTACCCTTAAGCTACACAATGCCTGATTTATCATTGTTGGACGACTATACTGCTGCTAGCTCTAAAAATGATAAAAAGGAGATTATGCAGAAAGTAAAAATACTTGAAGAAACGATGCAAAATTTTGGGGTTGATGCGAAAGTAATGCAAGTTAGCAAAGGACCTACCATAACGAGATATGAAATACAACCTAGCCCAGGCGTTAAAGTGAGTAAAATTGTCAGTCTTTCTGATGATATTGCGTTAAATCTGGCTGCTTCTAATATACGCATAGAAGCACCTATCCCAGGAAAAGCGGCTGTAGGTATTGAAATACCCAATGATTCTACCACTACCGTCAGTGTTAAGGAAGTTTTAGAGAGTGACAAATATATTAGCAGTGATTCTAAATTGACCTTTGTGCTAGGCAAGGATATCGCAGGAAACCCAGTAGTAGCAGACTTAGCCAAGATGCCACATATGCTGATTGCCGGCGCCACCGGCTCAGGGAAAAGTGTGTGCATTAACACGCTTATTACCAGTATTCTATACAAGGCAACACCGGAAGAAGTCCGTTTGGTTCTGATTGACCCCAAAGTAGTAGAGTTAAATAATTATAATGGTATTCCCCACCTACTAATCCCTGTGGTTACGGATCCTAAAAAAGCAGCAACAGCGCTGAACTGGGCTGTTGTAGAGATGACAAATCGGTATAAGCTCTTTGCTCAAAGTGGCGTCCGAGATATTAATAGCTATAATGAAAAACAACAGCGGGAAGAAAAAGAGACCCTGCCAAAGATTGTGGTGATCATAGATGAGTTGGCAGATTTAATGATGGTAGCTCCTGGACAAGTTGAGGATTCCATATGCAGATTAGCGCAAATGGCTAGAGCAGCAGGCATTCATTTGATCGTGGCGACCCAAAGACCTTCTGTAGATGTCATAACCGGTGTAATTAAGGCCAATATTCCTTCACGGATTGCTTTTGCTGTATCCTCACAAGCAGATTCAAGGACCATTCTTGATATGGGCGGGGCTGAGAAGCTTTTGGGAAAAGGAGATTTACTCTTCTATCCTGTAGGGGCTTCTAAGCCTAAGCGATTACAAGGAGCTTTTATATCCGATGCAGAAGTAGAGCGTGTAGTATCCTTCATTAAGCAGCAAGTAGAGGAAGCGGTTTACGAAGAAGATATTTTGGAAAAAATGGAAACAGATCTGCCGGCAGATGAAGGTACAGTTGATGAACTGCTTCAGGATGCCATAGAATTTGTAGTACAAACAGGGCAAGCCTCCATATCAATGCTTCAGAGAAGGTTTAGAATTGGATACAATCGGGCTGCCCGCTTGATTGACGCTATGGAGGAACGTGGAATTGTTGGGGAGCACGAAGGTAGTAAGCCAAGACAAGTGCGTATCTCTAAGGAAGAATTTGAGGAGATCAAGAGTAGAGTTTAATATTCTACTCTTGAAAATTGTTTTGCAAGGGTTTTTTTTGTGAATACTAGCTTTAGATATTTATTATTGAGAGGGATTTTTATGACGTCTTTAATTACAATAGAAGAAGCATTAAAATTGAAAAAAGCTATTTTTATAGATGTACGCTCCCCTGCAGAATATGCTGAATCTACAATCGTTGATGCAGTTAATTTCCCGATTTTAAACGATGAGGAAAGAGCAGAAATAGGAACCGTATATCGAAGAGACAGCCATCAAAAGGCGATCCGTCTTGGTGTTAAATATGCTTCATATAAGCTTCCAAGCTTATATGATCAAATCGTAGACTATCAGAAGGAATATGAACATATTATTTTTTTCTGCTGGCGCGGTGGAATGAGGAGTAAATCCGTATGCAATTTTTTAAGTATGTTTAATGTTCCCCAGGTATATCAGCTAGCCGGCGGCTATAAAGCCTATAGAAAGTTTATTATGGATTATTTCGAGAATCATTTGGACCCGTATCACTTTATTATGGTTCATGGACTCACTGGAGTAGGGAAAACCCATATTTTAGAGGGCTTGTCTGAAAAGGGGCTGAAGGTATTAAATTTAGAAAAGCTTGCTCAAAATAGCGGTTCTGTATTTGGTGACATTGTTTTTAAAGGGAGTCCTCCTTCTCAAAAAATGTTTGAATCCATGATTTTTCACATATTGTACGGGGCTGCAGAAAAGAACATCTTTGTCGAAAGTGAAAGCAAACGAATTGGAAATGTTCAGATACCAGATAAAATATATCAACGGATGGTAGCAGGAAGTCATGTGTTGGTAAATACCAGCTTAGAAAATCGTGTAAATATTATCTTAAAGGATTATATTAACCATGTAGAAGAGAAGGAAGAGAAAATAAGAAAAGCCATCGAACATCTTCGGAAGCGGTTGGGTAATGAAGCCGTGGATCATCTGTTGCAAAAACAGTCAGAAAAGGCTTACCCTTATATTATCAGGTATTTGATTGAATATTATTATGATCCCTTATATCAATACTCTATTGAGAAATACAAAAACTATGATCTGGAGATTTTTTATGATAATATTGAAAATGCTATAAAGGAACTACGGGACTTTGAAATGAGTCTGAAACCGCAAAAATAAGGAAGGAGCAACACCCCAATGAACTTAAAGGTATATGTTGAAACATTAGGATGCGCAAAGAATATGGTAGATTCGGAAATCATGATGGGTCTTTTAACGAACTATGATTACGTATTGACAAAAGATAAGCATACAGCAGATATTGTAATAGTAAATACCTGTGGATTTATCGAGGCTGCAAAGCAGGAATCCATCGATACAATCATTGCTTTAGGGCAATTAAAAAACGAGGGCAATTGCAGATTATTAGTAGTTGCAGGCTGCCTTGGTGAAAGGTACTCGGAGGATTTGATGAAGGAGCTGCCGGAAGTAGACGCTATTATCGGAACCGGTAATTTTCCAGAAATCATTCAAATTCTAGATGATACATTACAGGGAAAGAAGATTATTAAATCTGGAAATATCAATATTCAAATTGCAGAGGATCTGCCAAGAATCATAAGTACTCCTAAACATACGGCCTATCTAAAAATTGCTGACGGATGTGACAATGGATGTACCTATTGTATCATTCCAAAGCTAAGAGGGTCCTATAGAAGCAGAGCTATAGAGCAAATCTTAAAGGAAGCTCAAGCATTAGCTGACAACGGGGTAAAGGAGATTATTCTGATTGCCCAGGATACCACCCGTTATGGTATAGATCTATATGGTAAATATAAATTAGCAGACCTATTAAAAGAGTTATGCAAAATAGAAGCCTTAAGCTGGATTAGAGTGTTATATTGCTACCCTGATGAAATAACAGAGGATGTAATAGAAGTTATCGCTAGTGAAAAGAAAATATGCAAATACTTAGATATGCCAATTCAACATTGCAACAATCAAGTACTAAAAAGAATGAATAGAAGAACTAATAAAGAGCATATTTTGAAAGTAATAGATAAACTAAGAAGAAACTGTCCGGAGATTGCTCTCCGCACCTCTTTAATCGTTGGTTTCCCCGGAGAGACTGAGGAGCAATTCAAAGAATTGAAACAATTTGTTTCTGATGTTCAATTTGATCGCCTTGGTGTATTCACTTACTCACAGGAGGAAGATACTCCTGCTGCAAGTTTACCAGACCAGATTCCGGAGGAAATCAAGGAAAAGAGAAGAGATGAAATTATGATCATTCAACAGCAAATATCCTACAAAAAAAATATGGAGAAAATAGGTAATATTTATGATATACTTGTAGAAGAAAAAGTTGAAGGAGAGAGTGTGTATATAGGGAGAACTGCATATGATGCACCTGAAATTGACGGTATTGTTTATGTGCACTCAGAAAGGACTCTAGGCCCGGGAGTTTTTGTACGGGTATTAATTAAAGATGCTCTCGAATACGATTTAATGGGAGAGATGCTGAATGAACCTTGCCAATAAGTTAACCATTGCCAGAATCTTTTTAGTTCCAGTGTTTATGATTGTTTTATTAAATAAGATTCCTTATGGAATCCATTTAGCTGCAGGGATTTTTACGATTGCAGCGATTACAGATACTTTAGATGGCTATATTGCCCGCAGCAGAAATCAAATTACCAAGTTCGGAAAATTTATGGACCCTTTAGCGGATAAACTTTTAGTTACAGCTGCTCTGGTATCGCTTGTACAGATGGGAAGACTGTCTGCATGGGTTGTGGTTGTGATCATCTCTAGGGAATATATTATCAGTATTCTTAGAGCTATTGCTGCTTCTGAGGGAATTGTTATTGCTGCAAGCTGGTGGGGGAAGTCTAAGACTCTAGCGCAAATTATTGCGATCATTGCAATTCTAGTTGATAATTATCCCTTTAGCTTGATTAATTTTCCTTTCAGTACAATTGCACTATGGGTGGCAGTTGCTTTAACCATTATATCCGGTGTAGATTATGTTTATTTGAATAAGCATGTATTTAAACAATAAAGCAGCCATGCTGCTTTTTGCTGTTTAGTAAGAATAGGAGGGAGCCCTTTGATGAACTGTGCGTTAATATCCGTTGGTACTGAGCTGCTTTTTGGTCAAATAACAAACACCAATACAGTATACCTGTCGAAAAGACTTAACGAATTAGGAATTAATGTGTATTATCATTTTACTGTAGGAGACAATTGTCGACGATTAGAAGAAATATTAAACTATGCAATGAAAAATACAGATTTGATCATTACTACCGGGGGACTTGGACCTACGCAGGATGATTTAACCCGTGAGACGGTTGCTAAGGCAATGGGAAAAAATTTGGTTTTGCACAGGCCATCTATGGAACGGTTAGAATCTTTTTTTAAAGATCTTAATCGGTCTATGTGTGAGAATAATAAAAAACAGGCCTATTTGCCTGAAGATAGTATTGTATTGCAGAATAATAAGGGTACAGCTCCGGGCTTTATTATAGAGAACATGGGAAAAGTTATTATCAGCTTGCCGGGACCGCCCAAAGAAATGATCGGGATGTTTGAAGATTGTGTAGGGGGGTATCTAAGAGAAAAATCAAAGTCTACCATTTATTCTAGCGTGCTGAGGTTTTTTGGAATTGGTGAATCCTCCCTAGAAACAGAATTGTTGGATCTAATCACTAAGCAAGAAAATCCAACCATTGCACCCTATGCTAAGGAAGGAGAGGTCAGTTTAAGGGTAACTGCAAAAGCGGAAAATGAGAATGCAGCGATGAAACTTATTGAGCCGATTGTTCGAGAAATTCGGTCAAAAGTAGGCACATACTTATATAGTGATCAGGATGAGGAATTGGTTGAGGTTGTAGCAAAGGCCTTAATGGAAAAGGAAATAAGTATATCCATTGCTGAATCCTGTACAGGTGGTCTTTTAGCAGGAAGGCTTACAGCTGTTCCAGGTATTTCAAAATGCTTCCATGCCGGGTATATAACCTATAGTAATGAGGCCAAGATGAAGATGTTAGGGGTTGGGCAAGACACTTTGGACCTGTGGGGAGCCGTTAGTGAAGAAACAGCTAAAGAAATGGTATTAAGACTAAGAGAAAAAACAAACAGCGATTTATGTGTTTCCATTACTGGTATTGCAGGACCTGATGGGGGAACGGAAGACAAGCCGGTAGGTCTGGTGTATATTGGTCTATTATATAAGGAACACCTAACAGTACAGAGGATAAAAGCTTTCGGAGATCGCGATCGAATCAGAAATTACTCCGTTCTTTCAGCACTGAATATGATTAGAAATGTTATAAAATGATAGACTTTTCAGTTGACCGGGTGTAGGAAATCATGTATAATTTTATTAGAACATTTGTTCGCTAATGCGGAGAAAGGCAGGTGAAGACCAGATTTTTATCTGGGATAAAATGCAGGAGAAATTAAAAGCATTGGAAATTGCAATGGGTCAAATAGAAAAGCAATTTGGTAAGGGTTCGATTATGCGTTTAGGAGAGGACACTTCTAAGCTGAATATCGAGTGTATTTCTACGGGTGCTTTAGAATTAGACATTGCCATTGGTATTGGTGGTGTGCCGAGAGGAAGAATTGTTGAAATATATGGGCCAGAGTCTTCTGGTAAAACAACAGTAGCCCTTCATGTCATTGCCCAGGCGCAAAAAAACGGTGGGGTAGCAGCATTTATAGATGCAGAGCATGCTCTGGATCCGGTATATGCAAAAAATCTAGGTGTTAATATAGATGATTTGATTGTATCTCAACCAGATACCGGTGAGCAGGCTCTGGAGATTTGTGAGGCACTGGTGCGAAGTGGGGCAATTGATGTAATTGTAATTGACTCCGTAGCTGCATTGGTACCAAAGGCTGAGATTGAAGGAGACATGGGAGACAGTCATGTAGGGCTTCAAGCTCGTTTAATGTCGCAAGCACTGCGTAAACTGGCAGGAGTTATCAATAAATCAAAGACCACGGCTATCTTTATCAACCAGCTAAGAGAAAAGGTAGGTGTCATGTTTGGAAGTCCGGAAACGACAACAGGTGGACGTGCATTAAAGTTTTATGCTTCTGTAAGATTAGATGTTAGGAGAATTGAATCTATCAAACAGGGTGAGGATGTAGTCGGAAGCAGGACTCGTATAAAGGTTGTAAAGAATAAGGTTGCTCCTCCTTTTAAACAAGCGGAATTTGACATTATGTATGGAACCGGAATTTCAAGAGAAGGCAGTGTTTTAGACTGTGCAGTTAATGCTGAGATCGTAAAAAAATCCGGCTCGTGGTACAGTTACGGAGAGCAGCGTCTAGGACAAGGGAGAGAAAACGCAAAGCAGTTCCTAATAGATAATAAAGAGCTTTCCTTAGAAATAGAAAACAAGGTAAGAGGAGTTAATAATCTTCCCTTAGTAAAACAATCGGATTTAGCTGTGGAGGCTGAAGCAAACTAAAAACCCTGTAAAGGGTTTTTTTGTCATTATAAGAAATCAGAGGTGTTTTAAACATGGAAGGGTTTCAAGAAGCATATGCAAAAGCACTGAACTATCTATCTTACAGACCAAGAACAATAAAAGAGATGCAGCAGTATTTAAGGGGAAAGGAGTACAGTGAAGAAATCATTGGAAATGTGATTGACAAGCTGGCAGCAATAGGCTATCTCAATGATTACGATTATGCCAGCAGATATATAGAAATTACTGCTGAAAACAAAGCGATGTCTCAAGAAATGATTACACTTCAACTGAAACACAAAGGGGTTCCTCCGGAAGTGATAAAGGAGGCCCTAAATACAGCAGAGATAGATGAATTTGATCATTGCATAAAAATTTTGAAAAAAAAAGTAAAAGACAAAGAGTATTTAACAGATAATCAACAAAGAATAAAGCTAAAAGCTTATCTATTTCGTAAAGGTTTTCATACAGAGATTATTCACAAAGCAATAGGTTTTTTGAATAAGGAATTAAATGACCGTTAGTCTTGTGAGACCCTTGAAAGTAGGATGTTGACTAAGCTCAGTGAATATCAACTTGACAGTATAATAAAAAAGATATACAATTATATCAAATCATGGTGTATCATTGAATAATTCAAGAGACCTGCCAAGTTTTTTAAATTTTTACTCTATAATAACATAGTAAAAGATTTAAAAACCGAGGCATCTCGGTTTTCTTCTTTTTATTAGACTTTTTACAGGGGAGGTGTTGCCTATTAATTACTTGAATATTTTCATTTTTGTTGTTGTCGGAGCTGGTATTGGCTTTGGAATAGGTTATCTTTTTAGAAGAAGTATCGCTGAAGGTAAGATTAACAATGCAGAGCAAAAGGCAAAAGAAATCATAAGCGAAGCTGAGAAAGACGCTGAAACTGCAAAAAAAGAAATTCTTCTTGAGGCGAAAGAAGAAGTACATCGCTTAAGAAGCGAGTTTGAAAGAGATAGCAGGGAAAGAAGAAACGAAATCCAAAGATTAGAAAGAAGATTGGTTCAAAAAGAAGAAACATTAGACAGAAAATCAGAAAACCTTGAGAAAAAAGATGAAATTTTAAACAAAAAAATAAAAGAAGTCGGGGAAAAAGAAGAACAAATTGAGCTGCTTTATCAAAAAGAACTAGAGGAACTTGAAAGAATATCAGGATTAACACAAGACGAAGCGAAAGAACTGCTTCTAAATGACATTCAAAAAGAAGTAAAACATGAAGCTGCCATCATGATTAAGGAAATTGAGCAAAAAACAAAAGAAGAATCTGAGAAGAAAGCAAAGGAAATTATTTCCTATGCTATTCAAAAATGTGCTGCTGACCATGTAGCAGAAACGACTGTATCCGTTGTAGCCTTACCTAACGATGAAATGAAAGGTAGAATTATTGGTAGAGAAGGCCGGAATATTAGAGCTTTAGAAACCTTGACAGGAATAGATCTCATCATTGATGATACGCCAGAGGCCGTAATTTTATCAGGATTCGATCCGATTCGGAGAGAGGTTGCAAGAATTGCTCTTGAAAAGCTAATCGTAGACGGAAGAATACATCCGGCACGTATAGAAGAAATGGTAGAAAAAGCAAAAAAAGAAGTTAATAATATTATCAAAGAAGAGGGTGAACAAGCAACTTTTGAAACAGGAGTTCACAGTCTTCATCCAGAATTGATTAAATTGTTAGGAAGATTAAAATTTAGAACAAGCTATGGGCAAAATGTTTTGAAACATTCCATAGAGGTGTCCCATTTGGCAGGCTTAATGGCTGCAGAACTGGGTGCCGATGTGAAATTGGCAAAAAGGGCCGGACTACTTCATGATATTGGAAAAGCAGTAGATCACGAGGTGGAAGGAACCCATGTAGATATCGGAATGGATCTTTTGAAGAAGTACAAAGAGTCTAGTGAAGTGATTCATGCTATGTCTACCCACCATGGGGATTATGAACCACAAACTGTCGAAGCCGTACTAGTAACTGCAGCTGATGCTGTTTCTGCGGCAAGACCTGGAGCGAGAAGAGAAACTCTGGAAACATATATTAAACGTCTTCAAAAGCTGGAAGAGATTGCAAATGACTACGAAGGTGTTGAAAAGTCTTTCGCAATCCAAGCAGGTAGAGAAATTCGTATTATGGTAAAACCTGAGGAGATGAATGATGACAACATTGTTCATCTGGCTAGAGATATTACAAAGCGTATAGAAAATGAGTTGGAATATCCTGGACAGATTAAGGTTAACGTTATTAGAGAAACAAGAGCTATAGAGTATGCAAAGTAAAAGAGCACTTCAAAAGTGCTCTTTTTTATATAAGATAGGAAAGTTCTGCTTTCCTATCTTATATAAAAAAGGGGTTGTAGGGGATGAAATCCCCTGCCCGCCTTCAGGAAGGTGCTCAGGCTGCAGAGCAGCCGTCGAAGGAAACCTAGGGTTTCCTAGCGAAAGCATCGAAGATGCTTTTTTACTATATTTTAAATTTGTTGAAATTTTCTTATTTCTCTGTTAGAAAAAAAGGATTTCCAATAAAAATGTAGAATATACTAATCGAAGAATATATTACTAGTTTTTGTATTGTGATTCTAATATTAAAGGGGGCTTTATTCATGGAAGTATTAAAGGTATCAGCAAAATCAAATCCAAATTCTGTTGCAGGAGCATTAGCTGGCGTTTTAAGAGAACGCGGGGGTGCCGAAATTCAAGCAATTGGTGCAGGCGCCCTAAATCAAGCAGTTAAGGCAGTAGCGATTGCAAGAGGGTTCGTTGCTCCTAGTGGTGTTGATTTAATTTGTATCCCTGCTTTTACTGATATTCAAATTGATGGTGAAGAAAGAACAGCAATTAAATTAATTGTTGAACCAAGATAGTATACGACGAACAAAAAACCTGCCAGTGCAGGTTTTTTTATCGTCTAATAGAATATAAATAATTACGTAAGAGTTTATGTAAGAGTTTATTATAAATATAAATTTTGTTTGATGACTTAAATTGTCAGTGGATGAAAAGATAAAAAAATGGGGAAATATAACTTGATAATAAAGAAAAGATAATTGTAGATCTATGAAAGGGAGACACCCTATGGGTAAAATTGATATGCATGTCCATACCAAAGCCTCCGATGGTATATTGAGTCCTAAAGAGGTTGTTGAGTGGGCTTTTCGCAATGGATTGGCAGGAGTTGCCATTACAGACCATGATACCGTGAACGGGATTGAGGAAGCCTGTCTAACTGCCGCAGGTTATGATAATTTCCAAGTTATACCTGGTATCGAATTAAGCACGATATATTACACAGAAGAAGTTCATATCCTGGGATACCATATTGATTATTATCATAGTGAATTAGTTGAGTTGACAAAAACAATAAGAGATGAACGGTTGAATCGGGGAAAAAAAATAATCCAACGGCTTAAGCAGTTAAACTATGACATTTCAATAGAAGAAGTACTGGTTTATACAGAGGGCGGTGTTATAGGAAGGCCGCATATAGCAAGAGCTCTAGCTAATAAAGGTTATGTGAGTACGATGCAGGAAGCTTTTGAAAAATTGTTGGGCAAAGGGAAGCCTGCCTTTATTGAGCGATTTAAGCTTCCTCCCAATGAGGCAATTGATATCATCGAGAGAGCCGGCGGGATACCAGTATTAGCACATCCAGGGTTGTTAAAGAAAAATATTAATATTATGGATATATTGAATTTGGGGATAAGAGGAATCGAAGTATACCATACAAAGCATACATCTGCCGATAACAAAATCTATTTAAAGCTTGCTGAAAAGTTACGGTTATTTATTACAGGAGGCTCCGATTATCATGATGCATTTATGCATGGAATTCCGGCCATTGGCAGTATTTCTGTTTCAAATCCCTTTAAGGATAGATAAGGAATGGAAAAAACATATTATTTTTGAAGGAATTATAGTATAACTATAGAATAATGTAAAGGATGATTATTTAAGATACAGGAGGCTTTGAAAATGAGTAAAGAACTGTCTATTAAAAACAGAAAGATTACTGATTCTGTCACACTGGCAATCACAGCAAAGGCAAAAAAAATGAAGGCAGAGGGGATAGATGTGGTGAGCTTTGGCGCAGGTGAGCCAGATTTCAACACACCTAAACATATTCGCGATGCTGCTATTGCAGCGATTGAGAAGGGTTCTAATGGCTATACGGCTTCTTCTGGGATGCCTGAATTAAGACAAGCCATTTGTGATAAGCTAAGGGAAGACAATCATCTAGACTATAAACCAGAAAATATTGTGGTTTCCAATGGTGCAAAGCATTCATTACACAACGTTCTTTTGGCCCTCTGTAATCCGGGAGATGAGGTAATCGTACCTGTTCCATACTGGGTGAGTTATCCGGAACTGGTTAAGCTTGCTGATGCTGTTCCGGTTTATGTGGAGACCCCAGAGGAAAATGGTTTTAAGTATGATAAAGCAAGCTTGGAAAAGGCAATTACAGAAAAAACAAAGGCAATTATCTTAAACAGCCCTAATAATCCTACAGGGACAGTGTATACAGAAGCAGAGCTAAAGAGCATTGCCGATATAGCGGTAAAGTACGGAATTTATGTAATTTCCGATGAAATCTATGAAAAGCTTACCTATGATGGACACCATGTTAGCATAGCGTCCTTTAGCGAAGAAATTAAGAATCTGACAATTGTGGTAAACGGTATGTCTAAAGCCTATGCTATGACTGGTTGGAGGATCGGTTACACGGCATCTAATAAGGAAATTGCTAATATTATGACGAATATTCAGAGTCACGCAACATCCAATCCTAATACAGTTGCCCAGTATGCCAGTATAGAAGCCCTAAAAGGAGATCAAGAACCTATTCATCAAATGGTAAAGGCTTTTGTTGAAAGAAGAAACTATATGGTGGAAAAAATTAATGCAATTGAAGGGCTGTCCTGTAGAAAGCCTGAAGGAGCATTCTATGTTATGGTAAATATTTCTAAAATTATGGGTAGGACCCTAGGCGGAAAGGTCATTAACAGTTCTATGGATTTTGCAGAGTATCTACTAGATAACGCAAAGGTAGCGGTAGTTCCCGGATCTGGCTTCGGAACAGATAATTATGTTCGCCTATCCTATGCTACTTCTTTAGAAAACATTAAAGAGGGTCTAAGCCGAATTGAGGAAGCTTTAAAATAATCGCAAAAAGATATGGAGCAATCCGTATCTTTTTCTTTGATCTAAAAAACTTTGACCTTTAGTTTAAATCGTGGTTTTTGTTTGTTATTTTTAACCAACTATTGTATAATACTAATATATATGCCTTAGAAAGGAGCGAAGTCCTTGACTCAAATTTATGAAAATCCGCTCATCACAAGATATGCTAGTAAAGAAATGGCACAACTGTTTTCATCAGATACAAAGTTTACAACCTGGAGACAGCTGTGGATCGCTTTAGCAGAAGCACAAAAAGAACTTGGATTAGATATTACCGATGAACAGATAGAGGAGCTGAAAAAGTATAGGGATCAAATTAACTACGAAGTTGCCAGAGAAAGGGAAAGGGAAACGAGACATGATGTAATGTCCCATGTTTATGCTTATGGTGTTCAATGTCCAAAGGCAAAGCCTATTATACACTTGGGTGCTACCAGCGCCTATGTAGGGGACAATACAGATATCATTGTTATGCATAGAGGATTACAGCTGATTCAGACTAAAATAGTTAACTGTATGGACAAGCTTTCAAAGTTTGCCCGCAAATATCGGGATATTCCTACTTTAGGATTCACCCACTTTCAGCCAGCCCAGCTTACTACGGTAGGAAAGAGAGCGACCCTCTGGCTGATGGATTTTTTGATGGATTATGAAGATGTAGAAGTATTATTATCCAGCATCATGCTAAGAGGTGTTAAAGGAACAACAGGAACCCAGGCAAGCTTTCTAAGCCTATTTGATGGAGACCATGAGAAGGTAAAAGCCTTAGATGCACTGGTTGCAAAAAAAGTGGGCTTTGAGAAAACATTCCCGGTGACTGGACAAACATACAGCCGCAAACTGGACTATAAAGTACTCTCTGTATTAAGCGGCATCGCTCAGACCATACATAAAATGACCAATGATATACGTTTGCTTCAGCACTTAAAGGAAGTTGAAGAACCATTCGAATCTACACAGATAGGATCTTCTGCTATGGCCTATAAGCGAAATCCAATGCGTAGTGAAAGAGCTGCTTCTCTTGCCAGATATGTTATGTCGGGGACGATGAATATGGCTATGACCACATCAACCCAATGGTTTGAGAGAACCCTTGATGATTCTGCAATCAGGAGAATCAGCATTCCGGAAGCTTTCATGGCTGTAGATGCAATTTTAGAAATTTCTATGAATATCACGGACGGACTGGTGGTCTACGAAAAAGTAATTCGTCAGCATGTCATGAATGAGTTACCTTTTATGGCTACTGAAAACATACTCATGGAAGCCGTTAAAAAGGGCGGTGATCGCCAGGAACTTCATGAACAAATACGCATTCATTCTATGGAGGCTGCCAGACAGGTGAAGATGGAAGGGAAAGAAAACGATTTATTCCAGAGAATCATTGATGATGATATGTTCCAGCTAACTGCAGAGGATATGCACCAGCTCTTATCCCCTGAGTTATTTGTCGGTAGAGCGCCAGAACAGGTGGATGAATTTATACAAAATTATATTGAGCCAATTTTAGAAAATCATAAGGATAAACTAGGAATTCAGGTAGATTTAAAAGTTTAAAATATGAATAATTTGGAGGTGCGTGTATGGCAGTTGTTACTACAATTGAAAGAATTAGCAAATATGTTGATCAAGATGTTACGATTAAAGGTTGGTTGTTCAACAAGCGTTCCAGTGGAAAAATACAATTCCTGCAAATTCGTGATGGTTCTGGGTTTATCCAGGGTGTTGTTGTAAAAAATGATGTAGACCCAGAGATTTTCGAAAGATGTAAAACCATTACCCAGGAATCTTCTATCGTGGTAACGGGATGTGTTCGGGCAGATGACCGTGCTCCTTCAGGATTTGAACTAACTGTAAAAGATGTTGAAGTTGTTGCAATCGCACAAGAGTATCCGATCTCATTAAAAGAGCATGGGACAGATTTTCTAATGGATCATCGTCATTTATGGATTCGTACGCCTAAACAGCATGCAGTATTAAGAATAAGGGACGAAATCAATAGAGCGATAAGAGATTTCTTCCACGAGAGAGATTTTGTATTGGTAGAACCTCCGATTATCACTCCAGCTTCCTGTGAGGGAACTACAGAGTTGTTTGAAATTGATTATTTTGGTCAGAATGCTTATCTTTCCCAGACTGGACAACTTTATGCGGAAGCTGCAGCTATGGCCTTCGGAAAAGTATATAGCTTTGGACCAACCTTCCGGGCTGAAAAATCTAAAACAAGAAAACACTTGAATGAGTTCTGGATGGTAGAACCTGAAATGGCCTATGTAGATTTTGAAGGAAATTTAAAAATACAAGAAGACATGGTAGAGTATATCGTACAAAGAGTTCTAGAAAATCGAAAAATGGAACTGAAAACCTTAGAAAGAAATACTGAAAGCTTAGAAAAGGTTAAGGCACCCTTCCCAAGGATTACATATACCGATGCAGTTAAATTACTGCAAGACAATGGTTTTCAATTTGAATGGGGCGATGATTTTGGTGCACCACATGAGACATTTATAGCAGAACAATATGAAAAACCTGTATTTATTACCCATTTCCCAACAAAAATGAAAGCCTTCTATATGCAGCCTGACCCGGATAATCCAGAAGTGATTCTAGGGGCAGACCTGATTGCTCCAGAAGGCTATGGAGAGATTATTGGAGGCAGTCAGCGTATCCATGATCTTGACCTCATACTGCATAAGCTAGAAGAAGAAAAACTGCCAAAAGAAATTTACGAATGGTACATCGATTTAAGAAGATATGGCAGCGTTCCTCATTCAGGCTACGGATTAGGATTGGAGAGAACCGTGGCATGGCTGTGCGGAATAGATCATATTCGGCAAACAATACCCTTTGCAAGAACCTTAAATCGTGTATATCCTTAAATCAAAGAAACCAACTAGTGATGCTAGTTGGTTTCTTTTAATTAAAGAAGTGAGAATAGAGGATTCCATTCATATTTGTAGAATATAAGGAATACTTATAATTAATTTTTGAGGACCATGAAGCTATCGAGGGGAGTGGATTAGGATGCTGGAAAATAATTTGCTGCACTATCGAATACGGGAAATATTATCTACGAATATCTTAAAAGTTCATCCCCATACCCATATTTCAGAGGCTATTGAAAAAATGCTCTATGAAAATGTTCCAGAAGTACTTGTCATGGATAACTTCTCTGAAAAAGGAAGTTTAAAAGGTATTTTGACGTTAACGGATATATCAAGAATAAAAAAAGAAAATATACCATTAGAACGGCCTGTAGGAGATTTTTTGCAGGAAAGTGTCTTGAGCATAGACATTGATGAACTGGTCAGCCGCGCTAGAGAAATGCTTATAGAAAATCGCATTGGAAGACTACCAGTCACAGAAGAGGGAAAAATTGTGGGCATTATCCGCAGTGATAACTTAAGAGACAATTATTATATGAAGCTAGAATCCATTAATCGGCAATACAAACAAATCATTCATCATATGCATGAAGCAGTAACTGTAACCGATGCACAGGGTTATATACTTGTATGGAATAAGAACGCTGAAAAACTATATGATATGAAATCTGAGGATTTGCTTTATCAGAAATTGGAAGATTTTTTTCCAAACGCATTAACACTTTCTGTATTAAAAGAAAAAAAGCCTATAGAGAATGTCTATCATTCTCCTAAGCCTAACTATTATGTTATTATTAGTGCGCTGCCAGTCTTCATTGACGGAGAATTCTTAGGGGTTGTGGCCACAGAAAGAGATGTGACGGAATATACGAATTTATCTTTAAAGCTGGAAAACGCCAATTCAGAGATTAATCTTCTCCGGGAAGAAGTGAAAAAAATTACTACAGGAGTTTTTTCACTTGGGCACATTCAAGGCAGAAATCCTAAAATGCAGGAGAAAATCCAGTTGGCAAAGCATGTATCTCACACGGATACCAGTGTACTAATAACTGGAGAAAGCGGCACCGGAAAAGAAGTACTCTCTATTGCCATACATGAAAACAGCGGAAGAACCGGACTCTTTGTACCGGTAAACTGCAGTGCAATTCCCTATGCTTTATTTGAAAGTGAATTTTTCGGTTATGTAGGAGGAGCATTTACAGGAGCTTTAAAGGGTGGAAAACCAGGTTTGGTTGAACTGGCCAATAACGGTACTCTATTCCTTGATGAAATTGGAGATCTTCCTATTGAAGCACAGGCAAAATTATTGCGGGTACTTCAAGAAAAAAAGGTGGTTCGTGTAGGTTCCAGCAAACCTATCGATGTGGATATTCGTATTATTTCAGCGACGAACAGAAATCTCAAAGAACTGGTACAAAAAGGATGTTTTCGTGAAGACCTTTACTACCGGCTGAATGTGGTGGAGATTGAACTTCCGCCGCTGAGGGAAAGAAAAGAAGATATTATCCTATTATTTAACCACTTCTTAAAAGAAGTTTGCAGAAAGAATAAGATTTCCATCTCTCACGTGGAAAAAGATGTATTTAATATCATGCTGAAGTATAGTTGGAAAGGGAATATAAGGGAATTAAAAAACACAGTAGAGTATATGGTTGTAGTCAGTCAAAAGGGGATTCTAAACGTGGACCTGATTCCTCAATATATTCTGGATAGCATTACGGAAGAAAAAACAGTAAACAAAACGCAAATGAATCTAGAGGAAACGATGAAGCGGTCTGAAGCAGACCTGATAAAAAAGGCTATGGCAGATGCCAAAGGAAATAAGGCAAAAGCGGCCAAACTGCTTAATATCCCAAGAAGTACCCTTTATTATAAATTAAAGTTGTATAGTATGGATAAAAGTGTCCAATAATTGACACGTGTCAATTATTGGACACTTTTGTTTTTTTTTGAAAAAAATGAAGAAAATACATGATGGCACTACATAGTTCAGAAAATTTTAAACCAAAGGGGCTTAGAAAGCGACGAAAAACTGACACATTTAATAATTATATTCCTCATATAGATTCATTAGAATGAATGAAATTATTACAATCTAGAGATTGAGAAATAAAGTGGTTTATAACAGGTTTTGGCACAGGATTTGCGTTAAGTATCAATATTGTGATTTGTGCGTTGTCTATTTCCTGCAATGGTCGAAAAATTGATATGAGGAGGGTAGAGGGCTAAAAAAAATCAATCGAAGGAGGGTTTTTATGAGTCAACAAAAAGAGCAATGGGGAAGCCGATGGGGCTTTATTGCAGCTTCTATCGGTATGGCAATCGGTACGGGGAATGTTTGGAGATTCCCGAGGGTAGCTGCAGCCAATGGAGGAGGACCCTTTATCATCGCATGGACGATTGCCCTATTTGTTTGGGTACTGCCACTTCTGATGGGCGAGATGGTAATGGGGCGCCGTACAGGATTGGGTACCATCGGTGCATTCAGAGACTACATGGGTAAGAAATATACCTGGATGGGTACCTGGATCGCAGCAGTCTGCTTATTGATTATGTTCTACTACTCCGTAATTATGGGCTGGTGTGTGAAGTACTTTACATTAGCGTTGTCTGGTGCCTTCCAGCCGGGAATGGGAACAGAAGCAACCCAGGCGATTTGGAACACCTTCACTACAACACCGTCACAGACCATATTCTTTCATTTTATCTCAATGGGTATCGCTGGAATTATCATTTATAAAGGAGTTACAAACGGGATAGAAAAAGCAAGCAAAGTCATGATCCCTACCCTATTTGCATTATTACTCATCGCATTACTAAGAGCAATTACACTGCCGGGAGCAGCAAAGGGATTAGAATT
>NZ_FQZV01000067.1 GCF_900142145.1 Geosporobacter subterraneus DSM 17957 | reverse complement strand
AAAGCATCTTCGATGCTTTCGCTAGGAAACCCTAGGTTTCCTTCGACGGCTGCGCGGCAGCCTGAGCACCTTCCTGAATGCGGGCAGGGGATTTCATCCCCTACAACCCCTCTTTTTATATAATAGGAAAGCAGAACTTTCCTGTTATATAAAAATGCTGATACGATAACGTATCAGCTTACAGTTTTCTCCAAATTATTTCCTGACCTTACACATTTCCCGGGAAATATAACAAAATTTTACACAAAAAAGGTTTAGTTAAACGACTAGACCTTTTTGAATATTATGGAAGACTAAATCTCCATGCTTTGCTTCTTATATTTTACTTCACTTCGATTTCTTCCTTTGCTTTTTGCTTCATATAATGCCATATCTGCCCGCTTATAAATAACATCTGCAGTATCCCCTTCAGCCAGTTCCGTTATCCCTAAGCTAATAGTGATTTTTCCTGCATGCTTAAAAGAATATCTAGCCACAGCATCTCTAAGCTTTTCAGCTAACAGCAAAGCACCTTCAGCCCATGTCTCAGGGACAATCACTGCAAACTCCTCTCCGCCCAGTCTAGCCAGGATGTCCGTCTTTCTGATATTCTTCTGTATCAGCTGAGACAATTCCTTTAATACGCTGTCCCCTGCGTCATGTCCATAGGTATCATTTACCCTTTTAAAATGGTCTATATCGAACATAATAACAGATAGGCCTCTTTCATATCTCTCAGCCCTAAGGATTTCTCCATGAAGGCTCTCATTAAAGAACCTTCTGTTATAAAGCTTGGTTAGTCCGTCATAGTTGACCAAATACTCCAGTGTATCTTTTACATATCTCTTGATTAAAAAGATCATCAGAAAGCCTAAAGATAAGTTAACACCCAAAAAAATAAAACTTATTCTGTATCGGCCTACCTTTTTTTCTGAAAGTGTTTGAGACATTAGCACCATGCTGTTTGCTTCCTGCCAGGCGACCTCACTTTTCTCTAATAACAGATCCCGATTATGCAGGGAAGGATCCTTTCTATATTCATATGCAGCTTCTTTCAACAGCAGACAAGACTGCTTCAAATCACCTATGTAGCACTGAATCTCTTGGTGTCTGTCATGAATTTTCATTTTTTTACTATTTAGAGCGTTTATTTTCAGATCAATCTCATCTATCAGTGCATTGTCCGGGTGCCCACCAAGCTCGAATTTTACAAACCTCTGAATAGAGCCTCTAATGATTCCCAGTTGATTAATCATTTCTGCATCGGGTCCGATTGTATGGGTAAGGTATATGGTAAAAAATCCTCCGCTACTTAGTAGGATAATAAAACAAATACCCAAAAGTATCAGTATTGATGATCTTCTTTTTATAGCCGCCATAGCGTCCCCATCCTCCTAAGCAGGTTTCATTTTTTTCACTTATTATATTGCAATTTTTGTTAGAAGACAAACACTATTCTCACCTCAACGATTTATAAACTATAACCGTTTATTCGCCTTATAACTACAGAGAATATTGATGCCGAATCCTTGAAAGATGACTAGAAGGATGGTTATGGCTCATCATTATGCATTATCAGATTATACTACAAAAAGAGCACTCTCAGAAGGTGCTCCGTTGGTAGGTTATACAAAATTAGGAGAGGTTTCCTGCAATCTTAAAGCAGAAGTTTAATCCTTTACCAATTAGCAATCTGCCCTTTACAGCCCTATCTCCAGCAGCACCGGACAGTGGTCGCTCCCCATAATGGCAGAATGGATTTGTGCATCCACTAATTTTTCCTTCAGCTTGTCGGATACAATGAAATAATCAATTCTCCAGCCTACATTCTTCTCTCTTGCTCTTCCCATGTAAGACCACCAGGTATATGCATCTTTCTGATCCGGATAAAAGTATCTAAAGCTATCAATAAATCCGGAGGCTAGCAGCTCTGTCATTTTTTCCCGTTCTTCATCTGTAAAGCCCGCATTTCTTCTATTGGTTTTCGGGTTCTTTAAGTCGATTTCCTGATGGGCTACATTAAGATCTCCGCATAAAATCACTGGTTTTACCTCGTCTAATTTCAGTAAATAGTTTCTAAAGACATCCTCCCAAACCATTCTATAGTCTAATCTTGCCAATTCCCGCTGCGCATTGGGGGTATAGACGTTTACTAAATAAAAATCATCGAATTCCAGAGTAATTACCCTGCCCTCTAGTTCATGCTCTGGGATCCCTATTCCATAGCTGACAGATATTGGATTTATCTTGGTAAAAACAGCAGTGCCCGAGTAACCTTTCTTTACAGCATAATTCCAATATTGTTCATATCCCTCTAAATCCAGCTGAATTTGCCCTTCCTGAAGCTTTGTTTCCTGAACACAAAATATATCCGCATTTACATCATTGAAGTAATCCAGAAAACCTTTTTCCACGCAGGCCCTTAGTCCATTCACATTCCAAGAAATTAATCTCATGTTTTATCCTCCGTAAATATATTGTATTTTCAGTTTTTGTAAGAATATTGTACTATAAATAATAGGAGTTAAAAAGAAATTTTCTTTTTGACTCCTATTTTGGCCTCAGCTTTTATAGACATTTGAGTTGAATTCCCGGAGGTTAGATGATTATTTTTCTGCCTGCTTCTCCAATACATTTTTGGCTGCCAGGTTCCGCTCCAGCATACCCGTTGTCAAATATACCCCTATAAATACGAGGCATCCCCCGCCAATTTGGGACAGAGTTATCCTTTCTCCGAGAGTCCAGCTAATCAGGGCTGTAAATACGGGAATGAGATTTAAAAATATGCCAGCCTGGCTTGCACCGATTTCCCGTACTGATATGTTCCAGAATACAAAGGAGCCTATAGAGGGGAAGAGGATCATGTAAGAAATGCCTATCATCGCCAGAGAGCTAATGTTCGCAATATCGATACCTTGAGCAAAGGCAAAAGGCGCCATCATAACTACAGCAAACAATGCAGCCATGGCAGTAGCCGTAATCGGCTTAATTCCATTCAGCTTTTTTCCCATAATGGAATAGAGCGTCCACATCACTACGGCGGCAAGCATCAGTACATCTCCCCGATTATATGCCACTTGAAAAACCTGCAGTATATTTCCCTTAGTCAAAACCACCAATACTCCCAGGAGAGAAAGTCCGATTCCCGTGATTTGCAGTTTAGAAATTCCTTCTTTTAACATAAAAAGAGAAAAGATCGCCATCACACCGGGACCGAATGCGCTGACCAAGGCTGCATTGGTGGAAGAGGTATAATCCAAGGCCGTATAAAGAACCATATTATAGCCTACGAACCCTAATAGACCCAGTATAATAAAAGCAGGCCACTGCTTCACCACTGATTTCCAATCGGGTTTTTCATGAAAATGAGCTATAGCCAGCAATACAAAGGCCGCCACCGCCCATCGGGAAAAAGTAATCCAGAGAGGGCTCATCTCCGCTACTACATATTTACCAAACACATAATTGCCTGCCCAAAATAAATTACACACCACCAACAGAAACCAAACTCTGTATTTACTCATATCCCCTTCACTCCCTCATCCAATATATCCCAAATGCCCTTTCTGCTACCCTATTTGCAAATTTTTTAACGTGCTTCCATGGCTTAAGCTTTTTTTCTTGCTCTCTGATGGGACAAATATATAGTTAAAAATTACTTTACCACATTTTTTGTTTCTTGTCTCTAAAGTGAACAACTTTCAAAACTTCATCCCTTCTCCCCTGACTTCATGGGAGCTGATCTATCACAGACACTGACTTTACGTCTTCTTTTATGCTCCATCTATCTAAAATACAGATCTTTTTTAAGGATTCTATACCCAGTGTCCAATTCCTTTTATGTATAAGATTTTCTTTGATATTTTCTTTCATCTCATGGAAGGAAGCTAACTTTATATGCTAACGGATTTATTTCTTTTTGTTCGATTCATTATAGATCAAATCGAACTGCCTCCCTGAGACTTGTGCTCTTTCTTTCTTATCCTGATGGTCATATACAGCAGCAGCGGTATTGGTGCAAAGAGCGGCAATGAAGAAAAGAAATACGGTACTACGGTTTTTAAAATGATATCAAATCGGGGAATTAAAATAGGCATAGATACCCCGATCAAAACAGCAACAGGCATTGAGAAGTCCTTAGGTTCCCCTGCCTGAAAGTAATCTGAAATAATCTCACACATCACGTAGCAAGTCAAAATAAATTTTATAAAGGTAGTGCCATAAAACACTGCTAACAAAAATGCATCCAGTCTCTCAAGGACATCTCCAACCTCAATCAACCGTATAGTACTGAATGGAGGATAGGGTAGGGTTATTAATGTAGCTTCATCAAAGGCAGCAATCGATGCCATGGATCGAAAGGTAAGAAGTATCGAAGCCGCAAAAATAGCCCCAAAGATGGGTTTCAAAAAATTTTTACCGCCCTTGGAATGACTCCGGGTATATTTATAGAAAAAAGCTACGGGCAGTATCTGTGCATAGGGGAAATTCATATTTGGTATGGCTCCTGCTAAAACCGGTTTCATTCCTTCCGCCAGAATAGGCCTCAGATGATCTAATACCAATTTAGGCATAACAAGTAAAAACAAGGTGCAGTACACAATGACTAGAGCCGGTAAGAGAAACTCCAAAAATCTTGCGATTGTCTCCAGTCCCAGTTTCACTGCGTAAATCCCAGGAATAAGAAAAAAAATGATAAAAACAACTCCTGGGGTTTCCGGCATCGTTATTTTTCCAAAATAGAAAACATCGGATACAATCAAGCAGCTAAGGATGAAGAAGAATAAAAAATAATACAAATTTACCAGGCCTCCAAAGAACTTGCCCCAATATTTGTTTAGGGTTTTGGTCATTGAACATCCTGGACATAGGGATAAGGGGAGATAGTGGCAATAAATGACAACATAGGCTGCCATGGAAGCAATAATATTGGAAATCCAAACATCTTTCCCTGCCTCTGCTGTTCCCGGAAGATAAATGATAGATGCTCCTCCAAGCTGAGCCAACGCCAACAAAAAAAGTTGTCTGTAGGATATGATTTCTTTGTTGTTCTCAGATAAATTGTTCATTTTTCTCTCTCACCCGCTTTCTATGATAGTTTGTGATATTTCTATAAAAACATGTGCAAAATATTATTACCAAGGAAGGTGTAGAGGCCATGAAAGGATCAATGTTTGATTTCGTTAAGGGTATTCTAAGTAGAGCGGGGAATAAGAAACACAAAGTAATATCAATAGATAACCATCTATCTAGTGAAGATTTGCCTTTATTCTTTTCAGATAATATAGATAGAAATATTGAAATGCTGCATTCTCTCACATGCAATAGTGATGATATGGTTTTTAAAACCTTCCATATCGCTACACTTCCCAGCATGAAAGCAGTGGTTGTTTTTATAGAAAACCTTATAGACAGCAGCATACTGGAGACATCGACCCTATCTCCCCTTACCATAGGCATCGGAGAAAGACCTTTAGAGGAAAGAACGCTTCTATCTTCAGATGTGGAGACACTGATTGAAAAAATCTTGCTGAACATCCATCCAGCATTTTTAAGCGATGTAAAACAAAGTATGGATGCAATTTTAAAGGGAAATGGCATTCTGCTCATCAATGGTTATCCAAAAGCCATATCCATTGATATATCAAGGCTTGTAGGAAAGAAATACGCCGAACCCAAAGCCGAAAAAGCCATAAAGGGTCCTCAAGAAGGCTTCGTAGAGGATATAAATATTAATACAGCTATGATCCGTAGGAAAATTAAGTCTTCCCATCTTGCGGTAAAAGCGCTTCATTTGGGAAGGGAATCCAATTCTGAAATAAGAATCGTCTATATGGATAATATTTCCCATTCCTCTATCGTTGAAGAACTGCTTAGAAGATTAAATAGAATCAACGTAGATGGCATAATGAGTTCTTCTAATATTGAAGAATATATTACGGACGCTCCTACCAGTCTTTTTCCAACAACATTCTACACAGAACGGCCTGACAGAGTAGCCCCCATGCTCTTAGAGGGCCGGGTGGCCATCATCTGTGACGGTAGCCCCTTTGTTATTGTTGTTCCGGCTATTATATCAGATTTTTTCATAACCACCGAAGACTATTACCAGAATTATTATTTTTCAACCTTAAACAGACTCTTAGGCTATGGGGGTGCTGTCATTCTTGCTTTTTTACCCTCTGTTTATATTGCTGTTATTACTTTTCATCAGGAGGTCATCCCTACCCGTCTTGCCCTCACCCTTGCCGGCACGAAAGCCGGGGTTCCTTATCCTGCCTTCGTAGAAGCTTTGTTGATGGAGGTTGCCTTCGAGGCTTTGAGAGAGGCAGGCATCAGACTTCCAACCCATTTGGGACAAGCGGTCAGCATCGTAGGTGCATTGATCATCGGACAGGCTGCTGTTGAGGCTGGTCTGGTATCACCGGCAGTTGTCATTGTAGTCGCAGCTACGGCAATTTTCTCTTTTACCATGCCCTACAGCAATTTTACTTTAAGCCTAAGAATCATTAGATTTTTTAATATGGCTCTGGCGGCAACCCTTGGTATTTACGGCATTATGACCGGTGCATTAATCATTGCCCTGCATCTTATATCTCTAAGATCCTTTGGGGTTCCCTTCATGGTTCCCTTTGCGCCGGTAAGTTTGCAGGATATGAAGGACTGGATTCTTCGGTTTCCTCAGTGGGCCATTACGAAACGATCTTCTCATATCATCAAAAATAACATAAATAAAAAAACAGATCGTCTAAAGCCCCACTCTTCAATCAATGAAAGGAAAGAATATCTATGAGAAGATTGAATATGGTATTCCTTTTGCTTGTGTGTACCCTGTTTACCAGCTCCTGCTGGAGCCGCAGGGAAATAGAGAATCTGGGATTCGTCATGGGGATAGGCCTGTCTAAAACAGATAAAGGACTTTATATGGCTGTGGCTCAAGTTGCAAATCCTGAGGCAATTGCAGCAGAGGCCCCTGCCCAGCGGGATGTATATACTGTCATAAAAACAGAGGGCTTAACCGTCTTTGATGCATTAAGGAATCTGTCTCTCCTGGCCGCAAGACGTCTTTACTTGGCTCATATTCAAACTATTCTAATCGATGAGTCTATCGCTAGGGAAGGAATCGGAGAGGTGGTTGGTTTTTTAGTACAGGATATGGAAATCAGACTGTCCTCCCAGGTTTTTATTACAAAAACTGACCCGGAGGATATTTTGGATTCACCCAACATCCTCGGCCAAATCCCTGCTTCGGTCTTAGAAATCGCCGCTAAAAACTATGGTGCCAATTCAAAAATATATGTATCTGATCTGCGTAGAACCGTTGAAGCTGTAAATAGCCCTGTGATGAATTACACAACTACACTGGTGGAAAAAATACCCTCACCCACAAAATATGATAAAGACCGGTTAATGCTCACCCGGATTGCTTTTTTTCATCACGACCGTCTACGGGGATATCTAGACTATGAAGAAGGGCAAAGCTTTAACCTAATTACCAATAATTTTAAAAATGGGCTCATTGTCTTTGAATATAATCAAACCGGTGATAAAATCACTATAGAAATTCTAAAGGCTAAAACAAAAATTACACCAAAATATGAAAATGATAAAGTAGGATTTGATATTGAACTTAAGGTGCAGGGAAATGTAGCAGAAAGAATAACACAAAGGCATCAAGTTCATGAACTGAACATCAAATCTGCCCAAGAGCAGCTGAATCAAGTTCTTGAGGATAAGCTGCGAAAAGCAGTTAAAAACGCTCAACAAAAGTATAGTATCGATTACTTTAACTTGAGCAAAGATTTTTCCAAAAAATATCCTAAAGAGTTTAAAGCCATAAAAACCCAATGGAATGATATATTCTCTACTGCAGATATTCATATAAAGGTAGAGAGTACAATTATCCACTCAGCCCTCAATATTAATAGGGGGAGGATTTGATGAATATTCTTATATCTCTTTTCGTATCTATTGTACTGTTAATAGATTTTCTGAAACTGAAAAAAAACGATAAGAAAGTAGTTTATATCTATATTGGGATTACTATTCTAGTTCTCGTTATTAGTTTACTAAATAGATATGAGTTTTTTAGCATAAGCCCCATAGAAATATGGATAGAGAAGATGAAACCTATCACAGATTGGGCAACCCTATCCCTGGAATAAATAGACTTACAAATTGCATAGTGCGTCTTTTCCCATATGAACACAAATATAATCAGTGCCTATATATTCATGTATAAAGCAAATAATGCAACCTCCAACCTCATAAAATCTAACCTCCAAGGACATGATAAAATCATTAGAGAAAGGAGACTGATGTATGAAACCTATTACAGCAGGCAGTCCTGCACCGGATTTTGCTTTAATGGATCAAAATGAAAAGAATATTCGTTTATCGGATTATAGAGGTAAAAAAGTATTGCTCTCCTGGCATCCACTGTGAAAAATATTTTTCCAGCTGATGCCTCTTTTTATTTACACTGTCTGACGCCCGCCGAAAGTTATAGTTGACTTTTCCTAGATCTATCATTATAATGTTTCTAATATTCTTAAAAATTAGGAGGTCGACCCCATTGAAATGTAAAGTAGCTAAATTCGGCGGAAGCTCACTTGCCGATGCAAATCAGTTTCGTAAAGTTCGTTCAATTATTATGGCGGATGAGAGCCGCAGATATGTGGTTCCATCGGCACCGGGCAAGCGCTATGCTGAAGACAGCAAAATAACAGACCTGCTTTATCTATGTCACGCCCATGTTCAGCATTCCGTTCCCTTTGAGGAAGTATTTCAGATTATTACCGACAGATATTTAGGGATTGTGGCCGAACTAGAGTTAGACCTGGATATATCTGCTGAATTGAAAATCATTAAGAACAGAATCAAAAACCATGCTTCCTTAGATTACATAGCCAGCCGCGGCGAATATCTCAATGGTATCATTCTTGCCAACTATATCGGTTATGATTTTGTAGATGCTGCAGAGATTGTATTTTTTAAACAAGACGGCAGCTTTGATGCAGAGCGTACCAATATAGTGCTTGCCCAACGGCTGTCTAAGCATCCCAAAGCTGTTATACCAGGCTTTTACGGTTCCACGCCGGACGGAGAGGTCAAAATTTTCTCCCGGGGGGGCTCCGATATAACCGGTGCTATCGTAGCCAGAGGTGTACAGGCAGATATCTATGAAAACTGGACCGACGTATCGGGCTTTTTAATGGCAGATCCCCGGATTATCGATAACCCAAAGCCTATTGAAACCATTACTTATCGTGAATTAAGAGAGCTATCCTATATGGGTGCCAGCGTACTTCATGAGGAAACCATCTTCCCCGTGAGAAAAGCAGGTATACCTATTAATATCAAAAATACAAATGAACCTGATCATCCGGGTACGCTTATCGTAAATGAAGCAAAGCGGGCAGGAGCTATTACAGGTATCGCCGGGAGAAAGGATTTTACGGTAATCCATTTAGAAAAGAATCTTATGAAGTCTGACATTGGCTTCGTAAGAAAACTGCTGACCATTTTCGAAATGAACGGAGTATATTTTGAGCATATTCCTTCCGGCATTGATACATTATCGATTGTTATCACGGACTATCAGATTGAAAACAAACTGGACAAACTGATCCGGGAAATTCAGCAGCAGTGCAACCCTGATGCCCTGGAGGTATATCCAAATATGGCCCTCATTGCAACTGTAGGGCAGGGTATGTCCTATACACCGGGCATGGCTGCAAAGTTGTTTACTGCGCTGGCCGATGCCAATATCAACATTCGAATGATTGATCAGGGCTCCAGTGAGATCAATATCATCGTCGGTATTGAGACCCGTGACTTCGAACAAGGGGTACAAGCTATCTATAACGCTTTTGTAGAATAGATGAAGGAGCAGCATATGCTGGATTTCTATATACTATGCCAGGGTAAAGGAGAGATTTTTATTGATTATTCAGGCAAAGCAGGTTTCTGTCTTTAGAGATGGCAAAACCATCTTAAAGGATATTGATTGGACCGTATCCCCTGGCGAGCATTGGGCAATCCTGGGGTTAAATGGTTCCGGAAAGACTACCTTATTAAATATGGTAAATGGATATCTTTTCCCCTCAAAGGGCGAAATTTCTGTTCTTGATAAGGTTTTTGGAAAATTTGATTTGAGAGAGCTGCGTAAATCCATTGGATGGGTCAGCTCTGCTCTTCAGGAAAGACTTTATGCAAATGAAACAGTAGAAGATATCGTGCTCAGCGGGAAGTTTGCAACCATCGGTCTATATGAGCAGCCTAAAGAAGAGGATCGTGATTTCGCCAGACATCTGCTGGACCGCTTTGATATTGTCCATTTTGCAAACCGTTCCTACCAGTCCCTGTCCCAAGGGGAAAAGCAAAGAGTCCTGATTGCCAGGGGGCTTATGGCATCCCCCCGCTTATTGATTCTTGACGAACCCTGTACAGGCTTAGACATTTTCGCCAAAGAACAACTGCTTTCTATAATTGAAAAACTAAGTTGTGAAAAAGACGCGCCTACGTTGATATATGTTACCCATCGCACAGAAGAAATTCTGCCAGTGTTTAGTCATACTTTATTACTTCGCAGGGGAGAGATTCATTCTTCCGGCAAGACAGCAGCGGTGCTGACAACAGAAAACCTCTCGGATTTTTTTGAAACACCCGTACTTTTTGAACAATTTGAGAAACGTTTCTGGCTCCGCCCTGCTTTTCAATTAAACAAATAATTTAAGGATCTGTCTCTATAAGAGATAGATCCTTTTTTCTAGCCTGCAACGGGGTGATTAGTATTTTTCTTTTAATTGTCCGACTGCATATTCACCAGCAGACCTCCTAATGCAAGCATGGCTCCTACACCTAAAGCAATCCAAAGATATATATAGGGATCTGCCTGCCCGACTTTCCTATAGGATATTACAGACATCACCATTAATACCAGACTATAGGCAGCCCCTTTAACCAGCACCATAACAGATAACACATACCCCCAAGCCTGACGCTTCCACAGCAGAATTGCACTCAGCACTGTAGCTGGCATCAACAGTGCCAAATCCGTAGCATAAACTACACCGGTAGGGTGATCTGTCTGTAAAATATCCTGAGGGACTTGGCCCGTAATGATGAAGTTTATGGACATCATAATCCATAAGCCTCCAAGAAGCAGTGCAAAGAACAGCATATATCCGCTAATCCATTTCACAGGCGTTCGGCTGCTAAATTTCTTTGCCATACTCTTTGCATCTATTTTTAACAGGGCAAAAATCATTGCATAGGATGATAAGGCAAACAGAGCTGTATAGAGCAGAAAAAATTTGTTAAAAGCGGCTGCGTAAAGATAAAAAATATAATTATAAACCATATACCACAAGGTGCCGATCCAAATCAACTGCGCCCGTTGGGAACCTCTAAAGGCAAACCATAGAGCTCCTGCCATCGAGGGAACTGCAACAAACAGTGTCACCAAATCATTGCCGTACCATGCCGCTTTAACCAATTCATTGTCCCGGTAAAGATCTCCGATCAACATTCCTCCTGCGGAAGCGATTCCCGCCAGTATCAGTATCATCCTTGAAAGCATGGCAGCTGTTCTGAACTTAACCTTAAACATTTCATTTCCTCCCTATTCCCCATAAACGTAAACCAGATAAATGAAAGATGATTTAATAATAATTGTTCATCGTCTTTGCAAACTTTTTGATCTTGCTTTCCGAAATGCTGGATGTATCCTTGTCAATCTTAGATACTCTCTTGACAATAAACCGATCCATAAAGCCCATCTTTTTAAAGATAAACTCTCCTCCAAAATAATCCCATGCAACACTATTGGTTAAAAGCTCGTGAGGAAAAGAATCGTATATTTGCTTTTCTGCAATATCACCTTCCCGCATACAGCAGATGTAAAACCCAAGCTTTTTTTCTTTCAAGACCTCTGTATTGTTTGTGCAGAACTCGCTTACTTCTTTTTGTATTCTGCCCATGTAAATAGACCCACCAATAATTACCCGACCATATTTTGAAAGGTCTACTTCCTTTACTGCTTTTAGATCAAATACATCCACTTCTCCGTCGAGCTGCTCTGACAACATTGCGGCGCATCTCTCTGCACTGCCGTATTTCGTTCCATATAGGATTAATGTATTCATGTTAAAACCTCCTTCTAAACGTTAATTTGCTTTTAATAATGCATTTTCAATGGCCTTAAGTATAATGGTACTGCTTCCTGTAGCTCCTGAGATCGTATCTACCTGCAGGCTTTGGGCGCGGATAACATTATTGGTAATTCCTTCCGCTTTTTTACCTTTTCCATATTTGTGTTCTATAAACTCAATTCCTGTAATTCTATGATTTTCCACGCTAACATTCACAGCTGCACCGACTGATTCATTCACATAGTACTCTCCTGTATATTCCCCATCTGCAACCTTAGACAAATCGATAGACTGAATATCTATACTACGGATTTCTTTGCTAAATTCCCGCAGCTTCATTTGCAATCCTAGGAAGAAAGCAGCTGATAACCCTACAACAAGAACCATTACAACCGTTAGAACTCTTTTAAACCCTCTACTCATTTCTCCACCTCTTTACCCTTCATCAAAAATTCTATTTCCTTTCTCAAAGAAGCAATTACAACCTCCAGCCTTTCGACACTTCTTCCCTGTGTGAAAAAGAGCAGCTTCCCGTGGATCGAAGACCCGATTAGACCCTGTAACAATTCCACATCCTTCTCTAAAATGTATCCCTGCTTGGCGCATGATGTGATGTTTTCTCCCAGCAGCACACCGACGGAGGGCTTCATGCCGCTTTCAATTAGTTCCTTCGGAGGTTTTCCCAAATCCTCTACGAAGATTAATTTAAACATATCCGGGTGTTGTGCAAAATATTTGAAATATGCTTCTGCATAGATAATAATCTGTTCCCTGGCATCTATTTTCCCATCCTTGAAATTCAGCATATATCTGTAGCAATCTTCTAAAAAGTCAAAAACACAATAAGATAACAGTGTATTTAGATCATTAAAATAGTTGTATATGGTTGCATAGGAATATCCTGCACGATCCCCGACACTTCTGGCTGTAACCCCTTTGATTCCTTCTTCCTTGATAATCTCCTTTGCAGCATCGATAAAATACCTCATCATTCTCTGCCTTTGTATTTCTTTTTTATCCATCTGCAACATCCTTTTCATTAATAATGTTAATAATGTTAACAATGTTAATATTATTATGTTCTTAGATTTTTGTCAATATATTTTTGATATTTATTTTGCTTTTTCTCCAAATATAACCATACCTTTTCAACAAAAAAATTCCCATCAATGTATCAGTTTTTTACAACTGTTATTGCAATGGGAACATGTCACTTTTCTACAGATTTAATTTTTTTCGGCTATCTTGATTCTGTATCAGGAAGGATCAGGAATTAAATCGATATCCTGATCCCCAAATGGTTTCAATATACTGTGGATTTGATGGATCTTTTTCGATTTTCTTTCTGATCTTTTGGATATGCACAGCTACTGTTCCAGTGTCTCCATAATACTCTTCTCCCCAGATGGTATCGAAAATTTGATCCTTGCTAAATACAATATTGGGATTGGATGCTAAAAACAATAATAGTTCATATTCCCTGGAGGTCATTTGAATTTCCTTGCTATTTACAAAGACTCTATGGGCTGCAGTATTGATTTCTAATCCTTTGCAGCTTATGGTTTCATTTGCTGCCTTTTTGCCCGTCAAGCGCTCATACCTCTGAATATGAGACTTTACCCTGGCAACCAGTTCTGCCGGACTAAAGGGCTTTGTCAGATAATCATCTGCACCTAAACCAAGTCCCCGAATTTTATCTATATCTTCGTTGCGGGCAGACACAACAATGAGGGGAACCTCAAGGTTTTTTCGAATCCCCTGTATGATCTCATACCCGCTTGTATTGGGCAGCATCAGGTCTACAAGGATCACATCATAAGCACCGGATATGGCCTTTTTGAGACCCTGGGTTCCGTCTTGAACAATATCTGCTTTATAGCCGTTTAGTTGAAGATAATCTCTCTCCAGTTCTGCAATATTGATATCGTCTTCAATGATCAATATCTGTTTCATCGATTTTGTACCCTCCTTACGACTTTGCGACAGGAAGCATTATAGTAAAGCAGCTTCCCTCCTCCTCTGTGCTTGATACCATAATCTTCCCCCTATGGGCCTCAACAAGTTCTTTAGCAATAGCTAAACCAAGACCTGTACTCATAAAATCCTTGGTGCGTTCATGGTCAATCCGATAGAATCGGTCGAAAATATAAGGGAGTTTATCTTCAGAAATACCGGGCCCATTATCTTTTATGGCAATACGAATCGAATCCTCCTGAAAAAACAGTGTTACTTCTACAGCTAATTTTTCCTGATTTCCGTACTTAACTGCATTTCCGATAATATTCCTTATGGCTTGCTGAATTCTTTTTCTATCTAAATAAAGAAGAAGATTTTGATCCATCCTGTCCCAATAGGTAAATTGAATTTGCTTTTCCTCCAATTCAAACTGCAACTCTTCCATAAGGTCTTCCATGTAGGAGCGTATATCTACATTTTCATATTGAAAATCCAGCTTTTCCATATCTAGCTTGGAAAATAAAAAAAGGTCATCGATGAGCTTGTTGATATAGATAATGTTATGATGTATGATTTTTAAGTATTTATCCAGCTTTTCCGGTGATGCGGCAACGCCCTCTTCAATAGCCTCCATATATCCTTGGATAGATGCAATAGGTGTTTTCAAATCATGAGAAATATTGGCAATCAATGTCTTCCTATTCTCTTCATAGGCAAGCTTTATTTTTTCACTTTGCAATAGCTGTTCCGCCATTCGGTTAAATGAATGAATTAGTACAGCAAACTCATTGGTTACCTCACATTCTACCTTTACATTGTAATTTCCTTTAGCGATTTCATCCACTGCGTGTTTAAGCTGATCCATGGGCCTAAAAATCTTCTTCTCCAGCCTCATAAGAAAAGCAAGATGAAAGATTTCCTTAATGGTTATAAACACGGCAAAAAAAATACTGACCGCTTGATTTCCAATCCATTTAAAAAGCAGATATATGATAAAGAGATTAAAAAGAAAGACTGCCGGTCTGGCCCACCTAAGATATCGATGATATAGATGAAAATCCTTATGATACCAGCATTCCTGTTCGTAGCCCATATGAAAATATTTATGCATATGCTTTCGTCTTGTATACATATCCATCACCTTCGATGTTAATTACTTCCTCTATTATAACACCTTTTATCCATAAAGCATAAGGGTGTTAAAATGCTTATTTAACACCCTTTTGACTGCCTACCATACTAAATTTAACGATGCGTCTAGGCTGACTTCTTTCCCTTCCTCTGTCTCATTCATTTGCTTTCCGTTGGCAGACAGAATTACCTTATTGATCTCGTTGTTCTTATTAATTTGTATTTTGATAGAAAGGTTTATTTCTTCCATGAAACAGAAATCCTTCATGCAGCAGGCCTCATGTTCTCCCCTGTAGTGCTCTCTTTTATGATTCATCTTTTCTTTGATGGCATTTTTAAGATCTTCAGGGATTTCATCAATATGGATGGTTAACATTACACCCTTATCATCTAATTCCTGTACCTCCATATCATTTAGCACATTTAATAGGAATGCCAGCTTTGACAGTTTTCCTTTAAATCCGCAGCATTTTGCTTCTCCATGGTGATACTTATGCATTCCTTTAATAAAATCATGATGCTTGCCACCATAGCAGTCCTGCAGATTGAATTCTGTACTGCTCTCATGCCTTACCTTTTTTCCCTCGTAGTCTAGTACTGTGACGATTTTAGATTTGCCCTGACCGCTAACCGTATCTTTTTCGAAATCCTTTTCTAAGCTAAATACCTCGGTACGGTCCTTCCTGACTTCTGCTTTCAGCGTACCTTTAAATACCTCTTTTTGCTTCAATGTTTTCACTACATCATACATGAGTTTAATTTTGTTCATAAAAAATGACCTCCTTTTTATTTATAAGGTCATTATAAAGAATGAAATTAAACTCTAAATAAAGCAATTATAAAAGTTTTATAAATAAATATTAAAGATTTATATACACTGTTTTTCTGATATATCCTAGCTGCAAATCTGCTCAAGTATGCTTGGGTCCTTTATTTTACTATCCTCTGCCAGAAGGATTCCCTTCGATAGGATCTCTTCGGTCTTAGGATCTTCATCTATAAACGGCAGAAATATCCTGCCTCGGTGGCTGGAGTGTACAGGCAGTACGTGGATAGAGCCGGTTCCCATTTTATGCACAACGCCACTACCCAAATGAACTGTGTATTCCCCATGACCCCCCCCCTGACTTTGGCATGATTTGCAGTTAACAATACATTTTCCAGCTTCAGCAGTTTTAACAGTTCCTCTAAAATTACTTTTCTGATTTCTATTGTGGATAAGCTGGCCTCGGGATCTACTCCACCTACATGGGACACGCTTACTACCAAGTCTACATCCCTCATAACTTCTGAGAAGACAAGCTTTGGTACCTGGCTGATGTAAAGAGGCTTCCCGGTTTTCCTATCTTCAAATCGAATAATTTCAATGGTCGGTGCCTCTACCTCAGAGGGAGAAAACCAGCCAGCCATGGCATAAATGGTTGCAACGATATCCTCTTTATAATATACCTTCTGCAAGCCCTCTTCATAGGCGGCTAGCCACCCTCGGCTTTTTAACAGTGCTGCAGCTTTGCGGGGTTGTATTTGGTGACCTGCATATCTGCGGGATAGGGTCTGTTCCTTTAACTCGTCTGAATTGGGTAAATATAACTCTCTAAATACCTGCTTGAAAGGTTGAATTCGTCTATGATGAAACAGCTCCCTCTGATAGTTTGACCAAGCTCCCAACCTATGCAAATCTACGGGATGGGCAATCTTGAGTCTTTCATCAGGGCATAGGGAGTATGCTTCATTTCTATAGTTTATCAATAATCCCTCATGGAAAAAACCTGACTGCTCTCCCCGCACCAAGACCAAATTCCTGATAATAGGTGCTAAAACAGGATTGCTGCATAGGGCTTTCAGTTCTCCGACCTCGAATTCATCGCCTCTCTCCATGGCAGCCTCAAAGCTTTCTCTAGCTCTGATATATTGATCCCTCAGCGATTTTTTTACCGCTTTTATCGCTTGAATATATTCATGCTTTTGTACTTAGCCGGAATATCCCTTTGGACTTTGCCTTCCTTTACACACTTTATTTCCCCCTGCCCCAGTTCATCAATGATTAATTGCACCTCCATGTCCTCTAACCTGCGAGGCTGCAAATAGTCAGCGATGGCATCCAGTTTGACGGTTTCCATATTCCAAACCAACCGATTCACATCGCAATATCCCGCATTTGTGGCTAAATTCAACAGTGCAATACTAGCGCTTCGCTTTTCACTAGCCTGTCTTTGGGCCCCGAACTGTTTGCTTTCTTTGGTATATTGCTGAATATATTCGTAGCGCGCCAGCAGGTCTGCTTTATCCGTAATGGGAATCAATCCATAGGCCAGTAAATAGTCTTTATTTCTCTTATCTATGACTCTATTTTTAGTCACTTCAAGATCCAGCCTGCCCAATGCAGCATCAGCAAACAGCTGAGAACGGCGGTGAAGTCCTCCCCCAGCTATATACTTGGCGCTGTCATAGACTATTTTAAAGCGCTGCTCTCCAAGGGTGGTGTAGGCCTCCATAAACCAGTTTTTGTCGAAGGCCCCATCCCTAAAATCCTGAGGCAATAGGGCAGAATATTTTGCTGCAATCGTAAACTTTTCTTCTGAAAAGAATTCATTTACATGGGCATGGAAATATCAGCAGGCTGATTTCAGCCCTTCATATCCAAGATATTCCGATACAATGTCTAGCCACTGGGGTGCATACATAGCGCCTTCAACCAGCTGCCTGTCGGTGATCTTTTTCCCCTCTAATAGCGCTTTCAAGGTGACTGCACTATCTTCCGAATTTGGATAACAGCATTTCAGCAGATGGCTCAACATCTGCTTTTTCGTGCAATCCCCATCCACAAAGTTATAGCCCCGTACGTAGGTATCTTTTTCAGCGCCAAGAAGTATTGCACCAAATAAATCTGCACCGTAGCATTTTTGAATGCCTGCTGCCAGGTGGGTAACTTCTGTATTCAACTCACCCCGCATCACTTCAATCCTTGCGATTTTTTCTACTGCGGTCTTTCCCAGCTCCATAAGCCGTGGGTAGTTTAGAAGCTCGTCTCTATTATGTTGATGGCTGCTGGTAAAGACCCTTATATTGGCTAGACTAAGGGGTCGGTCCATGAGCTCTTTATAGACTTCATTCTCATCAATGATTTCAAGGCTTAAGGCACGGCCAAAATCAGCCAGATTCAGAGTGGCGTCTATAGTATATAGGCTTGCTCTATAGTATTGATAGCATAGGCTAAAGTATTGCATAAAGCTTTGGTCATCATAGTGGTTTTTAGCCATCAGATTTAACCAGTAGCCAATCTCGTGACTGCCTGCAATATAGTCCTTATTGCGGTAATAATAGTAGTGCTCATCTCCATCTATATACTCTCTGCGATGGGATTCTGCCGGAATAAGGGTATAGAGATAAGCCGCCAGGCCTGATGCAAGTGTGAATTTCTCCTCTTTTGGAATCTCATCTATCAGCAAGTCAATGTATGCTGATACCAGTTCAAAATAAGGCAGTTTTTCAATCCTATTAAAGCTGTTTTTTAGTGCTTTTATATTAAAGAACCCCTCTATCAATCTGCTGTACCAGGGTAGGTAAGCAGTATATTCTAGATGATGCAGGGCGGAAAGATAAAAATCCAGGACAATCAGCTTTGTCCATTCAATTTGATGAATCCCCATCAAATTTCTTATCTCCACTGCAAAGGGATAGTTGTCCAATCCATTTTTATTTCTGTCAAAGGGTATGAGATATGAGGCTCCCCCTAGGGTAACCATGCTTTTACCGTCATCCCAGCCAATAGCTTCATATTCCAAAGCCCTATTTTCATGGATCAAATCACTAAAGGGTTTCAAAATATCCATGGTGTCCTCATAAGACATAGAAAATATTTCAATGAAAAATAAATGTAGGGGACGACACATGGGTCGTCCCGAAAAAGCGGGCAGACACGTAGGTCTGCCCCCATAGGCGTCAGTTTAATCCAATTATTTCCAAATAAACCTTAGAAGCATGTCATTCTGAGCGTTAGCGAAGAATCTTATAGAACATAAGCAAGATTACTTTTGATTATCAGAATATATCAT
>NZ_FQZV01000021.1 GCF_900142145.1 Geosporobacter subterraneus DSM 17957 | reverse complement strand
AAACCCGTGAAGAAGCTAAAATAGCCATTATTAATTATATAGAAACCTGGTATAACTGTAAAAGAAGTCATAGCAGCTTAGATTATATGTCACCTATGGAATATGAACTGCATCATAGTCAAGGCAAGGATTTAGCAGCCTAAAAGATGGTTTAAAGAAATAGTTATATAAGCAATATCTCATTACAAGCACTAAATGGTAAATTTATCTATTTTAAGGAATAAATTACATAATACAATCTATTATAATACCTAAATTTGTAGGATAAATAAGATATTCTAAGAAAACAAAAGCAAAGAACCTTTATTCGTGTCCAGCTAGGTTATACCACTCCAACATTGAAACCACCCTTGGAACATACACCCATTCAACTGAAAAAATGGCTGAACAGTCAGTTGAAATATTTGAAAATGCAGTTAATCATAATTTGCCTACCAAATAAAAAATCCGTTGGCAAATGGTAGGCAAATCAACAAGGATTGATATTTTTATTACTCAAAAGCCTTGATTTTACTGGTAAGTAAGCAAACACATTCTGTATGCACAGTATGAGGAAACATATCCATACACTTTACCTTTTTTACCCGATATCCTGCCTGTTGGATATCTTTTAAATTTTCCGCCAGGCTTTTCGGGTTACAGGAAACATAGATCATCTCCGAAGCCCTGTAATCTAATATCTTTTTTAACGCCTTCGGGTGAATGCCCACTCTTGGAGGATCTAATATAATAATATCCGGTTTTTCCCTTAGTTCATCAATTTTTTCCAATACATCTCCTGCTATGAATTCACAGTTATTGAGACCATTCTGTCTGGCATTTTCATTAGCTGCTGCCACCGCTTCCTCTACGATATCAATACCGATAACCTTTTTAGCTTTTTTTGCTGCAATCTGGCCAATGGTTCCCGTTCCACAATATAAATCAAATACGATTTTATTTGCAGCATCTCCCATAAAATCCATCACCATACTGTATAGCTTTTCTGCTCCTATGGAGTTGGTTTGAAAAAAGGAGAAAGCAGAAATCTTGAAGCGCAGTCCTAATATTTCCTCTGTAAAATAATCTTGTCCCCAGAGAATATCGGTACGATCACTAACCACCACATCTGATATCCCGTCGTTAAATGTGTGCAAGAATCCCACCAGCTTGCCATCATAGACTTGATCTCTCAGCAGTTTAACCAGTTCTGTCATATCCACCTGCTGCTGTGTGGAAGTTACAAGATTGATCAGTATCTCGCCCGTCTTTTTTGCCTTTCTTACTACAAGGTGTCTAAGATAGCCTAAATGCGTCTTGTTGTTGTATAGAGGCACTTTTTTCTCCCGAAAATAGTTTAATATAGTGCGTAGAATCAGGTTAAAGTCTTCATCCGCAATGCGACAGCGGTCAACCGTCACTACATCATGAAACTTGCCTTTTTTGTGCATTCCTAAAGTTATCTCTCCGCCTTTTTCTTCGTCCCCAAAGGAATACTCCATCTTGTTTCGATAAGCGAATACTTCCGGACTTCCCTCTATGCCTAAGAATTCATAGTTTTCGATTTTTGCTTCTTCCAGCAGCTTATGCACAAGGCCTGCTTTCATCTTTAGTTGAGCCGCATAGGGCAAGGTCTGGTGGGCACAGCCCCCGCAGCTTCCAAAGTGGGCACAGAAGGATTGGATTTCTTCCGTGGCTCTTTCAACTACCTCCATTAGCTTTCCTTCTGCATAATCTTCCTTCACCTTACTGATATTTACACGAACCAGCTGACCTGGCACAGTGTTTTTCACGACCAGCTTTTTCCCGTCAATATAGGCAATTCCCTTGGATGGAAATTCTAAATCTTCTATTCTTGCCTCTACAATATCCCGTTTTTTTATCATTGCTCCATCCCTCCTTAAATCTATATAAACTCATCATAGAGTATACTGATGCTTTTTTCTACCATCGCAAACCCTTTGGATAGTGGTTTTTCAAAATAGATTTTACCAGTTTGCCCCATCCAATGGAATAGCCCTCAACACAGACCAGATTCCAGCCATCCATTCCATTGGCTTCTATCGTTTCACCCTTTAAATAGGCATTCATTTCCTTTGATTCTGCTGGCAGGGATATTATCTGTCTGGCTTCAGAAGCATTTAAACTTAAGGCTAAGGCATGAGAGGGCTCAAATCTGTTTTTCTTGAGTGTTCCTAAGTGCCAGCCTGGTCTAAGAACCCTCAGTTGCTCTAAGGAAACCTCCAATTCAGGTAAATCGTAAAGGTTTTCGCCAAACTGGATAAAAGTACCCTCAGGCACCTGCTGCAAGTAGTTTTTTCCAAAATCAAAATAATCCTGCATACTATTTTTATCCAAAGACTTTACCTTTCCCTTATTCTTCTTTGGCAGCTCTCCATCATGTTTTTCTAACACTGCAAGAAAATGTCCCTCTCCCCGCAGTCGGTGGGGCCAGAGCCTTAATGCTTTTTTCAAAGACTGACTTCCTTCTGCGGTCCATTCAACCCGCCCCGATTCAAATCCCTCATAGGCTTTCACTTTTACTAAAGAGAGTTCCTTGTGTTCTCTTAAAAACTGCTCAATCACCCGTTCATTCTCATCTGGAGAAAAGGTACAGGTAGAGTAGACCAGTTGTCCTTGAGGCCGAAGCATTTTTGCAGCAAAGCTCAGGATCTCTATTTGCCGTACTGCACAGGCTGCCACATTTTCCATGCTCCATTCCTGACAAGCATCCGGGTCTTTTCTAAACATGCCCTCTCCCGAGCAAGGAGCATCTACCAGTATTTTATCAAAATAAGCAATGAACCGCTGCGCCAAGTGCTGGGGCTCCTCATTGGTCACAATGCAGTTGCGGATTCCCATTCGCTCTACATTTTGAGACAGGATTTTAGCTCTAACCGGATGAATTTCGTTAGACACCAAAAGCCCTTTTCCCTGGAGCATCGCAGCGATATGGGTTGACTTACCTCCGGGAGCCGCACATAAATCCAGCACTCTGTCCCCTGGCTTGGGGTCCAGTATTGTCCCCACTGCCATGGCACTGGGTTCCTGTATATAGTATAAACCCGCCTCGTGGTAAGGATGTTTTCCCGGCCTATCCCCTTCTTCATAATAAAAGCCCTCCGGACACCATGGAACCGACTCTAAATGAAATGGATTTATCCTTAGAAAACTGTTCACATCAATCTTAAGGGTATTGATTCTCAGGCCTTGGGTTCTTTTCTCCTCATAGCTCTTTGCCAATGCTTCATATTCTTGCCCCATCAGGGCTTTCATCTTTGTTATAAAATCCTCTGGTAACTGTATCACACCATCACCCCGTTTTTGAAGCTGCTTTCATAATACTATTATCTCCATATCCTGCGAAATTGACTATCTTTATTTTGTTTTGTTCTGCTTAAACATAATTTAAGGCCGAGTAATGCTACCCGACCTGTGCAACCTCTTCAAAACTTTCAATATATCGATCTGCAAGAGAACAAATTTCTTCTTTGTACTCTAATGAAGAAGCATCGGCAATAGCAATAACCTTCATCCCCGCCCTTTTCGCTGCCAATACACCCGCATAGGTATCCTCAAAAACCAAACAAGCTTCCGGTTTTGCATTTAGATCTTCTGCAACCTTTAGGAAAATATCCGGATGAGGTTTACCTTTTTCAACCTCACAGGAAGTCCTTATAGAATGAAAAAACGGCAATATATTATGCTTCTCGATGACTCTTTGGGCCAAATCCTTGGCGTTGCTCGTACCAATGCCCATTTTAATGTTCATACGGCGAAGCGTTGAAAGAAAGGTCCATACACCTTCTTTTAGCGGAATCTGATTTGCATAAAAATCCTCTGCCATTCCCATCCACTCTTTTTTGATCTCGTCAAGATCTTCAGTGAGCTGAAATCGGTCCTTAAAATATTGAGCTGTTTCAGTGAAACTCATACCTTCAATGGTCTTTTGCAAATCCTCCGGCAGTTCAATGCCCCTTTTTTCCAGGTAGTCAATATCAATCTGCTTCCAGATCCACATGGAATCCACTAAGGTTCCGTCCAGATCAAAAATCACTGCTTCAATATCTTTAATCATGATACATCTCCAATCTAAATTTCGATTCTTTTCACTTGAATTATAGATTATCATAATCATCCATGTCTTTCAATGGATTTGCAGAATATTTCAGCCAGAATGAACTGCTAGTGCAAAATATAAAGTGACTTCATTAACGAAGTCACTTTATCAAAAGTCCATATTCTTTAATTTTTCTGCTCTTAATGATGCTCGTTCCAATAAGGCGTCTTTATTAACAATAATTCTTTCGTGGGAACCTCTGCCGATTACACCAATTTCATCGTAGGCAGTCATTTCAAACAAAATCTTAACACCGTCGAAACCCTTCACTTCAACTTTCACACTTACTGTAGCCCCAATCCCTGTTGGTTTCTCATGTACAATTTCCATGGCCCTACCGACAGTAATCATTCCCTCTGGCAGCTTGTGATCTACTATGTTGACAGCTGCTTCAATCATCAGTGCCACAAGGGAAGGCGTTGCCAATAGGGTTTCAAGTTTTCCGCTACCGTAATTAAGGGCTGTGTCTTCCTCTACAATCTTTTTTTGGATCGTTATAGACGTACCAATTTCAATGCTAGGAATTTCTATCATACCATCGCCCCCTTTATTGTTATATTATATATGTACCATGAAATTGTCTCATTATTCAATATTCTTTAAAAAGCTTTTTCCGTCTGTTAAAGGTTTGCAAAAATTTCATGTATATTCCCATCCGGATCTGCAAAAAAGGCGGTTCTTTGATTCCATGGCATATCCTTGGGCGCTTGTATCGGAGCAGCCCCCCTTGCAATTAGCTGAAAATAGGATTCATCCACATCACCGGGAGATCCACAGGGAAAAGCCAGTTCAAAGGCTTGTCCTACTGCTTGCTTTCTAAATTCTTCAGAGTACTCATACATAACTTCCCGCATACAGATAGCAAATCGAACTCCGTCGTTTTCAAACTCTACATAGTTTCCAAGATCATTTTTAATTTTAAATCCCAGAACTTCATTATAGAATTCTTTCATCCTTTCAATTTCATCGGTCCAGATTGTGACTAAACTAATTTTAGGTTGCATAACATTCCCTGCCTTTGTTTTTAGTACTACGAAAATATACTTTCCAGCATAAATATCTATTTCTCTACTTCCACATTCTTTCCTCCAAAACACTAATAGAAGGATAAGCAAATAATGTGGCGCCATTATTTTTAAAGAAGATATTCTTCTATAATAATATTTATCGATTCAGCATGGGTGTTACCTTTAAACATAAAATTAATATTAATGCCATTATCATAGCTATAATCAATCATTTCAATATCATCCATATTGATTATTCCGTACTGTGCTTGTAGTTCATGCTCTAATTTCAAAATCATTTTATTGGAATGTATTCTTATTTTAGCATCACAGCAAATAATCTCTTCATGCTCCTTTACTTTCAAGCGGCATATACAAGATTTCCCTTCTAGGCTGCTAAATATGTTGCTTTTATAACACAAAACAAAATTCCCCTTCCAATCATTGCTTATTAGACCTATTCCTTAATTCTTTACATAATCAGAAACCAGCAGCGCTAAACTAGGTATATGAACCAAATAGTAAATCAACAATAAGAGCACCCCGACTATGAGCACACCCGATATATTGTCAACCATATCATCTGCTAAGTCATAAATACAAATCATTTTTTCACTTAAAGTCATAGCATGCTTTCTAAAATCAGGTATTATGTTATCTCTTTCCTTGAGCATATTCTCTTCCCCCATACCTATTATTCCTCAGGAACATGCTCCTGAAAGCTAATTAGGTCAAGTATATAGGATCCCCCCATTCTAACGATCCCGTTTACTTTGTGTCTAACATAATTATATTTCTTCAATAAATTAATTCTTTCTATAACCTCAATCCATAATTAATGCCTGTCATAATGGATAATAAGCATACATTCAGTGAATGCTGCACTATATCAGTTCCTTTGACATTTCTTCCTACCTGCAAACTGACTGGTTCCCAGTTCAACTCCGGTAAAAGATGGATCCCTTTTAAATAGTTATCCAGCTTAGCTAATCTTATTGATTTTCGCAGTAAATTCTATACTACGTGTTTCACCTCTCTTTTTAAATTTATATTAAAAATAAAAACACCTATGTCTCCACAGGTGCCTGAATATAATGTATCCGTATATGTAAATCTATAATGCTAAATGTTAATGAATCCATATACTATTGACCAATATTTGCTGGCAACCTGGCAGTCATAGAACCCTTGCCCCTTAGACCCATGGCTTTGCGTCCCTACCTTTCAGTAGGTTTGCCTTTATCAGTAGCTATAAAGTTTTGCGTTATCCTACTTTAAAATTGAATATCAACAGATCTAGTCTGTCCACTGGCTACTAGTTCTGTAGCATTATTTAAATTGGGATTTTTGTACTATTCTATAAAAATTCATAAACTCCTTCCTGATTTGTAAAATACTGCTGAAATCTGTAAATTTTTCTTATTGAAATACTTACTATAATTATCACTAATACCTGATATGCAGTAAATATAAACTAAAAAGCACTAAAAATTATTAGGACTTCAGGAGGATTTTGCATTTTTCGATAGAATATTACAAAACAACTCAAAATTCTTCTTATGGCAAATTTTTAATCAGTTTGACAAAAGAATCCTAGAATCCTCTAGGATTTCTTTCTTCTATAAGAAACAAATATCACCAATTTACTTGAGTATATGTAAAACGGACCGGTGTATCCCCCGTACTCATGGCTGTGTCGATCATCCACAGTAGTCCTTCCTTGATAATAATGTACATGACTACCAGCTGATGGAATTGCTCCACCAGTATATCCATAATAGTTATGGGTATGCTGATCATCTACGGTAGTAGTGCCTCTATACTCATGAATGTGGCTAAATTGGCAACCTTCTATTGGATTATACATAGTATTCCACCTCCTTGCATTGCTTCTTTCTCGTCCTGATTTATTATATTCCCATCTGCAGCTAGTGTGTATAAAACTTATAGAATCCCAAAAAGTTAATATAGAAGTAATTCATAAAGAGTACGTGCTTATCTACTGGAAAAAGGATTTATTCTCTACTATGAAGAGAATAACAGGGATTGCATAGGATATACTTCATTGCTTATCAAATAAAGTGCAGATAAAAAGCCGGGATTTCCCGGCTCTTAGAAATGTTTTTTCCTTATACTATACTCCTCTACATTGCGCAGTGCTTCGCCAAATCTTTGGAAATGCACAACTTCACGCTCTCTCAAGAAACGAAGTCCATCCTTGAGCAGCGGGTCATCGGTTAGGCTCAATAAGTGCTCATATACCGCTCTTGCTTTCTGCTCTGCGGCCAAATCCTCATGTAAATCTGCGATTACATCCCCTATGGATTGAATATAGGCTGCTGTCCATGGATTCCCTACAGAATCAGCAGGATAGATGGCTTTGTCCCGGATCGCATAGTATCCGCCGAGACCAGCCTCTTTGATTTCTTCTACTGTTGTATTTTTCATCAGCATATAGATCATTGTCTGGATCATTTCTACATGAGCCATCTCTTCTGTGCCGATATCAGTTAGTAAGGCCTTCGCCATATTTGTGGGCATTGTAAATCTTTGATTCAAATATCTAATAGCAGCGGATAATTCCCCGTCGGGCCCGCCTAGCTGTGTCATGATATATTTTGCCATTCTTGGATCAGGACAGGATACCTTCACAGGATATTCAAGCTTTTTTTCATAGATCCACATACATATTCCCCCCTTTAGTACTCAATTTCCCATGGCCACGGATCTTCCAGCCAAGCCCACGGATACTGACTCTGAGAAAAACCAAAATTGGTCATCGGACCATATACGCTCTCAAATTGTCTTTTCATCATCATCAATTGTTGGCTATAGCTGTTAAACTCCATTAACGCTCTTTGGTCTGTGGGATGAGTATCCAAGTACAAATTCAAGTCAATACAGGCAAACTCTACTTCCTGTATTCTTCTGAGCATTTCTACTCTTTCTTTTTCCATAAATTTTCCCCCTTATATTACAGCTAACTTCCGACTACAGGATCATAATAAAAAGGCGGCCATGGTTTTACCAGCTCTGGGAACAGCGTTCCTACCTCCAAGGCTACCGGCAGCGGATATTTGACGAAATAGCATTGATAAGGCACATAGGCTCTAGCAAGAATGACTCTAAGCTTTTCTATTTCTTCATTTAGAGCCGCATCTTCAAACATAGGATCATAGCGTTTCAATTGTGCTTCCCCCTTTAATATTATTTTCTTGCACTACCATAGTATTCAGTTTTTGGAAATTGGAAACTCTATTCCTTAAATTAAAGCTTTTAAGCAAGAAAAAACAGCCTTTTGTATAAAGGCTGTTACTTGTAGTCAAAGTCATCATATAAAGGCAGATTCATGGTTTCATAAGTCCTCTTTGATTCTTCTGCATATTCATCCAGTTTTCTCAGATTTATCAACCAGAGGTAAATCACAAAGGGTATAAACAAGACCATCAGTATTGGAATCTGTGCCATCAATATAAAGTTAAAGATTCCGTGAAGCAGAATAGGCATGATTAAGGATCTACGCAAATAGACTGACCGAAACTCTTCATTCCGAACAAATCGGGATAACGACAAATAATAACCCATTGTCACACCAAACAGCATATGAGCCGGTACTGACAATATGCCTCTGAACAAGCCTACTTGTGGGTTAGCAGAAAATCTAAAAACTACATACATGATATTCTCGATAGTGGCAAAGCCCAGTGCAGAAAAAACGGCGTATACAATCCCATCTAATTTCTCGTTAAATGCACGGTGATAATAAGCATTATGCAGTACCACAGCTCTTTTAAAATATTCTTCAGTAAAGCCTGCTACGATAAATGCAGTGTAAGCTGCTCCCAATACACCTCCAAAAATATTAAAAGAGATTAGGAATCTCTCTACAATAGCTGTAGGAATTACCGATAGGCACCCAAATACAAATACCTTTAGTAAAAGATGAATAGGCTCCCGGTCATAACGATCTGTCAAATATATGGCCAAAGCTAGAGCAATTCCTGGGGCAATGGCAATCATAAACAATCTTGTCATTTACTCTACATCCTTTCATTGAAAGCAGTATATCTAGTATTTGTAAATTGTGTATAATTTACAAACGGTATTTTTTTCAATTGCTCTTTTACTCCTTATGAAACCATTCGCTTTGAAGTATGGCCATTTTTATTGTATCTGTATATTTACCATGGATAAAAAAATCCTCCCGCAGGACACCTTCTACCTTGAAGCCACACTGTTCATAACATCGGATGCCTCTCTCATTATAAGCCCGCACAGTTAGTTCAATCTTATTCAGTCCTAAACGGTTAAAGGCGTATTCTAACAATAATCCAATGGCTTCTTTTCCATAGCCTTTGCTATGATTTTCTTCTTTTGCAATGATGATTCCCATTACAGCCTTTCGGTTTTTCCAATCTATTTGGAACAAATCGATTTGTCCGATATACGCCTCCGTATCTTTATCTGCAATCACAAAACCACATATTTCTTTATTGCCAGGCGTGAGCATCATATCTAAAAATCCCTCTACGTTTTTATCCGTATGGGGAAATAAAAATATATCTGAAAGCATATCGGTTATGTTGGCATTATTTACCCACTGCCTTATGTGTACAAAATCATCCCTTCGATATTCCCTTAAAACAATCCTTTTACCATAAACCTTCGGCATATGATTTACCCCCTTATTCTTTTTACATTACCCCTTCTTTAGGCCGCTACCCGTGAGTGGCAGTACACAAATATCCTCCCTACTAAAGACCCGTTGTTCCATCAATTGCCGGTAGCCTGCTATTACAGTGGCTGAGGTAGGCTCTGTATAGATTCCCATTTGATATAATGTTTGAAGCCCCTCTTTTACTGCCTCATCGGATACCACGATGAAATCCCCTGCAGTCTCTTGAACGGCTTTTAAAATTTGCTCTCTACGAATAGGTGTGCCTACGCTGATTCCCTCGGCGATGGTGGGCAAAATAACACCTGCCTCCATATTATGGTGTGCATGGTATAGGGGTGCACAGTTGGCAGATTGTACTGCATAGATTTTAGGCATTTTTCTACTCTGTCCTAAATCGACCAATTGCTTAAAGCCATAGTATACACCTAGCAGCATAGTACCATTGCCACAGGGCACAATGACCGCATCAGGAGCTTTTTGGCCCAACTGTTCCCAAATCTCAAAGGCTAATGTTTTTGTTCCCTCAAAAAACAGAGGATTATAGCTGTGACTTGCATAATAGGTATGCTCAGCGGCGGACAAAACAGCTTCTGCCGTTTTATCCCTACTGCCTTCGATCTTTACGATCTCTGCTCCGTAGGCAGCTATTTGCTTAATCTTGTTCTCAGAAGTTGCAGCAGGCAAATAGATGCTGCATTTGATTTGGGCTGCTGCACAGTATCCTGCTATAGAAGCTCCCGCATTCCCTGAAGAATCTTCTACTACGTCTTTAATACCCATTTCCTTCATTTTGCTTACCAGCACAGCTGCACCCCGATCCTTAAAGGAGCCGGTAGGAAACATAAAATCGAGCTTAATATATATAGATTTACCGGCTAATTCTCTTTGTATCAACGGTGTCATACCCTCCTGGAAATCAACGATGTTTTCCATATGTTCGATGGGCAGCATGGCTTTATATCTCCAAAGGGATGGATTATCTGTGTCAATTTGAAAAGTCAAGTTATCATAGACTACGTCAAAAAGTCCTCCGCATTCACATTTCCAATGATCTGCAGATATTTCGCAGATGTTTTCACAGCTTATGCATTTATATTTTGCCACAAGATCACATCCTTCTTGGATTTAAAGGTTACATTCATTATTTCCACCTTCCTGTGAAAAATCCTGCTCTATAGACTAATTCTGATTATAAAAGCAAATACTAAAATATATTGCTAAAGGAGGCTCAAATCTATGAAGACACCTAATAACCACGACACCGACGTAAATGGCTATCTCAGTGAGTTAATCCGTAGTGATAAAAAGCATGCTGCTACAAAGGGCTTAAATCTGGTAAATAACAGAGCTAGATTTTGCAGCGAGTGTGTAAATGATGCTGCGGAAAAGTTAGACATTACCGTATAAATCAGTAAAGGAAAGCCCCTTAGGTGCTTCTCATTTTGAAACACCCATGGGGCTCTTAAATGCTTAATATTTTTCATTAATGTAGCTGTCAATAATAGATTTCTTCTTTCCCTCCAAAAACACGCCTTCATTCTTCAAGCGCTCTAAAAGCCAAGTACTCTTAGAATGAAAAATTACATTCTCATAATCCTTCAAAACAATTTCAAACAGCTTATCCTTTAAACCCGGAGATTTCACTTTTACAAAATAAGCCTCTATATTTCTAAAATCCAGAAACTCCAATAGCTTCATAGTTGACCGGTCCTTCTGATAATAGTAGTAATTGGAGTCCTCCAGAAATTTTTCCGCAAGTCTTGGGTGTTTTTGCTGAAGCTTAACATCCTTAGCCTTCATATAACAGTATTTTGCCAGCATATTAAAGTACTGGTAGTTATATAAGCCCTTTTCGAAAGAATCAATCCTTCTTTCAAAGGGTTTTAGGTTTAATTGTTGAATAAAGTTATAGTGCTCCTCTAGAAATTCTCGTTTGGATATATCACCTTTTTTAAACTGGCGGATCAAGGATTCCCTGTGTTTGAAGAATTTATCGAAAACATTTTCCTGCACTCTGTAGACCATTTTTAGCACCTAATTTCGCTTTTAATAAATATCTCATAAAATCCCCTATAAAATAAAATCTTGCTACTATTATACTATTCATATTATGTATACTGCAAATAATATTCTATGATTTCCCAGGGCTGGTTAAAAGTGTTCTCCATTTTCATAGTATCTATGCTTCTCCAATGGCTGAAAAAATAGATCTACTTGTTCATAGCCTGCCCGATGCAAATATTCTGTTATCACCCTTGCTGTTTTATCCTGGACGGACTGGCCCCGATCAAACCAAAGGACTTCTACAAATGGGTACCCTTCTGTAATCTCTCCATCCTGAATAAATGTAGAGGGAATATGTTCTATGGTAAAATAGTCTCTGGGGCACCCTATGATTTCCGTCAGATCATCAATCATTTCTTTACTGATGTTACATACTTTTTCAACGGCTACACCTCTAAACTTGATTTGCGGCATTTTTTCACCTTCCTTAATCTATTTATAGTTTGTCCTATTTTTAAAATACTACAGAGGAGGATTTAGATATGCAGGATTTTACAGGCAAAATTGTTATCGTTACCGGCAGCAACCTGGTAATTGACGGGGGTATGACTGTAAAGATGATTTACGAGCCATAGTCCATTACAGGCAGTCATCGATTAGATATTGGTGGAGTATGTTGCTGCATCGGATTCTTTCCTGACTATCATATTCCACCAGAAGTCTTACCTCCGGGATCTGCAGCAAAATCTCCCATCCTTTATATATACCCTTAATAAAGTCCTTCCTTAAGTCCTGAAGACGATCTAGAAGCGGGCAGTGGTGAATTTGCTCTTTTTCAATTACAAGGGTTAATTTTCCCTTCTCTAAATGAGGTTCAAAAGGATATGATCTGCATTGTATCGGCCGCAGTTCCCGAAAACATCCCTGTTCTTTATCACAATGGAAATAATACAGAAACTTTACCCTAGGAGGAATATAATATATCTTACTGCTGTGTCTTTCTACCTTCAGCCGATGCTCCAGCGCTGTTCCTTGATATACACTTTCAAACTCCTGAGGCATGAGGTAGATCCCTATTCTCTCACCTGTTTCTGTTTTATTCCTGCAGCAATGGCTGTTGCATAAGAGCCCACAATCTTCCTCCAATACCTTCTCCCCCATATATTTATAAGCTTCTAAATAAATTTTATCATAACTCATGCTTTTTCCTCCCAGTAAAGATACCTATATAGATTATACACAAAAACTCCTGTTTGCACAGGAGTCAATAGGTTTGAATTCCATACTCTTCAAATATTTTTCGGATACGCTTCATTTGATCCTCAGTAGGTGGATCTACATGCTCCAATTCATAGGCAAGGCCCATTTCCTGCCACTTGCTAATCCCCATTTTATGGTAAGGAAGCAGTTCTACCCGCTGTATATTATCCAGTGTCTTTAAAAATCTACACAGTTTTTCGATATCTAACGGATCATCGGAATATCCCGGAACCACTACATATCTGATCCATACGGGAATATTTCTATCCCTAAGATGTCTGGCGAAAGCCAAGGTTTTATGATTCTCAACTCCGGTTAAGGCCTTATGCTTTTCATTATCAATATGCTTAATATCCAATAATACCAAATCGGTGTAGGGTAAAAATGCTTCCCCCTTATCAAGATCACAATACCCAGAGGTATCTAAACAAGTATGGATCTCCTCCGCCTTGCATAGCTTGAACAGCTCTCCCAATACCTGCCATTGCAAAGTAGGCTCCCCGCCTGATACCGTAATGCCGCCCTTGGAAAATTTAAAATAGGGTTTATATTTGATCACATCGGCTATGATCTCCTCAACGGTCATAAGTTCCCCCACATTCTTCTTCCAGGTATCACAGTTATGGCAGTATTTGCAGCGCAGGGGACACCCGGCCAGAAATAGAATATATCTGATTCCCGGCCCGTCCACTGTACCGCAGGTTTCTATTGAATGAACCCTCGCTTGGCTTGGCATAATTATCACTCCATGGGAATTACATTTTTTCGTGGAAAGTACGATTAATTACATCCATCTGCTGTTCTCTCGTCAGCTTGATGAAGTTTACGGCATAACCTGAAACTCGAACAGTTAGCTGAGGATATTTCTCCGGATGCTCCATTGCATCCAACAATGTTTCTTTATCAAATACATTTACATTAATATGATGTCCATCCTGACTAAAATATCCGTCCAATAACGCTGCCATGTTATCTACCTGTCTATCTGTATCCTTGCCTAATGCCTTTGGAACAATGGAGAAGGTATAGGAGATACCGTCCTGGCTGTGCTCATAAGGCAATTTAGCTACAGAATTCATTGATGCGACCGCACCCTTTTTGTCACGCTTATGCATTGGATTTGCTCCCGGAGCAAAAGGCTCTCCAGCCTTTCTGCCATCTGGCGTATTGCCTGTCTTTTTGCCGTATACAACATTGGAGGTAATGGTTAATACACTCATGGTTGGTATAGAATTTCTATAGGTCGGGCATTTTCTCAATTTATCCATAAATCGTTTTACAATATCCTTGGCGATTTCATCAGCTCTAGGGTCATCATTACCGTAGGCAGGGTATTCGCCCTCTACAATATAGTCAACGGCTAAACCTGCTTCGTTACGTACTACTTTAACTTTCGCATGCTTAATAGCAGATAATGCATCAGTTACTACTGAAAGTCCTGCAATTCCGCAAGCCATCGTTCTTAGTACATCTCTATCGTGAAGAGCCATTTCAATTCTTTCGTAAGCATATTTGTCATGCATATAGTGGATTACATTTAAAGTATTCACATACAGTTTTGACAGCCAATCCATTAAAACCTCAAATTTCTCCATTACTTCTTCATAATTCAAATATTCGGAGGTAATTGGTTCGAATTTTGGGCCCACCTGCTCTCCCAGCTTCTCATCTACTCCGCCGTTGATCGCGTAAAGCAGCGCCTTTGCCAGATTTGCTCTCGCTCCGAAAAACTGCATTTGCTTTCCTATACGCATTGCAGATACACAGCAGGCAATCCCATAATCATCTCCCCAATATTCTCTCATCAGATCGTCATTCTCATACTGAATGGATGATGTCTTAATAGATACTTTACTACAGAACTTTTTGAAAGCTTCCGGCAGATTTACGGACCATAGTACGGTCAGATTTGGTTCTGGAGCCGGACCTAAATTGTATAATGTATGCAGCATACGATAAGAATTTTTTGTTACCAAAGTTCTTCCATCAATTCCCATGCCTGCGATACACTCTGTCACCCATGTGGGATCTCCGCTGAATAGCTCATTATAGTCCGGTGTTCTTAAAAATCGAACCATCCTAAGCTTCATAACAAAATGATCCATCATCTCCTGGATCTCAGATTCTGTATAAACGCCGCTATTTAGGTCCCGTTCCATATAGATATCCAGGAAGCTTGATATTCTGCCGATACTCATAGCTGCACCGTTTTGCTCCTTAACAGCAGCAAGATATCCAAAATAAAGCCACTGAATCGCTTCTTTCGTATCCTTTGCAGGCCGGGAAATATCAAAGCCGTAGTCTTTCGCCATTTGTGCCAGTTCTTTTAAAGCTTTAATTTGTTCTGCAATTTCCTCTCTCAGACGAATAACATCTTCCGTCATAGCATCCATTTCTAAAGATGCTAACTGTGCTTTTTTATCTGCAATCAAACGGTCAACTCCATATAGTGCTACTCTTCTATAATCTCCGATTATTCTTCCTCGGCCATAGGCATCTGGCAATCCTGTAATTACACCGGTCTTTCTAGCCATTTTCATTTCCGGTGTATATACATCGAATACCCCTTGATTATGAGTTTTTCGATATTTTGTAAAGATTTCTTCGATTTGAGGATCTACTGGATACCCATAGGCTTCACAAGCATCCTTTACCATTTTATAACCCCCATAGGGCATAAGAGCTCTTTTTAATGGTGCATCGGTTTGCAATCCAACAATTGTTTCCAATTCTTTGTCTATATATCCAGGCCCATGGGAAACAATAGATGCAATCGTTGTTGCATCCACATCCAAGGTACCGTTTTTCTTTCTCTCTGCTTCAAACAATTTAAGTACCTGTTCCCATAGCTTTAAGGTTTTTTCAGTAGGCACTGTTAAAAAGCTTTCATCCCCTTCATAGGGTGTATAATTACTCTGGATAAAGTCCCTAACATTGATCTCTTCTTGCCACTTTCCAGCTTTAAAACCATTCCACACCATGATCATCCACTCCTTATATAATCATTTCTATTCATTAATAAGTTTTATTAAATTTAGTATATAAAAAAAACTTCATCTTTATTGTGATCAAAGTCACGCTAATTGAAATTTTTTCTCAATGTATACAGTATACTTTATGGGATAATCTTACATGATTCTTCCATAAAAATCAATAGGTTAACTTATTTTCATAATTTTTTCATATTAATCTGTTATTATCATGATTGCGCAATAAAAAATACCGGTTTATGCTTCCGGTATTTTATTTTTATCATCTTTTTTTTTGCATACCCCCAAAATCTTAGTTAATGCGTTCATCAACCTTTATGTCGGATATGCATTCTTGCCTTATCTGCAACTTTTATCTTTTTAAACTGGTTTTTAGCCTTCTCAATCTCTTCTTCCAGCTTACTTCTACAAGACGGACAATACTTATGGTGAGCGGACAAAAGAAGACACCCGCAACCCTTACATTCGATATGAATGTAATCATTAGGGATTTCTACTAACCGTCCCTCCCGCACAAAATTATTAATAACATGATAGGGAATCCCCAACTCTTGTTCCATTTCAAAAGAGGTTGCTCCAGGATACTCCGCTAAATATTCTTTGATCTTATTAAAAACCTCATCAATCCTTTTAAAGCACTTCGGACAATAATCATATAATGCATTTTCTGCAATGATATCCTTGCATTTTTTGCAGGTTCTGATCTTCGTACCTATATGGGCCTGATTACGCTGTTTCATCATTCACCTCTGCATCCTCTGACTTCTTTGTAGTCTGATCCTCAATACATATATCGTCAAATCTACGACCTTTATAAATATGCATTTTTTGCCTTTATTCTACTATCCTTAAGGGCTTAAAATCCAAGAAATCACAAGAAGTCAAATAGTACTGAACCCCTTTGTGGATTCCTTGCAGGGCACCCCGGAATCCATCACTTCCGTGGAGATGCCCATATACTACCTTTTCAACACCGTAGGCTTCATAAATTTCTGTGAACCCCGAGGGCTCCATTTTATCATTGGTTGGCGGATAATGGGTCATTACAATAATTTTGTTTTTTCCCGTACCTTTAGTACTTTCCAGGGATAGCTTTAATCGCTGCAATTCACGGTTATATACCTTTTCATCTTGCGCATCAAACTTATATGGATTGGCACACAACCAGCCCCTTGTACCGCAAATAGAATAGTCTCCGAATTGAAATGAATTGTTTTGCAAAAAGAACATGTTTTGAAAGAGATGATTCAATTTCGTAACAGATCCCCACCAATAATCATGATTGCCTCTCAACAGTACCTTTTTACCCGGTAGTTGGTGTATCCACTGCAGGTCAATCATAGCTTCCTCCAGCCGCATAGCCCAGGATATATCCCCCGGGACTAGCACTAAATCTTCATCCCTAACCTGTGCTTTCCAATGATATTCAATTTTTTCATGGTGGTTTTCCCAATGAAGACCAAATACACCCATAGGTTTTTCCACGCTGCCGCTCAAGTGTAAATCCCCGATTACATATATTTTCATAGCATCACCTGCTTGCAGTTTTCAAATTTCTTAATTCTTATATGTATTTTTTCCGATTTAAGATACAATAGTATAGACAGATCAAAATTGTTTAGGAGTGGTAGTTTTGACAAAATTAATTTGGAAGCCGGGAACAATGATTTACCCTATCCCTGCTGTTTTAGTGACCTGTGGTGACAGCATAGAAAACTATAATATTATTACGATTGCCTGGACAGGTACTGTATGCACAGACCCGGCAATGACTTATATCTCCCTCAGACCGGAAAGACATTCCTATGGAATCATTGAAAGGACAGGAGAATTCGTCATCAACCTGACTACTGAGGCATTGGTAAAGGCTACAGATTACTGCGGTATCAAGTCCGGCAGAAATGTTAATAAATTTTTAGAGATGAAGCTGACGCCGGAGCCTGCCAGCAAGATAAAAGCTCCTCTTATAGGAGAAAGTCCGGTAAATATCGAGTGTCAGGTTGAACAGATAATGAAGCTGGGTTCCCACCACATGTTCTTAGCAAAGGTTTTGGCAGTAAATGTAGATGATGCTTATATGGATAACAAAAACAAATTTCATCTGGACGCATCTAATCCCATCTGTTATTCCCATGGACAGTATTATGGACTTAAAAAATCCCTAGGGGGCTTTGGTTTTTCCGTTGCAAAAAAGAAAAAGGGTTCTAGAAAATAAGGAGGTGGAAAATTTCCATCTCCTTAATACTAGTCTTGACTTCCCGGAGGAAATGCCTTCGGAATTTTTAATTTTGTTATTTCACCACGATCTACAATGTTAATAATCAACTCTTGTATCACCTCTGGGTGATCGGTAGAAAAATCAGAAAAAAAGATTTCTTTTTCTTCTCCGACCTTTAAAAGCTTTATGGTATCCATTTTTGTAACAGTAGTTTTAGGCTGTGCTTTAGGATAGTTTGCATAGCTGGTTTCTAGCCTTGCTATGGTTTTAATATCCGAGAGATCCTCTTCAGTATTATTTTTTACGGTTACGGCTACGCTAAACTTACCGTAGATTTTCCCCTCATTTTCGCCTTCTTTATACATTTCATCAGAAATCAATCGAATCTCCCTGATTGATAGGTCATACTTGGTTTCCAAAGCTATAAGCTCTTGGTGGAGACGGTTAATATTCTCATCCTTTTCAGCAAGTTCTTCCTCCAGCTTATTCTTTTCCTGCAGCACCTGCTCTTTTTCCTGCTGCAGCTGTATAACCTGATCATTTAATTGGTCAATCTTAGCGCTATTACATCCTGACAGCATTGCAACCATAATCCCACAGATAAAAAGTGAAGCTATTTTTTTCATTTGTTTTCCCCCTACGCAGTTCAGATTCAATTAGTCGAAGGCCTGATATCTTGCTACTACATACTTAATGGTATGAAGCAGCTCCTTTAAGTCACCTACATTTCCCTTTTCCCACAGGGCCTCAAATTTCTCCTGAAATTCTCTTGCCTCACCCTTTCTGCCAATCAAGTTCAGCAGCTGGATATTGTTTACAATGCTGGAAACCGTATTAGACTTGACTTCAAAGAGCTTTTGTGCATTGATAACCTCATCTCGTATTTCCCACATTTCTTCATCTAACCGATGGGCAGCCTCTGCCGCTTTTTTTAAACGTTCTCTGATTTTCTCGGGGATATTTTCTTTATATTTATAGTGCAGGGAGTGCTCAATCGTAGCCCAAAAATTCATGGCCAAGGTTCTAACTTGAATTTCTGCTAATATTTCCTTCTCTCCATAGGCTGTTTGAACAGGATATTGAATAATGACATGATAACTCCTATATCCGCTTTCTTTTTGATTATGTAAATAGTCTTTTTCATATACGATTTTCAAATCCTTACCATCTCTTTGCCGTATAAGATCAATCACTCTATAAATATCATCAACAAACTGGCACATAATCCGAATACCCGCAATGTCTTCGATCTTTTCCTCAATCTGATCGTCAGGTACATTGTATTTTTTTGCTTTTTCAATAATGCTGGATACCTTCTTCACCCGGCCAGTTACAAACTCTATAGGGGAATACTCATTAATTTCCCTTAATTCGTTCCGAATTCCTTTGAACTTAACTTTTAACTCTTCCACAGCTTGCTCATAGGGAATTAATATTTTGTTCCATTGTCGGATTTGCAATTTGATCCCCTCCTACTCCATATTCCAAATACTATTTTACCATTTTTTTTGATAATTGATAACAAGTTTTGGAGCAAAACCAATTTTGATAAGAAAAAAGTCTTCTTCTAAGCTTTAGAGGAAGACTTTTGATGAATGAATTGGGGAGCTCTATCATCCTATTGCTGGTTAATGCTAATCCTTAAACTGTAATCTACACAGTTTATCTTACTATACCCAGATAAACAATCAGTGCGCCAAATAAAATACCTGCAAATCCTAATATCAACAGATCTCTAAATAATCTTCCCTTATCTACATCATCACCTGCAGAAGCCATTGCCAATGCTCCTAGTGTAGATAACGGGGAATTGGTTACCACATGGGCCCCAAGAATAATAGCGGATACCAAGGTTGTTGGTGCAATATTAGCTCCCAGATTTTCAATTAACCCGGGTACAGCTGGTATCAGCGTAGGCATTACTACTCCTGAAGCCGATGAAACAGCAGACATAAGACCACCGATGATCGTCATGATAGGCGCTGCGGTTCTACCGGTCATAAAGGCAGAAAGGGCATCTGTCAAGGTAGTGATTCCCCCGGCAAGGCTTACTACATTTACTAGAACCCCTACACCACAAACCAGCAGCAATGTAGACCATGGAACATTGTAAATCGCATCCTTTTCCTCTGCTGCATGAAGCAACAGCAGCAATGTAGCACCAACAAATCCTGCAAAACCTAAATGGGCTTTAAAAACAATAACAGCGACAACCACCAGTAAGATTACGGCAATGGTCAGCATTTGCTTATTATTAAAGGCCTCTAAGGCAGTCCTCGTTGTTTCTGTTTTAGAGGCAAGCTTGTATCCTCCTAAGATGATGTACAGCACGAGAGCAATCAACAGCTGTGCGATCACCATATTGTAAAAGATGCTCATCCCTACATTTTCCAATCCAATGCCGGCAGAAAGGGTTCCTGCGATAATCCCTGTAGGGGCCAAAGGCGATAGACCTCCTGCATTTGAGCCTGCAATAACCATCCCTGCCATCAGCAGGTGACTAATATGTTCTTCTGAAGAAATACTCATTGCAATCGGAAGCAGCAATGCACAAACTGCAATATTTCCCGGCCCAATGGCTGCTATGATTGTAGCTAATATAAAGAATATGATGGGTATTAATTTCTTATTTCCACCGGATAATCTGGCACTTTTTCTCGCTAACAGTGCCAGTGTTCCATTTACCTTCGCTACACTGAATAATAATGTAACCCCTAGTAAGATGAAGAATAAGGAGTTAGGCCATCCGTTAACCAGTGTTTTAAACTTACCAGCGGGGTCTGAAAGAGGAACGGCCTGCTGTGTTTTCTCATTCAGCTCCGTTACAAAGAATCCTAAAATATAGGCACCTGTAATACTAACCAACCCTGTATTGATACCTCTTTTGAAACCAATAAATATCGCAATGATTAATGCGAGCAATGATACAATTGCTATCATTTTTATTCCTCTCTTTCCTTTTGTATTTCTTTTCACAGGTTCTGCCACTTCATATTTTCATGAATTTTTAAATACATAGCGATTTTTGCCTTTCGTGCCATTTTCTTATGGTGAATCCTTCATTTTTGGGATACTGGTATTATTTTAAACTTATTTCAATGAAAGTATGTACGTGAACTTCGCTTTACCTGGTCTTTATAGATTAATCATTAGCGTTTTTCATAAAAAAAATTCCTCATAGTTCTATGAAGAATTTTTTTATGCTTTTTATATTTATTGAGAATTTGGTATACATAGTTTTTGCCCGATGAGCAGAGCATAGGGATTGATTCTTGGATTTGATTCTGCCAGAGCCTCAACGGTTATATTATATCTTCTCGCAATGCGATAGAAGGTATCTCCCCTTTCTACCGTATATTCGGTAGTGTTCGGCGGGCATTGAACCGGCGGCGTTGCCAGCGGAATACATATGATTTGCCCGACAGCCAAACGGTCCGGATCTATTGCCGGATTTGCTTCTATTAAATCATCTAAGGAGACGTTAAAGAAAAGTGCAATTGCAGATAATGTGTCACCTTGCTTTATTGTATAATAATTTCCTTCAGGACAGGCTGGGTAAATCTGCTGTCTGGGTATGCAAATGCTTTGGCCAATCATTAACCGATTTGGATCTACAAAGGGATTTGCTGAAACAAGGGCTGGTATGCTGGTGTTATATCTTTGCGCAAGATTATAGTAGGTATCTCCTCCCCGTATCACGTAGGATATTGTTCCCGGGGGGCATTGTATGTTATTGGCATTATACATATTTTCACCTCGCAAATTTCGTTTACTATAAGTATATTCTAAAGTTCCGGTTATGTTCTTTGGTCCTCGCAATAAAACCTGAATGACCTAATCATTCAGGCTTATATGCCCCTTTCTCTAAGTTGTGTAAAAGTCTCTAAGGGTAATAATGATGATCGTCCTTACGATTTCCCCCATCTGTTTGTTGGGGATGCTGTATCCCTGCAGTTCGCTGATAATATTTAGATTAGAAACCTCCAGCAGCCTATAGATTTCTTCAGCTCTTCTTCGAATGTTTCTAGGTGGTTCACCAGCAGTGCTATTTTTTAATGTGAATAACACAATGGCTCTTACCATAGAATTGGCTATGCTGGCAGTTACGCCATAACGGTCTAACTCTGCAAATATAGTGGTTTGTTCCCTTATCAAATTCGTGATCCTAATGGATCTTTGTTCAATAGACTCTGGCGGTCTAACGGGTCCTGCCATTCTGGTCAACACAAATTCAATGAGCGCTGTCAGCAACCTTGGGATTTGCGGCATAGGGATGCCATAATTCCGCATCATCATGATAACCCATGAATGTTGATTTCTAAGCTCTCTGTATAAAGCAGATGCCTTTTGTGCTATATTTCCACTATATTTCGCTTCGTTGTTTATTGTAAAGGTTACTACAAAACGAATTAAAAAAGCTGCTGTGTTTCTATCTATGCCAAAGTTCTCTAATTGGCTTTGAAAGCTTACAAACTCTGTTTGAACCTGTTTTGTAAGGTTGTTGATTTGATATTCCGCCTTTACTTCATCAGACTGCTCTGCCAGGATCTTCATGTCCTCAGTTTGAGGAACAATAGCCTGCGGGTATATATAACCGGGCATGTATCCACCATAGTAAGTATAGGGATACATATTATAGCCATAGGAATAATCATTCATCGGAACACCTCCTTTTTCTATTCACTTCCATAATATGAAATGGAGTAGAAAAAGGTACATCTTCCGTGTCAATCTATACAGGTTTATTCATTAGATCTACCTTCGCTGCAAAAACAAAATCGCTTTCTGATAATCCGTCTATTTTGTGGGTATATACCACCAACCTGACTTTCCCCCAACTAAGATAAATATCAGGATGGTGCCCTTGAGCTTCAGCCAGCTCTCCGATCTGATTTGTAAAATCTAAAGCCTGCCGGAAATTTTTAAAGTTAAACTCGCGCTGAATGTGGTGTTCATCAACAACTTGCCAGCCAATATCCAGCTGCCTGTGAAATTCTTTTAGTTCCTCTCCCCTTAATGGCGGTGTGCCTATCGTGCAGGGAATGCATTGTTTCGATGCCAGCTCACTCATTCTAATCCCTCCTCATAAATGTTTATTTATCCCTTTAGTAAACCTATTTTTTCTATATCCATATGAAGACAGTTACTAAAGAATTCTATCTATAGAATTAAAAATACCCTCGGATTTTCATTCATAAACAGTTCCAAGGATAAAGAGCAAGCTGGCTTTGGTGAAGCAGCTTGCTCTTTATCCTTGGAATCATCTGGCCTCCAATATGTGTAGAAAGCCTGACTGGCTTCCTAAGTTTGCAAATAAATAATCGGGCTCATGTTTTCTTAGTTCCTCTATATCATGACTGCCTGTAGCTACAGCTATGGTTTTCACGCCGATTGCCTTTCCACATCCTATATCTAAAGGAGTATCCCCGATCACATAGATATTTTCCGTCTGAAAGGAAACCTTATAATAATCTTTGCTTCTATCAATAGCTTGTTCAATGATTTGCCATCGTTCCAGAGCAGCATCCCCAAAACCGCCTACTGGCAGATATGGATTCAAGCCTTGGGGTGCCAGCTTAATCCGTGCCCCTCGCTCAATGTTCCCTGTACCTAAGGCATGGTATACATGAGAAAATGCTTTTGATTGTTGAAAAAAGTCATTTATCCCTCCGATGGAAACAGCAGCATTGATACTACTCATTTCTTCTGCTAATATTTTACAGTAGGTATCAAAAAACAGATCTAAGTCAAAGCCCCTGATATGGTGGAGGGACAGGGCATCTCTCACAATCCATGCATCCAAGCGCCCTGACATTTCTATGTCTTGAAATCCGTCTTTTATACCAAACAGCTGAAAAAAGGCTCTATCCATTGCTCTTCTGCCACAGCCGTTGCTGTGGATCAAAGTCCCATCAATATCCCAAATGAGTAGCGTATTTTGCAATACAAAAACCTCCCGTTGCATCTATTTCCTTTAATAATTTATTATATCATTTTCGGGAATATTTCCTTGTATTATTTTCATAGACGAGAATAATAAATATAATCTATGATTAGCGTGTCATCTATAGGGGTAATCTATAGATGAGAAAACATTGAAGGAGGAGTATAAATGAAGTTAAGAATTGAATACTGCACCGGCTGAGGTTATCTGCCAAAAGCCATAGGTTTGGCTGAAAGTATTTTAAACACTTTTAAAAACAAGATTGAATCCTTGGAATTGATTCCTTCCTCTGGGGGAGTTTTTGAAGTAACATTAGGAGAAAATCTGTTGTTCTCTAAAAAGGAACTGGGAAGATTTCCTGATACCGGTGAAATAGAAAAAATGCTATAGGAAGGCGTTCTACCCGCCTTTTTATAGCATTTTTTACTTGCAGGATGCTACAAAAGCTTTAAAAATCGATAGGTATTCCGGATATTTGTCGATCATCATTTCCGGATGCCACTGAAGGCCTATTACAAATCGCTCCCCCACAAGCTCCATCCCTTCTATCAGACCATCCGGTGCCAGCATGGTCCCTTTGAAATCCTTGCCTAATTTCTTAACTGCCTGATGGTTGAATCCATTAACGCCCATCCGTTCTTTGCCGAATATTTCATAGAGCCTGCTGCCTGGCTGTATATCCACAGGGTGGGTTGGATGGTATTTAGGCGCGATATTTAATGTATGGTTAAAGCCCTCTGGCCGTTGGCTTTTTAAATCCTGATAAAGGGTTCCGCCTGAAGCTACCGTTAACAGTTGTATCCCCCTACAGATTCCTAATACAGGTAAATTCATTTCATATAGCACTTTTTTTGCTAATGCAACCTCCTGAGCATCCCGGACCGGGTTAGTCTTTCCCAATCCATACCGTGGCAATTCTCCATAATACTGTGGATCAATATCAGAACCACCGGAGAATAGTATCCCATCCAACCTCCCTAAGATGGGTTCTAGGGTTTGGGGATCTTCTACAATTGGTATAATGACAGGGATGCCCCCTGCCCTTTCGATGGCACGGATATAATCGCCAGCCAGCAGCTGCCAATCCTGTCCTGCAAAACCAAGCTCCGTCATTATACCAATATTTTCATTGGTCGAATGGTTGGTACAAATACCGATAATAGGTCTCATCTATTTTCCCCCTTTGTGTCATAAATGCTTAAGTACTTTGAATATTCTATTTATCTCAGCTTAATCCTTCTTTCCTTCATCATCCATGATAAAATGCTTTACAGCTTTTCCGTTTAGATAATCGAACTTTTTTCCCTGGTAGCTGTCTAAAGCTTCCATTCTTTCATCGAGCATATCCTTAATCTTCCACCAGCTGGTTCCCCAGTTGCAAAAAAGGGTGTTCTCTTCCGGTGCCCTGCCGATAATTCTCTGCAGTACAATTTCTGGATTTAGGTACTCAAGAAAGCTTATAACGCGATCTACATATTCCTCAAGACTTATCAGCGTCAACTCTCCCTTCTCATACTGCCTGCCCATTTCTGTTCCCTTAACAATATAGAGAGAGTGCAGCTTAACCTGATCAACACCTAAAGCAGACAACACTTTTGCGCTCTCAATCACATCCTCTGCATGGTCCCAAGGCAGATTTAGGATGAGATGTACACAACTGCAAAAACCGTATTTTTTTATTCTAAGCATTGCATCGATAAATTCAGCCAAACTATGCCCGCGGTTTATTTTTTTCAGTGTATGATAATTCACACTCTGAAGCCCCAATTCAATGGTTATATTTTTATTTGCCCGATAAGACAAATCCTTCAGATACTGAAGATAATCATCATGAATACAATCGGGACGGGTAGAAATAGCAATTTCTACCACATCCTTTAAAAGAGCTTCTTCCATATAGCGCTTAAAATCTCCAAGAGCCAGATAGGTATTCGTAAAATTTTGAAAGAAAGCAATAAATTTTTCCGCCTTATACTTTTTACGTATGTATTCTATATTTTGATTCAATTGTTCAACCACAGAAACCCTATTACACAGACTTTCAAAACCAGCTCCTTCTTCTCCGCAAAATATGCAGCCCTTTATACCGGATACTCCATCTCTATTCGGGCAGGTTACAGGAAGATTTAAAGGGATTTTATAAACTTTTTCCCCGTATTTCTCTTTTAAATATTCTGAATAGGTTCTATATCTAGCCTTCATCTCCATAATACTTCTCCCCTTGCTGCTGTTTTTCCTATTATTATCAGCTTTACATGTCTTCTTATCCCTATTGTGTAAATTTCCTCTAAATCTGATTGTAGAAAATACATGCCACTAAGGGACCTCTCTTTCATCCTTTAGATATCTCTCTTAGTGACTGTAATAAATAAGGTGTATAAAATAAGTGCATCCCAATAGGGATGCACAAAGACTATACCACTTTTTTCTTTATTTTTACGGGAACAATTTCAAAACCGATCTCATCTCGCAAACGTTTTCCCAACTTACTTACAATATTGTTTTCTTCGCTATTTTCCTGAGACTCCCCTAATACAATTGTATCAATATTATGCTTTTCTGTTAAGTCCTTTAAGGTCTCCAGCACATCCTGGGAACGTACAACCGTTAGATTGGCGCCGTAGGATTTAGATTTTTGAAACAGGTATTCTAAGGCATCGCCTTCTTTTGTTTTTCCGAGGAAATTCCAGCCTTCCTTTGCCACATGAATTACGAATAATTCGCCATCAAATTCATCCCTTAATTCGGCACCTCTTTTAATCAGCCTTTCACATGTTTTCTGTTGCGTTACACATACCATAATATTTTTTGGATTCTTCATTTTGAGGCCCCTTTCACCTTTACTCATCTTCTTAATACCCAGATTTTCGTGTTTTATTCTTCAATCTTCTGTGGTCTAGGGTCAATTCTATTATACTACAATGGGCTACGCCTTGCTACAGAATTGATGTATTATACATAATACTTGAAATCATAAGACCACTCTATAATTTTATGGTAAGAAACAAATAATATGCTATACTATCTATTGAAAATGTTTGTTTAAGGAGGTAGAGCATGAAACGTTATACAAAAGTCGTCGAAATGATGGGGTATTATTTTACTAAGGAATTAGAAAAGAAAAAGCATCATAAGAATAAAATCCGCGAAATAAAAGAGGAGACTGTAGCAAAGTTCTTCTTAGAAGGGGACACTGAAATTCTAGTGTATTTTGATGAGAGTGGAAAGGAAATCTTGATCACGCAGGAGAGCGATCCCCAGGAAATAAAAAAATACTTAGGCGAGAAATTCTTAGAAAAATAAGCTGATCCCAAGATCAGCCTATTTTTTAAATCCAAAAAACAATTTTTCAAAATCGTTGCTGCTTTGGTCGGTCTTATACATATCTACATTGGTGATTTGCCAGCCTTCCTCGCTGTCTAAATGATTTTTCGAAAAAATTAATACTTCAACAGGTTCTGCCAGCTTTTCTCCGTTAATTTGCTGCTGATATAAGGCCACCACCCGAAGCTGGCCATAAAGGGTGTGGTCTTCTTCATTAAAGGCCATGCCCGTATCTTTTATTTCAGTGATTTTTACCTCTGAAGTAATTTTTTGTTTCTCTACCAGCTCTCTATTTTCATCATAGTTGTCAAAAATATAGGCCAGTCTAAAATTCACATCAAAAGCTAAGCCTAATCGGCTGGGTTCATAGCTGGAATAGTGAAAGCTCTGCCAGCTCTCAAATACCCATTTCAAGGTATCGGTCATATCCTTCTTCATTTCCTCAATATCTTCATCATGAGTATGATCTGCTATACTTTCAAGTACCTCTCCCGTATATCCGTTTAGCATATAGGTTTGGTTTACCTTTCCATCCTTGTCGGCTATAGTAATCTCCCAGATAGGTTCTTCCTCCGTAGGCTCATGCATTCCCTTTATTTCTATCTCTTTTCCAGCTTCCTTAAGGGCTTTAATTTCCGGCAAATTCATTACAGCCCCAATGGCTTCCTCTTTTGACAGCATCCCTTTTATATCGGTCTGCAGGGTTCCCTGATTTGGTTCTAACCTGTTGCTGCATCCCCCAATGGAGATACTCCATACTAAAATAAAAATTATCCACCAGCGCTGACTCATTTTTTTCTCCTTATTTATTAAGATTTTTTCTGCGAAATTATCTCCTTATCACATAAGAGCTAATATACACATGTCCCGGAAACACTTCGCAGGCTAATCTTTCAAAGAAACCTTCAATACCCTCTTCCAGACAACCGATTGATAAATGCTGCATAGCAATCCCAACATCAATACGATACAGGCAGCTGTCTTCAGAAATTTTTGGTGAAACACCGGACTTGGCATAAATATCAATGCGGCCTTCCCTGAATATGAACCGCCAGGGCTGAAGATTCACTGCGGAAGGCGCCACTCGGACCGCTTCCATGATAGACTTCCACTCCGGATGCTTCTCCATATATTCTACAACACTTCCATTCAAATCATTCCAAAATGCAAACTCTTCTATTTTTTTCCGTTTTGCAAATCCTGCAAAAGTACGAAGTCCTTCACCCCATATTCCTCTTTTTTCCTTTCCAAAGGCAACGAGCACTACAACTTTTTCATCCTTTTTTATTTCTACCACATTCTGAATCAATTTTCTATCAAAAAATCCTCCAATCCAGCAAGTACCAATTCCCAGTTCTGTCAGCTTCAAAACTGCTTCTTCAACAGCAAACCCTACGTTCTCATGATATCCTTCCTTCGTTTCGGAAATTACTGCAAGATAGTGAGGCGCCTTTATTTTTCCATAACTCCCTAGGAAGCCGCTCATAACTGCATGTATCTTTTCTCCATTTTCTACCAGTTCTATTCTCATAGGGATATGGTTATATAAAAGTCCTACTTTTTTTACAATCCTATCTACCTTCATCAGCATTTCTGCCGCTAAGGGCTCCTCCATATATTGGCGTACAGATTTTCTTTGAAAGCACTGTTTATACATTATAACTCCCCCTAATCCTATTCTCAATCCTTAGTTCTACAACAAAAGCCCAGATTCCTTTTTATAAGAAAAAAAGCCTCCACAGCACATCTGCAGAGACTCTTGATATTTTATAATCTTGTTACGTTAGCGGCTTGTGGTCCTCGGTCCCCTTTAATAATTTCAAATTGAACTCTTTGACCTTCTTCCAGGCTCTTAAAGCCTTCTCCTGTTATTGCTGTATAATGTACAAATACATCGGGTTCACCGGGCACTTCGATAAATCCAAACCCTTTTTCATTATTAAACCATTTTACAGTTCCTTCCTTCATTGCTTAAATGCCTCCTATACCTTTCAAAATAAATAGTAGTTAATAAGTTATACTTGATTCTAGTATAACCCAGTTCTCTAAATTTAAACCTATTCCTCAAAATGTTTCATAGTTTTTGAAGGAATTTAGAGTTTATTTTTCTTTCAAAATGAATTCCACAGCATCCTCAGTATCCTCAATGCAAATGTTCAAGTCACAAATATTTATTTCAAAATTCATAATGTGGGAATGCAAGTCTATATTCTTTAAAAAATGAATCGTAGCCTTTTTATTGTATGCCTTTTTGCAGTACCGTATCAATATCCCTCGTGCCTGAGGCAGTTGTATTCTTGAAATTCCTAAAGCCTCAAGGGAAATGAGCTTAAGATTGATACTTCTGTTGGATAGATCAATAAACAGATCGATATCTCCAGTTTCCTGATCCTCTCTTAGAACTCTAGCAGGATAATCGCTATGAATTTGTAAAGTTTGTTCCTTGTTGTTCACTAGTGTTTCTTCCTTCCATGATCATGATTTATCCATTATTGTAATCGTAAAAACAGGGCTTATTCGCCCTATTTTATACTACCGCATATTCTTTCAATTCGTGAGGCAGATTTGAAGGCTCGCAGTGGAGGGAGACAACAAAATCAACACTATGATTTTGGGAAAGCGTTTCGATCTGATCAATGATTTTAGATACATTATCAATGGAAACATCGGCAATTTTTAAAAGACCATCAATAAAAATGACCTCAATATCATGATCCTCTGCTATCACGCCGCATAAAAATCCCAGAAAACTCTTTTCATCGTTTACAGGATATTCATGCAGGCTGATAAAACGAATCGCATGCTTGAGGTCATACATATGGCGGTTGTCATCATCAAGGAACACTACATTGCCTTTTCCGTTGTTCACTAGCTGATTTGCCATGTCTATCATTTTTTTTGTCTTGCCGGTACCTTTTCCTCCGGTAATTAACTTAACCATTTTAATCTCCTCCTTTGGAATTGTTGAGCAATGTTTAATTTTTATTGAATTCAAAATATTCTTTCCTTACAATATTCGCCAACTTTTTTAAAACTCCTTCTCATTTCATAATATTCTATGAGGGAAAATTGCTCACCATTCCAAAGGATTTTAACACTCTCTCTGTTCTTTTAGGTATCTTCTCCTTAGCTGTCCACAGGCCGCATTAATATCGCTGCCCAGCTCCCTGCGGATCGTTGCCTCAATTCCTTTTTGCTTTAGAATTTGTTGAAATTTCTTTATTCCTTCTTTATTGGGCGCTGTATATTCCCTTTCACTGACCTTATTTAAGGGAATAAGGTTTACATGACAAATCAAGGATTTTAATAGCTCACCCAGTTCTCTGGCATGATGTTCCGTATCATTGACATTTTGGATCAGTGCATATTCAAAGGTTATTCTTTTATTAGTTTTTTCAATATAATACCGGCAGGCCTTTATAAGCTCTTGGAGCGGATACCGCTTATTTACAGGCATCATCTGACTTCTCAGCTCATCATTGGATGCATGAAGGGATATGGCTAAGGTAACCTGTGGCTTTTGATCGGCTAGCACCTTAATTTGAGGTACAAGACCGCAGGTCGAGATGGTAATATTTCTTAGGCTAATATTCAGTCCCTCCGGATGATTAATAATGTCTAAAAATTTCATTACTTCCTGGAAGTTATCAAAAGGTTCTCCACTTCCCATCAGTACGATATTCGAAATCCGGTCTCCCAAATCTTTTTGCACTATTAAAACCTGATCCAGTATTTCCCCGGCACTTAAATTCCGAATAACGCCTTCCAGGGTAGATGCACAAAAGCTGCAGCCCATTCTGCAGCCTACCTGGCAGGACACACAGAGGGTATTTCCATAATCATAACGCATCAGCACACATTCAATGATGTTTTTATCCTGCAATTCCATAAGATATTTTCTCGTGCCATCTACCGTTGAAACCAGCTTATCTGCTATATGCATCTGACCTAAATAAGCTTTTCCCTCAAGCTTCTGCCTTAAAGCCTTCGATAAATTCGTCATCTCGTCAAAGGACCGGACGCCTTTATGAATCCACTGAAAAACCTGTTTCGCACGATAGGCCGGCTCTCCAATTTCTTTGAAAAAAAGCTCTAATTCCTCTAGTGTACAGCTTTTCAATTCTTTATGCTGCATCATAAAAAAACTCCTTTGTCGGTTCATTAAGGAAAGCCCTAGTGGTATCCCTCTAAGGCTTTATTCATACTCTTCCTTCTTATCTTGAATTTCTTCATAGGTACTGTTTAATTCTGTTTTATGTATTGTCAAAATCCTTTCCAGCATTGTTTCCATACCTTCCCGAGAATCGGTAAAAGGAAAGGCAATCTCCCAAACAGGATTAAATTCTTCTTCTACTTCTACGATTGAACGGATTTCCTGACCAAAAACTTCTGTATCGTAGTAATCAAAAACTGCTTCATATTCCCAATCTTCCAAGTCTCTATCTGTAGTTAGGCGAAGATGTACTGTTCTTTCACCCTCCTGGTCTGTAAGATAGATGGAATCAATATACTGTCCGCCTTCCATGATCCTATAACTGCCGATTTCTTTTGTCAGATAACCTGTGTCCTGTTCCTTTTCCATTAGCATGACCACCATCGGTTCCATGTTATTTCCCCCTAATCAACATCAAAGTAGGAATCATATTCCTCTAAGACTCGTTCAAATTCATCGTCATCCTCAACAACTACATATTCTTCTTTGCCATCCACTTCTACAATCTTATAAACATAGGCGTCATCTTCTTCTCCTAATGGCGCTAATAAAGCATACTTGTTGTCTTCTAGATTGATGATCTCTACCAATTCAAAATCAACTTTCTGTCCATCTTCATCAAAAAAGCTTATTATCTGCTTATCTGTCATCTTTCTAATCCTCTTTCCCTACTGCCAAAGCAGTTTAATTTGATTTTTATTTACATTATTTCAAAATTACCGCAATTTTATAAGCCATTTATGAAATAACTATGGGTCTATCTCTATGGCTCAAAAGTACTGCTTGGTAATGTATGCTATTCTATTATACCCCATTTTTCGAGTTTTTGTGATAAATTTTACAATCACCCTTTTTGTTTCAATGATTCCTCGGACAAACTTTTCATTTTTGAATTCAAATAAACTCCGCTGATAATGATAGCTGCACTAAACAGCTTAAACATCGTTATTTTTTCATGAAGAATAAGTGCAGAGAGAATAATTGAAAAAACTGGAACCAGATTAATAAAGGCAGCTGTTTTACTGGCACCAATAGCCTTGATAGACATCTGCTGTACTAAATATCCAATCACCGATGCAAAGATTGACATATATAAAACAGCACTCCAACCCTTCCAAGTCACTTCAGGCAAGTAGACTAAAGGTCTTTCCAATAATACGAAAGGAAACAGCAGTATTAGGCATACTAAAAAACTGTAGGAAGTTAAAATCAAGGGTGAATAGCGATGCATTACCTTCCTGCTGATCACCGAGTATACGGCCCAGCATAATACAGCTAAAAGCATCAGAATATCTCCTTTATTGAAAGAGAAATCCGCTAATACAGTAAAATTACCATTGGTTATGGTAAGTACTACACCGGCTAAAGCAATCAAAACTGCTCCCAGTCGTTTCACGCCAAAGCTCTCATTAAGAAAGAAGGCCGCCAGTATGCTGGTAATCAGGGGATTTGTAGCACCAATCATGGAGGAATTTACTGCTGAAGTATATTGTAACGCAGAAAAGAAAAGCACATGATAACCGAACATGCCAATGAGTCCTAATAGAATGATTGGACCCCAGTCCTTTCCCTTTAGGCGCCACTCCTTTTTTTCATAGCCAATCATAATCACAAAAATTACAATAGTAGCAAAAAAAAATCTAAAAAAGGCCAGCGAAAAAGGAGGAAACTCTTTAACACCAATTTTTCCAGCGATAAAAGCTCCTGCCCAAAATATTGTGGACATTATCATCAACCCGTAAGTTTTTTTATGCTCTCCTTCCACATTGATCATCCCCTTTATCAGTTTACATATACTTACCCTGTGGTCAAAAGGTTTACAAAAAAAGTTCCTATTCCATAGGAACTTTAAGGACATTAAGATCTATAATTTGTAAATTGGAGTTCTACACCAAAATCTTTTAATTTTAACATCTGGATAACTTCCTGAAGAACATCCTTATCTTTTCCGGTAACCCTTACCTGATCATCCATGATCTGTGCCTGTACCTTTAGCTTAGAATTCTTTATAGCTGCCACGATCTCCTTACCCTTTTCCTTGGATATTCCTCTTTGTATTTTAATGATTTGTCTTGCCATACTGCCGCCAGCCGGTTCGATTTTTCCGTAATCCAGGGATTTAAGGGGAACATTTCGTTTGACAAGTTTCGTCTGCAGGATGTCCACAATGTTTTTAATACGAAAATCATCTTCAGCAGTTATTTTGATCTCTTCCTTATCCAGATCTATTGTTGCCTTGCTTCCCTTGAAATCATATCTTTGAGCCAATTCCTTTTTTGCTTGGTTTACTGCATTGTCTACTTCCTGAAAGTTTACTTCTGATACTACATCAAATGAACAACTGCTAGCCATAATTTACCTCCTTACAGTAAAGCTTTATCCTTCCTAGTGATTCAATTACTATTGTAATAAATATTTCCAGAAAAAACAATCCTTATCCAGTCTAACAAGCAAATAAAAAACTTTTACCAGCACTCCCCAAGATGTATTTTTATAAGCCTTATTTAAGGAATGCATGAAAACAGTTTTTGATGTCTTTGCATTCATCGGACTTATAAAGACTCCCTCTCGGAATGCTGATAAAAGTTTTTAGCCTTATATTCTATAAAAACCTAATCCTACTCTGCTAGAAAAAGGTCTGCAGATATTCATTCTCCAAGGCATCCATTCTCTCTCCCACAGCTTGGCTGTTCATCTCCGTTCTCAATTCTAAATATATCTTATCGCCTACCTGGGCTCCTGCAGGAATCATTTCAGCAGGTACCACCACTTTGTAATTCCGCTCTGTAAGAATGACCGCCGTATTATCTTGCATTTCTTGCAAAACAGCTAACATATTTTTATCTCCTTTCCGATGTCTTTGCTTTATTTTACCTCAGAAGATAAAAAACATGCAGGTTAAAGAATGAAACGCAAAAAAATAATCATCACTGGCATTATAAGCTGCATAGCTTTCAACAGCCTATAAACCAATAGCATTTCGAAACTCTTTTACAAAGGTTCTGCTGACAGGGATCTCATCCCTGCAGTTTTTCATCCGAACAACAAAAGTATTGTTAAACCATAGGCTTATTTCATCAATGTTTTCAAGATTTATGATAAATGCCCGGTGAGTCCTGAAAAACTTTTCTTTGGGCAGTTTAACCTCCAGTTCTTTCAGATTCAAATGGACAAAAAACCGGCCAAATTCTGTTATAATAACGCTCTGACGCCCCTCAACCGTTACATACAATATCTCTTGAAAATCAATAATTTTAATCTTCTCCTGATCCCATACGGCAATTTTATCCATGAGCTTTAAATTCACAAAACAATCCAACATTTTTTCCTGATTGTAATCATAGGAAGCCAGCTTGTGTGTGCAGCCTTTTCGAAGTCTTTGTATCGTTATGTCCAACCGTTCCTCACTAAAGGGTTTCAATATATAGTCCACTGCATTTGCTTCAAAGGCTTGAACCGCATATTCATCATAGCCCGTTGCAAATACAAAAAAAGAGGTTCTTTTCTCCGAAGAAAACGAAAAGCTGCAGCAACCCCATCCAGGTTTGCCATATGAATATCCAGAAAAACTGCATCGGGCTTCAGTGCTTCTACAAGACCCTCCAGATCCTCACCGTCATAGCCTTCTCCCACAACTTCTATATCCTCATACTTTTCCAGAAGAAATCGCAATTCCCGTAAGGCTGGAACTTCATCATCAATGATAACAACTCGCATTGTTTCTCCTCCCCTCTACAGTGCTGTTGGTATACGAATGGTTACTTTCGTACCTTTTTGAGGCTCACTTTCTATGATTAAGCCCGACCTTTCCCCGTAAATTCCCCTAAGTCTTTTGTCTACATTTCTCATGCCTATCCTTTGATGAGCAGCCGGATGATTGAGCACAGATTTAATCTTTTCAGCACTCATCCCTATACCATCATCGGTTATAGTAATGATCGTTTCTGATTTATCCTTTTTCGCATTTATAGTGATCGTACCGCCGGTTTTCTTTGGCAGTAGTCCGTGCTTTACTGCATTTTCTACAATCGGTTGAATGATTAAGGGCGGCAGCTGGCAGTTTATATGATCTTCTATGTGATAGATAACCTTCATCTTGTGACCAAAACGGGCTTCTTCAATGGCAAGATAGGATTGAATGTTTTTGATCTCGGAGTGAAAATCAATAAAATCCTCTACCTTCTGCAGATTATTGCGAAAATAATTTCCCAGATGGATTAATAGTTTTCTTGCAATATCTGCATCTGTTCTAGTATAAGAAACAATGGTATTTAATGCATTAAACAGAAAGTGAGGATTGACTTGCGCTTGCAAAGCCCTTAGCTCAGCCCTTTCTAAAAGCCTCTCCTTGTTTTCAGCCTCGCTTATTTCCAGTTGCGTTGAAAATAATTGTGCCAGTCCTAAAGCAAGCTGTATGTCCACCGAGTTTATACTATTCTCCCGGTCCTTATACAATAACAAGGTTCCTGCTACTTGATCATTCATTCTAAGAGGAACCGTAATGGCTGCCATCAATTCACAGGCTTCTCTTCGACACCCTATCTCTTCCCTGGTTTGCGATATGGTATATTCCCCTGTACTCAATACTTGCTTGGTACTTCTGTTCATAATCTTATCCTTAGGGCTGTGATGATCCACTCCAGTTCCTATATGGGCTAAAATCACTTCCCCCCTTGTCATCGCCACAGCTGAAACATGATTCACCATATGATAAATAATCTCCACTGCCTTTTGTGCATTGTCAAAATCCAAGCCATGTCTTAAGTAAGGGAGTGTCTTATTGGCAATATCAAGAGCCAGCTGGGCCGTGGAGGCTCCCACCTTATCCTGCTCATGAAAAATATTATCCAAAATAGATATGAAAATAGCTACACCAAAGGAATTTACAGCAATCATCGGAAATGCAATGATGGAAACCAGTTCTTTTGCGGCTTCAAAGGGCTTTGCCAATAGAAGGATCATTAGGAATAAAAAAATCTGACAGACCAATGCAACCACAAAAGCATAGGTTCCTTTATTTTTCATTTTTAGGAAGTGGGGATTCAGCATTCCACTCAAAGTTCCCGCCGCAATAGTTGTTAAAGCACTGGCAGGCGCAACATATCCCCCCATATACAGGCGGTAGAGGGCTACCACTAAACTGGTTCCGATACCGACTTCTGCTCCTCCAAGCAGCCCTCCGGCCACCACGCCGGTAATACTGCTGTTGGCAATGGCATTTTTAATAGGTATGCCGTAATAGGCCCCAATAATACCGAATATTGAAAAAATAATAGTCAAAAAAAACTTATCTTTTGAACTAAGACTATTTTTCAGCAGTATGTTTTTGAAGAGTTTGATTTTAGAAAGCAAAAAAGCAATGACCAAAATCATGGAAACCTTATTGGCTAGCTGTACGATAATATCCAATACCAATTTACTCACCCCTCTTCAATTTCCATTTTATCATATCTCTTTCATTGAAGATACGGGTAATCTAGCTCCTTGGCAAAATCAGGTTTTCCGTAAAAAAAAAGGATCAGACTTGATCCTTTTTCAGATATTATATTAACTGGTCCTCGAAAATGGTTATTGGATAGTCATCTCTTAACTGATTGGCATGCTCCACAACCTTTTTGTTTTGCATATTCTTTTCTAAGTAACTGATAATTTGACCCTTTACTTGCTCATAAGGGATCACCGATGCTTCCTTCTTATCTTCCACTTTGATTATATGATAGCCAAACTGTGTTTTTACCAGATCGCTAACCTGCCCTGACTCCAGTTCAAAAGCCGCATTTTCAAATTCCCGAACCATCTTCCCTCTTTCAAAATACCCCAGATCGCCTCCCTGCCCTCTTGATGGACATTCAGATAATTCAGCGGCCGCCTCTTCGAAGGATTTTCCACTCTTCAATTCTGCTAAGGCTTCCTTTGCACTCTCTTCATCATGGATCAATATATGTCTTGCCCGAACCGATTCTCCTTGCTGAAACTGATTTATATGGGATTCATAATATGCTCTGGCATCAGCCTCTTCTACAGTAACACTCTTCAATAACTGATTAATAGCATATTGCTTTAGCAGATTTTCTTTGAGTGCTTCTAATTCACTTTGATAGGCTGAGTCTTTATCTAATCCCTTATCCTTTGCATCAAGATATATCAATTCTTGCATAATCATTTCATTCAATAAGTACTTCTTTCCCTCAAATGTGTTAAATTGAGCGGCTTGCTCTCTAGGTGCATATTTTAAGGCAATATTTAAATCTTCCTGGGTAATCTTTTTTTCTCCTACTGTTGCTAAAACCTTGTTCTCCATTATAAATCTCCTTTAAAAAATATTTTTCCTTATCATACCATACTTTCCCTGGTAAGTCTATGTTGACGTATTTTTCTTCTCTGTATTCTCTTATAAGATGATCCGGATCTATTTTAGAAGAAAGTTTCTCTTTTGTAAAAACTCCTTCATATGGGGTCTTGTTTCATTCTGCATCTTTTCTGCCATTTGTTCCGTCCACGTATCCGACCGCTTTCCTTTCGTTCTGCGAGTATAATAGTCACTGATTATCTTGTCATAAGCTATGATCTTGTCTATATCCTCTGAATCCTCATATTTTTCCTCTTTATAAACCACAGCCATAGGCAGTCTTGGTTTTTGCTCCGGATCTTGATCTGGATAGCCTAATGCCATACCGAATACCGGATATACATAATTGGGCAGCATGAGCATCTCACTTACTTTCTCCGGATGATTCCGGATACCTCCTATATATACGCCGCCAAGCCCTAGGGATTCTGCAGCGATCATTGCATTTTGTGCTGCCAAAGCCGCATCCACTGTTGCCATAATGAAGGATTCAGTATATTCTCCAACCATGTCAGTTTGATGCATACGGCAGGCATGCTCTAACCGATGCAAGTCTGCACAGAAGACGAGAAAAACGGCACAACTCTCTATGTAAGGCTGTTCTCCACATAAAGCTGCCAATCTCTTTTTTGTTTCCGATTCCCGAATGCCAATGATGCTGTAGGCTTGAACAAATGTAGAGCTCGATGCCCACTGAGCTGCTTCAATGATCTCACTTAAACATTCCTTTGAAATATCCCTAGTAGTAAATTTGCGGATAGACCGGTGCGCCTTTAGTAGCTGAATAACTTCATTCATAATGTTCCCCCATTTTTTATTATAATTAGGCTTATTATACCCTAAATGCTGCTGATATGATAATAAAATTTGTATTAATTCAGCTTTTTTCTTTGTCTCTCCCAGATATCATTGTAAAAAGTCAGCATACAGCCTGCAGTTGTTCTTGCTGCTAAGGGCAGGGTACATTTTGCAGTCCGATAATATCTTAGCTCTGTATCGGGTATTTCCTTAAATTTTTTGTAAACCTTTAAGGCGACTCTAGCATTAAAGCGGATATATTCTTCAATTGTATGAAGCCGATAAGTCCCATGCTCCACTTTGAACTCGTTACAATATTGGTAGGTTCTTTTCACAAAATTCTCATATTGTCTATGGTTGTCCAACAGCCTTATATTTGCATGCTGTGGTATCGTCATATCCTGTATGATGTGCAAGGCTGCTCCTAAATAAAAAAAGGATTTTTCAGGTTCCTCTAAGCCCCAGAGGTCAAGAGCTTTTTGATAATACTCCTGTCCTAGCTTCATGGCATTCTGCGCACCGTACATTCCCTTTTTTTTATGAGGATTGTAGAAATGCCCGCTGCTTTTAAAGTCCTGATCTGCCCAAACCGCCCCATCATTCATTGGCATAATGAATTTCCCCAAAAAATCATAGGCATTGGTGTAATGATCATTTCTTAATATTTTCAAGGCCTGAATATTGAGAAACTTATGAACCTTGCATTGGGTTTTTATAACAGCTTTCTTAAAGGGATTTAAGATCAGGAAGGATGCCCTTAAAAGGTTCCCATAGGTTGACTCAAGTACGTTCATATGCTCACCTCATCTATGCTTATTTTAAATTAGTATTTGTCATTTTTATAAGAATAGACAAAAAACTTCTAGGGTCTCCTAGAAGTTTAAGGTTTTCAGTTATGGCTTTCTTATTTTGTAATATCTACCTTCAATGCATTGTTAAAACGGTTAAAATAGTTGAACACGCCTATGACGCATGCAATTTCGATAATTTCACCTTCATCAAAGTGTTCCTTGAGACGATTCCAAAGGGCTTCGTCTACATTATTAGAATCTGCCGTCATTCGCTCTGCAAATTCTAAAGCCACCTTTTCTCTCTCCGTAAATAATTCCGGATTATCTTCCTTATCTGCCATCGCATAAATGGCTTCTTCTGACACCCCGAACTGTTTTGCCAAAACAGTATGAGATGCCAGTCAGTATTCACATTGATTCATTTGAGATACCCGAACACCCACCATTTCCTTTAAACGAATATCTACTGTTCCTGTATTCAAGATTGTAGAAAAGTGCTTATAAGCTGTTTTCAAAAGTTCCGGCCGATGGGCTAATGTTCTAAACATATTAGGGATATTGCCCCGCTGTCGTAAAAAAGCTTCAAATATCTGCTGACTCTCCTGATCTACCTCTTGTGGTGTCAGCGGCTTTATTCTTGCCATGAATATTCCTCCTTTATTAATTAAATATTATTTACGTCTATGCTAAACTGCTTGCTAAAGATGCCATTGGGTTTACGATACAACCAAAATGTCATATAATAAAGGGTGTCCATGACGAAACTAGGAGGTTCTTATGCTTCATATAAAACAGCTATTGATATTCCTTTTGTTGACCTTCACCCTATTATTTTGTATCATTCAGTGGAAAATTATCGTCACACCTTATCAGGTAAAACCGGTGCCGTCAGACGCAATCATTGTGCTAGGCGCCCATCTTTGGGGAGATCAGCCCAGTCCTCTGCTCCAGTATCGTCTGGATCAGGCTATGGAGCTTTACCATACGGGTTATGGAAAAAAAATCATTGTCAGTGGAGCCCAAGGGGATGATGAAGTCACTACAGAAGCCAAAGCAATGGCCGCCTACCTTACCCGACAGGGAATACCCACAGAAGATATACTCCTTGAGGAAAATTCCTACAATACCTTTCAAAATCTGAAGTATAGCAAAGAAATCATGGAAAAAGCAGGCCTTCGTCATGCTATCGTTGTCACAAACACCTTCCATTTGCACCGGGCCCTTCGTATAGGGAAATACTTAGACATCGAAATCAGCGGCAGCGCTGCAAAAATGCATCCCTATATCAGCACTAAGATCAAGTACCATGTACGGGAGTTCTTCAGTGTTTTAAAATTTTTACTATTACGACGCTAATTTCAATAAAAATGGGTGCCCTTGCAGCACCCTTTAAATTTTTTTCCCTTTCTCCGCAAGAAAATTTTTCAATTTCTCTACCGATGTATTCATTACCAGTTCTTCCGGCATATCGATTTTGCGAAACATCTCCAATACGGTGTCAAATTTGCCTACATCATAGCTTATATGCGCATCACTTCCTACTACGACTCTGCAGCCCAACTCCTTTGCTTTTAATGCAATTGCTGTGCAGTTGTCTTTGCTGCCCTCCCTCACATGAAAAGAACTGTTATTCACTTCAATCAGCACATTCTTTTCTTTTGCAGCACGAACCAGATGATCCACATCGATTGGATAACGGGGATTTCCCGGATGTCCGATAATATGAATATATTTGTTTGACATTGCTCCAATTAGAGCCCTTGTATTTGCTTCTCTGGTTCCCGGTTCTATACAAGCGTCGTGGAGACTTGCAATTACGAGATCCAACCTTTCCAGTATATCATCCTCCAGGTCTATATTTCCTTCTTCATCAAGGATATTGACCTCCGCACCTCTCAAAATCTCTACCCCGTTAATGACTCGGGGAATCACCTTAAGATTCCAAAAATGATAGATATGGCAGGTTCCGGGAAGCTTAGGAGCATGGTCTGTAAGTGCCATTAGCTGCAAACCTTTATTTTTAGCTGCTTCTGCCATTTCCTGAATGGTGCTGTAGGCGTGACCGCTGGTTATACTATGGGTATGGGTATCTAATACAAATTTCAAGCCAAACTCCCCCATTCCTTTATTTTAACAGTCTATTTTCCAATGCTTCCCTTAAATCTTCATATCCAGGCTTACCTAATAATGCGAACATATTTTTTTTATACTCTTCCACTCCCGGTTGGTCAAAAGGATTTACTCCCAGCAGGTATCCGCTGATTCCGCAGGCTTTCTCGAAGAAGTAAACTAACCTTCCGAAGTTATAGGCATCTGCCTCCGGAATACGGATAATCAAATTTGGAACCTGTCCGTCGGTGTGGGCCAGCAGGGTACCTTCAAAGGCTTTCCGGTTGACAAAGTCCATCGTTTTTCCGCTGATAAAGTTAAGTCCGTCCAGATTGTCCGGATCTTCTAAAATGCTAATCTCTTCCTTTGACTTTTCAACCCAGATCACAGTCTCGAAAATATTTCTTGTCCCGTCCTGTAAAAACTGTCCCATGGAATGTAAATCTGTAGAAAACTCAACAGAAGCTGGGAAAATTCCTTTCCAATCCTTGCCTTCACTTTCTCCGTAAAGCTGCTTCCACCATTCCGCAAAAAAACGAAGGGCTGGTTCATAGGCAGCCAGTACTTCTATGGCCTTTCCTTTTCTGTAAAGAATACTTCTAACAGCAGCATATTGATAGCAGGGATTCTCCATAAGTTCTTCCTTTTTGTACTCCTGGCAGGCATCCTGTGCACCTTTCATGATACTTCTGATATCAATGCCCGCAGCAGCTATTGGCAAGAGTCCTACAGGGGTTAAAACAGAGTATCTGCCTCCCACATCATCAGGAATAATAAAGGTTTCATATCCCTTATCCTCTGCAAGCTTTCTTAAGGCCCCTTTGCTTTTATCTGTAATGGCATAGATTCTCTTGCTAGCCTCTTCACCGTACTTTTCCTCCATAAAGGCTCTTAGCAATCGAAAGGCAATAGCAGGTTCTGTAGTTGTTCCCGATTTTGATATGACCACCAGGCTAACTTCCTTGTCCTTGATCAAATCTAATAATTGTCGATGATATGTACCGCTGATATTTTGGCCTGCAAAGAAAATTTGCGGTGCTTGCCTTTGGTCCCCAGGCAGAAGATTATAAAAAGAGTGGGCCAGCATTTCGATTGCAGCTCTTGCACCAAGATACGATCCTCCAATTCCTATTACGATTAGGACTTGTGAATCTTTTTTGATTTTTTCTGCAACCCTTACTACCCGTTCAAATTCCTCTTTATCATAATTCAGCGGGTAATCCACCCAACCCACATAATCATTGCCTGCCCCTTTTTTCTCATGGAGCAGCCGATGCATCTGCGCCACAGGCTCCTTTAAGTAATCCAGCTCATGGGTTCCGATTTGTGATTTCGAATAATCTAATACAATCCTATTCATCCTATCCCTCCTATATAATTTCTCACAGTATTTCCCTTTGCATGTGACCCCTACTGGTGTACGCCTAAAAATGCAGCCCCAATAATTCCCGCTTCATTTCCCAGCTGGGCTAATGTAATGTCCCCATAGTCAACACTTTTACAAAAGGTTAGCTTTTTTACCGCTTCTCTCAGCGGTATCAAAAGAGCATCCCCAGCCTTCGATACTCCGCCGCCGATTGTAATACAGTCTGGATCCAGCATATTATGGATATTCGCAATACCGATAGCCAGATATTTAATCGTTCGGTCTACGACCTCTATAGCCAGCCGATCTCCCTTTTGTGCACAGTCAAAAATCGCTTTGGCCGTGATATTTTCGATATTCCCCTCTACCATATCTAAAAGCTCTCTGCCCTGAGCACCCTCTCGTAAACGCTTCTGTGCATAGCGGATCATGGCCGTAGCAGAAGCAAAGGTCTCCAAACAACCATTTCTTCCACAGTTGCACGCATAGAAGTTTTCACCAACGATCGTATGCCCGATTTCCGAGCCAGCCCCATGGCTTCCGCTATAAGCCTTGTGATTGATAATAATTCCGCCGCCTACTCCAGTACCAAGGGTTAAAAAAACAGAGTTGGCTAATCCCTTTGTAGATCCGGATACACTTTCAGCCAATGCGGCTACAGTCGCATCATTCTCGACAAAAACCGGTTTGTTAAAATGATCCCGGAGCATCTTTCCTATCGGTACATCATACCAGGATAAATTGGTACAGTAGATAACCTTCCCCGTTTGTTGTTCTGCAATCCCTGGAATTCCGATTCCTATAGAATGGATCTCACTTACAGATCTATTTATCTGCATCATGCCTTCCTCGATTTGTTCAATAATATCCTGAACGATGGATTGATATGGCCTGCTGGGAATTGTGGCTCTACTATTTTGAAACAGGATATGTCCTTCCTGATTGACAATACCAACTTTAATGTTGGTACCGCCTAAATCCACACCGATCAACATTCCTAACCCCCCTTAATATGTAAATGATCATCACTATTATAGCACATCACCATAAAGCGATAAAGAATTCATTGTTAATTAGACCATATGTAAAGGAGCAGATGTTTACTGCTCCTTAATAGTTTTTATTACTAGTAACCCTTTTCCAGATCTACCACATTTAACAAAGGAGCTCCCTTCTGAAAACGGGATAGATTTTCATATATGATCATAAATCTTCGCTCGTTTCGCATTTCTGAAACCCATGAATTATGGGGTGTAATCATTACGTTACCTAAATCCCATAAAGGATTTTCCGGCGGCAGCGGTTCTTCTTCAAATACGTCTAAGGCCGCTGCTCGAATTTTTCCTCTTTCCAATGCCCTTATCAAAGCCTCTTGTTCTACAATACTGCCCCTAGACACGTTAATAAAATAAACCCCTTCTCTCATAGCCTCAATCCGTTTCTGATTGATCAGATGGTGAGTACCCCCAGTATAGGGTATCGTCAATACTACAATATCACATTTTGCTAACATTTCATCCAATTCTTCTATGGGATAGCAGCGCTGAAAATACGCTGTTTGGGTCCCCTTGGTATTGACACCCAGCAATGTGGCGTCAAAGCCCTGCAGCCGCTTTGCAGCCTCATGAGCAATGGTTCCCGTACCGACAAAGCCAATGGTCTTCCCATAAAGCTCCAGAATATTGGTATCAATCCTCCACAGCTTGTTTTGCTGTTGCAGATACAGCCCTCTGCTGTTTTTTAACATCTCCAGTATTTTCATGACAATCCACTCGCCTATAGGGATGCTATATCCCCCACGGTTATTGGACAGAATAATCCCACTATCCTGAATATATTCCAAAGGCACCTGATCGATTCCAATGCTGGAAAGCTGAATAAGCTTTAATTGCTTCATTTGACGCAAATCTAGCCGTGAAAAAGGGTTGTAGCACACCAGGACGTCAGCATCTTCTGTAGTTTTGTTTACCTCAATCTCATTCTCGTGGACATAAAGAATCTCATACCCTAACTGTCGAATACGATTCATTTTTTCCTGACCATAATCATAGGTAAATAGTACCTTCACAGGGATCCTCCTCTCACAAACCTAAGTGTATATCTATAGTTTTATAAGGGTGAATTTTTTTGTTGCTGACCTCTTCTCCGATTTCTTTGAATAATCGCTTTTACGGGTATTACCTTACCTCCAATGATATCTACAGGTACTACTTCGATATTCAGCTGCTTCATCATTTTATAAAGGACAAACTTTTCTCTGTCCCTTACAATATTCATTACGCTGCCCTCTCGATGCATTCTCCCGGTTCTTCCGGCCCGATGGAGATAATCCACTTTATTTAAGGGCAGATCCATATTGAAAATATGGGTAACATTTTGAAAATCCATACCCCTTGTAAATAGGTCTGTCGTTACCAGTATTTTTAACTTTCCGTTATTAAAGGTACTGAGCAAGTGCTGCCGGTCCTGATTCTTCGTTCTTGTCTGAATACCGCCTACAGAAAATCCCATTGATTTCAACTCTTTTACAAAGCGATCTACATTCTCATTCTTATTGATAAAAACCAAAGATTTCTGGGGTTTTAAAACCTGCAGCAATTCCTCTAGGGTTTCCATCTTCGTAGGAGATTTGCTGATAATATATTGATGTTCAATTTCTGCTGGAACCGGCTTTGCATGGTCTAAATGGATAAACTCCGGTTCCTGCATGAGCTGCAGCAGGATTTCTTTTGCTTCTTCTGATAAGGTAGCAGAGAAGCTCAGCAATTGTCTATCCTTTAGTGTTGTTTTTACAATAGCCATTACCTTTTCCCGCAAACCCTGCTCTAATATCTGATCCACTTCATCAAAGGCAATACCGCGTACCCCATGCATTTTAATCTTATTCAGTCCGATGATATGCATCAGTCTTCCTGGAGTCGCTATGATGAGCTGGGGTTTTTGCTTTAGCTTATCCAACTGTCTATTGATATCCATCCCTTCTAAAATGGTATCTACTAGGATTTCTGTACCCTGTATAATTCGTTTAGCCTCCCTTTGGATTTGAAGACTAAGCTCTCGACTAGGCGCTAATACTAACATTTGCAGTTCCCTTTTTTGCGGATCAATCTTATGTATCATGGGAAGCAAATAAGCAAAGGTTTTTCCCGTTCCGGTTTTCGCTTTTCCAACTACGTCTTTTCCCTGCATAATTAAAGGAATGGCTTCATTCTGGATTTCTGTCGGCTTGCAGATGCCTTCCTTCGATAGATTATCTAATATAAAAGAATTCAATTGAAATGATTCAAAATTATTTTTCACGTCAAACTACTCCTTTTTCATTAATGGGTATAGTATACCCCATAAAAGATGATCCCATTGCTGGGATCTCGACCAAAACAATGATTTAAAGACAAGGATTGCCCGAAGCATAAGCTGTGGGCAATAGGATGCCTCCCTCATTTAAAATAAAGACCCTGGCTACACTAGCCCCTCAATATTCGATGCATAGCTGCTATCTAAATCTTTCTTCCAGAATCATTTTACCCTTATGATAGAATTCGTCCATGTGGCTTTTAGGTACAAAAACCCCTCCTGTCGCCCAGGCAATATGGACAGGTTGAGTTCCTAACCATGCCGGTTTCTCGTGGGCTTCTACCAACAGGCGTATCGGTCCAAGAAAGGCAGCAGATGCCGATGGTTCAATCTGAGTATTTTCTTGATCCTGCAGAAGGGTAAGGATTGGGTATAATTCTTTATCAGCCACCGTATATACTCCTTCAATCCATTTCCCAACCAATTTAGTGACAAGAGCAGAAGGTGCCCCCACTGCCAATCCATCGGCATCTGTAATGTTATCAATACCAAAATCCTGCACTTTTATTTTTTCATTTTCCCCTGTCATCAGACCCATCAACATGCAGGGGGAATGGGTTGGTTCTGCAAAATAACAATGAACATGGTCGCCAAAAACCAGTTTTAATCCAAAGGTTATTCCTCCAGGAGCACCCCCGACACCGCATGGTAAATATACAATCAGGGGATGTGCCGCATCTATAACGATATTTTGTTGTTCTAACTGCTTCTTTAGACGACAAGCAGCTACGCTGTAGCCAAGAAATAATTCAACAGATTGTTCATCATCTACAAAATAGCTTTTAGGATCTCCTTCTGACTGCCTGCGTCCCTCTTCTACGGCTTTGCTATAATCTGAGGCATACTCTATGACCCTTACGCCTTTTTCCCGCAACAGCTTCTTTTTCCAAGCCTTGGCATCGGCAGACATATGTACAGTTACACGGAACCCCAAGGCTGCACCAATGATCCCGATGCTTAGACCTAAATTACCCGTTGATCCTACAGCAATGGCATATTGGCTAAAGAATTCTCTAAATTCTGCAGAAGCCATTTTACTGTAATCATCGCTTAGAAAAAGCATATGGTTGTCAATAGCCAACTTTTCTGCATGTTTCAATACCTCATAAATGCCTCCTCTTGCCTTAATAGAACCTGCAATGGGCAGTTGATTATCACATTTGATCAGCAGCTGTCCTGGTATTGTAAAGTTCCAATAATGCTCCATAGCTCTTTTCATACTGGGAATCTCAAGCAAGGGAGACTCAATCATTCCCTCAGTAGTAGAGGTTTCCGGAAACAATCTCATCAACAATGGGGCAAATCGCTGCCACCGCGCTTCTGCATCCATAATATCCTTATGAGATAATGGCAGACTTGGCAGCAACTCTTCTACAGAAGTCAATTCCGTGTTATTCCAAACTACTTTTTCATACTTTCTTAAATGGGTCAGAAGCGGATACTTCTTTTCCCATTCTTCCATCCTTTTGCCTAAAACGATATGGTCGTTCATGTCATTCTCCTTTTCAGCACAAATTTTCAGCCCAACTTAGCGATTCTAAGCTACTCCTGCTCCTCGCCGATTTCTTCAATATATAAATCGATATTTTCTCCAAGAATATTGGCTAAGCCAACAAACTCACATCCTATTTGGTATCCTTGATTTATTTTTTTACATCTCACAATCCTTAAGACACAGTAAAACATTTTCTCTTCATCAATTTGTATCTTGGTATTAAAATAGTGGTCTACTGGTAAAGCCCTGCTGCTAAGGAAGCCGATTCCCCTCTTGGATATATTGGTTACCGCTATATCCTCGCTGATGGATATCTTTTCAGCCTCACCGGATTTATATAAAGATTCTATTGATAAATGCATATGCACGGGGACTCTCTTACTCATTCTTTTCTCTTCCATAATAATTTCCTCCTGTTCCTCTCACATTTTTATGCAATATACAAGCTTCTGTTTATTAGTTTTATTCTATACAACTTCCTAAGCTCCTCTATTCTTTTATATTTTAAACGAAAAACCACCAATTATTTAGTACCTTTTTTCTGTTCAAGGAATAAATTAATAGTATCAGCAAGAAAAGAGGTGATTTGTGTGTCATTTTCCGATCGAGAACTATTAGCCAGAATCATAAAATGTGAAGCAGGCGGTGAAGGAGAAAATGGTATGAAGGCCGTTGCAACTGTCGTTATGAATAGAACACAAATCGGTTTTGGTGAATATCATCGTGTATGTCAAGGGGATATACGAAAAGTAATCTATCAGCAAGGCCAGTTTGATTGTGTGCGCAGCGTACTTCGGGGAGTTCCAAATCCACAAACCATATGGGCAAATCCCCCTGAGCAGATTCATTATGATATCGCCGATTGGGCCCTTGCTGGAAACAAGTTATTTACAGTAGGGTGGTCTCTGTGGTACTTCAATCCTTTTCAGCCAGTCTGCCCTGAAATATTCCCCAGAAACGGTGTAGGTATTTTCCAAGTCCGTGTGGGAGACCACTGTTTCTATAATATGACGGAGCTATATGCACAAACTTAGATAAATGTTTGTCTTATTCACTTTGCTTTTTATAATTAAGACTAAGCCACTAAGGTTGTTTTAATTCCATATCATTACCCATAAATTCATTTTTCAAGGAGGATTATTATGTATTGTAATGATTATGCCAATGCCAATTATGGCGGTGCGATGCAGCCCGGTACAGCAAAGATACCTGCCACCCCCTCTTTACCATGGATGCCGCCTGCATCAACCATTCCTGCTGCACCTTCCTTACCTTGGATGCAGCCAGTATCCGCTATGCCTACTGCACGTACCATGCCCATGATGCCTAACATCCCTATGGGTCCCGGCATGCCAACTACCCCTTATGTGCCTTCTTTGCCTATGATGCCTAATATGCCTATGACACCGGAAATGCCTATGACACCGGAAATTCCTACAGTACCCTTGACACCGATTCCACCGGAATCACCCCTGCAGGACACCTCCCCTTCTCCTACAATGCCAAGGGGACCTAGCCTTGTCATTCAACCCGGTCCTCCAATACAGGAAGACATCAATTATACCCAGGGTTTCCTAAAAACTATAATTGGTAGATTTGTAAATGTAGATTTTCTTATTGGTACTAATATGTTTGTTGATAGACAAGGTACCTTAGAGGCAGTGGGTATCAGCTACATTGTATTGAGAGAACCTCAAACGAACCGTTTAGTCATGTGTGATATTTACTCTATCAAATTCGTAAACATATTGAACTAGCCCCTTGAAGACTGTTGTACAGAGTATAACAGTCTTTCATTTATCAGAATAATATCTCCGATACAGGTACTTATTGCAGCAAGTACGCAATGTTACTTAAACAAAAACGATAAAATATTAGAAACAGGGAAATAACTGCTGGTTTCACTGTTTATTTTTTTAGAACCATATTGTATATACTATATTTATTCAATGAATCATCTATACAAAGTTTTTCTTTCCCATTATAATTACTAGTGGATGCATTATCCTGATAATATATTGGAGGATACTTATGATCAAGCACCTGCGCAATATTTTTTTAACCGGCTTATTTGTTTTAGTTCCCATTTTTGTTACCTTAAGCATCGTAATCTGGCTGTTCAATCGAATTGATGCTGTTTTCCGTGAACCATTGGAGGCTTTTTTAGGCTTTCCCTTAGTAGGAATTGGTGTTGTTCTTACAGTCCTCATCATATTGGCTACAGGCTTTATATCCACAAACTTTCTAGGCAAAAAAATCATTCACTTCACTGAGGCTGTCTTTAAAAGAATTCCACTTGTCAATACAGTCTATCTCTCTATGAAACAGTTGACAGATACACTTTTTATCAATCAAAAAAATGCCTTTAAGTCTGCAGTTTTAGTTGAATATCCCTCTAAAGGCATCTATGTAATTGGTTTTATTACTGCAGATGCACCAAATGAAATCCATCTAAAAACGCAAAAGGAAATGAAAAGTGTTTTCATCCCTACTACGCCGAATCCCACCTCCGGCATGCTGGTGATGATCCCCGTGGAAAATATACACTTCCTTGATCTATCTATTGAAGCTGCAGTTAAGCTCATCGTATCCGGGGGCATTTTGCTTCCGGAGCATCATAAAAAAACTGAAGAATAACACACAAGCCTGGCTTGCAGTCAGCAGCCAGGCTTATTATTATAGAATAGCAACTTTATACTTTTTCAACCACATATTGATCTGGATAAGATAAGCAAACAGTTGAGGCCCTGCCATCAGCTGGCCAAACCAAGGCCTGTCAAATAGAATCTGTCCTTTCTGAATCATAGCTTCCATTAGCTTTCCATCAATTAGCTGATGAATGGGCTCATTTGGGCTGGAAAGAATCTCTAATAGGATCTTTTTTACTGCCTCCATATAGTTAGGATTATGGGTTTTAGGATAGGGGCTCTTTCTTCTATAGAGAACATCTTCCGGCAGCATCCCTTTTAGTGCGCGGCGCAGAATACCTTTTTCAATATTGTCACAATATTTCATTTCCCAGGGAATATTCCACACATATTCCATGAGCCTATGGTCGCAAAAGGGTACTCTTACTTCCAAACCTGTACCCATACTCATCCGATCCTTTCGATCCAATAATGTTGTCATAAACCAGGTAATATTAAGATAGAATATCTCTCTTCTTCTCGCATCCTCTAAACTCTCTCCTGGCAGCAGGGGCACTTCCTGAATAGTTTCCTCATACCGCCTGGTCAAATAAGCTTCACCCTTCATGCTTTCCTTTACTTCCGGTTTCAGATATTTGAGTCGATCCTGTAGGTTTCTTGCCCATGGAAAGGTCTTAGCTTCAAAAGCTTCTTTACTTCGGAACCAAGGGTAGCCGCCAAACATTTCATCTGCACATTCTCCGGAAAGGGCAACAGTGGCTTCTTTTTTGATTTCTTTGCAAAACAAATATAACGAAGAATCGATATCTGCCATTCCCGGTAAGTCTCTTGCCTCTGTAGCTTTTTCCAGCGCCTCAACCAACTGAGGCGTATCTATATAAATACTATGATGAATTGTATCTAAGTGCTTTGAAATCATCTGAACATAATCGGCGTCTGAATTAGGCTGAAATTCGCTGGCCTTGAAATGACGGTCATTATCTACATAATCGATAGAGTAGGAATGTAACCGATCCATTCCACTTTCTTTAAAGGCTGCAGCTGCAAAAGCTGTTATGGCACTTGAATCTACTCCGCCAGATAAAAAGGTACATACAGGAACGTCTGCAACTAACTGTCTTATTACTGCATCCTTTAATAGTTCATATATCTTCTCAACGGTTGTATCGAAGTCATCGGTATGGGGCTGACTCTTTAAGCTCCAATATTTCCACACTTTCAGTCCGTTCCGGTCAAATATCATGCATTGTCCGGGTCTAAGTTCTTTCATTCCCTTATAGACACCATGACCCGGAGTTCTAGCGGGTCCAAGTACAAATACTTCGGCCATGCCTTCCTCATCTATTTCCGCCCGTACGGAAGGATGCGCCAGTATCGATTTTGGTTCGGAAGCAAATAAAAGCCCTTCTCCCTGATGCATGTAGAACAAAGGTTTTACCCCTAAACGATCTCTGGCTAAAAATATCCTTTGCTCCCTTTCACTCCATATGGCAAATGCGAATATGCCATTAAATTTTTCAACACATTCTGGTCCCCATTCCATATAAGCCGTTAACAGCACCTCTGTATCGCTGTTGGTATGAAAGGAGTAACCCCGATTTTCCAGATCCCGTCTCAGTTCTAAGGTATTATAAAGCTCTCCATTGTATATAATGACGCAAGGATACTCTCCCCAATACCGGATCATTGGCTGTCCGCCCCCCGTTGGATCAACTACAGCCAGTCTTCGGTGTCCTAAAGCAGCATGTTGCCCTAGCCATGTTCCCTCGGTATCAGGCCCTCTATAAGAGAGCAAATCCGTCATTTTCTTTAGTACAGCGTGCTGCAGTGAACAGTCGTCATCCCAGCTAATCCACCCTGTTATTCCACACATAACGCTTCCTCCCTGCTTCTAAATATTTGTCATAGCTCATAGTGATAAAAATAATGTTGATTTAAACCATACTGCATCATATTACTCTTGGAAAAAAATCGTGCTTGTTTTATAGAAAAAAACAAAACAACCCCTGTAGGCTAACTTCTGGCTTACAGAGGGTATTATATTATTGAAAAGCTCTATTTATATAACATCTGTATACGATAAAGATAGTATTTTTCTTCCCGCATCATATGATCCGGCATCAGCGCAGTAAATACACCGGTTGCCAGAACCACACACTGTTCTCTCGTTGTTTTGATTTTTTCCAGATAACTAATGAAAGCTTCAATTTCCTTTGCTACCTCTTCATTGAAATATCCCAATGATCCATCCTGCAGTCCTGTTCTTTCAAATATCTGATACAATTCTACTGCCTTTTTGAACAGCTTATCAAAAGTCTTTACAAAGTATTTGGCCTTTTCAATCAGCATAGCTTCCACCGGATCTAATTCAGCGGCTACTGCCGAGGCATGGCCTGATGCATCGGGCAGCCATATGTTATGCAATCGTATGTTCTCTAATGCGATATTCATTGGTATTGTTCCCTGGGCCATGCAGAGTACTCGATAGTATTCCATGGCCTCGTTTATCATGTGGTTTATAAAGGACGGCGGCAATCCAATTTCTATTCCGCAAGTCATGAGCCGGTATACTATGGATCTCTTAAATTGTATAAAATTCAACAAAACAGTCATGTTCTTCTGAATGAGGTTAGCCTCATCAGCCGGCGAGGATTTGTCCGTATATCCTTTTGCCTCCAGATTGAGGCTTTCAAAAATCTGCATGTAATACTGCGCCTGTCCTATGTACTCAACTTCCCGAGGGGACAGCGTGGTAAACTGAAACTCAGCGTGATCCCGCATAATCTCCGTCCAGAAAATGATCTCTTCTCTTAGATTCAACATAAAATACCCCCTTATAAATGCCATTTGTATATTATATGTTGAAGGTCTTGTCTAACAATACCAAAATTTCTCTAGCCACAGACAATTCTTAAAATATCAAATTTGATAAGGGCAAATGCTTTTCTTGATTTGTTGTTTTTATGGTAATCCAGGACTTTATTCCTATTGTATGTCACATCTAGTTAAATATTGTAAAGATTTGTAGGGTTTTGGTTGACAATGGAATCGCTTTCCATATATATTTATTATATATTAAATAAAAAATAGTTCTTAGCTACCAGTAATCATTCCGTATTTTAAAGGCAAAAATTTCAAAAAAGATGTAGCTCATTGGAAAAGGCAAACTTATTGAAAAATAAGGACGCAAAGCCACGGGTCTAAAGTACTGTACTATGATCGCCGGGTTTCCGTAAACATCCTTATATTCTTTTCTTATTTGTCCAATCCTCGATTTGAGCAACTCAATAAAAAAAGGAGAGAATAGCATGCTAAAAAGGATTACTTTACGTACAAAAATCATTTTACTGCTCATCGTACTAACCGTATCTTCTGTATCTACAGTGGGATATATGGCTGCCAGAAGTCAGATGAACAATCTTAAAGGGAATCTTATCAATAGTGCCACAAATCTTGCCAATACCCTCAGTCACGAAATCAATCTATTTTTGACTCAAAATGTTACAGTTATAGAAGGTGTTGCCTCCCTGCCGGATGTCCGCAGCTTTAATACTGAAGATCAGCGCCTTACCTTGGAAGCCCTATCCAAAAGCCATACCAGTTTTGCCGTAATATTTACAACAGATGCTAAGGGCTTACAGGTAGCGCGGTCCGATGGCAAAGCACAATTTGATGATCTCAGCAGCCGGGAATATATGCAAACAATCCTCTCTACAAAAAAAACAGTTATTAGTGATGTAGTCATATCAAAGACTACAGGAAAGCCTGCGGTGGTAATTGTAGCTCCCATCTTAGGCTCGGGTGGAGAGTTTATAGGAACGGTTGGAGGTACTTTAGATCTCTCAAGCATTGAAGAAATGCGTAAAAGAATTATTATGGGCGAAAAAGGATATGCATTTATCACAGACAAAAAAGGACAAATTTTGGCCCATCCAGATACAGCGATGGTAGATGCCCAAGAAAATGTATCAGATATTCCGGTAGTTGCAAAAGCATTACAAGGACAAGCAGGTCATGAGGATTACATATACAAGGAGAATCATATCTTCGGTGCCTATACCACGGTTCCTATTGTGGGATGGCCTGTAGTAGTACGCCAACCCTATGAGGAAGCTTATGCATCTGTACAAGCTACAAAAAAGGAGACTGCTGCCCTAATAGGCGTTGTGCTTTTAATATGTGTGTTGCTTGGCTATGCATTTTCAGTTTACCTGCTTAAACCCATTAAGGTATTATTAGAGGCATCCAGAGAGTTTGCTAAAGGAAACCTATCTTATAGTTTTTCTATTCATACTCAGGATGAAATCGGAAATCTAGCGGAATCCTTCCACCAAATGCGTGACAGTCTCAAGGATTTAATTAAAAAAATCGTCCTGGCCTCTGAGCAAATTAGTGCCACTTCAACGTCCGTACTGGAATCCTCACAGCAGACAAATATTGTTGCCACACAAATTGCCGAAGCAATCAGCCAACTGGCCTTAGGCAGTGACGAACAGGCAAAAAGTGTCCAAAGCAGTTCTGAATCCGTTCGCAGTATCGTGAATTCTATCGATCATATAGCAAAAATCAGTGCAGAATCCTTTGAGTCTGCATCCGATGCAGAAAGCTTTGTTTCCCACGGCGTAAAAACCGTTGAGGAGCAGGAACAAAAAATGAAAGAAAGCAGCGATACTGTACGTCATGTTGCTGATGCCATCCTGTCTCTTAATGAAAAATCTTTACAAATCGGTGAAATCATTGAAGTAATTCAGGGCATCTCATCTCAAACAAACCTGCTTGCTCTAAATGCAGCTATCGAGGCAGCCAGGGCAGGGGAGCACGGCAAGGGATTTGCTGTAGTTGCCGATGAAGTAAGAAAGCTAGCGGAAGAATCGCAAAAATCCACAGAAAAGATACAGGAATTAATCAAAGACATACAAACTGCCATCAATGCAGCAGTACGGGAATCAGATTCTGCCGCAGAGACTATCCTTCAGCAAGAAAAGAATACACGAAATACAACGGAGGTTTTCAGAAAGATCAAGGACAATGTTCATCGCATTACCCTGCAGGTTAAGGATATTACCACTGCTACACAGTCCGCAACGGCAGAAGGTAAATCCATTGCTTCAGAAATTGACAGTATTTCTGCAATCTCTCAGGAAACCGCGGCAAGCACAGAAGAAGTTGCAGCCTCTACGGAAGAACAAACCGCATCCTTGGAGTACATTAATACATCTATCGAGGAACTAAACGAGCTGGCTAAGCAGTTAAAGGCATCTGTTAACAGCTTCAAACTATAAGGAATAGAAGACGCGTACCTGCAGTACGCGTCTTTTGCTTACAATACGTCTTTAACAATCCTTAATCCATTCTTATAACAGATCTTTTCAATCTCATTTCCGCTAAATTTGTTTTTTTCCAATTCTGCAACCAGCTTATCCAACTGACTTATATCAGTGATTTCCAGTTCCGGACTGGTACCGTCAAAATCAGATTCAAGACTGATGATGCCTATTTCCATCATCCTGCCCGTTTCTGCCAGGAGAAGAATCCAATCGTCAGTCAGCTTTTGGCAATGGTTGGAAAGACCTCTGGCATTAAAATGAAAAGTAGTAGAAAGCTTGCTTAAAATCCTTGAAAATACTTAAACTTAAAATATCCTTTGTTTTGTCATCCCACAGTCCATGTATAGGTCATTATATGATAATCGGGCTGAAGAAACTTTTCAAACTGTTCAGCAGCAATAGGCGGACTTATTAAATAACCTTGAATCTGATCGCAATGATGTTCTTTTAGATAGAACATTTGATCCTTGGTTTCCACGCCTTCTGCCACTAGTTTTATGCCCAGGTTGTGCGACATGGCAATGATAGCAGATACAATGGCTTGACTATCCTTATCAGAAGTAATATCCCGAATAAAGGATTTGTCTATCTTCAGCGTATCTAAGGGCAATTGATTGAGCAGGCCCAGAGAAGAATATCCTGTACCGAAATCGTCAATAGACAGCTGGATCCCAAGCTTTTTAAATTCCTTTAAGGTTTTAATCGTCATTTGAGGGTTTTGAATGGCACTGCTTTCCGTAATCTCTAATTCCAGGTATGCCGGGTTTAGCCCCACTTCAGTGAGGCAATGGGTGACCTTCTGCAATAAATTTTTCTGCTGGAATTGTACTGCCGATAAATTTACGGAAATGCATATGCCCTTTAACCCCTTATCCTGCCAATCCTTATTCTGCTTGCAGGCAGCCCACAGCACAAAATCCCCGATGGGCTTGATGAGCCCTGTTTCTTCCGCCAAAGGGATAAACTCGCTAGGAGACAGAAAGCCTAACCGCGGATGCTGCCATCTCACCAAGGCCTCTGCACCGATCACTTTTCCTGAGCACAGATCTAATTTTGGCTGGTAATATACTAAAAATTCTTCCCTCTCTAAGGCCTTTCTCAGCTCATTTTCCATAGTCAGCCGCTGCAATGCCTTATCATTCATTTTGGGAGTGTAGAGCCGATACTGATTCCTTCCCTCCTGCTTTGCTTGATACATAGCAGTATCTGCAAATTTCAGCAGGCTGTCTGCATCCTGACCGTCGGTGGGATACAGGCTGATTCCAATACTAGTGCTAATATGTAAATCATGGGACTTAATCTGAACAGGAGTTTCCATCCTGCGGAGTATTTTCTGCGCCACCTTGATCACATTCTCTACGCTTCCTATATCCTCCAGAATGATTGCAAATTCATCTCCTCCCAGTCTTGAAACCGTATCACCGTTCCGAATACTATTTGTCAGCCGCTTTGCTACCATTTGAAGCAAAGTATCCCCAACGGGGTGTCCCAGTGTGTCATTGATGCGTTTAAAGCGATCTAGATCCAGCATCATAATGGCGATCATCTTACCACTTCTATGGGCGTGGGTTAGTGCCATAGAAAGACGGTCACGAAGCAAAGACCGGTTGGGCAAGCCTGTCAGTGCATCATGATATGCCTGATACTTAATACGCTCCTCCCGTTGAAACCGCTCCGTAATATCATTAAAAACTGACACGTATTGAACTGTCTTTCCTTCTTCGTCCCGAATGGCCGATATCGTAAGCCATTCCGGATAGGTTTCACCGTTTTTTCTTCTGTTCCATATCTCTCCCTGCCACTGTCCTGTGATTTTTATATCTCTCCACATATCCCTATAAAATTCATCATCATGTCTTTCTGACTTGAGAATCCTAGGGTTTTTTCCCAAGGCTTCCTCCTTGCTGTAACCGGTAATTTTGCTAAAGGCTGGATTCACCCATTGAATCTTACCTTCTACATCGGTCACAACAACACCTTCAATGGTACTTTCAAACACTTTGGCCGCCATACGCAGCTGTTCGTCATTCCGCTTTGACTCTGTTATATCAATGAGTGTACCAATCACTGCCGGTGATCCCTTATATAATATTTTACTGCCTAATACCTTAATATAGATAACGGTTTTATCCTTTTTAACACCTCTGAATTGGTATTGTATACTTTCAATTTCCCCCTCTATCCGCCTTCGAATATTTTCAGCAACTAGTTCGTAATCTTCCGGTAAAACAATCTCTCTTACCGCCTTAAACAACATTTCCTCCTGTTTATATCCGAATATTTCTGCCATTTGACCATTTACATATGCAAACAGGCCATTTTGTATAATATATATCCCTACAAAGGTACCCTCTACAATACTGCGATACATTTCTTCTGTTTCTTTTACTGGGGATTCCATATTTGTACGCTCGGTTATATCTACTAAATATTCCTCCCAATAATAAACACTATTATTTTTCTCCCTAATCACACTTAGACTATGTACCCATCTCACTTGGCCTGAAGCAGTTTGAATACGATATTCCTGTTGAAGATAGGTTTGATCGGACAACATAAATTGCAGCCTGTTCTTCTGTACCGATTCGAAATCATCGGGATGAACGATGCTGGAAAAACGAATCTTCTCCTGCACCAAATCCTCTGCTGTATATCCATACTGTATAATATTGGGAGATACATAGGATATAGCCATGGTTTCCCCTGATCTCCATTTTAGAACGGTTATAGGACCTTTATCCAGGTCACCTATTCTCTCACCCATATATTGCTCTCCTTGTATCTTCAGATTCCATAACTACCATAAAATGATACCTTTCTACACAATTCTACAGTCTTTTATTTTTTCCTTCTAAAATATACCCTTGAATTGCAGAATTAAAATCAAGAAAAAAAAATCAGCCTAAAAGGCTGATTCTTAACCTATATGCGCTCTACCTTAATGCCGGTTTCATGATCATTAAGATCCTGTTTTTCAAAATCTCCATCTCTAACCTCTTCAATGGATACCGCCAGCGTTTCATGCATAATATATTCCTTGTGAATATCCACTGCTTTACGGATAAATTCATCTCCATTGAAATATATCTTGATTTGATCCATCATTTCATAGCCATTGGTTTTACGCATCTGCTGCACCTTAGAGATAAATTCTCTGGCAAAGCCCTCGTTGATGAGTTCCTCAGTCAAGGTTGTATCCAGAATAACGAAGAGATTGTTGGCCATCTCTACTGTAAAGCCTTCCTTCGCAGATATGGTAATTAACACATAGTCCTTTAAAATCTCCGTATCTTCTCCATTTAGCTTCAGCACGATGCTCTCTCCAGCCTCAAGCTTAGGTACCACTACTGATGCATCCAGTTCCCCTAAGATTTTTCCTAACTCCTTAATTTTGGGCCCTAGGATAGATCCAGCAACCTTAAAATTAGGCTTCAGACTAAAATTCATATATTCCTGAAGATTCTTCTCAAAGATAACATCTTTAACATTAAGCTCTTCTTCTATTAACTCTACCAGGTCAGAAATAAGAGATTCATATTTGCCGTCAATAAGAATCTTTTGGATAGGCTGTCGCACTTTTATTTTAGCCTGTGCTCTTGCAGCTCGCCCCAGTCCTACAAGATCTCTTACTAAATCCATTCTCTCTTCTACCGCAATATCAATCATCGCAATATCTGCCACCGGGTAATCTGCCAAATGTACAGAAAGCTCCCCTGTCAGGTTACGGTACATCTCATCGGATAAGAAGGGAGCAAAAGGTGCTACCAGTTTCGATACGCCAATAAGAATTTCATAGGTAGTATTATACACAGCCTTTTTGTCATCATTTAGCTCAGTTGCCCAGAAACGACGTCTTGCCCGTCGAATATACCAGTTAGATAAGTCTTCGTTTACAAACTCCTGAATCTTTCTAACAGCTTTCGTCAAATCGAAGACCGCTAATTCTGCTTCAACTGCTTTCAGCAAGCTATGATATTTGGATAAAATCCATCGATCCAGTTCCGGTCTTTCGGAATATTCAACAAAGAATTCTTTGGGGTCAATTTCATCGGTGTTTGCATATAGCGTAAAGAAGTTGTATACATTTCGAATTGTACCAAAGAACTTGCTTTGTATTTCTTTTAGCCCATCTATATCAAAGCGTGTCGGTGTCCATGCCGGAGATACATATAACAGATACCATCTGAGAACGTCAGCTCCATACTGATCGAAAAGCTGGAAGGGATCTACTGTATTTCCCTTGGACTTAGACATCTTTCTGCCTTCTTTGTCAAGGATCAGGTCGTTTACCAATACATTTTTATAGGGTGATACGCCCTTCACAAAGGTAGAAATCGCCAGTAATGAATAGAACCAGCCTCTGGTTTGATCTATTCCTTCGCAAATGAAATCCGCCGGGAACAGTTCATCAAAGTTTTCACTGTTTTCAAATGGATAATGATGCTGAGCAAAAGGCATCGCTCCACTGTCAAACCAGCAGTCGATTACCTCTGTGACGCGGGTCATGGTCCCTTCGCATTTATCGCATCGCAGATGAATATCATCCACATAGGGTCTGTGCAGCTCAATACTATGGTCGATGGTTTCTACAGCTTTTTCGATCAACTCGGCACGGGAACCCACCGATTGTGTGTGTCCGCATCCGCATCGCCATATGTTTAACGGTGTACCCCAATAACGGTTTCTGGACAGTGCCCAGTCATTTAAGTTTTCAAGCCAATTTCCGAAACGTTTTTCTCCTACATAATCCGGGTACCAAGATACAGATTTATTGTTGGCAATAAGCTGCTCTTTCATCTTCGTCACTTCAATATACCAGCTTGGCTTTGCATAATACAAGAGCGGTGTAGAGCATCTCCAGCAGTGAGGGTAGTTATGATCCATCTTTTCCTTTTTAAATAACTTTCCTTCTCCGTGAAGCCATTTAATAATATCTACATCACAGTCCATAACAAATCTGCCTTCCCATGGCGTTGTGATATATTTACCTTCTTCATTTACCGGCTGCAGCACAGGAAGATCATATCTTCTGCCGATCTGGTAGTCATCTTCTCCAAAGGCTGGAGCAATATGAACGATACCCGTTCCATCCTCTGTCGTTACAAACTCTCCCACGGTTACAAAGAACGCTTTTTTCTCTGCCTTCACAAAGGGCATGAGCTGCTCGTATTCGATATACTCCAAAGCCTTTCCAGGAGTTTCCTCTAAAATCTCATACTCTCCGTCAATTACCTTGGATGCCAGGTTTTTCTCTAAAATGTATACCTTCTCATTGAATTTTACCTTTACATAGGTATGGTCCGGGTGCACTGCCAGAGCCACGTTGGAAGCAAGGGTCCAAGGTGTAGTAGTCCATACGAGGAAATATTCTTCTGCATCCTTCCTTTTAAAAGTTGCAATTACTGTATTGGACTTGATTTCTTTATACCCCTGAGACACTTCGTGGGAAGCCAAACCGGTTCCACATCTTGGGCAGTAAGGAAGAATCTTATGTCCTTCATAAATATAGCCTTCTTTAAAATATTTGTCCAAAATCCACCATACAGACTCAATGTAGTCGTTATCCAATGTGATATAAGGGTTATCTAAGTCAATAGAATAGCCCATCCTTCTGGTCATTTCTCTCCATTGCTTTTCATAAGAGAATACAGATTCACGGCATTTTTCATTAAAGGCAGCAATTCCATAATCCTCTATATCCTGCTTACTGGTCAGCTTTAATTGCTTCTCTACCTCGATTTCTACCGGTAGACCATGGGTATCCCATCCGGCCTTACGCTTTACCTGATGACCTGTCATTGTCTTATATCGACAAACAGAATCCTTAAGGGTTCTGGAAATAACGTGATGGATTCCCGGTCTGCCATTGGCTGTTGGCGGCCCTTCGAAAAAAACAAAGGATTTTTTCCCTTCACGGTTTTGAATACTTTTTTTTAAAATATCTACTTCATCCCAAAAACCCGAAATCTCATTTTCCCGCTGGGCTACCGGGAGTTCTGATAAAGGTTTGAACTTTTTCATTCTATTCATCCTTTCGTTGCTTATTGATTAAAATGTAAAAGTCCCTAAGTCAATGACTTAGGGACGAATAAACCGCGGTACCACCCTGATTATAAGATAGATTGCCTACCTTATCACTCTATGCATGTAACGTATGCCTACGGGATTCCCTACTGTCATTCAGGCATCCGGCTCTGAGGTGATCTTCATAAAAGGCCGTGTTAATAATCTTTCACCCTAGGATTATCTCTCTGTAAACCGTCTCTCTTATTACTGTCCTCTTCATCGCATTTATAAACACCATTTTACATAATATTGTAACTGTTCTATCCGTAAACTGTCAAGGAAATTTCATCAATTTAATTGCTTTTCTTCTAATTTTTGCATATTTCAAAAATAATTGAAAACAACACTCAGCAAAAGACTTGTCTGCTTTTTTCCCAAATGTCATATTCTATGAAAAAATAATCCTTGTCTACATTTTTAAAAAACTACTGTACATCAGATGGTTTTTTATAAATCCTGTCAATGGTTCCTCCTCCAAGACAGATTTGATCCTGATAGAAAACAACGGCTTGTCCAGGAGTAATAGCTTTCTGAGGTTTTGCAAATATTACTTTTGCCCGATTTCCATCCTCAATACAGACGATAACCTCCTGGTCTGGCTGACGGTATCTAAATTTCGCAGTACAGGTAATCCTATTCTTAAGATGCTTTTCTGTTACCCAATGAAGCGCTGTAGCCTCTAACCCATAGGAAAACAGCAGAGGATGATTTTCACCCTGTACTACATATAATACATTATTTTCCAGATCCTTATCTGCCACAAACCATGGTTCCCCTGTCCCGGTGCCTCCAATACCCAATCCTTTTCTTTGCCCTAAGGTATAATACATTAGCCCTTCGTGCCTACCTTTATATTCTCCCTCAAAGGTTCTAATCTCACCCGGTTGAGCAGGAAGATAGTTGCTTAAAAACTCCTTGAAATCTCTTTCCCCGATGAAACAAATCCCTGTGCTGTCTTTTTTCTTAGCCGTTGCCAGACCTACCCTTTCCGCCATTTCTCTCACTTCGGCTTTCATCAGATGTCCTATGGGAAACATAGTCTTAGAAAGCTGCTGCTGTCCCAAAGTACAAAGGAAGTAGGTTTGATCCTTATTATGATCTTTTCCCCTAAGCAGATGATATTCATCCTCCCAAAATCCAATCTGTGCATAGTGGCCTGTTGCCAAATAATCTGCTCCAATCTTCATTGCATAATCTAAAAATGCCTTAAATTTGATTTCCTTATTGCACATCACGTCTGGATTGGGGGTGCGTCCTCTTTTATACTCCTCTAAAAAATAAGTAAATACTTTATCCCAGTATTCTTTTACGAAATTAACTGTATAATAGGGAATACCTATTTGATCACAAACCTTGCGTGCATCTGCATAGTCTTCCTCTGAAGTGCAAAAGCCTTCATCGTTCTGTTCTTCCCAATTCTTCATGAAAACACCTATAACATCATAACCTTTCTCTTTAAGCAAATAGGCAGCTACCGAGGAATCGACACCCCCAGACATGCCGATAACTACTTTAGTATTCTTAGGAGGCTTTTCCATATTGCTAACTTCATCCTCTCTTTCATTTATGATTTACGCGTCTACACCAAGATGTTGTTTTGTAGGGGACAACCTATGTGTCTGCCCGCTTTTTCGGGACGACACATAGGTATCCTACATTTATCTTTCATTTTACTGGCGTAAATCTATAGCTCTTGCATGTAGATCAGGATTTTTTAAACAATATATTTTTTAAGATACCCACCGTAACTAAAGATATACCTACATTTTTCCTATAAAACCCTATACCTGCTTCAGACAATCGCTTCTGCTGATCGTACAGGTAAATATGAAGGGAATGATCATATGAGAAATAAAAATATACGCTTATTTGCCTTAATGTTGTTGATACAGGTAATGATTTATTTTGGCCTGAAATTTGATTATTATCGGGAACTATATCACTATAGAAAGGGAATCGCACAGATTTCTATTTCAGATGTGGACTTATCTCTTATTCCTGATGGCATATACAAGGGATTTTATGAGGTAGTCTGGGTAGGCGCCGAGGTACAGGTCACCGTTAAAAATCATAGGATTGAAAAAATTGATTTGCTTCATCATAAGCATGATAAAGGTATCTCTGCTGAAATAATACCTAGCAGGGTCGTGGATGCACAATCCCTGTGGGTAGACGTAGTATCCGGTGCTACTTCCAGCAGCAAGGTCATTCTGAAAGCTATAGAAAACGCCCTGGTTGGTGCAAAAGAATGAAAAATAGAACAAGCCGTACAATAAAGCTCTATTTTGAATAAAAATGATAAAAAGTTCATCATACTATCCTTGTAGACAAGATTGAGGCTTACGCAATCTAGAGGCAGGGAGGATGATGAAATGGTTTCTGATAAAAATATTCATGTATATAACGAAGTTGGACAGCTTAAAAGTGTTTTACTCCATTGTCCTGGAGAAGAGATAGAAAACATTGTGCCTGATTATTTAAGAAGATTACTTTTTGATGAAATTGCATACTTAAAGCAAGCCAAAAGGGAACATGACCAATTTGCTCAGCTGCTGCGAGACGAAGGCGTTGAAGTACTGTATTTAACCGATCTTATGTCTGAGATCCTTCAAGCAAAAGAAGTAAGGGATCGGTTTCTAAGGGAATTTATAAAGGAGGGCCGAATTGATACAGAGGGTTTAACGGAATCCCTGTTAGAATATTTTAGCGGCATTCCAGACCGAGAATTGATATACAGATGTATCGCAGGTGTACGAAAAGAACAATTGCATCATATTCACAAAAAATCTTTAGGTGATATGATCAAAAACGCCTACCCCTTTTATCTTGATCCCATTCCCAATTTATATTTTCAACGGGATCCTTTTGCCTCAGTAGGCAGCGGTATCACACTAAATGTAATGGCAGCGGATACCAGAAACCGTGAAACTTTATTTCCTAAATATATATTTAACCTGAATTATTCATCATAATTTATCCAGCATTGCTTCGTGCCGCATAGTTACAGTAGTTTTGCATTATTATTGGTTTCACTTAAAAAGTGAAACCAATACAATAGAAAAAGAGTTTCAACTTTGTTAAAATGAAGTCACC
>NZ_FQZV01000106.1 GCF_900142145.1 Geosporobacter subterraneus DSM 17957 | reverse complement strand
TATTTTTCTCACACCAGGCTTTCTGAGTAAGATTACTGGCCCTAAAGTCCTTTACACGATTAATCCAAATTTCTCTGTTTTCATTTAGTTTCATAGTAAGCGTAAATCCCAGTACACATAGCCATGGATTGAAAGGCACAATATAATGAAGAAGACCGTTCCCTCAATATTGGAAACGATCTCTCATCTAATTGTTCTCGTCTATAGATTCGGTTTTTCTCCTGATTTCTTCAGGCAGAGATTCTGACCATGGCAAACAAGCATCCAATGCATCATAATCATCCAGATTAATGTTTGGAAGCTTTTCAAACAGGTAGTTTAAGTAATAAAACGGCTTTAAACCGTTGGCTTTTGCAGTTTCGATGATGCTAAAAGCAATACCACTGGCAGTAGCCCCTTTAGGGGACTTTGCAAACAAGAAGTTTTTTCTCGCTAAAACAAAGGGTTTGATCCCACGCTCTGCCAAATTGTTATCGCAGCTTAAGCGGCCATCTTCAAGAAACTGAATAAGCTTATCCCATTGTTTTAGGGAATATTTAATGGCTTCGCCAAGCTTACTCTTAGGAAGCGTTCGTTTGCTTTCGGTTTCTAGCCATAGATGAAGGTCATCTAGAACTGGTTTTACCTTTTCTAAGCGTAGAGTGTAGCGCCCCTCAGAGGAAATCTCTTTAAAATCACGCTCATAAGCGTAGATCTTTGAGAAGAACTGTTCACCTTCATGGGCCTTTGTTCTTGTGGCAGTGGCATCCTCCGTAAGGGCTTTAAGGGCATCTGTAAAGTATCTTCTGGCATGTGCAAGGCAGCCAAGATTTTTTACATTCGAAACGCTGTTATACCCTTGGTATCCATCGGTTTGAAGATAACCACTAAAGCCTTCTAAAAACTCCTTCGGATGCTTTTGTGAACGTGATTTTTGATAATCATAAAGATAAATTCTGTGATTACTACGTTCTCCAGTCGCATAAAGCCACATGTAATTGTTTTTATTGTCCTTTTCGTCCAGACAATTTAGAACCGTTTCATCAGCGTGAACAATGTCTTCTTTAATGAGGTAATCGCACATCCGAAGAAACAGTGGTTTTAGCCACTGCTCTGAGCCTTTAACGACCCATGATGCCATGTTTTGTCTAGAAATATCGATACCAAAATCCACAAAGGATTGCTCTTGTCTGTAAAGGGGCATCATCTTGTTAAATTTCATATCTAGAATAGTGGCAAGTAAAGAAGGGCTAACCATGGAGCCAGGAAGAACTGGTTTTGGCATGGGAGCAGTAATAATCGAACCTTCTGTCCCTTCACTTTCCATAGAGTCACAATGCCTACAAGCATAAACCTGACGTTTGTGATGAACCACCTTTACTGTAGGTGGAATAACCTTAAGCTCTTTTCTTACAACGACCTTCATCTCATGAAGCTCGTGAAGCTCGTGATTACAGCTAGGGCAAGTTTGTTCCTCTTCAGGAAGGGTGTAGTAAACTTCTTCTACTTCTAAATCTTTATAAGACCTACGACTTTTCGTAGCAGATTTCTTTCTTTTGTAGGTAATCTCTTCAATATCAGGTTCAACACATTCTTTTGCAGACTCCTTTTCTGCCTCGTTGAAGATACTGATTTGACCATCTGCAACACTGTCGCTGGAAGAGCCATATTTTTTAGCTTGAGCAAGTTTAAATTGTTCTTCGTAGTATTTGAGTTTTGCTTTAAGTTCTTCATTTTCTTGCTTAAGCAGCTCAATTTCTTGCTCGACTTTATTTAGATTGTCATTAGTGTTTTCGTTAGCTTTAAAGCTAGTATTTTCAATAGTTTTCATATGTCTATTATATCATTTTTGAGCATACAAAAAAAGTCCTAAAACACTGATTTTCAATGTTTTTAAGACTTTTTTAGATAATTTGTCTCTCTTGAACTGGCTTGTGGGCTGCACGTTCTCTAATGGTCAGACCATCTAAAAGCCATCTGAATGAACGTTCATCTATGGCTACATGGGTACCTCGAATTTCATCGGGCCATCTGAATTTATCTTTTTCCAGCCGTTTATAGTGGAGCCAAAAACCACTGGTATCCCACTCTAGAATTTTAATCTTATCTCTTCTACGATTGCAAAAGACA
>NZ_FQZV01000024.1 GCF_900142145.1 Geosporobacter subterraneus DSM 17957 | reverse complement strand
GCACAACCTTTCAAACAGAATGAATCAGAGCATCCACTAAAAGAAGAACGTCAAACAACCTTGCATTTGAAACGGGTAACACCAAATGGTGGCCCAACCAGCTAAACATCGAATCGTCCTTGTGGAGTGACACGCTTTTTCACGGATAAGCCTCTACTATGGAAGGGATCCAGGAGGAATGCACATCTATCTCTCTGACAAAGAGATTATAGCACGATGTTTAAAAAATTCAATGTCTGGTGTCACTGATTCATCTGAACAATAGATTTAAAGTTGTCAAAGAACATTCGGGTGGGTTTTTGAGCCCTAACCCTATATTTATCTTACAAGGAGGGTTAAAATGAAAGACAAGAAAGGTATTATTTCTACGGGTGCCGTCATTGGTCTTATATCTGTTCTCCTTGTTAAATACGGCAATCCGGCAAACATGGGCTACTGTATAGCTTGCTTTTTGAGAGATATCTCAGGTGCCCTAGGTCTTCACAGAGCTGCAGTAGTACAATACATACGACCGGAAATCATTGGTCTGGTACTGGGCGCTTTTCTAATGTCCTTCGGCATGAAAGAATTTAGGACAAGAGGCGGTTCTTCCCCGTTTTTAAGATTTGTCCTTGGCTTTATCGTTATGATTGGAGCTCTCATGTTCCTCGGATGTCCACTCAGAATGGTACTTCGAATGGCTGGTGGAGATGCAAACGCTTTGGTCGGTCTCATTGGCTTTGCTGGGGGTATCGGGGTAGGCATATTGTTCCTAAACAAAGGTTTCAGCCTGAAAAGAACTTATACCCTTACAAGCTTTGAAGGTTTCGTATTTCCTTCTCTTAATCTAGGACTTCTTGCACTGCTCCTTGCTGCACCTGCATTTATATTTTTCAGTACAGAAGGCCCTGGGTCAAAGCATGCCCCGTGGCTATTGGCCCTTATATCCGGTCTTATTGTTGGTGCCTTAGCCCAAAGAACAAGACTTTGTATGGTAGGCGGAATTAGAGATTTAATTCTTTTTAAAGATGCTTATCTGATATCAGGATTTATATCCATATTTGCAGCTGCTTTAATCGGCAACCTACTAATAACCAAATCCTTCCATCTTGGCTTTTCTGGTCAACCGGTATCCCATATGGACGGTCTTTGGAACTTCCTAGGTATGGCTTTGGCCGGATGGGGTTCTGTACTGCTGGGCGGCTGCCCCCTTCGTCAGCTGATACTCGCCGGAGAAGGAAATATTGACTCTGCAATAACAGCCATGGGCATGCTCACCGGTGCAGCTTTTGCCCATAACTTCAGCCTTGCCGCATCTGCAAACGGGCCTGCACCGAATGGTAAAATTGCTGTAATAGCAGGTTTGATCATACTGCTGGTTGTTTCTTATTTCAATATAGAAAAAGAAGCTATAAAAATGAAAGGAGATGTAAAGCTTGAAGCTTAAAACCATTGATGCACGAGGAAGATCATGTCCTGAACCTGTGCTTATGACTAAAAAAGCTGTAGCTTTAAATTCAGAAGGGATACAGGTCTTAGTAGATAATACTGCTGCCTGTGAGAACATTAAACGGTTCGGAAGTCATTCAGGCTATAAAGTAGAAGTTGCTGAAAAAGGTGAGGATTTTGTCCTTACCCTGAAAAAATAATTATGGAATATTTAGCAACTTTTTTTACCCACTCAGGAGCCATAAAATATCAGAAATTACTTAGAAACCAGGGCTGCTCCGTCGACTTAATGCCAGTACCCCGAAAGGTAAGCTCTAACTGTGGTGTCGCCGCAAAATTCAACTATGAAAATAAGATCCAAACAATCATTAGCGATGATATCGAATGCCTGTATATCGTGGAAGAAAAAGCGTACAAACTGCTGTATAAAGCTGGCGAAGAATAATCTTCGCCAGTTTGCTTTTTCCAAAAGATAAAAAAATTTTTACCCTGTATCTATAAAATATACTACATATGTTGAATATTTTTTTCTCCTAACAACAGGCCTTTGGTTATATTTCTAAAGAAATTGTCAATACTTATCATTGTAGTAAACAGTTGTTAGGGGAAAGATTGGTTTGATGGCCGCTTTCCCCCTTCTCCTTTTTTGTTTAAAGTATAGACAGTTTTCTTAATTTGCATTCTATAAAAGCAGATTCTTTAATTTGACCTAAGCATTAAAGGTGATATTACTCTGCTGTTTTTGCAATCAATCAACTTGATTTATTTTGACGTTTAACAAGAAGGCTCAGAGAAAGAAGTAGACCAGCACTGGTATAGCGTACTGGTCTACTGAAAATATACTATACATAAGTTTAAGCGATGAATAGGGTTGTCAGTTCAGATATCTAGCTGAATAGCCACACAGTCTGACGTCCCTGCGTCTTCCATTTGACTTTTTCAGTGGCTTTGAAATGTCTCCACCTCTTCCATTAAAAGTAAAGTAAACTGATCTGTTTTGTTTAATAATATTTTTTTTCGGGTAACTATATCATAGCGATTCCATGGTGTATATTTAATATTTTAGTTAAAAGGAGATGTAAATGATGTCAAAGACAAAACTTACAATAATTTATTCTAGTACTACAGGTACAAATTATCAATTAGCCAAATGGGCTGAAGAAGGCGCCCTCGAATTGGGTGCAGAGGTACGAGTACGAAAGGTTCCTCATATTCGTCCGCCACATGATATTGACACAGACCCATCTAAGATCGCTTTGGCAGAGGCTACTAGAGATGTAGCTGAAATAGCCTTAGAGGATCTTGACTGGGCCGATGCTATTATCTTCAGTACCCCAGCACGTTATGGTGTAATGACTGCTGAGGTGAAAGACTTCCTGGAAAAAACAGGCGGCCTGTGGGCTGAAGGAAAATTGGTGAATAAGGTAGTCAGCGGAATGGCTTCTGCACAAAACACCCACGGAGGACAGGAAGCTGTACTATTGTCTCTCTATACAGCAATGTATCATTGGGGTGCGATCATAGCCGCACCTGGCTACACAAACCCTGTATTATTCTCTTCCGGTGGAAACCCCTATGGAATAACTGTAACAACTACAGCAGATGGCACGATCATTGAGGATAAGGAGATTATCCGAAATGCAGTTAAGCATCAGGCAAAGCGCACCCTTACAATTGCAGGTGCTATTCAGCAGTTGAAAAAAATAGAAACTGTTAAATAATTTGTGGGTAAGTGAAATAAGAGACTCCTTTCTGGTTATGTTGGAGGATAATACCAGAAAGGAGTTTTTCTATAACTTATTTGTAGAATAATATGAACATGTTTTGTCTAAATATAATAAGACAAGGGGACGTTTCGATTGTCTTAAAGCCGATCCTACTGCTCAGTTGCTGTCCCGAGCTAGTTTTTTCATTCTCAAACAAAACCCCTGTTAATCTAAAGATTTACAAGGGTTTCATATGGTGCACCTGAGAGGATTCGAACCTCCGACACACGGTTTAGGAAACCGCCGCTCTATCCTGCTGAGCTACAGGTGCACGGTCAATTATAATGATATTCATAATTTTTCAATTTGTCAAGATAGAAAAAGTCCCCCTCTTTTAATACAATATCCTCTAATGATCATTTTTATACCTAAAAGAAAGGGAGTGTCTTCATCTACCGCCTCCCCTTAGCCCTTCATGCTGCAACCCTGATATACAAGTCTCAAGTATTTCGCTGCAAAAAAGCAGCTTTTACAGCTGCTGGAGCAAATTTCTTTATAAAATTTGTATTCCCTCTATTTCTATTTCTTTAAAGAAAATATAATTGCTTAGGACCAGACGTAATGTATTTTTTATTACCGCACCCTTGTAAACATAAACTGTAAAGCCATCTACTTCAAATCGATCATACTTTTCAAGCGCCTTCGGGGCATCCATCACCACATGGGGCAGTGATGCAGGAATACAGCAGGAGTCACTTACCTGAAGCTCTACAGTTAATGTATCCTTCTCCTTCTTCTTTAAGAAGTCCTTTACTTTCTCATCAATTTGAATGTTCATCCTTCTCATCCTCACCTGTTATTTGCTTACTTTTAAAGTAGTGTTTTATCTATTATAATGGGATTTTCTCCTGATGACAACCTGGAAAAAAGAATTTAGTCTTCGCCAGAAGGGCATAGAGGGAGATCACTAAAAAAGTCAAATAATACGTTGTATCCACAGGATTGTCATTCTGAGCGCAGCGAAGAATCTGAGCATTTAAGCCACTTCAAAGATTCTTCATTTCACTTCGTTTCATTCAGAATGACAAAAACCAGGACTTTTCAGTGATCTCCACAGAGGCCCTTCCCTACACCGGGACCTATTAGACACCCACGAGTATTTTATTAAATTAACCTACAAAATGCTCCAAAAGAGTTACCATAAATCCGGAAAAATCCCACCACCACTTGAGCACCCTCAAACCTATTGGAATTCGCTTCAAGTCTCTGTCACTAACCAGCTCCACATACATTTTACTGTCATCATACAGCGTAAGCACCATTTCACCCAATTGCTGCCCCTTCTCAATAGGCAATCGGGCACCAGGGAACATAAACACCTCCTGCTGCTTGATGGCTCCTTCTTTAGGCCCAAAAACCAAAACATCCTCTTTAACCGTCAGACCAATCTCTAGAGGCTCCATATTCCACCAATGGTATGTCTCCACGATGTCTCCCATTTTGATGATACCCTGTTTGCTGTAGTTTAAAGCACCATATTCTAGCAGCTTCTTGCTGTCAGCCACCCGCTGCCGGTCATTCTGCGCCCCTAGCACCACAGCGATCAACCGAAAATCTGATGTACCCTCCCCCTGGGACGCTACCTTCATCGTAGAGGACAAACAGTACCCTGCGGCATTGGTAAAGCCAGTTTTCAGTCCATCTACCTTTGGCAGTTCCTTTAAGAGCATATTGGTATTGTCCTTTATAAAGTTTCTTTCTGGGTCTATAAAGCTCCAACTGCTGGTAATGGGAATAAGATCCTTTCCATAACGATCAATCAAATACTGTGAAAGAATGGCCATATCCCATGCAGTTGTGATATTTTCCGTCCCCTCTGTAGGCATTCCATTGGGATTTACAAAGGTGGTGTCCTTCATTCCCAGTCTTTTGGCTTCCCCGTTCATCTGCTCCACAAAGCTTTCCGCCGATCCACCTACATACTCAGCGATGGCATAAGCCGCATCGTTGCCGGAAACGATCATCATAGCATCCATAAGGTTTTTTAGAGATACTACATCCCCTGCCTTTAGGTTGTAGCTGGTTCCCCTTTCTGCTGCCGCTTTTTCACTGATGGTTACCCGGTCTTCGAGACGAATTTTTCCTGCCTCTACTGCATCCATAGCCAGATGATAGGTCATGAGTTTAGTTATACTGGCCGGGGGTGTTTTCATATGGGGATTTTTACTCCATAGGATTTTTCCGTAATCAAACTCCATTAAAACAGCTGCACGGGATTGAATGCTCACTTCTTCCTGTGCAAAACCCAGGAGTGTATTCATCAGAAAAATCTGAAGAACTCCGATCAAAAGGGCATATTTTCTTTTCACGGTTCCACTCCTTTGCGTTATAGATAAGTGCTTAGGATATTTAAAGCCCACCGGAATGGCACAGAGTTTATTCCTTATATCTAAAATGAATCGGTGAGGCTTCTCTGTCACCTATTATCATATCCTTTATATCTATTCATATTAAAGAAGTGACAAGTTTAAAACCACAGGTAGTTTCTTCCTGTGGTTTTAATATTATTTCGCCAACAGCCATTTATCAAAAAGCGGCCCTAGATCTTTTCCGGTGACTTCCTCACAGATTTTGCGGAAATCCCCTGTCCTCGCATTTTTAAAACGATTGGCGCGGTAATATTCACTTAGAATTTGATACAACGTATCTTTTCCATATTCGGTGTAAATTTCATTTAAGAACATGGCCCCCTTGCTGTAAACCAAAGGTCCATAATCATACCAGCCCTGAAAAGCCCGCAAAGATTTGAGGATTACTTCATCCTGGATATCTTGGGCGGCTTCTCTATACTCGTTTTCGTTAGACTGAACATGATACTGCTGCCCCCTTTCTTCACCATAGGCTTCCATGGCATAAACAACCTCTGAATAAGCAGCCAAACTCTCATCCAACCAGGCTTCTTCGATCTGATTGTTCCCCACAATACCGTACCACCACTGGTGCGCAGTTTCATGAACAATCACAACCTCTAGGAAGCTTTTCCAGCGCTTATCATAATACTGCTTTCCAATAAATACGATTCCCGGATATTCCATACCGCTGGGAAAGTTGGTCTGCACTACTGAGTATTGACCATAGGGATATTTTCCAAAGGTCCGGTTAAATATGCGCAGAGAGTTTTCTGCAGCTTGAGTGGCCCAATCCTTAATATCCTGTTTGAGGGCTCGATCCTTGATAAAATACATTTTCAGAATCGTTCCTTCTACATCCTTTTCCACTACTTCAAAGTCCTTGCTGGCAACCCAGGCAAAATCCCGGATAAGTCTAGCCTCTATCTGCCATATCTTTTTATCTCCCTGAACCCCTTCCGTAACGATATTGCCCGTGGCTGCGATCACCATGTCCTTCGGGGTTTCTATTTTTGCGTCATAATTGCTGACGTCACTATAAAAAGGGTCTCCTATAGGATAGTAGGGGTCCAGATTCCATCCATTCTCATCATAAACAGCGGCCACAGGATACCAGTTGCCAAAATTAAAGGTATTTTCTCCATATCCAAACCGTTCCTGCGCAGGAGGCAGCTTTACTTTATAGGTCATCTCCAGTGGAATTCTGCTCCCCGGCTTCAGTGCATTGGGAAGATTAACTTCCAGGATGGTGTTGCCTTCCCCAGTGATACGATAGTTGGCCTTTTCCTTTCCAATACGAAGCGCCATAAGATCAATAAATCCCGGTTCAAATCCCTCAGGATAAGCTCTATCGAAATCATCAAATAGAAAAGGGGTAGTTTCCTGGCTTCGAAATGCATTTGGATATAAATGAAAATATAGTTTATCGAGAGCAACAGTCTCATTATTGATATAATCAATCTTTTGTACTACATCTAGCATAGCTTCTTCAGGGGTAAACACAATATCCATGTTGTAGTGGGTAAGTTTTTCCAGACTCATACCGTTGAGATCTTCTACAATTAAGGTTTCCTGCTGCATGGGTACTGCAGCGGGCCCTTTACATCCGGTGATGATCAGTAGTAAGAGCAAGAGAATGGTGCCAAACCCTTTTCGAAATTTCCTCATTATAGACCTCCTGAAAAATATTTGATATCCCTATTATACAGAATATGTACCGTCCTTGGAATATATTTATGGAAAAGGGATAGATAAAATAAAAACCAGCATTAGGCTGGTTTTATTTATATAGTATCTTTTTTAAGTTTTCAAAAGCTAAAGCTGCTTTCTCTTTCGGCCTAACCTCGATGATATAGATCATATCCTCCTGCCCCATTTTCTCAATGTGCCCCCAGAAGTCTACCTTTCCCTCCCCGATAACCTGATGATCGCTGACCTCAGTTACATCATGAAGATGACAGGTCTTTACCCGGTGAAGATGTCTTTGGAAGAATTCTACTTCCCCGTATAGATTCGTATAGGAATGACCGATATCCCAAGTAAGATAGACATTTTCTTTTTCCAGCAACTCCTCCAGCACTTCCTGTACCAAAGCCTTTGGAAACCGTCCTGAGTTTTCCACGCAAAGCTTCATTCGATCTCCACAATAATCGCCCAGACCTATAAGACTGTTTTTTAATATTCGCTTGAAGTCTTGGTAGTAAAGCTCCTCCAGGTAGCATTTCCCTTCTGTCATAGTGAAATAAACAGAGGTGCCTACGTGGATCGTCATTCGGGCAGCGCCGATATCACAGCCAAAATCGATGATTTCCTTGAGTCTTTTGATGCCTGCCTCTCTGACTTCCTCATGGAGCTGAAGCAAAGAGATATCCTCCGGTGCATGGAGGGTTAAGGCCACATCCTTTTCTCTTTTGTACATACGAATTTCATTTCTGGCCTCTTTACTGTAGCTTTCCGGAAAGAAGCAAGGCATATTCATATTGATTTCTACCGCATTCATACCATGCTCTGCTGCAAAGTCAATAGCTGATAGAATGTCTTTTTCCCACATGGCAGCTGCATATCCGATCCGATGATTCATACCCATTCCCCCTTGGTCTTTATGATAGCTTTATACCCTTCGCCCAAAGTACATTATCAACCTTCTCTAATTTTTCCAAGGTATCATTGCCAACTTCGTCATCGATATTTAAAACCATTAACGCTTTTTCCCCTCGATGATGCCGTCCTACCTGCATGGTGGCGATGTTAATTTTCTCCTTTCCTAAAAGGGTCCCGATATTTCCGATAACCCCGGGAACATCCAGGTTTTGAATAAACAGCATATGCTCACTGGGATTTACATCTACCTCATAGCCGTCGATTTCCACCAGCTTGCCCTCCCGTTTCGTTGACAGGTTTCCTGCTAGGGTAAAGGTACCTCCCTTGTGCTTGATTTTCACAGCAATTAAGTCTGCATATCCATTATAGGGCTGATGGATTTTCTTCTGTTCTATGACGATATCCCGCTGCTTCGCCTGCAGGCAGGCGTTTACATAGTTTACCTTCTCTTTGATGACAGTTTCTAACAACCCCTTCACAAAGGCGATAGTCACCATCTCTGTATCCTGATCTGCAATATTTCCCCAGTATGCCATTTCAATCAATTCAATGGTCTCGTTATGGAGCTGATAATACAGCTTGCCCAACCTTTCCATCAATTCTATATAGGGTTTGATATTGGCCAGTTCATCTCGATGAAGGGCTGGAAGATTGACTGCATTGGGCACGATTTCACCCTTTAAGGCATTGAGAACCTGCTGGGCTACTGTGATTCCCACGTTTTGTTGGGCTTCTACGGTGTCGGCACCGATATGAGGCGTTACGATCACATTATCCAGCCCAAAGAGCGGTGTATTAAAGCAAGGCTCCTGCTCGTGTACGTCTAATCCCGCACTGGCAACCTTTCCGCTTACCAGTCCGTCATAGAGAGCCTTCTCGCAGATAATGCCCCCTCGAGCTGCATTGACGATACGGACACCCTTTTTCATCAATTGAATTTCTTCCTCACCAATCATCTTAAAGGTCTCTTTTGTTTTCGGCGTATGGATAGTAATGAAGTCAGCCTCTTCCAAAAGCTCCTTTAGGGTCTCTTTCTTTTCTGCACCAAATCTTCTAAATCGCTCATCAGAGATGTAGGGATCATAGGCAATGATCTTCATGCCGAAGGGTGCCATCCGGGTAGCTACTAAAGAACCAATTCTGCCTAAGCCAATGATACCCAGGGTCTTATTGTAGAGCTCTGACCCTTTAAATGGTGTCCGGCTCCAATTTCCTCCCTTTAAATAGCTGTTGGCTTGGGGAATATTCCTTGCCTGAGCCAGCAGCAATCCAATGGACAGCTCACAGGCAGAGAGGGTATTGCTCTCAGGGGTATTGGCTACGATAATCCCTCGTTCCGTGGCAGCATTGACGTCAATGTTATCAATGCCGTTTCCTGCTCTTCCTACAACCTTAAGTTGTTTCCCATGCTGCATCAATTCTTCATTTACCTTTGTTTCACTTCTTACGATGAGCCCATCATATTCCCCAATACGCTGGAGCAGTTCTTCCCGGGGAAGTCCTAGGGCAATATCTACCTCCATCTCTGCCTGCAGCAGTTTGATCCCTTCTTCATCCACCTTTTCTGTTATCAATATCTTTTTTCTATCCTCCATGAGTATCCTCTCCTTTTTCGCTTTATTGTTATCCAGTTATACTGTATAGAAGTGTTTAAGTGCAAAGAAAACCGACTTTAGCAAACCTCCTCTAAAGCTCCTTTCAAAGCTGTTAAAGTACGGTCTATCATCTCTTGGTTGACATAACCCATATGTCCCACACGAATCATGGTTCCCTTTAGTTGGTCCTGACCCCCTGCAATGACGATGCCATACTTGGTTTCCATGATCTTTTTAATCTCTTCTCCCTTTGTAGTTGCAATAGCAGTAATGGTATCGGACAAATAATCCGGATGGGTATAGAAGGGCAAACCCAGCTTTTCTACTTCCTGTCTAAAATAAGCAGCCAGTATCCTGTGTCTCTCAAATACTGCCTCTAAGCCTTCCTCCTGCATCATTTTTATCGCTTCGCTGGCAGCTCCGATCAAAGCTACTGCCGGTGTGTAAGGGTTTTGAGGACTGGGCTTCTCCATATCCTTTCTGGCCTTTTTGAAATCCCAGTAGTATCTGGGAAGCTTTGCTTTCTCTACCTGTTCCCATCCCTGATCACTGACACCGATAAAGGTCAACCCCGGCGGCGACATCAGCGCTTTTTGTGAAGCAGTGATGAGTACATCAATATGCCAGTCATCCATACGAATCTCGCTTCCCCCTAGGGAGCTGACTGCATCCACCACATAAAGCTGAGGTTTTTCTTTCATCCACTCACCGATTTCCCGGATGGGATTCACAGCCCCCGTTGAGGTTTCATTATGAGTCAGGATCAAGGCTCTATGTTCATCTTTCAAAGCCCCTTCAAGCTCTTCTAAGGTAGCCCCTCTTCCCCATGGGATTTCCAATACATCGATCTCCAGACCAAAGGTACGGCCAATCTCTATAAATCGATCCCCAAACACGCCGATGGATACAGCCAGTACCCTATCTCCAGGAGAAAAGAGATTTACAATCGCCGCCTCTAAGCCTCCCGTTCCTGCAGCCGGGAAAGTCAGCACGGGATTCTTCGTCTGAAATACGTATTTTAATCCTTCGTTTAACTCTCCGAAAATTCTTCCAAACTCCTTTGTTCGATGATGACACTGGGTATTTTTCATTTTCTCCAGAACCCTCTCTGGTACATTGGTCGGTCCTGGGGTCATCAATAGCATTTGCATCCTTTCTTCCTCCTTTTATAGGTAAAATAAAGACCCCGTCCTTTACACATGTAAAGGACGGGGATCAACATCCACGTGGTACCACCTTTTTTCACTGCCAACACAGTCTCTATTTGATAACGGAAATTTCCGTCGCAGGTTTTTTACCCCCGCGCAGCTCCCGGTCGGATTCAACAGCTCTTATTGTCGATTCGCACCACCCATCGACTCTCTGAGAACAAGATGCTATTTACTATTACCGTTCAACGCCTTTGATGATTTTTTCTATTATATTATGATTATTTTGAAAAAGCAACTATTTAAAAATATTTTTATATATTATATTGTTTTGCTTTTTTAAGCACTGTATTTTACCTGATCATCCTCTGGCGAAAAGTAGGAATCTAAGGTCTTATAGATCACCGGTCTGCCTTCCTTCTTCACAGCGATAGCCTTTAAGAACACACGGGCTGTATCGATAGAAGTAAAGAGGGGCACTCTGTATTCGCTGACCTTTCTGCGCATCTTAAAACCCTCACGCTGGCTGTCATTTCCGATAGTAGGCGTATTGATCACCATCTGAATCGTCCCCTTGGAAAGCTCCTGAGCCAACTGATGGAGTTCAATTGTTTCACAAGAAACATTTTTCTCTGCCAGGTAATTGCTGGTTCCTGCTGAACCGTAGATTTTAAAGCCCATGGCTGCGTAGTCTTGAATGACCTCCAAGCCTTCTTCTTTATCAACTTCTTTCAGGGATACATAGATGCCTCCCGCGGTTGGAATCTTGACGTTGGCACCGCTGAAACCTTTATAGATGGCGATGTCCAGATCTGTATCGATGCCCAGTACCTCACCGGTAGACTTCATTTCCGGTCCCAGGTAGGTATCTACATCCGTCAGCTTTTCTCCTGAGAACACCGGCACCTTTACTGCATACAAGTCTTGATTTTCCTTGAGTCCAGTACCATAGGACATTTCCTTCAACTTCTTGCCCAGCATGATGTCTACGGCAATCTTCACCATTGGTACCTGTGTAACCTTGCTCAAGATGGGCACAGTTCTGGAAGCTCTCGGATTTACCTCGATGACATAAACATCCTTGCCGTCAAATACATATTGGATATTCACAAGACCCATAATTTTTAGGCCCTTAGCAATCTTCTTGGTATGCTCCACTAGGGTTTTTACTGTATCCTGTGACAGTGAAACATAAGGATATATGGTAATACTGTCACCAGAGTGGATCCCTGTTTTCTCCACATGCTCCATGATTCCAGGGATCAGCACATCCTCGCCGTCTGCAATGGCATCTACCTCGATCTCAATCCCTTTTACATACTGATCGATTAGAATTGGATACTTTTTAGAAAGGTCCACAGCTTCCTGCATATAGCTTTCCAGGGCATAATCGTTATAAACAACCTGCATGGCCCGGCCGCCGATAACATAGGATGGACGCACTACTACAGGATATCCCAGCTCCTTTACTGCTTCCTTAGCCTCTGCAATGCTGGTTACAGATTTGCCTGTAGGGGTAGGGATGCTCATTTGGCCAAGGAAATCTCTGAATTTTTCTCGATCCTCTGCAAGGTCAATGGATTGATAAGAGGTTCCCAATATGTTGACGCCTCTTTCGTAAAGCTTCGGCGCCAGGTTTACAGAGGTCTGCCCGCCAAACTGGAGCACCACGCCCTCTGGCTTTTCACTGCGGATGACATTCATCACATCATCAATATAGAGGGATTCAAAATACAGCTTATCTGCCGTATCAAAGTCGGTACTTACAGTTTCCGGGTTATTGTTCATGATAATGGATTCGTATCCAGCTTCCTTGATCGCCCATACTCCGTGAACGCAGCAATAGTCAAATTCTATTCCCTGGCCGATACGGATGGGGCCGGAACCGATCACCAATATTTTCTTATTATCACTGATAATATTTTCGTCTTCCTCTTCGTAGCAAGAGTAATAGTAAGGAGTTTCTGCATCAAATTCCCCACTGCAGGTGTCTACCATTTTATAAACCGGATAGATTTGATGCTCTTTTCGAATAGCCTGCAGCACATCCCGGGTCAATCCCGTCAGGTCACAAATCTCCGTGTCGGTAAAGCCCATGGACTCAGCCCCATAAAGGAGATTTTCGTCCATTGGCTCCTGCTGCAGTCGGTACTCCATTTTTACAATATTATTTACCCCGTGGAGGAACCATGGGTCTATTTGGGTAACTTCATGAAGCTTTTCTATGGTAATTCCTCTTCTCAGAGCATCCGCTATAGCGAAAATTCGCTCATCATCGCATTTTTCGATTTTCTCGAAGAGCTCTTCTTCATTCATATCCATAATCGAGAACATTCTTAATCCGGTAAATTTGCCTTCCAGGCAGGTTACTGCCTTTAGGAGGGCACTTTCAAAGCTTCGGCTGATGGCCATAACCTCTCCTGTGGCTTTCATCTGGGTACCCAGAGTTCTGGCAGCCTTGCTGAACTTATCGAAAGGCCATTTAGGAAACTTTACTACGATATAGTCTAAGGTTGGCTCGAAGCAGGCACTGGAGCTTTTCGTTACGTAATTCTTCAGTTCATCCAGGCTGAATCCAATGGCAATTTTCGCGCCGATCTTAGCAATCGGATAACCTGCCGCCTTAGAAGCCAGGGCACTGGAACGGCTAACCCTTGGATTTACCTCGATTACCACATAATTTGAGCTCTTTGGATCCAGGGCAAACTGGATATTGCAGCCCCCTTGAATTTTAAGGCTTCGGATAATCTTAATGGAAGCCTGTCGCAGCATCTGATATTCCTTATCCCGCAGGGTCTGGGAAGGTGCCACAACAATACTGTCTCCCGTATGCACCCCTACAGGGTCCATATTTTCCATATTACAGATAATGATGCAGTTATCTTTTTTGTCCCGAATGACTTCATACTCTATTTCCTTCCAGCCTGCTACACTTTGCTCCAGCAGGATCTGCCCAATGGGACTGTTGTGAATGCCACGTTCGCAGATTTCGATCAGTTGTTCATGGTTGGCAGCAATTCCGCCGCCGGTACCTCCAAGGGTGAAGGCGGGACGAATGATCACCGGAAAACCGTACTGCTGTACAAATTTTTCGCATTGTGCAATATTGGTGGCAATAATACTCATAGGCACCGGTTCATCGATCTCCAGCATCAATTCCTTGAAGGCTTCACGATCCTCTGCCTTTTTAATGGTGTCGCTGTCGGTTCCTAAAAGCTTTACACCGTACTTGTCTAAAATACCCTTTTCCTGCAGGTTCATCGCTAGGTTTAGTGCCGTCTGACCGCCAAAGCCCGCCAGAATACCGTCGGGCTTTTCTGCCTCCAATATTTTCTCCAAGCTTTCGATATTCAAAGGTTCGATATATACCTTATCTGCCACATTCATGTCCGTCATGATAGTAGCAGGGTTGCTGTTTACCAGCACCGTTTCAATTCCCTCTTCTTTGATGGCCTTGCAGGCCTGTGTACCGGAGTAGTCAAACTCTGCGGCCTGACCGATAATGATAGGGCCTGATCCAATAATCAACACCTTTTTTAAGCTTTTGTCTAAAGGCATACTGCTCCCTCCTTCATCAGGTTCATAAATTTGTCAAATAGGTAGGAGGAATCTGTTGGGCCAGGAGCTCCTTCCGGATGGAACTGTACGGAAAATACCGGAAGTTCCTTGTGTTTCATGCCCTCCACCGTGTTGTCATTCAGGTTAATATGGGTTAGAACCATTCCTTTGTCTTTTATACTCTCCGGGTTTACTGCATACCCATGGTTTTGAGAAGTAATATAGGCTTTGTCCTTATCAATATCATATACACCATGATTGCCCCCGCGGTGTCCGTATTTCATTTTATAGGTATCACCGCCTACAGCTAATCCCAGGATTTGATGTCCTAAGCAAATCCCAAAGGTAGGCAGCTTGTGCATAATCTTTTTAACCATAGCAATGGCTTCTGTAACGGTCTTTGGATCCCCAGGTCCATTGCTTAGAAGTACTCCGTCAGGGTTTAGATTCATGATCTCTTCATAAGATGTATTGTATGGTAAAACAGTAATGTCACAGCCTCGTGCTTTTAGATTGTTGACGATATTGGCTTTTACCCCAAAATCCACCAAAGCAACTTTTAGTCCCTGCCCCGGAATATGGATCATTTTCTTTGTGCTTACATCCTTCATCCAGTCATCCTCTTGCTTTGCCTGTTTGATATGATTCTCCAGGTCTTGAACGGATAGAGCTTCATTTGAGATTACACATTTGATGGCTCCTGTATTTCTGATTTTCTTTGTAATGCTTCGGGTATCTACATTGCTGATGCCTACGATTCCCATGGCCTTCAGCATTTCTTCCACAGTTTTTTCACTCATATAATTGGAAGGATTTTGAGCAATAGACTTTACCACAAATCCTTTTGCATATACCTTTTCTGACTCTTGTTCCCATTGATTTACACCATAGTTTCCGATTAGGGGATAGGTCATGGTGATGATCTGGCCCGCATAAGAAGGATCCGTAAGAATTTCCTGGTACCCTGTGATAGAGGTGTTGAATACCAACTCTCCAACAGAGGTTCCCTTTTTGCCAAAGCCTTTTCCTTCGTATACTGTTCCGTCTTCTAAATATATCAATCCATTCATTGTCTACACCTCTATTTTCTATAGATTCTTAACGATTGACCCAAGCAATCTCCTCTACATAATGAAACAGGAAAGTTCATTTCTTTTCTGTTTCTTTTATTGCTATTTATGCATATTTCATGATTTCTTCCAGTTGATTTTGCTGACTCATATCACAGCAGTACAGTTTATTTTCCTCGCTGATCATAATATCGCCTTCCTGCTTCCAAGTCTGTACCCCTGCCTGGGCTGCAGCTTCCTTTACCAGTTCTTGGCCTAAGCCGATGCCGAAAATTTTCTTTTTGCCAATCAGTGCCTTAATCTTATCCACAACCATTGGAATTTTTTCTGCATCAAGCTTTCCGTTAGACACCATTACGATATCATGGGGTACCATATTCAATTGGTTTACGCTAAAATCCTCGTCAAATACATTTAGGCTGCATTTCATGTTGACCATATCCATCAGGTTCTCTTTTTGCATTCCCAGATTGATCACTGCCACCTTTGTGATTTTAGGAGCAATGTGAAAATATCCTCCCTTGCAGCTGCTGCAAACCTCTTCCATGTTAACTGTATGAAGTGCTTTTGATGAAAGCATATATGTCATGGTTTCTCATCCTTTCTTTTAATAAGATAATATATTTTTAATTCTGCTTATGTTAGAGGCCTGCGCCTTTTACGATATCGCTTCATATTTTATCAACCCTTCTTTACTTGGTTATTTATAATTATACTTATTATTATATATTTATGCAATAGTTATTTAAAATTTTTTAGTTTTTTTTATGTGTTTTTTTTGTTTAATGAAAGAAAGGGTTAAAAATCAGAGACTATCAGGCTTATATGCACCTTTTCCACTGCATGACATATGATTATCTATCTCTGTATTTCTCAATTTATCAAGGATTTTTGCTGTAATTTTATAAGCATTTTAATAATATTTATTCATTTCTTATCACAAAGCTTTCTCTCTTTTTATGCATATATATCCATATCAAGACAAAAAATTAACCTTCTGTCAGAGGCAGAAGGTTTGGTTGCACAGCTTATAGAGATACAGGAAATCCCGCATCTTTCTTCACCTCCTTTTTGGCCTCTCTGGACCATTTTAAAGGAAAATCTATTTTCATTTCATCAAATCGTAACATAATTACTTCTATATTGTCAAGCATAAAATGTTTGCAGGTCTATTTCATTTTCGGAACGACACAGGGGTCGTTCCCTACCCTTTGTAAAGCAGAAAATACGAGATACTACGTGAGCGTCTTTTTGATCCTTTTGCTTTTGTTCTTAGTAAGTGAAGATAAAGAAAGCGTATAAAAACTTGCATGTTTGAACGGAGTGAGTTTGCAAGTTTTAGCTTTCTTTATCGTAAGGAGCTATAGAACAATCGAAAGGGCAAAACTAGCGAATCTGTATCTTTATTTTCTAGATATCTTCTCAAAAAGTGCAAAATGTTAGCCTATAGTTCGCTTAATGCTGCATCAATGATGGCTACAGCCTCATCAATTTCCTCTTGGGTTACATTCAGCGGCGGAAGAATTCTCACAACCTTTTCTCCTGCACCTACCAGCAGCAACCCCTTTTCAAAGCACTTTTGCACCAGCTGCTTGCCTTGGATAATTAATCCAAGTCCAAGCATCAGGCCCATTCCTTGAACGCCCTGTACTACCGTGTGTTTTTCCTGCAGCTTAGACAGCTGATCTACAAGATATTTGCTTTGTTGGATTGTATTCTCTAATACACCCTTTTCCAGCAGCTCCTCTAATACCGTTAGCGCTACTGCGCAAGCCAAAGGATTTCCTCCAAAGGTACAGCCGTGATCTCCCGGTGCAAAGGCTTCTGCGGCTTCCTTTTTGGCCAGAGTAGCGCCTATGGGAAACCCACCTCCCAAGCCTTTGGCCATACAAATCACATCGGGCTGAACAGCAAAATTTTCGTAGGCAAACAGTTTTCCTGTTCTTCCGATTCCACACTGGACCTCATCGAAAATAAGCAGTGCCTGATACTGATCGCAAAGCTCTCTCGCCTTTTGCAAAAACACAGGACTGACTGTAATAATGCCTCCTTCACCCTGGATCGGCTCCAGAATGACTCCACATACGGATTCATCCATTTTCTCTGCCAAATCCACAGGATCGTTAAACTTAACCGTCTTAAGCCCCGACATCAACGGCATGAAGTCTTTTTGGTATTTTTCCTGTCCGGTTACTGCCAGGGCTCCTAATGTTCTGCCGTGAAAAGAATTCTCCATATATAGAATGACATTTTTATCTTTGCCGCCCTTGATCTTCCCTTGCTTTCGAGCCAGCTTCAGAGCCGTTTCTACTGCCTCTGTACCGCTGTTGCTGAAAAAAACCTGATGATGATGACTGTGGGCTGCGAGCTTTTCAGCCAGCATCAGCTGTTTGTCATTCCAATACAGGTTGGATACATGCATCAAAGTCTGACTTTGATCTGCCAGGGTTTTTGCAATAGCCGGGTGACTGTGCCCCAAGCAATTCACCGCTACCCCCGATACAAAATCCAGATAGACCTTTCCTTCTGTATCATAGACCTTCGTGCCTATCCCTTTGGTGAAGGTCACATCAAATCTTCCGTAGGTATTCATGATATACTCTTTTTTCATATTAATTAAACCCTCCCTTTCACCATGGTTCCAATTCCTTCGTTAGTAAATATCTCCAGCAGCAAGCTGTGTTCCTTTCTGCCATCAATTAAATGGACATTTTTTGTTCCCCGTTCCAGAGCGTCAATACAGCATTGGGCCTTTGGAATCATTCCCCCCTTTAAAACACCAGTATGAATATATTCCTTCAATTCCTCTATACTAATTTCTGAAATAAAGCTCTCAGGATCATTGATATCTTTATAAATGCCTTCTATGTCCGTCAGCAGAATCAGCTTTTCTGCTTCCAGTACTGTACTCATAGCGGAAGCTACATAATCCGCATTGATATTATATACCTTTCCTTCTATATCACAGCCTACAGGAGAGATCACCGGCAGCTGTTCCTTTTCTAATAAATCTGTCAGCAGCTTTTTATTGATACTGACTACCTCTCCTACAAATCCGATATCAATTTTTTCTTCCCCTTCATAGAGATATTTCTTTTCAGCTTCGATAAGATGCCCATCTCTTCCACTGATTCCAATGGCACTAACCCCATGCTTGCAAAGAGCCGATGCAATTTCTTTGTTAATCTGTCCCGAAAGAATCATTTCTACCACTTCGATAGCCCTTTCATCCGTTACCCGCAGCCCATGAACAAATCTGCTTTCAATGTTTAGCTGCTCCAGCATGGAGGAGATACAGGGTCCTCCGCCATGGACGATAATGATGTTGATTCCTACCAGCTTCATTAGTACTACATCTTCAATAAATGCTTTTTTTGCTGCTTTATTTTTCATAATACTGCCGCCATATTTAATCACAAAGGTCTTTCCTCTAAACTTTTTAATATAGGGCAGGGCTTCGATGAGAATTTTTACTGTTTCACCATTCATGAACTTGATCCACCAACCTTTTAAGAAAATGATAATTATAATTATACGTTTGTTTTAATATTTATTCAATAGTTTTTGTGTTTTTTGTTTTTGTTATTGAATATTTATGTTATATTATTGTATAATTACAAATATAAATCTTCGAGGTGATAAAATATGATAAATGTTGGTGTAATTGGTTCAACAGGATATGCAGGACAACAGTTGGTTTGGTACTTGCACAGGCATCCCCATGTGAAAATCCGCTTTCTAAGTTCTCATAATCATACAGGCTTATCCTTTTCTGCCACTTATCCGAACTACAGGAATTTTATGCAGGACATTTGCATAGATATCCAAGAAGCAGAGCAACAGCTCTCTAAAATAGATGTGTTATTTATTGCATTGCCCCATGGTAAATCCTTCGACCTGGCACAAAAGGCATTAACACAAGGTGTAAAGGTAATCGATTTAGGAGCAGATTTCCGCCTCACCGATGCCAACCTTTATAAAGACTGGTACGACCTGGATCATGGCTGCCCTCAACTGCTTTCTCAAGCAGTATATGGATTGCCGGAACTCCACCGGGATAAAATAAAAAATGCCAGCCTTATTGCCAATCCGGGCTGTTATCCAACCGCCAGTATACTGGCTCTGGCTCCTTTATTAAAGGAACAGCTTATCGTGAAAGAGTCTATTGTTATTGATGCCAAATCCGGCGTATCAGGGGCCGGCAGAACAGCAAATATTGCAACGCTCTATACAGAATGCAGCGAATCCATTAAGGCTTACGGAGTGGCTAGTCACAGACATACACCGGAAATTGAACAGGAGTTAGGCTTACTGAACGGAAGTCCTCTTTTCATTTCCTTTACACCTCACCTGGTTCCCATGAATCGGGGAATCCTGGCAACCTGTTATGGAAGCCTTCGAACGCAGATTTCAAAGGAAGCCCTGTATGACTGCTACCAATCCTTTTACCAAAATGAATATTTTGTACGGGTACTAGACACGATACCAGAAACGAGAAATGTAAAAGGCTCCAATCTCTGCGACATCGGACTGCGGATAGATGAACGAACTGGAAGGGTTATCGTGATCTCAGCCATCGACAATCTCATAAAAGGTGCTGCCGGTCAGGCGGTTCAAAACATGAATATCATGTTTGGTCTGGTGGAAATGATCGGTTTAGATATACTGCCGATGGTTCCTTAAAAAATAAATTTAGCCTGCCATGCTCTAGTACCATTCTCTAATCATCAGAAAATACAGATACTAGAGAGCAGCTCTTTGATCCTTTTGCCATCGTTCTTAGTGACTGGAGTTAAAGAATACTAAAAAAAACTTGCATGTTTGAACGTAGTGAGTTTCCAAGTTTTAGCATTCTTTATCGAAAGGAGCTTTTGAACGACCAAAAGGGCAAAACTAGCGAATCTGTATCTGTATTTTCTAGATGACTCTACCTTAAAGAAAGAAAAAAATTATAAATTTACTATAGGAGGTTATTATATATGAAAATTCTAGAAAACATGACGGTTACCGATGTATCGGGATTTCAGGCAGTAGGTATTCACTGCGGTATTAAAAAGAATGGAAAAAAAGACTTATGTGTTTTATATAGCAAGGTGCCTGCCGTAGCTGCAGCAGCTTTCACAACTAATATCGTTAAAGCAGCCCCCGTACAGGTCAATATGGAGCATTTAAAATCTGATACCACCCAGGCCATCGTCATTAACAGCGGTAACGCCAATGCGTGTACCGGTTCCCAAGGCCTTCAGGATGCTCAGGAAATGGCCAGTACAGCAGCAGCAGCCTTAGGACTTAGTCCCCAGCAGGTAATGGTCAGCTCAACAGGAATCATAGGTGTACCTATGCCGATGCATGTGGTGGTTCCCGGTATCCAAGCAGCCTGCGAACTTTTAGACAATGGCAATGGTCAAAGTGCTGCTGAGGCGATTATGACCACCGATTCCTTCCCCAAGCAGATCACCGTTGAGATCCTCCTGGATAACCAACCGGTACGTATCAGCGGCTTTGCAAAGGGTTCCGGCATGATTCATCCCAATATGGCTACTATGCTTTCCTTTGTGGTGACCAATGCAAATATTTCTAAAGACCTGCTGTCTGCAGCTCTCAAGGAAAGTGTCGGTGACTCCTACAATATGATTTCTGTGGACGGGGATACCAGTACCAATGATATGGTCATTGCCTTGGCCAATGGCACTGCCAACAATCCTCTGATCGATACGGCAAATGATCAGTATGCATTGTTTAAGAAGGCTTTGGACTACGTGAATATAGAGTTGGCCAAGATGATCGCAAAGGATGGAGAAGGGGCAACCAAGCTGATAGAGGTTTCCCTCCATAATGCCTGCACACAAAAGGATGCTAAGCTATGTGCCAAGTCCGTTATATCCTCTAATCTTGTTAAATCAGCCTTTTTCGGCGCTGATGCCAACTGGGGAAGAATCATGTGCGCCCTGGGATATTCCGGCGGTACCTTCTCTCCCCAAGCGGTAGATGTGTTCTTTAAAAATGAAAAGGGCATTTTACAGTTGGTTCAAGACGGTGCGGGACTTCCCTTTGATGAGGATCTGGCCAAAAAAATTCTCGATGAAAGCTATGTCAATATTGTTATTGATCTAAAGGATGGTTCCTATAGCGCTACAGCCTGGGGCTGCGATTTAAGCTATGATTATGTAAAAATAAACGGTGCCTATCGTTCGTAAATTTTATCCCCTTTTCCAGTAACCCCTTTAGAGTCTTTTCGTAAACACTAGGCTGTAAGGGGGTTGTTTTTGCAAAGTCAATGGGCTTATTTTTGTGGTTTTTTGTATTTATCATCGTATTTTTACTATAATATGTGTAAACAGGCTTGAGAGAGGATTCTATGATTCCTGTATTCGTAAACAGGCTGTGGATAAAAAGGCTGTACAAGAATACGCAGTTGCTGAAACTATGTATAATCATAGAAAAAACTAGTATTCTCAGTTCGAAATCGTTATCAAAGCCCTCCTAAGCTTCCGAACAGGGACTTTGACGAGATCACTTTTTTTCAACTTATTATTTTAGAAAAAGTGGCCTTGTCACGGAATCGAGAGGATCCTAGGAGGGCTTTGCTTGTTCATATCATCAATCTGAAAGCGGGTATGCCCGGTTTTTTTGTCTAAGATAGTATAAATTAATGAAGGGTTCAATAAAAGTAATTTTAAGGTTTAAAACATTTTAAAGCATTTTTTGACAATAAAAAAACGCGGTCATAGGGGATGAAATCCCCTGCCGCTGTAAGAGGGGTGCTCAGGCTGCTTTGCAGCCGTCGAAGGGGAACTAGATTCCCCTAGCGAAGCACACGCCGTAGGCTTTTCTATGTACTTATTTTCATTTTGTGCCTGCACTTGGGACAGGTCACCATCAGTGTCCCTTTGTTTTTGGGGACCCGCATACGGATCCTACAGCCTGGACAGGATTGAATAGTAAAATCCAATAAAGCTTCAATCTTTTCTGTATCTAAACCAACTACCATATCCTCACCAATTAGGAATGCAGGCACTCCCATTACTTTTCTTTTCATCAGTTCCTGCCTGGCCCTTAGATCCTCTTGAATATCCCGTTCCTCATAGGGAATTCCTTTTTGCGAAAGATACTCCTTCGCTGTATAGCAATGGGGTCAGGTTTTGCTGGTAAAAAGCACTACTTTTTTCATGTATCCACCTCCAAAATCATTAGATTTCCCTTCTCCTTTATCATGCAGTCTAACCAAATCATTTTATTTCATCCTACTACCATAGGGGTAAATTGTTGGCCTTTAGATAGTTTTCCTTACTCAGAATCAGCATTTCAAAATCATCGTCCCGGTATCCGTCTACTTTTTCAAAAAATCCCTGGCTAATGCGCAGATCCTTTAATGTCAGTACAGGATAATCCTGCTTTCCATAGGTACCATCTGTCATATAGGCATACCATAGATCGCCGTTTTCCTTAATCCAGCTAAAACGGGTATCTTTGACTGCCTGCTTGATTTTTCCCGCCAATGTATAATAAGCTTCTTCTTCTGTTAATATGTATAGATGATATAAAAAGTTCATTTCTGTCACCAGATGATTGAGGGAAACATGGGTTACAGCCTCAGGCTTCATATCATGTCCATAATCCATTATCAACCAACCTCCGTTGACTGTCTCAAAATGATGATTCTCAGCAAATTGCAGCAGGTAGTCTCCATATTTTTTCCCTGCCTCTAAGAATACAGGATCCTGATATTTATCATAGCCCTTTAACAAAAAAATAGCTGCATCCGTTGAAAATCGAGTGTCATAAAAACTGCTGTCGATACCATAATCCTGCATCAGCCAGTTGGATCGCGGAGTAGACCACCAATAACCCCTTTGATTCTGTGATCTTACCGCTTTATAAAGGGAAACCAAACCAAAGTCTTCGAAAAATCTGGCTCCCTCTGTACGGATAAACAACTCTCCAATATGGTGGGCCGGATTAAACCAAAAGCTGGTGGGTGAGGTAGGATAATAGCTGCTAGGTGTAAAATAATAGATTCCTTCCTGGCCCTGCTTTCGAACACGGTTTAAATCCGCCATGCGCAAATGGATTGGTGCCATAGAATCTTCCCAATCCACCAGCCTCTCCTGTGATAAAACCCCCCACTGCTCCACACTGGTCCCCTTTATGTTGGGAAACTCCAGAAGAAGGCATTCATCCCCTATCCGAAGGGCCTTTCCCAGATCATATCGTTCCTTCTTTACCCCTTTATCCTGTAGTTCGAAAACGTCGATATAGCTGAGATAATAGGAGGCTGCTGTATCGTCAATATACATGGATTCTTTGGGCAGTTTTGTTTCCTTGTTTCCGCTCACTATTTCTGACCATTGAGACTTTGAAAAGTCATAACCCAAAGGATAAGTTACATAACGGTATGTAAAATCTGTAAGTTCTACGGGTATGGAAAGCATCAAAGATCGCTTGTCGCTTTGCTGGGGCAAATAACGCAGATAATAATACAAATCTCCGTTGGCCAAGCGATACTGGTTCATGGTCAGCCTCCCCATCGGTTGTTTTCCTTGAACCACATCCCACCCGTAAACCCTTTCTTCAGCCTGGGCAAATTGCCGGGCATCTTGAAAGACTGGCACCAACTGGAAATCCTTTGATTGGCTTCTGACAAACTCTTGATTGAAGGCTTCTAAAGCTGTAGCGCTGCTGTGAACCTGTACCGTCATAAACATGAATATAATAATTATGCATATAAGGCATCTCTTCCCCCTGAGTCTTGGCACGTCCCAAACCCCCCTGTTGTTTTGTGCATGAATCCTGCTGCTTAGGCAGCCCTGATTCATCTTTATTATTCATTTTTTCTATTTTATCATGCTTTTGCCCTTCGTGGGAAAAGGGGTTTATTTTTTTTTATAGAATATTCTATCACATCAATATTCTTATGTGTAAAGGGGGCTTATGGGATATGATTAAAACTAATAAAGACAGAGTCGTCATGCAATCGGTTCAGGGGCAGATTGCTCATCCTGTTGCGGTTTATCCTTACCGTATCAGCCATGAAGGTGCACCGCTTATATTGCCCGCTACCGGGGGCATCACCTATAATGTACAGGTAGGTGATCCTGCCATGGGTTGGGCCGGAGACCATGTAGAACCGGGAGTGAGCATCAAATTGACGGAAACGGGGCCCAATGGCGGACTCAATCTTCTAGCCTGTGTAGGCAATGAAGCCAAAGTCGTCAGCGGTGATGCAAAGGGTGCAAAGGGCTTTGTGACTGGAACTCATGGAGGAATTGATCATGTGTTGATCTATTTTCATGAAAAGGATTTAGAAAATATGACCATCGGGGATAAAATTCTGATAAAGGCCTATGGACAGGGTTTAAAACTCCTTGATCTGCCGGAAGTCATGATTATGAATATGGACCCCAACTTATTAGAAAAAATGGAACTTCACATCGGCAAGGATGGAATACTGGAGGTTCCGGTAGTAACAGAGGTTCCGGCCTATCTGATGGGCTCCGGTATTGGCGCTGTAACAGCTGTCAGCGGAGATTATGACATTATGACAGCAGATGCGGGAGCAAATGCTGCCTTTGGGCTAAATGACCTTCGGTTTGGGGATATTGTGCTGCTTCAGGACTGCGACAACAGCTATGGCAGGGGCTTTTTAAAAGGAGCTGTATCTATTGGCGTCGTGGTCCACAGTGATTGCGTTAAAATGGGCCATGGTCCCGGGGTGACCACCCTTATGACCTGCAAACTTCCAAAAATTCGCGGAATAAAGGACTCTAAAGCCAATATAGCTCATTATTTAGGCATAAGATAAACCCGCCATTTGGCGGGTTTATCTTATAGGTTTTGCGCAACAAACTTCTCAATCTCTTCGGCACTCTTCATCTTGAGCACCTGCTCTGCTAAGCCTTTCATCTTTTCATAGGAAAGTCCCTGAATCTGCTTTCTGGCCGGCAGGATAGATCCTGCACTCATACTAAACTCATCCAGACCCATTCCCAACAGTACCGGAATCAGTCGCTTGTCTCCCGCAACCTCGCCGCACATGCCTACCCAGATGCCTGCCTGATGGCCGCTGTCGATAACGGTCTTGATCAATCTTAATACGGCAGGATTGAAAGGATTGTATAGATGGGATATCTTTTCATTCATACGGTCTACTGCCGTAGTGTACTGAATCAAGTCATTGGTGCCGATACTAAAGAAATCTACCTCATCGGCCAATAGGTCAGCAATCACCGCCGCAGAAGGAATCTCTATCATGATTCCTACTTCAAAATCAGGGGCATAGGCTATTCCCTGGCTGTCTAATTCCTGCTTTACTTCCTCCAATATACGATTGGCTCCCCGGATTTCCTCCACGCAGGAAATCATGGGATACATAATTTTTAAATTGCCATAAACACTTGCCCGCAGCAGTGCCCGCAGCTGTGTTTTAAAAATATCTGTTCGATCCAGGCAAATCCGGATGGCCCGGTAGCCCAGGAAAGGATTGGCTTCCTTAGGCATATTCATATAGGGGAGCTCTTTGTCTCCTCCGATATCCAGGGTTCTGATTACCACAGGGCGCTCTCCCATGATCTCCAGCACCGCCTTGTAGGCTTGATACTGCTCTTCCTCTGAAGGTAACGTTGTTCTGTCCATATATAAGAACTCTGTACGATACAAACCAATGCCTTCTGCCCCGTTTTCATGGGCCTTCTTAGCATCCTGTGGATTTCCGATATTGCAGCCAATCTCTACCCGCCTGCCATCTAAAGATAGGCTCTGACTGCCTACCAGCTGCATTAACTCTTTCTTTGCCGCCATTTCTTTTTCTTTTCTTTCTAAGTAGGTTTTTACTACGGTCTCTTCCGGATTGACCAGTACCACGCCTTCGTCACCGTCAAATACCACCTGGTCTCCTGTCTTGATCTGTTCTGTTATGTTCTTTAAGCCTAATACTGCAGGAATCTCCATGGAACGGGCCATGATAGCACTATGGGAAGTTCGTCCTCCGATATCGGTGATAAAGCCCAATACCTTTTCCCGATCCATTTGAGCTGTATCCGAAGGGGTAATATCATGGGCTACTAACACGACCTCCTCCTTTAACACAGATAAATTGGGTATTTCTTTTCCCAATAGATTCATTAACAATCTCTGACCCACATCCTTGATGTCTGCGGCTCTTTCCTTCATATACTCATTGTCCATGCTTTCAAACATGGTGATAAATAGATTTAGTACGTCATCTAAGGCAGCTTCTGCATTGATGTTTTCCGACTGAATTTTATCCTCTACATTGCCTAAAAGCTCCGGATCTTCCAAGATCATAATATGAGCATCCATAATGCTTTTTTGCTCTTCTCCTGCTTTTTCCTTAATCATCTCTATCTGTGCTCTTGATACCTTTACCGCTTCTTGAAATCTGCTTTTCTCTTTATCCAGATCATCAACTTTTTTTCGTTCAATAATGATGTTCTCCTTTTTTAGTACGAGCGCCTTCCCTACGGCAATTCCCGGAGATGCTGCAATTCCTTTAAACATAGCCTTCATTCCCCCTCTATTTTTAACCTTTGCTTCAAATAGAGCCCTACTTGCGATGCCCTCTGATGTTTATTTATATCATATTTTATCTGTGATTCACCCGTCAACTGCTTTTATTCCGTGAAATCGTTTACCTGAAAAAAATGTTATTTTATCCTGCAAAACTGCAAAAAAAAAACAGACCGAGATAAATGTCTCAGTCTGCTCCCATTTATTTTGTAATCATTTCAATGCCGCCCATATAAGGTCTTAAGGCTTGAGGGATAACCACGGAGCCATCGGCCTGCTGGAAGTTTTCCAGGATGGCCGCGAAGGTTCTGCCTACAGCTAAGCCGGAACCATTAAGGGTATGGACAAACTCTACCTTGCCCTTTGGTTCAGGTCTAAAGCGTATATTGGCTCTCCTGGCCTGGAAATCTTCAAAATTACTGCAGGAAGAAATCTCCAAATATCGGTTATAGCTAGGCATCCACACCTCTATATCATAAGTACAGGCAGAGCTAAAACCCAAGTCTCCCGTTGAAAGCTTCACCACTCTGTAAGGAAGCTCCAATCGCTTTAATACCTCTTCAGCTGCCGCTAATAAGCTTTCCAGCTCTTCATAAGAAGTCTCAGGACTTGTGAATTTTACCAGCTCTACTTTATTGAACTGATGCTGGCGAATAAGTCCTCGGGTATCTCTTCCTGCAGAGCCCGCTTCTTTTCTAAAGCATGGGGTATAAGCTGTATGATAGATAGGAAGCTGGTCTGCATCCAGGATTTCATCCATGTATAAATTCGTCACAGGTACCTCTGCCGTTGGAACCAGGAAGTAATCCTTCGCAGGAATGTGGAACATATCCTCTTCGAATTTAGGCAGCTGCCCCGTACCGGTCATGCTGGCACGATTCACCATAAAAGGCGGTAAAATCTCTGTATACCCATGCTCACCTGTATGCAGATCCAGCATAAAGTTTATAATGGCTCGCTCCAGCTTAGCTCCTAATCCATTGTACACGGTAAAACGGGTTCCCGTAATTTTTCCCGCTCTTTCAAAATCTAAAATACCTAAATCTGTACCAATATCCCAATGGGCCTTATGTTCAAAATCAAATTGTTTGGGCTCTCCCCATTTTTTCACCTCAACGTTATCTGCATCACTTTGTCCTGCAGGCACACTTGGATGAGGTGCATTGGGAATCCCCATCAATATTTCCTGAATTTGCTGTTCAACTACTTTTACCGCTTCGTCTAAGGCCTTAATTTTATCTGACAGCTCTTTCATTTCTTCCATCACTGCAGAAGCATCTTTTCCTTCTTTTTTAAGCTTTGGTATCTCCTTTGACACCGTATTTTGCTTGTTTTTCATTTGTTCCACTTCTTGAAGCAGGTTTCTGCGTTTCTCATCCAGCTCAACTACTTGATCCAAGCCATAGTCCCCTTGTCCTCTGGACATCACTCTTTCCTTAACATAATCCAACTCATTTCGAATGCGTTTTAAATCTAACATTTGACCTACCTCCTTATCGCTTTTCGTAAAAAAACTCCCGTCCCAAAATGATAGGGACGAGAGTTATATTCCCGCGTTGCCACCCAAATTGATTGAATTCCTTCAATCCTCTTTGCTGCGATATAACGGTCGCACCCGTTTGGACCTACTCTTTCTTTCAGTCCACAACTCCGAGACGGATTCAATAGCCAATTTCACCGGTTTGCACCTACCACCGGCTCTCTACACAAACTGAACTATTTACTATTTCTCTTCACAGTCTTTTCCATATTTTAAAATATTCTAACATATTACCATTAGTTTGGCAAGAACCTTATTTTTTATTCTCTTTTTCTTTTGCATAGAGCATGGATAATAGTCCGGGTACCCGCTGTATCTTTAAACCGTGATATACTTGATCTATCCGCAGCAAATGTGGATTTTCAATATCAAAGGGTATAATATTCTCCTGTTGATCCCTGCCCCCAAAGGTATATAGCCAAAGGTTTTGTCCCAGCAGCCAGAGCTCTACATAGATATCATGAATAATGTTTTCTTTCAGCTTTAACCCCCGAAATGTCTTTTCAGAGCTCTTCATTTGCAATATATCTTTTTGCTCCTTTAAGAGGATGAGCTCCAACATTTCATAAACTTTTTCCTTTAGACGTTCTTCTTTATCTTCCTCATCACAATAGATATCAATATATTGTTCATGAAGATCTAAAGTTTCATAATATAACGCTTCCAATCGATCGTCATCTCTTTGAAAATAATAGGCTGCTAAGGATTTAAAAAAAATCTTTGTCAGCATCCAAAAATAGCTGCCTGTTGTAAGTACCCTTTGATTATCCATCTATTCCCCCCCTTTTCAGGGTAATCTACCTGTACTAAGGATTATATTTATATTATATTCATATTATGCAATAATCTCCGGTTTTGATACCTCATATGAACTCTCTATTATTTTAGTGTCTTTACAAAAAAAATGTATATTACTTTGTCCCATTGCCTATAATTACAAGTAGCAAAGAAAGTAGAGGGGGGAATATCCATGCATGACATTGATTTATATGCTCAAATCGGTGATTTAAAGGAAGTTGATTATCGCAATACCTTAGCCATTGCTACGATGATTGAGATACTGATCGATAAAGGTGTGATTCAAAGAAAAGAATTTTCCCAGATGGCACAAAAACTAGATCAAATGACAATTGAAGAGCTAAAATTTTTACGTAGTCGTTAGTCCCAATTATTTTGTGAATACGCTCCTTACTTATATCCTAAAAAACCTAAGTGATTAGGTTTTTTTATTTGTATAAAGTGAAACCTTTTGCCAAAAATTCCGTCTATAATATGAGAGTTATTTTAGGGGGATTTTTGTTATGGGGGTAAAGCGTCTATTTTTTTTATGTTTTGTATTGCTCCTTACAGCTTTTTTAGTTTCCTGCTCGGAGCAGAAAACCTTAAGCCCTGATCAGGTAGCCATGATTAACGGCCATGTTATTACCGTGAAAGCAGTAGAGACTCAGTTTAAGTTCCTCCAGCTGGAAAAACAGCTTTACGAATATAATCGTTTTCGAAATAATATTTATCCAAAGCTAGAGCTTCTGGGAATCAGACCTTCTCTAGTAGATGATATTATTCTTTTGATTCAGCAGGGAAAACTCAATGAAGCTAGAGCAGCGGTTCAGAATTTAGCTGTTGCAGAGGAAAAAAACACACTGAAATATTTTGTATTAAAGGAAATTGACAATTATGAAAATCTGCTAAAAAAACAAACTCTCCTCTATGCCTATCAACAGGCTTTAACGAAAGCAGTTATCGCAGAAGAACTGGAGGCAAGGGACCTAAATCCTTCTTCTAAAGAAGTGGAGGGAGCCTACCTGGCCTACCAAGCTCAGATTAGGGAGGATATTGAAAGCAATATATTTTATCAGTATTATTACAGATACGCAAAGATAAGGGAAATGGAATTATTTGGTTTGGAGACAGAGGAAGCATACAAAAGCCATGTATATGACAAAATTAAGCAGCAGCTTGGGGAGGAAAAACTTAAAAAAGTCATTGGAACTTATCATTTTCAGGAGTATATTGAAAAGAAATTAAAAGAAGCTGAAATCGTCTTTAACGAACAGTTTGATCAATACAAAAATGATACACCGCTCCCTTGATTGAATCCTTTTCATCTACCTTCCTTGCTGATCATCCCAATGTCTTGGACCGTGTTATGGAGCCTCCCATTGATCTGATCTGCAACGGTTTATTTAATCTTTTCTTTTAGTGCAAAAAGAGACCTGTTCTGTAAAAGAACGGTCTCTTTTTTAACTCAACGGAAGGGCACAGGATCCCTTCTCCACAGTTTAATTCTTTTTAGCAATATAATGACAGACTATTGAGCTCCTTGGTTCAATCGCTCCAGGATACTTTTCAATTCCTCAATCCTCGCCCCGTATTCTGACCAGTTTCCTGCTCTTTGGGCCTCTTGGGACCTATTGAACACCTCATTGGCTTTGCGGATCAGTGCTTGAATATCCTCTTCGCCCTCTTCAGCATCGGGGATTTGTGGTGACTGCAGGCCTGGAGCCGGCGCCTCTGCTGCTTTGCCAAACAGTACTTCCAGAGCTTCCTCCAGCGTCTCCTCGTAGGCGATCCGCTCACCATAGAATACGATCACCCGTTTTACCTCCGGCAAGCTGCTTTCGTTGTCTGCTTTCAGGTAGATGGGTTCTACATAGAGCAGAGAATTTTCAATAGGAATAGTCAGCAGATTTCCGCGAATATAGCTGGAACCTTGCTGTCCCCAAAGAGAGAATTCTTTAGAGATATTGGTATCTTGATCAATTTTAGACTCAATCTGCATAGGTCCATAGACATTCTTCTGTTTTGGCAGACGGTAGAGCATCAGCTTCCCATAGTTTTCTCCATCGGACCGCCCCATGAGCAGGGCTGTCATATTTGGCTTATTCTTCGGTGTATAGGGAATCGATAGGATGAATTCTTCCTGTTCTTCTCCCGGCAGCTTCATGATATTATAGTGGGATTCCATTACCTGTTCTTTTCGTTCATACATCTCACGGGCGATATCCCACAGATCCTCTTTTGTATAAAAAACATCTATATCCCGCATATGATAGGTTCGATATACCTCTGCCTGTATATCAAACAAGGTCTGGGGATAGCGAATATGGGCTTTGATACCCGCCGGCATCTGATCCATCGGTGTCAGCAGCTGCGGAAACACCTTCCCTAGAGTCTGTATTACCGGGTCCTGTTCATCAGCAACATAATAGGTAGTGGTACCATTATAAGCATCAATCACAACCTTTACTGAATTGCGGATATAGTTGCCCCGATCCCCTACATAGGGTTCTGCATAGGGGTAGTTCTCACTGACGGTATAGCCGTCGATCATCCAATAGAGCTTTCCTTCATCAATGATCAGGTAAGGGTCCTCATCATAGTAAATAAAGGGTGCGATTTTTCTAACTCTCTCATTGATGTTTCGATAGAGATGAATCCGGCTTTCTCCCGTGATATTTCCTGATACCAAGAGCTTTAGACTTCCCTGCCGGATTGCATAGATCAGCTTATTCAATCCCCCCAGACGGATTCCTGCAGTTCCCTCATAAACAGCCTCTGCATTTTGCTCCCCTTGGGGATAATCAAACTCTTTTTCCTTGGTGTTGGTAATAATATACTGATTGGTTATCTCCCCAAAGTAGATTTCCGGTCGTGTAACCTCTAAGGCCCGAATATCTGTTTCCGGTGGAATATTCCTTACCAGCAGCCTGGGGGAGCCCTCAGCTGTAATGGTATTCACCGGGGATAAGGCCACCCCATAACCATGGGTATACTTTAGATGCTGATTGATCCACTGCTCATTGACACGCTTTGAATCTATTTCTCTGGCAGATAAAAAGACCTGGGTATACTGACCATCGATACTATATCGGTCAATATCTACATCATTGAACTGATAGTAGGGACGGATTCCCTGTCTTTGATTATAAAACTGCAGCGTGGGGCGGTAGTCATTAATCCGAATATTTCTGACCGTCTCTTGATTTCTTTCCAGGTCCTCGCGGGTTAAATTATTTTCTGCAGGAAAATCCTGAATTTCGATATTATTTAATCCATAAGCCTCTTTCGTAAATGCAATATTGTATTCCAGATAGGGACGCTCTTTGGAGATTTCATCCGGAGCCACCACAAAATTTTGCACTACCATGGCTGCTCCATTGCCAAGGATGCCGATGGCAATAATCATGATCGGTCCCAACAGAGCCTGCCTCAGTTTTCCTTTTCTGATGCCTGCAATCCACAATCCCGCTGATAGAAGAGATAAAACCGCCAATGCCCGATACATCCATAGGGTTACACGGACATCGGTAAAGCTGGCGCCATAGGCTACCCCTCTCGGAGAGTACAGCAGTTCAAAGGTTCTGAGATAATAGCCGAGACCCAGTATTAAAAAGAAAATTACCCCGACGAGCATTACCTGGCGGATGGCGATATCCAGCAACTTTTTGCCTTCTGAAATAGGCATTCCCCGTTTCATCCTGATGGTGCCTGTTTCCGGAGCTTCCTCAAAGACTTTAGGACTCCGGATGCTCAGCAGAATGATATAGAAAATAAAAGTAAGTATGGCCATCAATACAATAAAGCTGATCAGCATATAATAGATCCGTTGAATCAATGGCAGTTGGAACATATAAAAGGAAATGTTTCGTCCGAAGATAGGATCTGTAGTAGGAAATGGTGCCGCATTGAAAAATTGCAGCAGTTCATACCATAAGCTTCCTGTAAAAGCCATGCTGGTAAAGAAGGAAACAAAGGCAGCGGCCAAAAGAGCCACACGATTCATTCTTTTTTCATCTGAAGCGGCGGTTATGACGTTGACCTTCTTATAATAGTCCTTTTTAATTGACAGCAAATAAAAATAGATTAGCCCTGTCAGCACAATGAAGATAGGAATGCCAAGCTTTAACTGTGTCATCAGCTTCGTCAGAAAGACCTGTTCATATCCAAGCTCTTTAAACCATTGATAGTCTGTAATAAAATTGATAATGGTGGTAAAGGATGTCAACAGAATGATCACTGCCCCAATACCCACAAACACCAACACCCGTTTTCCGTGTTTCAAGTCACTTCACCCCTATTTTATTCATTTAGACACTGTATTCCATTCTCTACGGGATTTCCCTATATGGGATACCCAGAAAATAAAAACCCAGATTCGCTAGTTTTGCCCTTTTGTTCGTTCTAAAGCTCACTCCGATAAAAAATGCTAAAACTTGCAAACTCACTCCGTTCAAACATGCAAGTTTTTACACCCATTTTTTATCTCCATTTGCTAAGAACGATAGCAAAAGGATCAAAGAGCCGCTCTCTTGGGTCTTTTATTTTCTACTGCATTAAAGAATTATACCCTAGTATCAATAAACTTCGGTATAACCCATTCTCTATATTTTATATACGTAGAAGCCCTGTTATTGTCTTATGAAAAAACCTCCTAACAGTATTATTATACCCATAAATACTATCAGGAGGAAAGTTTTTCTAAGGATTTAATTTCATGTCACCAAATTTAATCCAGCCTTTTTTGCGCATATACTCAGAGATAATCAATGTCAATACAGCCGGCAAGATAAAATGAAGGATGGCAATCTTGCCAAGAATCATGGCGGTAGACTGGGTTCCCGCCATGGCTGCCACTGTGCCGAATTGTCCTACCAGGCCGCTGGTTCCCATTCCTGCCCCAACACTATTGTTTTCCATTCTCAGAATAAAGGTGGAGATAGGACCTAAAATCGCACTGGCTAAAGTCGGCGGAACCCAAATCATAGGGTTTCGTATGATATTTGGTACCTGAAGCATGGAGGTACCCAGGCCCTGGGCAATTAATCCCCCCATACCGTTTTCACGGTAGCTGGCTACGGCAAAACCCACCATCTGGGCTGCACAGCCAGTGACAGAGGCCCCTGCCGCCAGGCCGCTTAAGCCTAGAGAGATGGCCAGTGCCGCACTGCTGATGGGCAGAGTTAAAATCATCCCCATCAATACAGCTACGATGATCCCCATAGGAATAGGCTGCAGTTCTGTAGCACTGTTAATGAGACCGCCTAAGCCCTTCATAACCTGGGTCATTACGGGACCAATGAACAATCCCGCTATCCCACCTAACAGAATCGTACCCGCCGGTACCAATACAATATCTACCTTGGTTTTCCCAGCAATACGCTTGGAAAACTCTGCCCCTGCCAATGCGGCCACAAAAGCCCCTACAGGCTCGCCGATCTTTGCTACAAAAACGCCTCCCTCAGCAGGAGAGAAGGTTCCTGCACCGATGGCACCGGTAACAATAGAGGCAAAAATTCCTAATGGACTGGCTTTGACGCTAAAGGCTACCCCCGCACCAATGGCGGGGCCCATTAAGAATTGAGCCATTCTGCCAAAGGCAGACAGGGTTTCCATCTGCGTGTAATCACCAATTTGTTTTAATATAAGTCCGATAATCAAGGAGCTAAATAATCCAAGGGCCATTCCATTTAATGCTTGAGTAATATAATCACGAAAGGAAAAATGCTTTTCTTGCATTTGTTTTCAACCCCCATCCTTAATATTGTCTATTGCAATCTTTAATCCAGTTTATACAAACAATTTTTCCATACAAAGCCGTGCTTTTTCAAGAATATCCTCATGGATCTTTATCTCGTGCTGCTCTTTCTCCAAGGCCCAATATAGGTCTGTCAACGCGGTTTTTTTCATATTAAAGCAGGTTAACACAGGTGATAGTAAGTAAAATTTCTTGTCAGGGTTCTCTTTACGCAGTCGGTGTAAAACCCCCATCTCAGTTCCCACAATAAATTCTTTTTTTTCGGACTGTCTGGCATAATTGATAATCTCTGTAGTGCTTCCTACAAAATCAGCCCTTTCCACGACAGCAGCAGTGCATTCCGGGTGTACCAGCACCAAAGCCCCCGGATGCCTGCTTCGGTTAGCATCCACCTCTGCAGGCCTTACCATATGATGGGTCATGCAGAAACCATCCCAACTGATGATTTCTTTATCCGGTGCCTGCGTAGCAATGTAGCTTCCCATATTTTGATCCGGCACAAATAGAATTTTATCTGCTTTCATTCCCCTCACCAGACTTACTGCATTAGAGGCAGTACAGCAAAGGTCACTCTCTGCCTTAACCTCTGCAGAAGAATTGATATAACATAGAATGGGAATGTCCGGATACTCCATACGAAAGACCCGCAGCTGCTCTTGTTGGATCATATTGGCCATGGTACAGCCGGCATCCAACACCGGCAGTAATACCTTCTTAGCAGGCGCTGCTATTTTGACGCTCTCTGCCATATAATAGACTCCGCTCAATACAATCACTGCTGCATCGGTTTTAGCGGCCTGCTGTACCAGCTCTAATGAATCTCCAACAAAATCAGCAACATCCTGTATTTCAGGTATCTGGTAATTATGCGCCAGAATGATGGCATTTTTTTCCTCTCTTAGCTTCTTCAACCCTTCGATCAACCCTTGTTCCGTCATGATTTCAAATCCCTTCCTTTTCTTTTAACCTTATCATTTTTTGCGTTCTTTCCCAGATTATACACATATCCTTTGATTGCATAAATAGGCCTTTCTCCTTATGTCAATCACCTGCACATCACCTGTCTTGTCACCCCATGGTAAAAATATAACAAATCTCTGTGGATTTTGCAATCCCTGATTTGTTTTATAACCTATGTTTATAAAGAAGCACCCTCTCTTAAGAAATATCCCTTCTCCTTCAACGCATCTACCATCAACTGATAGGCCCTTTCTCCAGAAAGCTCCAAGTGATGGATATGCTCTCCCCCAGTCAGTGAAGACAGGGGTTCTGCCTTTTGGGTCTTAACCTTATGCATAAAATCTTTAACATCCATCCGCGAGCAAATCATCAATTCTCTTGAAATTTTACCATATACAGGATGGTCTACCACCACATCAAGAATTTTTGCTCCCATATCCACCATGATCGTCAACTCTTCTTCCATTTCCTTATAACCCATATGTCTGCAGGCTATGGCCTTAATATACCGATAGTCCTTCGGATGCCTTGGCAGCATATACCCGTTGGCCGTAGCCAAAATCTCATAGCCTTGGGCACGAAGAACTGCAATATCCTGTACAATCACCTGCCGACTTACATCAAAGGTTTTTGCCAATTCTCCTCCTGTAACTGCCTGTTCCTCAGTTTTTAAGGTCTCCAATATTTTTTGACGTCTCTCTTCTGATAACATAGAATCTTCCTTTCTCTCTGTATTCCATCGATCTCAAGAACAGCGTCAACATGTCAATCGGATTAATGGTTTTATTTTACCACAACAGAGCAAATTTGACTATGTCAATGTTTGCTTTCCAAAGAAAAACATAAATAAACCACCAGCAGGGATTGTGCTGCTGATGGCTATGCTATTGATGATCTATGAAATTCTAAAGTTCTTGATGGCTGCTTCCATACGCTTAGCCATTTCGTTCATTTCCTCAGCCAGCGAATTTACCTGCTCTGTAGCTGCATTTTGCTGTTGCGTCGCTGCTGATACCTCCTGGGCTGCTGCTGCTGTTTCTTCTGAAACTGCCGACACTTGTTCTATCACTGCCATCACCCGATTTCTGCTCTCCATCACTTGATTGAGGGATTGGGTGATTTCTTCGATCTTAGAAACGATTCCCGCTACTCCTTGGTCGATGATTCTAAAGGTTTCCTTCGTATGATTTACCGCGTTATTTTGTGCACTTACAACGATCTCCGAATCCTTCATGGTTTGCTGTGCTTTCTCTATATCCTGTTGTATCGTAGTAATAATATTCTTTACATTATTGCTGGACTGAGCGCTATTCTCTGCCAGCTTTCTTACTTCCTCCGCAACCACCGCAAAGCCCCTTCCCGCATCTCCTGCTCTTGCAGCCTCAATGGCAGCATTCAATGCCAGCAAGTTGGTTTGCTCTGAAATAGAGGTAATGGTCTCTACGATTTCTCCAATGGTATTAGCTTTCCGGCTCAAGCTTTCTACTACCTCTCCTACTTTTTGTGCTACACGGTTATTTTCCTTCGCCTTTTCTTCTAAAATTTCAATAGCCTCCAAGCCTTTTTGGTTGGCTTGATATACTTGGTTAGAGGATTTGCTGCTTCCTTGAATATGGGCTGCCATATTGTCCAGTTCAGCGGAAAGGCTCTGCACCGCTGCAGCTCCCTTCTCAGCCTCAGAGGCTTGATCATTGGCACCATTAGCTACTTCTGATATGGTTTTGGCTACTTCCTCGATAGATTTTGCCGTATCTTCCGTGGTAGATGCCAGCAAATCGGAGGTGCCGGATACTTGGGCAGCCGTATTTTGGATCTCCCGTATAAATCCTGTCATACCCTTCATCATGCGATTAAAGCTCTCGCTAAGCTTTCCTAGCTCATTTTGAGATTGGTAGCTGCTGGTTACCGTCAGATCTCCCTTCGATGCCTTTTCCATCAATACCATCAATCCTGTAATCGGCTTGGTGATACTTTTCGATACAAAATAGGTAATGAGTATAACAATCATTGCAAGGACGCCTGCCATCAACAGATTTCTCCGCTGCATTGCATGAGTCATGGCTAGAACATTTGCCTTTTTCTCTACAGTAATAACGGCCCAGGGTGCAGATTGACCCGGCAGCCGGATGCTATGATAGGCACTGATCACCGATTCGCCATTCAGATCCTCATACTCCGCTATCCCTGATTCACCCGCTAATACTTTTTCTGTTATTTCCTTCAGTTTAGCGGGTATTGTAATGGGTTGAATCTCTGTCTTTTCATTCCCCTTTTCATCCTTTACCACATTTCCCTGCGCATCTCTTACCTGCACTGTCTTTTCGTGGGTTTTATAGTTATAAAGCTCTGATACCTGCAATTTATCAGGGTGTGCAATCACAACCCCTTCTCCATCAATAATATAGGCATAGCTCCCATCACGGCTGTGTTTTTCGACCAGTGTTTGCAAGGCATCCAAACTGAGGTCTGCCCCTATGATCCCTACAAAAGTTTTTGCTTCATCATATATAGGCAAAAATATGGAGGTTACCGGTTTATTCCCCGTAAGCGAGTAATAGGATTTGCTCACAAAGGGCTTTTTCTGTTCCATCATTTGGATAAACCACCAGCGGTTGGACCGGTCTCCAAGATTTCCGGAGGATCTTGCGGTTTGCATACCATCGGTGCCTTGTATGTATAATAATTCAAGGTATGGATGCCGCTGTACTGTTCCCACCAGTGTATGGGTTTGCTCCTCAGCATTAAAGCTTATAACATGGCGATCATTTGCCAAATGCTCCGTAATCGTATAGGCTTTCTCAATAAATGCACTCACACTGTCTGCAATGGTATTAGCTACCATGATCTGATCCTCTTGGGCATGTTCTTTTAGATCCTTGGAGATAAAATAAAATCCAAGGACATTGGATGCCAATAAGGGAACTAACACTAAAACCAATGTAATCAAAATCAATTTATTTTGTATAGATTTCACAGATTTTCCTCCTTTGTACAGGGCATAATAGATTATAAAATATTTTCGACAAATTATATAATATTCCTGCAATCTTCATGGGTTTCTAAAATTTTCTAGCATTCCTAAATTTCTTTAATAAGCTCTTTGTAATAATAAAACACACCCGAAGGAGTGTTTATAATAAATCCTGCATCAGCTTTTTGGTATATTCGTGCTTAGGATTTTGTATTAGCTCTGCTGCTGACCCAATTTCCACGATTTTTCCCTTATACATCACCGCAATGCGGTCACAAATATGCTGTATCACCTTTAAATCATGAGATATAAACAAATAGGTCAATCCCAATTCCTGCTTCAAGCTCTTCAGCAGATTTAATATTTGCCCCTGTACCGAAACATCCAAGGCAGAAACCGGTTCATCACAAATGACAAACTTCGGCCGGGATGCAATAGCCCTGGCAATACCTACTCTTTGCTTTTGTCCTCCACTCAATTGATAGGTATGCTTATGCTGATCCTGAGGCTGCAATCCCACTAGATTTAAGAGCCTTACCACTTCCCCCTCTATTTCATCCTCTGGTACAATCCTATGTAACCTCAAGGGTGCAGCCAGCAGCTCGCCAATAGCAGCTTTTGGGTCTAGAGTTTCCTGGGACTGCTGAAAAACAATCTGCATATCCTTTCGGAGCTTTCGCATCTCTATTTCTTTTATTGCTGCAATATCCTGTCCTAGAAAGCATATTTTTCCCGTATCCCTTTTATTAAGCCGTAGAATCAATTCCCCTATAGTTGTTTTTCCACAACCGCTTTCTCCGATTAAACCCAAGGTCTCCCCTTCATAGACAGAAAAGGAAATATGATCTACTGCTTTAATGACAGTTTTTGGAGAAAGCAGGTCTTTTCTCAATGTATAGTGTTTAGAGAGGTTTTCAACCTCCAGCAAAATCTGATTCATCCCATCACCCTTCCTTATAGTGCCTTTCGACATGGATGCACCTTGCTCTTCTTTCTCCTAGCTCTACCATAGGAGGAATCCCTTCTCTACAGAGCCCTTCCCGCTCCTTGCAGCGGTCGTAGAAGGGACATACATTTTCAAATTCGTAGGGACTTGGGGGTTTTCCCTCGAGACAATATAAGGTGGATTTACCATTATGAAGGGAATTTACACAATAAAGGAGTTCCCTGGTATAAGGATGCACAGGTCTTTCTAAAACCTCCTGAATGCTGCCTTCCTCCATAATAAGTCCCCCGTACAGAATCACTACTCTGCTGCATAAAAATCTTACTACATCAAAGTCATGGGTAATCACCATCATGGTCGTCCCATGCTTTATACCAATATCCCTCAGCAAGGATAAAATTTTTTTCCGAAGGGAAGCATCAATCGCATTTGTAGGCTCATCGGCAATGATCAGCTGTGGTTCTGTCAAAAGAGCCATGGCGATAACAATGCGCTGGCACTGTCCCCCGCTTAGCTGAAAGGGATACATATTATAAATCACCTTTGGCTGGTCTAAACCCACATCCACCATTCTTTGCTGTATTATTTCTTTTGTAAGCTTTATTCCATGGATTTGCCCTGCTTCCATCATTTGCTTTCCAATTCTTCGGTAAGGATTTAAAGAGGCCGTCGGATCTTGAAAAATATAGGCAATCTCTTTTCCCCGAATCTTGTTCATCTCTCTCTCCGAAAGGCTTAACAGATTCCTCCCCTTGTAGAGGATTTCTCCTGAATCCACAACTCCATCAGCCTCCTGAAATAACCGCAATACCGCAGTAGAGGATACGGTTTTTCCACTGCCCGATTCTCCAAGGATTCCAATCATTTCTCCCGAATGGACCTCTAGATCTATACCTCTGACAATCTGAAGCTTCTCCTTTTTATAAGGGAAGGAAATTCGAAGATCTTTCACTTTAAGCAGTTTATTCTGATCCATTTACAGACCTCCCTTAATAAAGATTCTTATTTATGGTTTCAAGCAGCAAGCTTCCTAATTGATCCAAGGTTACACCCTTTTCTCCATTTTCGCGACCAGCCTCAAGTCCTAAAATGATGGTGGGAATATTGGCCTCATAGTACATGATCTTATCTAGATAGTTATCCTGCTTTGCTTCGATATGCATATCCACGGGATACTCTCTCTGTTGAACTTTTTTCTTTCGAAGCACTTCACTCAGTTGATGATTAAATCGAAATGCAAAATAGCGGGTAACCGGTGCCTGCCTGCCGCTGTAGGAAACAGCTTCTGAACGGCCGGTCTCTAGCTTGGTTAAGTCTATATAGAGCACACTGCGCTCCGGATTATATAGGGGTTTTACACAATAAGCCCTTAATCCGTTATAGGCATCTGTCATGGTTCCGTCCCAGAAGGCAAAAATAACGGTTCTATTCATCTGATCCTTTCGCTCTATCAGTTGTCTGGCTATTTCTAAAGCAAACAGCAGCCTCTGATTTCCCAGTTGTTGATTTGAATCCTTATAATTATAGCCAAAGCCTATTAAAATGGCTTCTTCCCCTACTTTTTTATCTTTTCCGGGTATCATTCCCAAAACATTTCTTCCCACCGATTCTAATTTTTTGCTAGTTAGTGTCAAATGAATTTCCTGACAGTGAGCTTTCTGCATCTGCTTGGCAGTTTCCCTCGTTATCCACACCACAGCACCCTCATGGTGGTCTTTTCCTCCGCTATAAGGCAGTTCTTCACCTTCCGCTAAAGCACAGAACACACCTTTTATACCCTCTTGATGGATCAGTCTGTCAATAAGAAAATCCCGTGCTTTCCGCGAATATATCTGACTATCGAGAAGTACAAATTGTCCTCGAAATCTCTCAAAATCCAGGGGATATAGCAAATCCTCCTTTGAAGCATCGTAAAGAGTTCCTCTGATATCCAGATTTCTAAAGCTGTCAAAGCTATAATCTTCTTCATGCCGGAATGCTGTCTCTCCTGCACCGCAAACCCCTATTTCAAAAGAAGTCTGCACCGGTACATAAAGCTCCTCCGTAATATAGGTATGTATATAGCCATTCTCCCCTATAGGAACTAATCCCATTTGCTCAAAAGCTCTGGCAATTTCTTCAGCCCTCTCCTTAGCTTCAGAAGTTCCGATCAATACCTGATCCTTTGCATCAAAGGAAAAATGAGCAGCATCTACATGACGGAATGGGTTAGGTATAGGATTCAGCAGAAGCAAAACCAGTAAAGCGATAAATAGAGCCAGGATTATCCCCTTTTTTCTTCTTAATGGATACAGCTTTTTTCCTTGAAGCAATATAGACCTATAGGATCTGAGCCGGAAAAGCTTCCGCAGGCAAAATAAAAGCTTAGAATCTCTTTCCTGCAGCTGTCGTCTTAGACCTTCTCCCAGGAGGTTAAATCCTAAGATGCTTACAAAGAAGGCAAGACCGGGAAAAATTATGATCCAAGGTGCTGTACGGACATAGTTCTTAGCACTTCCCAACAGACTGGCCCACTCGGGCTCAAAGCTAATGTTCATAAAAGTAATCTGTCCGCCTTCACTGTCCAGTATAAATCCCATATTTCCTACAAAAACACCAAATATGCCAAACTGCATCATCATGGTCAAGGCCCTGGCAATTTCCATAAAAAACAATACAACCAGCTCTGCCGCCAGATGGGGTACTACACTTTCCATGGCAATCTGAAGTCTGCTTTTTCCTATGGCAATCTCGCCTTTTATAAAAGGTCTCGCCAATATTTCCTGGACTCTTTCCATGATGAGCTTTCCTAATTTAGCCCAGTCTATAAAGGTTAAAACCACTACAAAAGCGATGATAGATTGTTCACGGTATAGATTTGCAAAAAAGTTCATTTTCAAAACAATGACACCAATTAATAAAGCGGGGAGGGCACTAAAAATAATGCTAAATTGTTCAATAGTTGTTTTTGCAAGGTAGCTGCCAAAACCGGCAGCCATTCCTATAGGCAGTGCAACCATAAACCGACCTAAAACAACCAGCAGGCTAATGGTCATGGTGATTTTGGTACCATGAACGATAAAGCTTAATAAATCCCGGCCCATTTCGTCGGTTCCAAAGGGTGCATTCTTAGAGGGCGGGAAAGGAGGTGCTTCCAGACTGAATTCTCCGTTTTCCTGACTCCAGGTCTTTAAGGTCTGAGTAGCGTAGGGGTTAACCTCTGTAAACAGCCCCGGAAACATCAGCACGAAGATGAGCATGAGCAAAATAAACGACCCTATGTATAATGGCAGATTTACTTTTTTCAATAGGCTCCCTCCCTTTTTAGAGGATTTATCCCATAAGCAATTACTTTAAAAGCTAAACTAAACAGCACATACATGCCGCCAAGGGCAAAGGCTAAACCGATAAAGGTAGTGGCATCCTGCTCTTGATAAGCTTTCAACAGCATATAAATCACGCCGGGATAATGAAAGACGTATTCTACCAGTATCAGATTGGATAAAAGAATAGGAATAACTGAAACCAGAGAATCGATTACCTTCATGACTGCCCCTATCAAAAGATGGGAAATTAATATCTTATTTCGTGAAAGCCCTCTGGCCTTTGCAGCTTTCACATAATCCTTTTTCATTTCCTCCTGCAGGGCTACTGCCGTAATCCTGGAGATATAGACACTTGGCACTACAGATAGGCAGATGAGAGGAATGACAAATTTACGCATGGTCTCTGTAACCATAATGGGTTCTAAAATCTGTTGCTTATGCATCCAAACCATAAGAATTTGAACGATCATCACAACCAGTACATCCGGTACAGACAAAGCCCCAATGGTACCGAGGGCTCGAAGGCTGCCCTTCTCTTTATCCCTATATCCGTCCAGAATTCCTTTTACCATTCCAATAACAACAGAAAGACACAAGGTACTTAAGATTAGCTTCATACTTTTGAAAAAAGATGTTTGAATAATCCGCAGCACACTGATATTTCTTAATGACTTTCCCAACCCCCCTGTTAAGAGATCCCGGATATAAAGAATGCTTTTTTGAGTAATCAAAGAGATAGAAAAATTTGTATAGATCTCTCCATTTTCCACTAGCAAATTAAAATCCGTAGGAATATTGGAGATAAAGACCAGTAAAAAAGTCACCGTACCTATAAGGAAAATATAGTGAAACAGCTTCGCAGTCAATCGGTAGGGTACGGAATAATAGATATCTTCAATAGCAGCCTTTCCAATTCTTTGATTAGGCATAACAAGATTGAGACGATAAACCAAATAAATACAAATGCCAACGAGGGCCAGCAGACTCAACAGCAGTCTTTCTTGCGGATAGAAATCCTGAATAAAGCCCTGTCCATAGGCTTCGTTCTGAATATAGGACAAAAGAACACCACCTACCTTGTCAAGGTTCTCTTTGCTAATGACATCGGTGGTATCCCCATAGGTATGTAAAGGATTTTCTTCCTTTATATTCCATAAATTGTCCATGATCAGTACTGCCGGCACAGCTTTTTGCACAAAAGGTGCATGATCACTGGCCATAAAATTATTTTCTGTAACTTTAAGTTTGGATATTTCCCCTATTTGGCGGAATCGGCTGCGCAGTATTTCCCCTTTTCTTCCCCCGGAAGCAAAGAGCAATTCCTGCATACCCCTAAAGCCGATACAATCCAGTTGAATGACCTGAGTTTTTTCCAAAGGATAGATGGGATGATTTACATAGTAATTGGATCCTACAATCCCGCCTTCTTCATGATTCCAGCCTGCAAAGAGAATGGTTTTATTTGGTGGAGTTTTCTGCTCCTTTATCACCCTTGCCAGCTCCATCACCATGGCCATACCAGAGGCATCGTCTAAAGCACCGGGGAAATATCTTCCATCATACTCTTTCCCAACATGGTCAATATGGGCAGAGAAAACTATATAGCCCCCATCCTTGTTTTTTCCGTCAATCCTTCCCAATATATTGGCAGTTTTAACCTTTCGAAATGCATATTCATAACCGATAGTACTACGGCAGCCCCTATCTGCGTAGCTCTTTAGCTGCATAAATGTAGGCACTTCCATTCCGTGAATAATGATCCCCTCATCATCCAGCCTCATTATATTGCCTGAGGCTTTCGTCATCTTGACTGGTTCCGCCACAATCCATCGATCTTTATAAACTGTATAGACAATAGCTTTTACTCCTGATTTTTTTGCATATTGGACGTCCTCCTGCCGCAGCAGGACATCCACTAAAACAATTTTATCTTTCAGCACTTCACTTTCGTAAAAGATCATATGCTGGTTTAAATACATCAACTCACCTTCAACAAAGCCTCTTCCCTGATGAGAATCCCGATAATCTTCACGGATTCTATAACGCTGAATAACCTCTCCCCTCTGATCCAGTACATAAAAAAAGGGCTCAATGCTGTAATAAGGAACCATTGCTTCAAAGGACTGAAAATAGGTACCATTTTCACCTCCCGGTACCACACCAATCTCTTTAAAATAATCAGCTACGTATTCCAGTGCCCGCTGATTCCCTTCTGTTCCGGGCTGCCGCCCTTCGTACTCAGGTTTAGCCAGTTCCTCAATATGGTCATATACGCGATCTACCTGAAATAATGTTTCATCAAAGGACTGACTTACAAACAAAAAAAACACGCAAAAAATAAGTCCTACCCCTAGAGTCAGACCTATTATCCCTCTTCTTTTTCCTAAAATCCCCACATCCCATTCCCTTTTCATCAAAACCCTTCTTTCTGTCACACCAATAAAAGAAATTTTTGTTAAATATTTCAATTCTTCTCAATATTATTATAACGGTTAATTCTTGATCTGGCAAAGTTTTGTAAAAGAATATTTCAAATCTGTCAAGGGGACTAGTTCCTTTGACAAGAATCGTCCTTAGGATGAAAAAAAAAAGACTACTTGCTCAGTAGTCTTTCTACATTTTTCTTTGAATTGTTTACATGCTCTGATAGGGTTTTCTGTGCCCTTTCCTTATCCCTTGCAATGAAGGCCTCCAGTACTTCCCGGTGCTCCTTAAGGGCATGTTCTACTCTACCCTCCACTTGAAGGGATCTTCTTCTCGTTTTTTTCATATAATACTGGAAGTCCCTCAGTACCTGCTCTAAATATCGGCTTTTTGTTGCCCGATAGATGGCTTCATGAAAACGGGTATTTAACTCTGCCACCTTTTCCAAGTCCTTCTTATAAGCATAAAACTCCATTAATTCAAAGATTTCTTTTAAGTTTTGAATCTCTTCATCAGTGATTCTTTCCGCGGCCCAAGCCGCCGCAATACCTTCTATGGCAATACGAATTGTAAAAATATCCTGAATATCCTGTTTTGTGATCCCCTTGACCACCACGCCTCTATTTGGGATGTTTTCTACGATTCCATCCAGTTCCAGTTGTTTAAGGGCCTCTCTTACAGGAGTACGACTCACTCCAAGTTCCTCTGCCAGCTTTGCCTCTATAAGTTTTTCGCCTTCTTTATATTTTTCATTTAATATATCATCTCTTAAGATGTTAAAAATCTTAGAAGTCAAGGATAATCTTCCGGCTTGATCATCGTTTAACAGATCTCTTCCCATAATGTCCTCCATGTCCTCACTAATATTTTGCCTACCAGCTATGGTTTATCTGGTAGGCAAAGGTTTTTCCTTATATTCATTGTATAGTAATCCCATACCGTTGTCAATGCATACAAGTATTTTGCTCATTTCCTTCACAATTCTTGCATGCATTCCAAGGGCATCTCCAATATAATTGCAATATTTTCTTCTATTTTCTCTTTCCTGCTGCAAAGTTAATGAATACAATAAGGTTTATTTGCAGGAATCACTTTTGTCTCCTTCATTCATCAGTGTTGCCTAAGGGTGAAACCTTATACATGGTTTCAAAAAACATATAAGAATTTTTCTAAATCTAAGCCGAGAAGGTTATTCTACCGCGGTCTCACCATTCTTTTATAGGAAAATTTTTGTTATAAATGATTATACGAAACTTCCATAATCCTTCACTCCCCAAATTATACATCATTATGCATAAATACAGAATTTTATTCTTTTGAAATCCTCCTTAGATTCCATGGCGCACCTCCTAACCATAAAGAATTTCATTCTGAAAATCCAAAAATATTTTTATGTATTTTTATAAAATAATTTGCATATTTATATTGCATGAAAATACAATTCCGTTTATAATATGTATTAGCATCAATTATTTTAAGGAGGTTTTTATTCATGGAAAAACAAAAAGTTGTATTGGCATATTCCGGTGGCCTAGATACATCGGTTATATTGAAGTGGTTAGAAATAAACTATGGTTATGAAGTTATTGCCGTATGTGTAGATGTAGGTCAGGAAGAAGATTTGATCGCAGTTAAGAAAAAAGCCCTGGCTACCGGTGCTTCCAAAGCCTATGTGGTAGATGTAACAGAGGAATTTATTACAGACTATATTTTCCCAACCCTGAAGGCCGGTGCAGTTTATGAGGATGACTACTTACTTGGAACTTCTTTTGCGCGACCACTCATTGCTAAAAAGCTGGTAGAAATAGCCGAAAAAGAGGGGGCAGTTGCCATTGCCCATGGCGCTACCGGTAAAGGTAATGACCAAGTGCGTTTTGAAGCAACCATCAAAGCCCTAAACCCACACTTGAAAATTATTGCTCCTTGGAGAATTTGGAATTTAAAATCCCGTGAAGACTGTGTAGATTATGCGATAGAACACAATATTCCGATTCCTGTAACAAAGAAAGATATCTACAGCCGTGACAGAAATATCTGGCACTTAAGCCACGAGGGTGGAAATCTTGAAAATCCATGGAACGAGCACGATAACAGCATTTACATGATGGGGGTAGCCCCTGAGAAAGCACCGGATACACCAGCTTATGTGGAAGTAGAATTTGAAAAAGGCGTTCCTGTGGCTGTAGATGGGGTTAAATACAATCCTATTGATATGATCCACAAGCTCAATCAAATCGGCGGCGCCCACGGCGTCGGCATTATCGATATTGTAGAAAATCGTTTGGTCGGTATGAAATCCAGAGGAATTTATGAAACTCCCGGCGGTACGATTTTATTTCAGGCCCACAAAGCATTGGAGAAGCTGACCCTGGATCGTGCAACCATGAGCTTTAAGAAAACTGTATCTGAAAAATATGCCCAATTGGTATATGACGGATTATGGTTTACGCCGCTGAAGGAAGCACTGGATCAATTTGTAGATAGTACACAGCAGGTTGTAACCGGTAAAGTTAAGCTGAAGCTTTATAAGGGTACTTGTGCAGCAGTAGCTTCGGCATCCCCTTATTCCTTATATAATGAAGAATTTGTTACCTTTGGAGAAGATCATGTTTATAACCAGAAAGATGCGGAAGGCTTTATCAATCTGTTTGCCCTGCCGATTACCATCCGTTCCTTAATGTACAGCCAAATGCAGCAGGAGCAAAAGAAGGAGAAGAAAGCTATATGAAGCTTTGGGGAGGACGTTTCTCCAAAGAAACTGCATCACTGGTAGATCAATTTAATGCCTCCATTGGATTTGACCAAAAGCTTTACAAGGTAGATATTATGGGAAGCATTGCTCATGCTAAAATGCTGGGCAAATCTCAGATTATTACTCCAGCAGAAGCACAAAAAATCGTAGAAGGTTTGCAGTCCGTCCTCGAGGATATTGAAAGCGGCCAGGTTGAGTTTCAACTGGCCTACGAGGATATCCATATGAACATTGAAAAGCTGCTGACCGATAAAATCGGTGATGCAGGAAAAAAACTTCACACAGCAAGAAGCCGTAACGATCAGGTAGCTGTGGATATCCGTCTGTATTTGCGTGAAGAAATAGAAATCATCTGTGGATTGTTAAAAAAGTTGTTGATAAGTTTAACCGATTTGGCTGACAATCATGTAGAAACAGTAATGCCGGGATATACCCATCTGCAGCGTGCCCAGCCCATTACCTTCGGTTACCATATGATGGCTTACTTTCAAATGTTTAAAAGAGATTATGAAAGATTAAAGGACTGCTATAAAAGGGTGAACATTATGCCCCTGGGTGCAGGCGCCTTAGCAGGCACCACCTATGCCACTGACCGTGATTTCTTAACAGCAGAATTAGGTTTTTCTGCTTACTGTGATAACTCCCTGGATGCTGTTAGTGATCGGGATTTCGTCATCGAGTTTATCAGCGATGCTTCTTTGGTGATGATGCATTTAAGCCGCTTCTGTGAAGAATTAATATTATGGAGCTCTGCAGAATTCCAGTTTGTAGAAATGGATGATGCCTATAGTACCGGAAGCAGCATCATGCCTCAGAAGAAAAACCCTGATGTGGCGGAGCTGATCCGTGGAAAAACCGGTAGAATTTATGGCAATCTTACCAACATCCTAACAATTATGAAAGCCCTTCCCCTTGCTTATAATAAAGACATGCAGGAGGATAAACCGCCTCTCTTTGATACGGTTGAAAACCTGAAGGATTGCCTTGAAATATTCGATGCCATGGTTACAACCATGAAGATCCGCAAAGATAAGATGAAAAAGGCCACCAGAGAAGGCTTCATGAACGCTACCGATGTAGCTGATTATCTGGTAAAGAAGGGACTACCCTTCAGAAGCGCCCATGAAGTAGTGGGAAAAATGGTATTGTACTGCATCCAGGTGCAAAAAGCCATAGAGGATTTGACTATAGAAGAATTTCTGAGCTTCTCCCCTGACTTTGCAGAGGATATCTTCCCAGTCATAACTGCGGAGCATTGTATTGCTTCTAAGGTTTCTAAGGGATCTACTGCACCGGAGAATGTGAAAATTATGATAGAAAAGGCTAGAGCCTATACAGCATCCTTATAAATCAAAATAACTGTCTACTATATATGTAGGTCCCCACTTCTCATATATAGGTATTTCTCCTCAAAAGAGTACACCGCTTGGTGTACTCTTTTATTAATTGATTCATAATTTCTTACTTACCTTTTTCAAATAAAATATTTGACAATAGTACATATAAAATGTTACGATAGTTCAGTATTAATGATAATCATTATCGTTTATTTGACAGGAGGGATTTTCATGTTGCATATCTTAAAAAATTTGGTGTACATCCTTTTTGCAGTAATCTTATTAGCAGGGTGCAGCAATATCAAATCGTCGGAACAGCCGGAAACCACAAATCAAAATATTCATGTATCCACCGAAGTATCTAAACAGCCTGTGGAGGAGGCTATAGAGGTTCAGGAAAAACCTAAAGAAGTCGAGGTATCTCCTGTCCAACCGCCACAACAGGCTGCACCTATCGAACCTCTATCAAACACTAAAGGTGCTAAGGAAAAGACGGATATCCCAAAACAAGTGTCTTCCAATGTTTCACCTCAATCTGCATCACCTCAGCCTAAACTAGAAGTTCACAACGGTCAATCTCCTACTATGAAAGAACCCGTAGCCGAACCTTCAAAAGACATACAGCCTGAGGGACAATATAAAAATGGTACATACAAAGGTTCCGGTGAAGGAAACGAAGGACCTGTAAAGGTACAGGTAACCGTTGTAAATGGTTACCTTGACCAGATTATTGTTCTGTCCCATGAAGACACCGAAAATCTCGCACAAAATGCCTTTAAGCATCTTTCAAAAGTGATGATTGAGCAGCAGAGTACAGATGTAGATGTGGTTGCTGGTGCTACTGCTTCTTCTCAAGGCTTTATTCATGCAGTAAAGAATGCTTTAAAATAATAGGAACTGCATTTCACGCTGAAATGCAGTTCCTATTATTTTTCCCTATTTAGATACCTTTCGGATCACATCATAATATTGATCATCATTTTGAATGAAGTCTGTAAAGATGGAATTCGTCAATAATCTCCTTCCTTCTTCTGTTTGCTTTAAATTTAGGAAAGCCTGCTTCAGCTTTTCTTTCTTTTCCTTAGCAAGGTTTGGATTGACGGCAATGGCATCAGCCGGAATAGGTTCTGTTTTCGCCAGTATGTTTAGATCATTGATTTTGATTCCGCTTTTTCCTGCTACCCCAATCCCTACATCATAGGTGGCGCCGCCATCAATCTCACCCTTTAGAACCGCTTCTATTACCTTGTTATGGGTACCAAGATACTGTACCTCTTTAAAAAGAGTATCGGGGTTTAGGTTATTTTCTTTTAATAAGTATCTCGGATAGACATATCCGGAAGTGGATTTCACATCTACATATCCGAAAACCTTGCCTTTTAAATCCTTCAAGTGCTGGATGCCATTATTCTTTTTTGTAACGATGCAGCCGTGGTAAAAGGGCTGCCCATTTAAAACACCCATAGCAATAGGCTCTGTGTTTACCTTGTCTCTGGCATTGACATAAGCAAAGGGCGAGAACCAGCCTGCATCAATAATATTGTTTTGCATGGCCTCTGCCAATGCATTATAGTCCTTTACAATGATAGTTCTTGCTTTAAAACCTGCCTGTCTGGCAGCTTCATTAATAATACCGAAATATTGCTTTCGCAGCTCCGGAGAGGCGATGGGATTAATGCCAAAGAATACTTCATGGTCCGATTTAAACTGTACAGCTGTCTTCTGTAAATCATAAGCTAGGTTTCCAAGTTCTCCCGCTAAAAGGGTTATTTCCTTATTGTTTTTCAGCTGATGAAGCACCGAATCCATTGTTGCGTCTCCAACAGCCTTTGAGCTATTTGCCACGCTTGCAATTTGTTGGGCAGAGCTGGAAATCTCATCCCCAGTTTTCGCTTGGCTCTCAGCTGTTTCAAAAAGAACTGCCACAGCCTGCTGAATATCTTTTAGCTTATTCTCAATTTCTGCGGTAGCTTGGGAGGATTTCTGCGAGATTTCCCCTACCCCTGAAATCTTCTTGATATTGGCAGAGAAAACATGGTTTACTCTGTCAATCCGCTGACCGATAGAAGTAACTACTTTTTTGATTTCTCCAGTCAACTGAGCGCTTTCGTCAGAGAGTTTGCGTATTTCATCGGCTACTACGGAAAAACCTTTTCCTGCAGTACCTGCCCGTGCTGCTTCAATGGCTGCATTTAGAGCCAGCAGGTTCGTTTGACTGGAGATATTCTCTATGTTGCTTAAGAATTGCGTAATTTGATCTGTTATGGGTTTAAGTTCTTCTATGGATTGAAAAGAGCCTTCAATATCTTTTGCGAGCTGAATCAATAAAGCATTGGACTCCTTGATCGTATCTCTGCTGCTCTGAATGAGCTCCATGGATGCATTGGTAAATGCCAGCATATTATTGGCTTGTTCACTGGCCATTTGCGACGAGGCTGCCCATTGCTGTATGCCTGCATTTACCTCTTCGGTAGTTTTGGCTGTCAGGCGAACATTGTCTGTCATATTTTTTGCCAACTGTTCCATCTTTCCTGCATCCTCTGCATTCTTATTGGAAAGATTAATCAAATTCTGTGCAGCAATTGCCAGCTGTTCTGAGACCTCCAGCAAGTTATCCTCTCGACTTCCCTCAGATTTATCTGTCTGTACCACAATGTTTGCCTGTGGTTTATCGAAATTGAGCAACTTATACAATAGTATCTGTGCTGCTGCTAAGGCAATAAAAACAAAGATTCCTTGAAATGGTAAACTGAAAATACTTAGAAGAAATGCCAATAATCCGTTGATAGCCCCCAGTAAAAAGACATTTTTGCTAACCATTCAGCTACGCCCCCCTCTTCTTTTGTCTAATAAAAACAACTGCAATAAATATGCCATTTTATTCTGTTTACCAAAAGCATAGAAAACATATCCCTGCAATCTCAATAAAATGCTGGATTTGTCTATTTTATACTATATAAATTTCCTTCTAAAGTCCTAAAAAACCTTTATATAATCAGATTCATTAATTATATAGGTTGATATTTTCTACCAATCTTGTCAAAAACCTTTATTTTTTTCTATTATTTTCTTAAATATATGACTTTTCTTAAAATGATTCAATCTGTAAGTTTAAAAAAAAGAACCACTCAGAGATCTCTTTCTCTAAATGGTTCCCGGGGTTTTTGCTACTCTATAATTTTATACTTTCGCGCCTTGAAGGCTACAGTTTTATGGGTTACGCCCAAAGCCTTCCCTGCAGCATTAAAACTCCCGAAGCGTTTAATCGCATATTCGATAATCTCTTTTTCATATTCCTCCAAAGTAGCCAATTCTCCCTTCCAATCCATGTTAATCAAGCTACTTTGATGATCATCCTGATAGTGGACTGTATAAAGGTTTGAAATATGGGAGGGAATATCCTTTAATTCAATCTGATCCCCGTCTACTAAGGCAATTAACCGCTCCATCAGGTTTTCCAATTCCCGGATATTTCCCGGCCAATCATAATAGAAAAAAGCTTCCTCTACCTCCGGAGCAACCTGCTGTATGCTCTTTCCCAGCTTACCGTTGATTTTGTCCAGAAAATGTCTTACTAAAACAGGTATATCCTCTCTCCGTTCTTTTAATGCGGGCAGATAAATGGGTATAACATTGAGCCGATAGTATAAATCCTCCCGAAAAGACCCCTTATCGATCAGTTCCTCCAGGTTTCGATTGGTGGCCGCTACAATCCGCACATCACATCGAAGGGTTTCTTCTCCCCCTACCCGCTCGAATTCTCTTTCCTGAAGCACCCTCAAAAGCTTAACCTGCATCTCCATTGGCATATCACCGATTTCATCCAAAAAGATCGTACCCGTATTCGCTTGCTCAAACTTACCTATTTTTTTACGGATGGCTCCAGTAAAGGCACCCTGTTCGTGGCCAAAAAGCTCTGATTCTAATAAACTTCCAGGGATTGCACCGCAATTCACCTTCACAAAGGGCTTACTACAGCGGTCACTGGAAAAATGGATGGCTTTTGCAACCAGCTCCTTCCCTGTACCGCTTTCCCCGCGAATTAATACCGTTGAAGAGGTCTTAGAAGCTTTTTGCGCGATCAGCAAAGCTCTTTCCATAATCTTGCTTTTTCCAATAATTTGTTGAAAATTGTTATTTAATGCTTCCTGCGTCTTTTCTGCTGCTGTAGACAATTCTATAACTGTCTCTTTTTTCTTTGCCTTTTCTGAAAATAGTTCTTCTCTGTAAATGGCCATCACACCTTTAAAAACATCGTTATGGAATATGGGAGAAGCAGCGACGCTGATCAAATGTATACTATAATGCCCGCTGAGATTTCCTTTAACAGGTCTTTTTTCTCGATAGGCAGTCAAAATCACATCGTCGTGAAATACTTGAAAAATATTTTTCCCTACCTCCGCGGGGTTACTAACTCTAAACATGTTATTATAGGCATCATTTATATATTGGATATTACCAAACTCATTAATGATACATATGCCATCCTGCATATTTTCAAAAACCTGTTCAAATCGCAATTCTGAATGGTCCTTTGACCCCATTCTTTTCTTCTCGTCTAAGTTAGTAACAACTGCAGCCCTCACCTTCATCCCTCCGTTCATTACATGCTTCTTGAAGCTATGATATTGACTCCTGTATCAAGGATATTCTCAACAATTACCTCTCCCATTTTTACCGGAGCTGTAACCTCAACTGCATCCAGTTGTCTCATACACTCAAATATCTTGCCTTTAGCAATGGGTTGATCGGTTCTGACCGGTAGTCTGTTTAATAATGCATTTTTTATTTTTACTGTACTGGTGATGGTTCTGGTAGGATTTGTGGTTTCTTTAATGGCATAATCTATTCCCCGCTTGCATTGATTTCCAAGGATCTCATAGCCGCCCGGCTGGCTTGCATCTTCCTTTAAGGTAAGACGGCATCCCATGGGACAAACAATACAGACCATATCTCTTTTTTCCATTATGCCCCCTCCTTCTCAATGGCGATAGAAATGACTGTACCCTTACGGTCTAACAGTTCTTTTAGAGAAACCTTAACAGATTCCATTTCTCCCGGCGCCAGATGTCTTTTCTTCATGGTTTTAACTTGTTCTCCATCAATGCTCACAATCATTTTTACGTCGTGATAGATATCATCTACACGCATCATCAGATCCACACTGTCTTCTAAATTGTTGAGGCGAAGGGTGTGGGGTACAATATAACGAATACCCTTACCTGGCTGTGTTTTCATCATGTGGCCTTCCTTAGACAACTCTTTCTTCACATATCGAGCAGCATTTTTTCCTGCCTTTCTGCTCTCCTCTGTTACCCAGTCTACTAAGTCATGGACATGAACTACATTACCACAGGCAAATATACCCTCCACGCTTGTTTCCATGGCTTCATTGACAATAGGCCCTCCGGTAATGCCATCCAACTGAATGCCTGCATTTTTTGACAGTTCATTCTCTGGAATCAATCCTACGGAAAGCAGCAGTGTATCGCACTCATAATGCATTTCTGTTCCCGGAATGGGTCTTCTGTTCTCATCTACCTTAGCAATGGTAACCCCTTCTACCCTATCCTTCCCTCGTATATCCGTTAGGGTATGGCTTAGATATAAAGGAATATTGAAATCTTCAAGACACTGTACGATATTTCTTGTCAAGCCGCCGGAATAAGGCATCAATTCTGCAACAGCTTTAACCTCTGCACCTTCCAGAGTAAGCCTTCTGGCCATAATCAAACCGATATCTCCAGAGCCTAGAATTACTACCTTCTTACCTACCATGTAGCCTTCCATATTTACAAACCGTTGAGCCGTCCCTGCGCTGTAAACCCCTGCAGGTCTTGTACCTGGTATATTGATAGCCCCTCTGGTCCTTTCTCTGCATCCCATAGAAAGAATGATGGCTTCTGCCTGGATCTGCATAAATCCGTCAGTGGTATTAATAGCACTAATACTCCGATCGGCCTGTATATCCAATACCATAGTATCCAATTTATAATCAATGCCCAAATCATACAACTCCTCTATAAATCGTTGGGCGTATTCCGGCCCTGTTAGCTCTTCCTTAAAAATGTGCAGTCCAAAACCATTGTGGATACACTGCTGCAGTATACCACCCAGTTCTCTGTCCCGCTCTAATATTAAAATATTGTCTACACCGTTCTTTTTCGCTTCAATGGCTGCTGCCAAGCCTGCAGGTCCGCCACCGATTACCACAATATCATATTTCAACATACGCTCACCCCCGCTTATTGTTCTTTTGATGCCGCTACAGATTCCATCGTCTCTTCTGTGATGGCTGTTTGCTTCGTAGGTTCTGTCAATATATAAGAAGCTCTGCTGTCTTTTACCACATCTACAATCTCAATATTCATTTCTCTCGCAAGAATTTCCATTACCCTTGGCCCGCAGAAGCCCCCTTGACATCGACCGCTGCCCGGTCTCGCTCTCCGCTTCACGCCATCAACGGTTCTTGCACCTGCACTGCGCTTGATTACGTCTACAATTTCCCCTTCTGTGATGTTCTCACATCGGCAAATAATTCTTCCATATCGAGGATCCTTTTGGATCATCGCTGCTTTTTCCTCATTGGTCAGATCCATAAAGTGAACCACTTCTCTGCGGTGTGGATTAAAGTTATCTTTTTTCTCAAATCCAGCCATTTGCTGCAGCAGTTCTACAACATAAACAGCGATAGCCGGTGCAGCAGTTAATCCAGGAGATTCGATTCCTGCCACATCAATGAAGCCTTTTGCCTCCTGCACTTCTTCAATAATAAAATCTCCTGTATCAGGTCTCGCCCGAAGTCCTGCAAAAGCAGTAATGATTGCATTGAATGGTATCTTTTCTGCAGTTCTTACAGAGTGGTCTCTGATGAAACCAAGTCCATGAGCTGTGGTATTCAGCGCTGTCCTATCCTCTAAATCCTCCGCATCCGGTCCTACCAGCAGATTTCCATGAACGGTTGGCGCAACCAGTACCCCTTTTCCAAATTCATTTGGACATGGGAATACTACCTTATTCACAAAATTTCCTACACTTTTGTCAAAAATGTTATATTGTCCTCTTCTTGGCAGAATCTTAAAGGCAGGAGGTGCTACCATATTATGAATTTCATCAGCATAAAGACCGGCACAATTGATTACATACTTTGTATCCAGCTGCTCTGCTCCCATAAAAATCCGATATCCGCCCTCAATTTTCTCAATATTGGTCACCTGACTTTCCAGCTTGATTTCTACTCCGTTATCTACAGCATTTTCCGCTGCCGCTATGGCAAGCTCCCATGGTCCTACAATGCCGCCGGTTTTTGCATGGAGTGCACCGACAATCGAAGGACTCAAATTGGGCTCCATGGCCAGGACCTGCTCTCCTGATATGATCTCCATATCCGGCACACCATTTTTTAATCCTTTTTCATATAGCTCCTGAAGGGTCTTCATCTCCTCTTCATTGAAGGCTACCACAAAAGATCCTATTCTTTTAAAGGGCACCTGCAACTCTTCACACAGCTGGTCAAACATTGCATTTCCCAGTACATTAAACTTTGCCTTTAGCGTGCCTGGCTTGGCATCATAGCCTGCATGAACGATGGCACTATTGGCCTTTGTAGTACCATTGGCTACATCGGTGTCCTTTTCAATCAGTACAGCCTTTACATTATATTTAGACAATTCTCTTGCAATACAAGTACCGCTGATCCCGGCACCGATTATTGCTACATCATACATACTTATTCCCCCCTTGGAAAATTTGGTGAATTTTACATTTAAACCATAACATCATCTATATTGAAATTTATATAATTTACTTGTCTAATTTCAGAATATTTTAACTTTAAAATGAGACGTAAAAAAACCGCACTAAGTAAACCCTATCTTTCCATAGGTTGACTTGTGCAGCTCTCCAATTCTCAAGCTCTCATATTATTCACTTTTGTATTATTATACTATAAACAAAGTCAATTTGTAAAGCAAACATTTTCCCTTGCATGAAAACTTTTTTCAACTTGCATAATTCTCAACTCATATAAAAATTGTAGGGCTCAAGCTTTTATGCTCATGCCTGAGCCCCACAACAGGTGATTAGGCTATTCTTTTACGCTTATTCTTCCCACTTAAGGGCTCTTTCAACTGCTCTCTTCCAGCCGCTGTACTTCTTCTCTTTTGCTTCGCCTTCCATTGCTGGGGTGAATGTTCTGTCAACATTCCACTTCTTAGCAATTTCTTCCTTGTCGTTCCAATAACCTACTGCCAAACCGGCAAGGTAAGCAGCACCAAGAGCTGTGGTCTCTGTTACTTCCGGTCTGTCAACTGGTACGCCAAGAATATCTGACTGGAACTGCATTAAGAAGTTGTTTGCAACAGCACCGCCATCAACCTTAAGTGCTTGCAGGTTGATACCAGAGTCTTCTTGCATTGCTTCTAATACATCTCTTGTTTGATATGCAATTGATTCTAAAGTAGCTCTAACGATATGGTTTCTATTGGCACCACGAGTTAAACCTACAATGGTTCCTCTAGCATACATATCCCAATATGGAGCACCCATACCTACGAAACCAGGAACTACATATACGCCGTTTGTATCTTCAACAGCTGTAGCTAACTCTTCACTGGCAGCAGCAGAGTCGATTAATTTTAATTCGTCTCTTAACCATTGTACAGAAGCACCTGCTACGAAGATACTTCCTTCTAAAGCGTACTCAACCTTGTCGCCTACGCCCCAAGCGATGGTTGTTAATAATCCGTTATTGGATGGTACAAGCTTTTCCCCTGTGTTCATTAACATGAAGCAGCCTGTTCCATAAGTATTCTTCGCCATACCCGGCTCGAAGCAAGCCTGACCAAACAATGCTGCCTGCTGGTCTCCAGCATCTCCTGCGATAGGAATTTCTGCACCGCCAAAGGTTTGTGGATCAGTTACGCCGTATACGCAGCTGGATGGCTTAACTTCCGGAAGCATAGAAGCAGGAATTCCTAATTCCTTAAGAATCGTTTCGTCCCACTTAAGCTCTTTGATGTTGTATAACATTGTTCTAGATGCGTTGGAGTAATCTGTAACGTGTACTGCCCCTCTTGTTAAGTTCCAGATTAACCAAGTATCGATATTTCCGAATAACAATTCGCCCTTTTCAGCCTTTTCTCTAGCACCTTCTACGTTATCAAGAATCCACTTCACCTTTGTTCCGGAGAAGTAAGCATCTACTACAAGACCTGTGTTTTCACGGATATAAGGCTCACAGCCTTTAGCCTTTAATTCGTCGCAGATCCCTGCAGTTCTTCTACACTGCCATACAATAGCATTGTACACAGGTTTTCCAGTTGCCTTTTCCCAAACAACTGTTGTTTCTCTTTGGTTTGTAATACCGATGGCAGCAATATCCTGTGGTCTAATACCAGTTTTTTCTAATACTTCTCTAGCAACACCGCTTTGAGTTCCCCAAATTTCCATTGCATCATGCTCAACCCAGCCTGGCTTAGGATAAATTTGTGTAAACTCTTTTTGTGCTACGCCTACACTCTTTCCGCTATTATCAAAAATGATTGCTCTTGAACTTGTTGTACCTTGATCTAATGCCAAAATATATTTACCCATGTGTATTGCCCCCTTCATCTAAGAGATGTTTATTATTTTAAAAACCTAGTAATTTGCCATGTTGTCAGTGCATGCTGTATGGACTATAGAATAAAGGATAATATTAAAGCGCCTAATGTTCCACCAATAGCAGCAGAAATGATTGTAGGCATTGCTTTGCTAAGGCTGGCTCCGGAATAAACAGCGCCTGCCAATAAACCGGCTGCAGCTGCCCATGCCATGTCTATCCAAGCGCCGCCGGTTTGGTGAATCAAACCAACGCCGTGATTCAGCGTCCAAGTTGTACCAACGATAAATGCTGCAGCAAACCATCCGCCAGCTGGTCCGAAAGCCTCAACAAGTTTACCCCAGCACATGCTGATCAAGAATGGAAATATAAAACCTCCAGCAAAAGTAGCGATCATCAATCCAGGTGTCATATCTTAACCTCCCTTCACTTCCTATTATTTTATTTTTTATGCCTCTTCTTTTACTTCTTCAGCTTTTTTTGCTAAATCTTTTTGGAACATAACTGCTACGATACCACCTGTCATACCGCCTAAAATCACGATAATAAGTGTAGGCAGAGACTCGATTAATGGTGTAATAGATCCTGCAGAGAAAACCGGTCTTAGTGTACCGCAGATCGCGATACCTAGTGCCATGTCTACGAATGCCCCCGGATTATCAATAATTCCGATAAAATGATTTAAGAACCACATAATACTGATAATCGCAAAGCCTGCAAACCATCCACCTGCAATACCATAAGCACCTGCAAATGCTCCCCATACGCTCATAACAAACATACCAGCGATGGTGAAACCTACAATTGATCTGAACATTTTCATTCTTTCACCCCCCATAAATTTAAAAGTATTATTTTACACAAAGGTAAACGTTTACCTTTGCGGTAAAAACAGTAGATTAAAAGTACCAGACCTCTTCCCGGGTTGTAGAAATCCCCATGGCTCCCGCTTTTAAGCTTTCGATAACATCCTCTTTATCTTTAATCAAGCCTCCCGCAATAACAGGAATCCTGGTTTCCTGGTGGATGGTCTTGATCACCTTTGGCATGATTCCAGGTAGTATTTCTATAGCATCAGGTTTTGTAGTATGGATAGATTTGATGCCGGTTTCTAAGGACAGTGAATCTAGTATAAAAAGCCTTTGGATCGCAAATATATTTAAATCCTTTGCAATTTTGATCAGATTGCTTTTTGTAGTTATGATCCCATCGGGCTTTATATTTTCATTGATATATTTAAGGGCTACAGCATCCTTCGAAAACCCCTCCATTAAATCTATATGGATATATATGTACATGTCTTCACTTTTAACCCTATCTACGATGCTTTTTAGATTAAAAATATTCCCTGCAAGCAGGAACATAATTTCACTAGGAGATCGAATAGCGGATTCTAGCTTATTGATATCTTTTACTGCAGCTACGATCGGATTCGCTTGAATCTTCGTATAAAATTTATTTCCCATTTAACTCAACCTCCATAAAATATTAATGCAACATCTGTGCCAAACGGAAAATAGTCTAAATATTCTAATTTCCCACCGGTGTAAGCCCATTTCTCTGATACTTTTTCCCATCCCTAATTTACTTTTCCCTTTGAGCTTGGTAAAAAGTATCAAGCGAATCCGATATTCAAGACACTTTATGCCATTACTATTCTATATGAATCTTAAAAACCCTTTATGCAAATTTGACCACCTTGTATTTGTTTTCTGAATATTGAGATAAAATTTTGTTCTGGATGATACTTTTTTGTCCTACCCCTTTTATTAGCCTTTACCAGAAACTACTAGCCCCTAGTGGAAGTCCTATTGTGTAGACAAATAAGAGAAGCTAATACAAAAGCTTCTCTTATTTCTTTTACATAGGCGTCAACGTAATCCAATTATTTCCAAATAAACCTTAGAAGCATGTCATTCTGAGCGTTAGCGAAGAATCTTATAGAACATAAGCAAGATTACTTTTGAGTATCAGAATATATCATCTAGCTTAAAGATCCTTCGACTCCCTTTTACTCCGCTCAGGATGACAAATGATGGGTTAAGTTGACGCCTATGATTTCTTTTATTATATACTTATTAAGTACCCTTCTTATTCATGAATAGTTTTAAATGAACCATGTTATTCCAGATCTCCAAACCGATTCTCAAATAAAGCCACTACGGAGTCCATAGCTGCAGCTTCATCTTCCCCAT
>NZ_FQZV01000073.1 GCF_900142145.1 Geosporobacter subterraneus DSM 17957 | reverse complement strand
TTAGGTAGATAAAACTCAACTCTTTAGAGAAGCCATTGTTCGGCTTTTACCAATGGTTAGCTTTGCTGTACACTTTTTAGAAAAACTACTTTTTTAAAAAAATTAAACTAACCTATTGACTTTTATTAGCTGGTCTTATCGTTCACTAATCCTTCGGACATTCTTTATGATGATATCCACTGTACCATCGCCCTGAGGCAGCATTTCAAATTTCATTTTATCATCAAAATCTTCATAGCCTGCCTTAATTTCTATTCCCGTATCGGTTTTTATTACTCTTCGCTTCATTCTCTTTTCTACCCATGCCTTGTCTATATCGAACTGCTGATCCCTTAATCCATCCTGAGTCATCTGCTGGATAAAATTTTGTTGAAGGTCTACATCTTTACCGAATACATCAATTACAAACTTTTCTACGTCAATTTCTATATCATTTTTTAAAGCTGCGGCTACTTCCTCCCGTACTTCTTGTGCCTTTTGAATGTCATCCTTCAGGTTCTTTCTTGTCCATTTCTCTGCACTCTGCCGAAACAGCTTTGTTTTATCTCTACTGTCTACCAGAATTTCACAGTTTAAAAACTGATTAGAAAAAAACTGGGCTACCTCGCCTTCATCATCCCCGCGATAGGTCTGTTTATCCAATAGGATCAAATCAAAGTCTCCCCCTTCCTCTATTTCTCTAATAAAGGCACACTTTTGCAGGCGCTGTCCCATGTTTGGCAGTCCAATAGACTGAGGCATAATGGATATCTTTAATTTGTCATCTAAAAACTCCAGGTTATGTATGAAAGATTTTTTATAATCCATCTTTAAGATTCCAATATAGTTTTGCTCCTGGGCTTCATATAGGCAAACTACCAAATCAGCTGAAGATACCTGATTATTCTGCTTCATAGCTTTAAACAGCTGATTTGCGATAAGCTTTGATGCCTCCACAAACTGTTCTTCATTCTCAAAAATTAATTTACAGGCATCTTTTACAACAGTTGTGCCTGCTCTAAACTTTGCTTTTCTATTTTCTTCATCCTCTAAAGCTTTTACAATATGTTTTTCTAAAAACTCGTGAATATCTTCTATGATTTCTTGTTCATAATCAGTAAAAATAGGCGCATCCGCACTTTTATCTAAAACATGAATAATAGCCTTTCGCACAATCACCGCATCAATATTTCTCATGGTGGGTTCCCCTTCCTAGATATTGTAAGAAACATCAACATAAATTATACTATATATAAGGCTAGTTTCAAAATAGAACTATTTTTTTATTTTATTCTGCCGAAATATTAGATATGAGATCATATCATATTATTGGAGTGAAATTCAGATGAGTATAAAAGTAACCGATTTACATAAGCAAAATCCAGCCAGTCGTACTTTTTCTCGTGAAGCTGTAAAAACAGAAAGAGATTTTTCTGATAGCTTTGCTGTACGGTTTAAACAATTGAAAGGTGATTCAACTACTGAAAAGCTATCCCATCTGCTATCAGAGATCGATAAACAGAGAGAAAGATTAGATAAAAATATGTACCTGGGAGATCTTGTAAAATACAAAAAACTAGTGAAGGATTTCCTAGATGTGGCTGTTCGTAACTCCCATAAGTTTCAAAAGGAAAACTTTCTTGATCGACGTGGCCGTCATCGTGTTTTTTCTATTATCCGCCAGGTTGATGCAGAATTAGAAGATCTGACTCAAAACTTTCTACAGGAAGAAAAAGACCGAATACACATATTGCAAAAGCTTGATGACATCCGCGGCCTGTTATTAGATATATTTATGTAGAATTTAGCGTCCTTTGTGGCGCTTTTTTTCATTTTACAGCTAATATTTTTTTGGAAAAATGCCACAATAGTAAAAAGACTAAAACAGGGAGATGATCCTATGAGTGCATTTAGATGGCTGCTGCTGCTTTTTCTGTCTCTCATACAGAGTGTTATTGGTATTATTGTTGCACAAAGAAGAAAACTGCCCCCTTTGCTCGGCGGCATTATAGGTTTTTTGTTTATACCTATCTTTTTCAGGCTAATACCAGTGATAGCTGTTAAAATGTCAGACAGCAGGCCTAATAATAAATAATTATTCATTTATAATCAAAAGAAGAATGAAAAAATGCCTGTTACTCCTTCAGCATTTTCCATTCTTCTTTGATTGTCCAGGAAAATATAAATTAGCTAGAGCTTTATTTTCACCTTCACGCTTTATCCTTTTGATTTGAATATTAAGGCTGCGATGAAACCAAAAATAATCGCAGAAGAAATACCTGCACTGGTTACTTCAAAAATACCTGTTAGTACACCAACAAGACCATTACGCTTGGCCTCAGCCAATGCTCCCTTCACAAGGGCATTGCCAAAGCTTGTAATCGGTACAGAGGCTCCTCCACCTGCAAATTTAATGAGCGGTTCATATAAGCCAAGTCCTCCCAATATAGCTCCCGTTACAACCATAGTACTGGTAACATGCGCAGGGGTTAACTTAAAAACATCCAGCATAATTTGTCCAATAACACAGATTCCTCCTCCTACTACAAAGGCCCAGAAGAATTTCTCCATGATTTTTACACCTCTCTTTTACATTTCTATGGACACAGCATGAGCTATACAGGGTATACTTTCTTTTTGCTGATATGACATAGGTGACAACAAAGCACCTGTAGCTACAATTAAAATCCGTTTCAACTTACCCTCTCGCATTCGATTTAAAAAATGTCCGTAAGTAACTGTTGCAGAGCACGCACATCCACTGCCTCCTGCAATAACTGGCTGCTCCGGTTTATAAATCATTAATCCGCAGTCGGTGAGAATGTTATCTGGTATTATTAATCCATGCTCCGTTAGCAAATCTGATGCTATTCTATGCCCCACCTTGCCAAGGTCTCCGGTAGCAATCACATCGTAGTAAGTTGGGTCAATACTTAAATCCCTGAAATGCGCCTCAATAGTGTCTACAGCAGCCGGGGCCATAGCTGCTCCCATGTTGAATGGGTCTGAAATCCCCATATCAATGACCCGTCCGATAGTAGCCGATGTTACTCTAGGGCCATTCCCTTCTTGTCCAAGTAAAGCTGCTCCAGCACCTGTTACGGTCCATTGGGCTGTAGGAGGCTTTTGAGCCCCGTATTCCGTTGGATAGCGAAACTGCTTCTCTGCAGCCGCATTATGGCTGGATGCTGCTGCCAATACATAATTTGCTGATTTGCTATCTACGATCAAACTTCCCAAAGCTAGACCTTCCATGGAACTGGAGCAAGCACCAAAAATACCTAGATACGGCATCCCCAGGGTTCTGGCTGCAAAGCTGCTGGAAATGATTTGATTCATTAAATCTCCACTGAGAAAAAACTGTACATCTTCCTTTTTTATGCCCGCTTTATCCATAGCTTTTTGAGCAGCTTCTTCAAGAAGTACTTTTTCTGCCTTTTCGAAGCTGTCCTGCCCCAACCAGATGTCCTGATGCAGAATATCAAAATCTTCTGAGAGTGCACCTGCTGCCTCAAAGGGTCCTCCAACAGCAGCCGATGCCAAAATGACAGGCTTTGATTGAAAAATCCAAGTCTGATGACCTTTAAGCATTTATATCCCACCTAATCCTTGAATGATTAATTTTATGAGCGCTACAACAAATGCTGAAAAAACACCAAAAGTAATGACCGGTCCCGATATTTTAAACATATTCCCCCCAACCCCTAGTACATAGCCCTCACTTCGGTGTTCAATAGCTGCTGATGCCATGGTATTGGCAAAGCCTGTAACAGGAATAATGGTTCCGGCTCCAGCCCATTGAGCCATATGATCATATATTCCAAAACCTGTCAATAATACGGAAATAATAATCATAACTGCAACTGTGGGATTGCTTGCAGTCACTTCTGTAAAGTCAAAATAGGTAGTAAACATCCATTGTACCCCTTGCCCAATTGTACAAATTGTTCCTCCAGCGATAAATGCCTTTATACAATTATATAGCACAGAGCGCTTTGGCTCTCTTGCTTTTGCAAAAGCTTGATACTGTTGTTGTGTTGGTGTAAGCTTTTTTTTCATTTTGTTTGACATTTTTCCACCTTCTATCGTAGTAAATATGGTTCAAGCTTTTTTAGAATTTCATCTAATTTTTTTGCGTTTTGCTCATACATATTTTTAGTCTGTTGATCTTTTGTTTCAAGGGAATAACCAAGAAGATCAGAATGACTCTTTTCTAAATTTGCATAGAGCAGCTCTTTTACTGTTGGTTGAGGAAGCTGAATCATATCATCAAAAGTGTCTATATATAATTCACCAGAAGAATCAACTTGACCAATAAATACGTTTTCTAATGCAATACCTGCTGTTTCCAATTGCTGCTGAAGCCATTTTTCGTTAAGAGCTAAGTTCTTTAGACCTTCATGGATGACATTTCCGTCCAATATAATGGTTTGTGGTTCACTCTTAGGAGCAACTTTCTGACCCATGGCCTTTGATGTAATGGGTAACTTATCAGATTTTAATAATACATTTATTTCCCCATTTGCCTCCATAATGGCAAATTCTACATCAGCCATAAAAAAAGCATTCTTTGACCTAAGTTCACTCAGTAATTCTTCCCCAGTCATCCTTGCCTGCTTTAATTGATCTTCCATAACTTTTCCCTGCTTAATTACTACTTTGCCTTTTCCATATACTAAATCATGAACATATTTACTTTTTAACGATAAATATTCAAGTGCTAATGGTAGTAATATCCACACAGCTAATACCAACAAGCCTAAAGAAATATTTTTTATTACATTTGCAGAAAGCAGCGCTGTCACAATAGCTATTATGATATAGCTGATTAGACGAAAAGAGGAAATCTTTGATATTGCATTATTTCCAAGGATCTTTATAGCCGCAAAAATAACAATAAATAGCCCAACTGTCCTTAACAATACTTCTATCCATTCTTTCATAGATTCCCCTCGCTTAATTTCCTTTATATCGTGGTTCCTGAAATTCTATCGCTTTTAATCTTTCTTCTAGATTCTTAATAATTTCATTTGTTGTGTCTAAAGCTTCTTCATATACATTTCTTGTTTCTTGATCTTGTGTCTGGACTGCGTAGATGCGAAGTGTACTATGGCAATTCTTTAAACCAGCTAAAGTTTGCTTTACTTGAGAACTAACTGTCATCTAATCAACCTCCTTATGAATTGTTCTTTACCATGTAAAGCTAATATTATTTTTCCAAGTATAAACAGAATTATTTCATATAAAACAATTGGCTGACTTACCATTTTTTCTCTATTAACATGATTATGCCCGGAAGCTCATTATCAATAATAAAAAGGACATGAACATCCATATGAATGTGTTCATGTCCTTTTTATTATTGATAGGTTTAAATAAATTTCATTTGATAGATGATCTTGTCATTCTCAACCGATCGCCCAATTACCTGATAAAGTAGTCCAAAGCAACTATAAATATCCCCTTCCTCCGCTTCTTGCGGCAACCGAATATCCTCTGCAGGAATCGGTTCCATACTAAAAAAGGAGTAAAAAGCTTTCACCCTGCATTCACCTCGCTTTATAGCTGTTCATCAATACTTTTTCGATATAAGCAGGGTATTTCCTACTGCTTATTTAAAAAATCGTTCCCCTTTATTCCCCATTTTTGTTAAGAGAATCTATAATCTATGTCTAAATAAAAACGATACTGTGGCTTTATGTCTAAAAAAATCGAAAATCTGTTTATATTGTAACACACTTTTTAATATGCCGCTTCTAAAAGTTTATAAACATCTTGAGCAGAAACCTTTTTGGGGTTATTGTATACCGATCTTCCTTCAAAGGTTAACTCCACCAGTCTAGCGAAATCCTTTCTTTCCACACCGATCTCTCTTAATCTCTCTGGAATACCTATACGATTGTTAAGTTCCCTTATTTTATCAATCACGATATCTGCTTTATGATAGGTGGATAAATGATCATCTCTTTCATCTAAAAACAGGTATAAATCAGAAATTTTATTAAAAGCAATGTCCTTATTATACTCTAGTACATAGGGCAACAATACCGCATTGGATACGCCATGGGTTACAGGATAAAGACTGCCAAGTGCAGGGCTGATACCGTGACACAGGCCTAAGCCAGCATTTCCAAAAGAAACTCCAGCGATTAGACTGCCTAAAGTCATGTTTTTTCTCGCCTCAATATCCAGACTATTTTTTACTGCTCTTTCCAGACTATTGAATATCAATCCTACTGCTTTGTAAGATAATGCTTCTGTAAGTGGATTGGCTTTTATTGATAAATAGGACTCCAGCCCGTGGGTGAAGGCGTCCATTCCTGCCTCAGCCGTTACCTTTGGCGGAGCCGTTAAGGTTAAATCCGGATCAAGGATTGCGAGTTTTGCAAACATATTATCTGCATAAATGCTCTGCTTTAATCCATTCTCCAAGTTTTTGATAACCGCATTCCGTGTTACTTCACTGGCAGTCCCCGATGTGGTCGGAACAGCTATAAATGGCAAACCATCCTTAAGCATTAAGCTTTGGCTCGCCTTTGCCCCAAAATAATTCTGGGCAGAGCCTCCATGTACAGCTATCATGGCCATTGTCTTAGCCACATCCAGTGCACTTCCGCCTCCTAACCCTATAACCATATCACAGCCTTCTTCTTTGAGGAACGTGACTCCCCGATCTACTGCTATCACATCGGGCTCACCCACAACTTGGTCATATACTACAGCTGATATATTTTCTGTTTCCAGACTTTCTAATAAACGATCCAGGGCGCTCGACTTTTTAGCTGAATTCTTTCCCGTCACAATAACAGCTCTAGTGCCTAAGCTTTTGCACAGGTTACCAGTCTCTTTGATTTTTCCCTGTCCGAAAACAATTTTAACAGGAACTAAGAATTGGAACTCCATGATTAATCCCCCTAATAAGTTTTCAATTTTATTCCATTTTATCACATATTAGCAATTATTACTATTTTCGGAAAGTATTCATTTCAACCTTTATGACAATAAAAAAACTATCCTCAAATTTCCTGAGGATAGTTTTTTCCCACTTACTTAATGTTAAGTTTATTGCGCAGCTTTTCAAGCATATCTTGTGTCATTGCTCCAAGATCATATTTTGGCTTCCATCCCCATTCTTCTCTTGCAGCCTGATCATCTAAGGAATTAGGCCATGAATCTGCAATTTTCTGACGTATAGGGTCTACTTGATAGTCCATAGTAAATCCGGGTATATGTTTTTTAATTTCTTCTCCTATTTCTTTTGGGGAGAAACTCATTGCAGTTACATTGAAGGCATTTCTATGTCTTAGCCTTGAAGGATCTGCCTCAGCCAATTGTATAATTGCCTGCAAGGCATCAGGCATATACATCATATCCATATACGTATCTTCCTTCAAATAGCAGGTATATTTTCCATTCTTTAAAGCCTCATAATAAATATGTACAGCATAATCCGTTGTTCCACCGCCGGGTAATGTTTCATAGGAGATCAATCCAGGGAATCGGACGCCTCTAGTATCTACTCCAAATTTTTCATAATAGTAATCACAAAGCAGTTCACCAGATACTTTTGTAACACCATACATCGTATTAGGACGCTGGAGTGTATCCTGAGGCGTTTGATCCTTGGGTGTAGAAGGGCCAAACGCTGCAATCGAGCTAGGTGTAAATACCGATAGATTTTTCTCTCTGGCCACCTCTAGTACATGGAACAATCCTTCCACGTTTATTTTCCATGCCAGGGCAGGGTTGGCCTCTCCCACCGCCGAAAGAATCGCCGCTAAATGGATTACTGTATCTACATTATGCTTATTCACTGCATCAGCAATTTGCTGGGGCTCAAGAACATCTACCAGCTCAAAAGGGCCTGATTCCATAACCTTCGGGTTATCTTCTACACTTCTGCTGCTAGCAATGATATTTTTATCACCATATATTTTTCTCATCTCTAGAACCAGTTCTGAACCAATCTGTCCTAATGCACCTGTTACAAGAACTTTTTTCATGTTTTCACTCCTCGTTTATATATTATTACTATATATTTATTCTACCCAATATAAGTTTAAAATGTAGCTTCAATTTATACAATATAATTATTAAAAAATTTTTATGGATAAGCAATTTTTTTTATAGTATTTGATTAAAAATGAAACCATTTTAACAAGAAAACAATACTATAAAGCAAACTCATAGTATTCTTTATGAAAATGAGGGATTAACATGCTAAGTTTGACAGATATCATGATGCGTTTAGGCCTATCCTGCCTGCTAGGAGGTCTCATCGGCATGGAGCGTGAAAGCATTAATCGTCCTGCAGGCTTTAGAACCCATATATTAGTATGTATTGGTTCTACGCTAATTATGTTATCCGGTATTTTTTTATTCTATGAATTTATAGATTATACGAATATGGACCCTGCCCGTCTTGGTGCACAGGTAGTCAGCGGTATTGGATTTTTGGGTGCAGGAACAATCATAAGAGACGGTTCCTCGGTAAAAGGATTAACCACAGCCGCAAGCCTTTGGGCTGTTGCAGGGATTGGCATTGCAACAGGGGCCGGATTCTATATTGGTGCAATTGCTGCAACCGGCTTCATACTTATGATCCTAATCATATTCTCTAAATTTGAAAGATATCTGAACAAAAAAAACAATGGCGCAATTATCCGGGTTACAATAATCAACAGACCAGGACAGCTTGGAAAAATCACAACAGAGCTGGGCAATCATAATGTCTCAATAACAAATATTTCGATGAATCCTGCCGACGAACAGCATGTTATCGTTGAGCTAACTTTAATTTTACCTAGACGTCTTTCAAAGGTTGATCTGATGGATCATCTCTCGGAGCTGGATACCGTTCAATCTGTGGAAATCCTTCACTAGAGTTTAGTTTTTTTATTAGAAGGATTTTTCCCTCCTATCAAGAATTAGTGAATATTATAGCTGGAGTCTTGTTATTGATACGGATTTGAATAAAATGATTTAGTTTGCATCATGATCTTTATTTAGGAGGAATTAAATTGTTCTCAAACAGACTCAAAAAAAAGTTAAAGGCTGGTAGGACAGCCTTTGGTACCTTCGTAGTGATAAATTCTCCTGACATTATTGAAATTGCTGGATTGTCTGGATTCGACTTTGTAATTATCGATACAGAACACGGACCATTATCAGTAGAATCAACGCAGCATCTTATTCGCGCAGCGGAGCTTCATGATATGACGCCAATCGTAAGAGTTTCCGATGCCGCCCCTACTACGATTCTACGAACTCTAGATGTTGGCGCCCATGGAATACAGGTTCCACAAATCAACGACCGGGAATCAGCCGCAGCAGTAATTAATGGGGCAAAGTATTTTCCTATAGGCAACCGCGGTATTGCTATGCCTCGATCTGCCCGCTACGGAACGATTGATCCTCTTACATATTTCGAAAAATCAAATGAAGAAACAATGGTGATTGTGCATTGTGAAAATAGACAAGGACTTGCAAACTTAGAGGCCATTGCTGCTGTACCTGAAGTAGATGTTATTTTTCTAGGCCCCTTTGATATGTCCCAATCCCTTGGTATTCCCGGGCAAGTATATCACCCTTTAATGGACGAAGTGGTTGAAAAAGTAATTCAGGTCACTACTGATGCAGGAAAAGTTCCAGGTATTTTTGTTACTGATGGACAACAGGCACAGCGAAGAGCGGCACAAGGTTTTAAGTACATTGCCATCGGTATGGACACCACACTGCTGGCAAAAATCTATAAGACTGAAATAAGCAAACTGTCTGAGAGTGTTTAACATGATGTGGAATAACTCCATGCTTATCGTCGTTTCATATTGACAACCTCTTCAAAATGTTGTTTTGGATAACTCACACTCACTAAAGTTGTCTGCTGAAATGCTTTCGCGCTATTAACCTTTTTTACAAGACCCTCACATATTTCCTGCCCCTGACGATTTACCAATATCACAGTATCTCCAGGCTCCGGCAAAGGTATATATTCATAGGGAAAAGTAACTAGGGCTTCATCCTGTGAATAAGTATAATCCTTAATGTATATGGCTAGCCCGGGACAGGCTGCAACACAGATTCCGCAACCGGAACATCGATTAAAATCGATCCGAGGCAGATTAGTAATTGGCTTGCCAATACTTATAGAGCCCTTTGGACAAGAGGTCTCACAGGGATTGCAAGGTATTTCTTCAATGCACTCTATTACTGCAATGGGTCCTATCTGATAGTCTTCTGCCCTGGGAAAAGCAGGAGACTTTTTCAATTCCTCTAAAGATGGAGCACCTGTGGTTTTCAATGCACCTTGTATCATCCAATTACCTTCTTTCCGACCGATATCATTCTTTCTTTAGCCGTTTTTCTCTTTTGCCCAAAGTATCCGCATCTGAGAGCATCTAACCGGTCCCATACGATTGCTGACAATTGTTCTTTCTCTTTTTGACTATAAAAACCTAGTGAAGCTGCAGCATTAATTCCTGCTAACATGCCCTCTTCCATGGCTGTACTGGCTTCCTCGATCCCTGTAATATCTCCAGCCACATAAATACCTGCAGCAGTGGTCTCCATATACCGGTTATGAATAGGCAAATGGCCTCCTAACTCCGGAATATAATGAAATTGACATCCGGCAATCCAAGCCAATTCTGTCAACGGGGATAAACCTGCTGCCAGACAAATCGTGTCTGCTTCCAAAACCTTTTTTGTGCCATTTATTGGTCTCCACTGCTGGTCTAGTGCAACAATTTCAACAGCCTCAACTTTTTCTTTTCCAATAACTTTAGAAATTGAATGGGAAGTATAAAAGGGCACCCCAGCTCTGCGTACTTTCGCTGTATGTACACCGTAACCGCCTAAAGTCGGTGATGCTTCAACAATTGCACTGACGTCGGCCCCTGCTTGCATTAACTGATAGGACACTATCACTCCTACGTTTCCGGATCCTAGCATCACAACTCTTTTCCCAGGCAATACTCTGTGAATATTAATCATGGTTTGTGCTGCTCCCGCACCCATAACTCCCGGAAGGGTCCAACCGGGAAAAGCAACTGCATTCTCTATGGCTCCGGTTGCAAGGATAATTCTTTCCGCTGCGATATGTACTGCATCCTTCCCATTTCGAACTGCCCAAATGTTTTTCTCTTTGTCTATCCCACATACCTCTGTGTTTAGCCATACATCAATGTTAAGCACTTCTGCTTCTTTTAAAAGCTCCACTCCAATTTCATAGCCCCGGGTGCCCGCCTTATGTTCTTTAGATCCGAAAAATTTATGTATCTGTTTGAACAATTGTCCCCCAGGCTTTAGATTTTCATCTAAGACTAGTACTTTTGCCCCGGCTTTCGCCGCTTCTATAGCAGCACAGAGGCCGGCAGGACCAGCTCCAATAATGACAACAGAAGCCTTATGCATGGTCATCCCCCCTTTTCCATACGCCTGTTCCATGTTGCGTCTCTATTCTCATCCCATCCTGTACAGGTGTTATGCAGGTCCTTACATTAGGGACACCATTGACGATCATGATGCAGTCTGTACATCTGCCGATTCCACAGTATATTCCTCTAGGTCCTTTATGTTTTGTATATCGAAAAGTCTGGATGCCGTTAGCAATCAGTGCTGCTGCGATCATCTCCCCTTCCAAGGCACTATAGGGTTTTCCATCGACGATAATTTCTATCTCCTTCGATGATTTCATTTCACCTAGAATGGGATGTTCTGCGATTCTTCCCATGCTTATCATTCCTTTCTGATTAAACTAGGTTGAGCTCTCTAAGCGTCCTTTGAATTTCAGCCTTTACCGATGGCTGCGCAGCTGTTAATGGCAGCCTGGGATCGCCCACCTTCATGCCGATCATATTTAGTGCTGCTTTTACTGGGATCGGATTTGTCGTAATAAACAGGTTATGGAATATATTGAGCAGTCTTAGGTGCATTTCAGCTGCTTCGCCAATAGCACCATTTAAATATGCCTCGATCATAGCTTTCATTTCTTTTCCCACCACCTGAGCAGCAACGCTGACGACTCCATAAGCGCCTACTGAAAGACTTGGCAGAGTAAGTACATCATCGCCAGTAAAGATCAAAAATTCATCATCGGTTTTTTGTATCATTTCAGATAACTGGGCTATATTTCCACTGGCTTCTTTTAATGCCACGATATTTTCAATTTTCGAGAGCTTTCCCAATGTTTCCGGAAGCATATTGGTTCCGGTTCTTCCCGGAACATTGTACAACATTAGAGGAGCTTCCACTGCTTTTGCAACAGCTTCAAAATGGGCGTACAGTGATTCCTGGTTTGGCTTGTTATAATAAGGTACTACTACCAGTAAACCATCCACGCCGCAGCGCAAGGCCTTTTTACAATTTTCTATTGTAGCAGCTGTAGAATTCGTTCCAACACCTGCTATAATGGGTACCTCTACTTTCTCCTTCAGAGTTTTAAATAGCATTATTTTCTCTTCATCAAGCAAGGTTGGAGATTCCCCGGTAGTTCCTGCCACAACCAAAGCAGTTGTTCCTTCCGAGACAAGTTTTTGTGCCAGCTTCACAGCCTTTGTATAATCCACTTCCATATGGTCGTCAAAGGGTGTTACCATAGCTGTAATCAAACGCCCCCATGCTTTCATTCCGCTTCCCCCTTCAATCTTTTAGATAACATAATGCATGCTCATATAAATCTATTCTGCCGAACTCGGTTCCCTGCACAACAATTCCATTTTTATGGGTCTGACAGGCTGTCTATAGGTTGAAGGCTTTACATTCTCTAATTGGATATTCATTTTCTCTGCCAGAATTCTTTCTACTAATCTTCGGCAGGTTCTTCCCTGGCATAACCCCATACCTGCTCTCGTCCACCTTTTTATCTCATTTACTGTTGTAGCACCTTCAAAAATTGCCTTTTCTATCTCCTCTTTCGTTATCTCCTCACATCTGCAAATAATCTCATCCTTCATTGTTCAGCCCCCTCAAATTCCTCTTCATAGATATGATCATTATATTCATCCCAATACACAGTCACGTCATGAATTAGATTTTCCATATGCTGCATCATAGCCTTTTCAGCTGCCTCTTCGTCGTGCATCCGAATGGCGTTGAATATATCTCTGTGGGATATCATATAAGGTGATTTCACTTGAGCTCTTATTTTTTCAAACAGTCTAGACTGCTGACCATAGGTTGAAATGATAGAGTACAAGGAATCAAGTACAGCATTTCTAGAGGCCTTTGCAATAGCCTTATGAAAGCTTATATCATCCTCGGCAATGCTCTGCTTATTCCTATATCGTTCCTCCTGCCTCAGCAATATCCCATCTATCTGTTGAATTTCCTGTTCGGTGATATTTTGCGCCGCAAGCCGCGCGGTTTCTCTTTCAATAGCTTTTCTAGCCTGCAACACCATAATATAGTCTTCCAGCACCTTTGTACTGATCATTTTGTCCAGTTCACTCTTATGATAGTTTATTTTTTCTATAGTACGGGCTTTTTCTAATGCCTCGATACCCTGCTTGGTAATGATTCTCCCTTTAAATCTCTCTTTTTCTACATAGCCTAACTTCTCCAGATGATTCAATATCCTTCCTATAGTCGCTGAACTAATATTGATTTGCCGCTCTTCCAGCTTCTCAACCAAATACCAAGATCCTATTGGACCTTGAGATGATGCAATACACTCTAGCACGATAATTTCTTTTTCATCTAATATTTGTTTCATTTTTTTCTCCTCCAAACTAGTCTTTTGCATCTATACCTATCCATATTAACCTTTTAATGGGATATGACAGGCAAGATCATACCCTTTAATCATGCCTGTCATATCATATTTTTGCAACACCTAAACAGCCTGCTTTTCACCGCTTGAACCTTTGGTCATACTGGATACCAGTATAATTAATACAGCCGAAATCGCTAGGGCGATCAATACTCTATTCGGTCCTAGTGCAGTAACTTGTGTTAAAACAGAACCTACTACAATACCAACTCTTGCACCCCAAGGTGTAACTTTACTGTTCTTTTTACCCATTTCAAATTCTTCGTTAGGCCGCTCTTTCCACAATAACCCCACCAGCAATAATGGTACTAAACCTCCTCCTGCCATGGCATAAGCCTTAGAAAAGAGTCCTAATATAGAACTGGCATAGATAGCTGCTAATCCTGCAAATAAACCAATCACCACGGTTAAAACTTTTGCATATTTTACCAGTTCTGCATCCGATGCATCTTCCTTGAAAGGCTTAATAAGGTCGTTTACTACTAGTATAGAAGCGGAGTTGAGGTTAGAGTCTGCAGAAGACATACCAGCTGCCAATATTAATGCAAAAATTATTGCAGAAATTCCTGTTGGTACGTAGTTCATCATAAACCAAGGCATGGCATCGTCTGGCTTCAGTTCCTGATTCAATGTCAAAATTACCATACCAACCAATGCAGTTAACATAACCATAATAATGGCAATAATTCCACTGTATAATAATCCATTTCTAGCTGTCCTACTGTCCTTCGCAGAGAAACATCTTTGCCAGTAAATCTGGGCCACGAGTATTCCCACACATCCTGTTACAAATTTTGTTAGAAGTTCTATACTGTTTGTATTGCCAAATGTCCACAATTCTGCTTTGCCAACCTCAGCTAAACGGGTACCCAGTTCAGCCATACTCCAGCTTACAGGTGAGAAGGCATAAATGTAGAATGCAGTTCCAAAAATAACAACTAAGATACCCTGAAGCAAATCAGTCCATACTACAGAATAAATGCCGCCTAATGTGGTATATAAAATAAAAACTGCTGTAAACATTAAAATTATGGGAATCGGATCAGCACCGGTTGCAATGTTGAAAATATTACCAAAGGCTTTTCCCTGTCCGCCTACCCAAGCAATCATAATCATAGATGCCAATAAGCCTGCAAGTGCTCTTGTAACTTTATCTCTTGTAATTAAATCATCGATCATCTCCGGGAAGGTATTATAAGTAAATCTACCTGCTAAACCCGCAAAGAATAAAGCAAAAATAATTTTTGATCCCTGCTCTCCAAGAATAAATGCCATCCAAGGTAATCCTACCTTATATCCGCTGCCAGCATGACCTACGAAATTGCCAACACCCATGATTGTAGCGAACTGGGTAAAGAAGATTAGATACATTGGGAAGGACTTTCCACCGATAGCATAGTTTGAAAAGCTCGATTGCGCGTCATCTTTAAATTTCCAGGAAATATAAAGAAATGCGCCACACATAAGAATTGTGATGATCCATAACGATGCTCCTAAACTCATTCAAAATCCCCCTTTTTTATTTATTATATAGCTCGTTGCAGAACTCTACAACTCGCACAAATACTGCATTTTAATCTATTGAAATGGCTAAGTTTCCCCCGTTTTGGGTATATATACATTGTGAAATTGTACATAACTCAAAACTTACAAGAAAGGAGAAACTTATGCCAATTTCAGCGAAACAATTAAATCTTTGTGATATCTCATCTGAATTTGATAAGTTCTTTCATCAGGATCAAAATAATCTACTTTCTCTATTAAAGCAACATATTGATATTACTCCGTTTATCCCTTTTTCTTTTTATCAAAAGTATTATTCTTCACTAGGTACCAATCGAGACTATTCTCTT
>NZ_FQZV01000009.1 GCF_900142145.1 Geosporobacter subterraneus DSM 17957 | reverse complement strand
AACCTTTGGGAGGATATCAGTCTTGAATTTCTGATACTTGGGGGAATGAATATCATCATGAGCCCATTGCCCAAGGGGAACATATTTAGAAAGAAAAAGCACAAGCCAACGAATTTGTTGATTTTGGTATTGGATTATTAAAAGTAAATAGGTTATAATTGAGTTCATAACAATGACCTTTCTTTCAGGGAGAATTTTGTGTGAGAACTTAATTATAACCGAAAATAGGGGGTCATTGTTTTTTTATTTCAAAAAACTTTGTAACCCTTAATATATAAAGAGTTTAAATCTAAAAAGGGGTGTCATACTTGACACTACCTATGCACTATAGGAGGACATACATATGAAAGGTACTGTTGTATCTACCTGGATTAAGAGTCTGGAAAAACTCTACGGAAAAGAAGTTGTTGACCGGGCTGTTTCTAAGGCCGGCTGGGAAACCGACCGGGTTATTACCCCTCTTGAGGATATCCCCGACCAGGAACCTATGGCAATCGTCCGGGAAGTAGCTGCTACTGTTGGACAGCCTGCAGAAAAGGTGTGGCGGGAAATTGGCAAAAGCAATATCGAAACCTTTCGCACCTGGTTTCCTTCCTATTTTGAGCGTTTCAGCTTAAAAAGCTTTCTGATGATGATGGATGATGTTCACAGTCAGTTGACAAAAATGGTCAAAGGCGCAAATCCTCCTCGTTTGATTGCCAGGGAAATAGGGGATAAAACTATTGAAATACTCTATGAATCCAAGAGAGGCATGTTTGATTACTTTCTTGGACTTCTGGAAGGCAGTGCCGCCTTTTTCCAAGAGCGAATTGAAACAGAAATATTAGAAACCGGAAAATACCAGGATGGCAGGCATTTTATGCGTATAAAAATCCTTCTGGAGAAAGATCCCCGTGAAACTGTAAAATACCCCTTAAGCCGCATCCTTTCTTTCGGCATTATTCGCAATGTATCTGCCAAGATCTCCCTTTCTGTTGCTGTAATCTCCTCAGCCCTGCTTTTTTTTCTGTTTGGCAGAGAACAACTCCTTCAAGTTTTCTTCTCTTCGGCAGCCATCTTCTGTATTACGCTGCTTTTCAGCAACGTGGTATTGGCACCTTTTCAGAGGATTCAGGAGCAGTTGAAGAAGCTGTCGGATATGGATTTTGAGGAGAATCTCTCCATCAAAACCGGTGATCATTTGGAAGATTATATGACAGACCTAAACCATATCAAGGAAAAAATGAAAAAAGATTTTCTTTTTCTGAAGGGCGGAACCGACGATATGCACAATTTTACTATGAAATTCTCTCAGGTAGCCGAAGATATGAAGGAAGTTTCTCAGGGCATATCGGATTTGGTACAGGAAGTAGCCAGCGGAGCTGTACACCAGGCCGAGGAAACAGAGAAGTCTGTATATATTCTAAACGAAAACATCGATAATCTAAACCGGCTTGCGGAAGAAGAAGTTCACAGCCAAAAACAATTGGAGATTGCCGTAGCAGATATTCGCAAATCCTTTGGACAGGTTCAAAGAATTGCAGCTGCCTTGCTGGAGATCAAGGATGATTTCTCTAGGGTAAATCATCAGGGAGAGGATTTATCGAAGCGGGCCCATGACATTATGGAAATTGTAACAACTGTTGCACAGATTTCTGATCAGACCAATCTATTGGCTCTCAATGCAGCCATTGAGGCCGCCAGAGCAGGGGAAATGGGCAAGGGCTTCACAGTCGTAGCGCAGGAAATCCGCAATCTGGCTGAGGATTCAAAAAATGCAGTAAAGACGATTAACGAAGGCCTGTTAGCATTTATTGCAGACGTAACCAAAATGATTGAGCAGGTGGCCAATCAATTCCATCGTTTAGAAGACAGCAACAAAACACTGGATGCTGTGGCAAAGGATAATGAAAAAGCTACCGATGAAATCACTAAGGTGGCAAAGAAAATCATAGAGTTGGTGGATGCACTCTCCTCTGAGGCACAAAAAATCTCCGATGTATTCCAAAACATTCATTCTCTCGCCGCCATTGCAGAGGAAAATTCCGCAGCTTCTCAGGAAATGAGCGCCAATGTAGTCCAGTATTCAAGCCGAATCGGCGATTTGATCGATTACATCCAGCAGCTAGACAGTCTCACAGGAAATTTAAAATCAGAATTGAAAAAATATAAAATATAGTGTGGTTTTCCACACTATATTTTTTTCCACTTATGGCAATATATGAATGCTGCCCCTCAACACGATAAATAAATTTTAAAAATGCTCCCGGTAATACTATTACTGAGGTGATGAAAAATGAAAAAAGTCATAGGGATTTTCATCCTTTTATCGCTGTTTGCTGCAGCCTGCGCTCCAGGTCGCCCCCAGCAGCGTCCTATGCTTGATCCGCAAGCCTCTTCCATTTTCCAAAGAGGTGCTGTACGTCAAATTCGCATCGTCAACAACAATGCCCCTCTACGCTCCGGGCGCAGTCCCAAGGCTCCTATCATTGCCCGTTTACCACAAGACAAAATTTATAACGTGGTAGGTGAATTCAACAACTGGTACGTCATTGAAGGGGATCAGGGAGAAATCGGCGCTGTTGAGCCTAAGGATGCCCAACCCCATATTGAAGCCCCCAGCATGGCAGGACAAACGGAGGCCATTGCAAGATTGACACCCAATGAGGAAGAAATGCTCCGTTTATTGAATGCAGAGCGTATTAAAAAAGGTCTACATCCCCTGAAGGTAGACATGGAAATTACCAAAGTAGCAAGATTGAAATCTCAGGATATGATTGATAACAATTATTTCAGTCATAATTCCCCTACTTACGGCAGTCCCTTTGATATGATGCGGCAGTTTGACATTCGCTACATCTATGCAGGAGAAAATCTTGCGGGCAACCCTACGATACAGGGGGCCCATACTTCTCTAATGAACTCCCAGGGACATCGCGACAATATTCTTAATCCAAACTTTACCCATATCGGTATTGGTGTACGGGAAGGCTCTCGGTATGGAAAAATGGCCACCCAATTGTTTGTAGGCAGATAGGAGTGGATATAATGAAACATGAAATCGACAGCGAAAAGCATTATCATAATTTAACAAAAACCATAGAAGGAACTGCCTGGATTCTCTGTGATGCCATTCATACCATGGCAGAAAAGGGAATTGTCCCCAATGACCAAACAGACAATGATTTGACTTCCCGACTGGCACAGCGTCTGGCGGAGATTTTCGAAGTCATCTCAGAATGTGAGGAACCGGAAATCATCGATTTTGCAGCGGATAAAATGCTTGAAACCGCAGGTAATCAGCAGGAGCAGCTACTCCAATACCTGGCACGCTATATGGGGGATAATCCTCTCTATAAAAGGATTTATGAAAACTATCATGATAAAGGATAAAACCCGGGTATCCGGGTTTTATCCTTTATCATGATAGTTATTGATCTTTTGGCTGAATTTTTATTCCCTCTTTAATCTTGTCATTGGGTGAAAGAATTACTTCCTCCCCTTCCTGTAATCCTTCTAATATCTCTACCTGATCACGCTGAGAAATACCCTTCCTTATTTTTCTTAAAGCAGCTTTCCCTGTTTGATTTACAAAAACATGATCTTCTCCATTGATTTCGAATACTGCGGAATCCGGTATCAGCAGAATATTTTCCTTCCGGTCGGTGATGATTTTTAAATCCATATCGTATCCCGGCCGTAAAGCGGTTGTGCCGTCCTGCATACTGACTTCTATCCTGATTCTTTTTTGCTCAATGCCCAAATCCGATACCTTGCTAAAAGCTACGGGATAAATCTTGGTAATGGTTCCGGAAAGCCCTGCAATTTTCAGATCCTCGTTGCTGATCTCCACAGGAAGACCTTCCCTAACCTCAGCCATTTCTCCTGCCAGTATATCGCTTTCTATATAGAGCTGTCCTCGATCTCCAATGTCAAAGAGGGGCATACCAGGTTGAATATAGCTGCCAGCCTCTATATATTTCACCAGTATCATACCATCTATAGGTACCTTGATTTCCAAATCTCCCATCTGTCTCTGCAGCAGTGCGATTTGGGCATCCAACTGTTTCATTTGACCTTCAAACTGAGCCCTTACATGCTCAGAGGCAGATTTCTGACCCACTTCCAGGTTTAGCTTTGCCAGCTTCAAAGCCGCTGATTCTACATCCAGATTTACTTGGGCCTTTCTATATTCTTCGAAGCTGACAGCTCCTTCTTTATACAGCAATTCATTGTTTTCAGCCTGTCTTTTTGCTTCTTCGTAGCGAATTTGAGAAGCTTCCACCTCTATTTGAAGCTTTCTTATTTCCTCTTGATCCATTGGTTTGACAGCCTCACGATATTGAGCTGCAAGAGCCTCTCGCTGTGCTTCCAAGCCTCTTAACTGAATATTCATTTCCTCCGGGTCAATTCTCAACAAAACAGCTCCAGCCTTAACTTCATCGCCTACCTCTACTAAAAGCTGCTGTACTTTACCGGTTACCGTTGAGATGATTTTTCGATCCTGTCTTGTCTTGATGACACCGGTTTCCTCCACTGCGTCTTCCAGATTTCCCCGTTTCACTGACTGAAGGTCCACTTTAACTGCTTGATTCATTTGAAACAGCAGGTAGGCAGCCATGCACAATATGGCAGCTACTATACCAATCACAATCTTTTTATTCTTCATTTCTATCCCCCTCTAGGAAACACGATTTTTTAAAGCATCTATAAAGTTCAGGTGATAAATTTTTCGGATGGTGGCCAGCTGAGCAATCCCCACAAATAAGATAGTTCCTACAGCAGCATATAAGTAGGTTGCCGGTGTTATGATTACAGGAAATGTATAAAGATCTGTGTTGAAAGCCTCAGAAATTCCATTGCACATGGCCCATCCTACAGGAATTCCCAATATGATAGCGATAATGGTCATTAACCCATTTTCCTTGGTAATCATTTTTACAATATCTCTTTTATCAAAGCCTAGTACCCGTAGGGATGAGAATTCCATCTGCCGCTCTGCAATACTGATAATTGTAGAATTATAAACAATGGCAAAACCAAGAATTCCTCCGAACAGCATCATAACCGTTGTAGATACTATTACAGAATCTAAAAACTGCATAAAACTATTTTTCATATCAGTAATAGATTGGATGGCAGAAATATTTTTCACATTGGTTAATTTCTCCCGGACCTGATCCCGGGAGAGAAAGGATACCCCTGTAATCATGCCTTTTTCTGCCAGCTGACCATCCATGGCCTCTATATTCATATATGCATTGATTCCCAAGTATTGCCGGATAATTCCCTTAACCTCCACATTCACATCAGATTTACCGGGAAGATAATTTTTAATAAGGATCTGATCTCCAATAGAAACATTTAATGCCTTTGCCAATCCCTCTGTAAGCAGGATGCCATTCTCAGGGAGGGATATGGCATTGCCCGCCTTATCTTTAAAGGCATAAAGCTTTGTGTCCCTGGGCAGGCCAATGATCGTAACCACTTTTTTCCGCCAGCCCTGCTTCAGCTCAAAGGGGATCTCCAGCTTTGGTTCCATATGCTGAACTTCAATCAACTGTTTTATTTCTCCCACTGCCCGTTTGTGCATGGGTCTTGAGAACTCTATGGTATAATCCATCCTCTGAAAATCTCCATACTGTAATTCAAACATGGAAATCATTCCTTCAAACATATAAACCGGTACTACATTGATCCCATAGGTTAAGGCCAATCCCAGAATCAAAAATGCAAAACGTTTTTTCCCTCGGGCTACATTACGGATTACCATTTTCCAGCTAAAGGTTAAAGGGCCCCATATGAATTTGACTTTCTCTAAAAAAACCCGTTTTCCGGTTTTTGGTGCTTCGGGCCGCATAGAATCTGCCGGCATAATCTTCAGCACAGATTTAGCCGCCAATAATCCCGATACAATGCAGAAGACACTGGTCAAAAGGATGGCGTAAACCATATAAATATAGTAAATATCCTGTCTTAAAATAGGAATGTTATAATACTGAATGTACATATTTGCCAGCATTCCGGAAAGCTGGATGCCCGCAAGTATCCCTATCAGAGATCCAAAAGCTCCGATAGCCAATGCGTATTTGGTATAGTGAAGCAGAATCTCCCCGTTGCCGTAGCCCATGGCCTTTAGAACACCAATGACGGTTCTGTCATTTTTTACGATCCTGGACAGCATGATGACGATTACAATTGAAGCTACAATCAGGAAAAGCAAGGGAATGGCACTGGAGGTCTTTTGGAGCTGGCTGATTTCCTCTGACAGCATCCGATTGCTTAACTGATCGTCTCTCTTAATCACTCGTTTAACACCGTATTTATCAAGGCGGTCTTCCAGCTTATCTGCAATCTCATCGATTTGATCCAAGTCTTTTACCCGTACCAGCACTTCATTATAACTATCTCTGTAACCATAGGCAGATTGGGCAAAATCCTCGCTGACATAAAGAACTCCAAATTTCTCAGGAGCCGGGAGCAGTGCCTGTTCATTTTCCATCAAATAAACATGCTCAGAGCTTGCGGCAATTCCCACAACCTCCAATGGATGGGCTCTCCCATTAATATAGGGCGAAATTTTGTCGCCGATTCGAATTCCCCTTGCATCAGAAAACTGTTCCAGTACTACTGTGCTCTTTAAATCGTTCCTTAGAGGAGCCCCCTCCAGCATGTAGAGTGAAAAGATTTGTTCCGGTGTCTGCGGTATAGATACGATTTTCACCGTTACCTTTTCCCGGGGATCCTGTACCCGAAATGGAACCTGAAAGCTCACTCTTCCCTGTACCATTTCTACCCCGTCAATTTTTCTTAAATCCTCCACAGCCCCTTTTGGAATGCGCACCAGTTGAACAAGGATATCACCAAAATTAGTGATTTCATAATAATAGTTTTTGGTATTCTCCAGATTGATAGCGGTCATGCTAAAGGAGACATAAATAGCCAGGCCCAGGATGATGACCGCTGCAATAGAAAAAAATTGTCCCTTTGATTGTTTGATCATACGCCACAGTCTTAAATCCAGCTTTTTCATTACCATTCAATCCTTTCCGGCGGAATTGGATTGGTATTTTCCTTAATCTCAATGATATTGCCGCTGCGCATTTTAATGACACGATGGGCCATATCTCCAATGGCCGCGTTGTGGGTAATGATCAAAATAGTCTTATTGTATTGTTTATTAATTTTATCCAGCAGAGATAAAATCATAATCCCTGTCTTAAAATCTAGCGCTCCGGTGGGTTCGTCACAAAGCAGCACCAGAGGATTCTTTGCAACAGCTCTGGCGATGGCTACCCGCTGCTGTTCACCTCCACTCATCTGAGCGGGAAAATGATCTTTCCTTTCCCCTAATCCTACCTGCTCCATTACCTCATCAATATCTAATGCATTTTCACAAATTTCTGTAGCCAGCTCTACATTTTCCCTGGCTGTAAGATTACCCATCAAGTTATAGAATTGGAATACGAAGCCAACTTGATCCCGACGATAGATGGTAAGCTGTCTGTCATTGTATTGGGTGATTTCCTTTCCGTTGACGAAAACCTTGCCTTCCGTAGGTAAATCCATTCCTCCCAGTATATTGAGCAGTGTACTCTTGCCGGAGCCGCTAGGCCCAAGAATTACTGCAAATTCACCTTCGTAAAGCTCAAAAGAGGCATTCTGCAAAGCGTTGACCGTTACTTCCCCCATTTTATAAGTCTTGCTGACATTCTCTACCCGCATCAAAACCTTTCGGTTCATTTCCATCCCCCTTTCTAATGACCCTTCTATTTTCTTAATATCCCATATTTGATGAGATCATACACATTTGCCACGATCCACTTGATTCCCTTGTCTTCATGCTTCATGATGAGGTTGTGCAGACTATACTGTAGATGATTGAAAAAGGATGCTGCAAACTCGATATCAATCGGCCTTATTTCTCCTTTTTCAATTCCCTCCCTGATAATTGCCCGCCATGTCTCCTCTAACTTCTTTCCTTTGTATTTTATGATGGCCTCCATTACATAAGGCAGGTCCATGAGATCCTTATATAAATGGATTGAATAATTTTCTACGTTTTTGATGGTGTAATCCAACATGTATTCAATTTTTTCCGTACTGGTGGGTATTTTTTCAGTTTCAGCAGCTATTACAGCAAAATGCCTTTCTATCATTTGTATTAATACTTCTGTAAACAATGCCTCCTTAGAGGAAAAATGTTTATAGATGGTCATTTTACTAATACCTGCAGCAGCTGCCAGCTCATCCATGGAAATACGCTTGTATCCTACTTTCATAAAGAGTTCCTCTGCTTTTTCCATCAACCGGTTATATTTTTTTTTGCTTTCCTTTGTCATTGTCCCACACCTTTTTATACTTTTATACTCTATTAGTATATTTTTATTATACCCTTTTTATCCCATGAATCAAACATTTTTTTGAAATTAGAAAAAAAAGAACAGCTTTTCGCTGCTCTATTACACTACAACATCTAAGATTTGTATGTTCCTGCTTTCAGATAAATCGATAAAACTGTCCTTCGTTCTGACTACAGGCCGGGTAGGATGATTGTTGTGGATATAGATTACCTCCCCTACCTTTCCGTTGCTGAGAGAAACTCTATTCCCTATATAAAAACTGACCATGTTTTTTACAAATAGCAAAGAGAGCGCCGGATCAACCTTTTGAAACCTTGCATCTAAAATATGCTCTAAGGCTTCAAAATAATTATGAGCCTTTGTTCCTCTTCCTGAAATCAAATTATCATAAAGATCTGCAATGGCCACAATCCTGGCAAAAGGATGAATATTTGAAGATTTGATTTTCATGGGATACCCACTGCCGTCTATGGCCTCATGATGCTGCAGTGCAATAATGGCAACATCCTTTGAAAGCCCGTAAACCTCGGAGAGCAGCTGATAGCCATACACACAGTGTTTTTTGATTTGCCATTCTTCATCGCTATCTAATCTATAGTTGCTGTGATAAGCTTTCTCCACCAAATAGTCTCCCACCTTGGTCATTCCGATGTCGTGGAAAAGGGCCCCATATGCGATTCGTTTTATTTCTTCATCAGATAAATTTAACCATTTTGCGATCAAAACCGATATCACCGCTACATTTGCTGAATGAAAGAATAATCCTTCATCTTTTTTGTCAATCACCTTTAAACAGGCAATCAAATTGTTGCTCTTGACCAACTCTGCAATTAACTGATCAATATTGGTATCTAATTCATCTGCAATATATTTTCGGCCAAAACGGAGTGTACGAAAGCTGTATTTAAGCTTTTGAACAAGGTTGCCATACCGAATCTTTAATTTGTTATAATTGATAGTATCGGTAGCATCAGTTTCCTCATGGATGTATACATAATCAACTTCTACGCTTTTTAGCCGGTTGATGGTAAATTGGCTAATCTCTGTGCCCGCCGCAATTAAAAGAATTCCTGTGGGTGATGCGATTTCCTTAGCAATTCTCATTCCATCCTTTAAATTTGCAATGGCAATTCTTCTCATCCCTTGTCCCTCCCTCTTGTCTTAATCCGGTCATGTTATTTCTATTAGTTTATAATATTTTCACGTGAATTCCTAGTATTTGAGAACAACTTCCGACGGGATGACTAGGGAATATTAAAACAGTTGGTACAGGAGTCCTATCGCTTATAGAAAAAAGGAGATGCTTTCGCATCTCCTATACTTTACAGTCTATTTATCTTTGAGGGCTTTGCTCAAAGTAAAAGCCAATCCTCCCCATAGTACTACTGCACCAAACAAGAAAAATATAATTGATGTTGCACTCATACTATTTCACCTCCTCGGCGTTATAAGACAATGCGCCTTCCTTCCAAGGTTTTGAGGCCACATAGAAGGATAGTGCGATAATCGCTGCTACTACACCCCATCCTAATAATAGCAATGCAGACATTGGGTAGCCTTCATAAGGTGCTTTAAACTCTGTAACAAGGTTAGAGATCAACATGTATACCAATACTGCCGGTGTAATGAATTTAACCATAACATCCCACCAAGAACCTACCGGATAAATGGAAATTGGATTAACATGTTCTCTAATCTTATGGGCACCATACAGCCAACCTACAATTACTGCTTCGCTTAAACCGATAACTACAGTACCATAGGCATTGATGAAGTGATCGATAATATCCAGGAAGTATAGTCCTGCACCAGTTGCAAACAATACCCCTACTGCATAACCGCCTATTGCAGTATAAGTAACAATTTTCTTTCTGTCTGCGCCTGTTTTATCCATTACTGCTGAAGCAAAGGCTTCAACCATGGATACAGAAGATGTTAATCCAGCGAATACCAGGCAGGCAAAGAATAATACGCCAAATACCACGCCTAATGGTCCCATCAATCCAAATACCTTCGGGAATGCAACGAAGGCAAGACCGATACTGGCTGTAACAACCTCTTCTACAGGAACACCTTGGCTGGTTGCCATAAATCCAAGGATACCAAATACCCCGATAGCTGCCAGGAATTCAAAACCACTGTTAGCAAAAGCTGTCATAAATGCACTGTTTACGATATCTGTTTTCTCTGGCAGGTAACTGGAGTAAGTGATCATAACCCCCATTGCCAAGCTCAAGGAGAAGAATATCTGTCCGTAAGCAGCGATCCAAACCTTGGGATCCATTACCTTAGACCAGTCTGGAGTAAATAGTTTATTTAAACCTACTACTGCGCCTGGAAGGGTTATTCCTCTGATTACGATTAAGATCATAATTCCAACAAGGGTTGGCAGCAATACTTTGTTTAACTTCTCAATACCGCCGGAAACACCGCGGTAGCAGATAAACCAGTTAATAAACCATATTAGCGTGATTCCAAAGAATATAGGCCACTTGATTCCGCCTAACTCAAAAGGACCGCTGGAAAGACTTAAGAATTCTCCAAAGAAGAATCCATTGGGGTCAGAACCCCAAGCCTGTGTAAAGGCCAAGAAGAGGTAGTTCACAGCCCAACCTAAAATCATAGAATAATAGGTTAAGATTACGATAGAATTAAAGCTCGGCCACCATCCAAGCCATTCCCACTTTTTATTGGCTCTTGCTAAAGCTAAAGGGGTAGAACCTTTAAATTTATGTCCGAAGCTGTACTCTAAAATCATTAGCGGAATACCCGCAGTAAATAATGCGAAGAAATAAGGAACTAAGAATGCGCCTCCACCACTGGAGTAAAGCAAATATGGGTATCTCCAAATGTTACCCAATCCAACTGCGGAACCAACTGCCGCAAGAATAAAACCTATTTTGGAACCCCATTGATCTCTGTTTTGAGACATAATTTCACCCTTTCTAGTTTATTTTATGGACTTAAAATGACACCTGTGAATCTGTCTGCCGCCAAAACAATAATTATGATTGAATAAATAAATCCGAAGGAATCATTCGGTCTTTTGGCGATTGACTTCTACTGAAACCTCCTTTCTGTAAATATTACAAAAACGTAAAAACTATTATATGTTATTATATTACGAACAAAAAAATGTATCAATTTTCAGATTTTTCTCAATGGTGCCAAAATATAGCTGTTTTTTACTATTTAATTCGTTTATCTTCTGATTTCTTTTATTCACTAGCTATCAATCCACTTTTTTCTATTTTTCATCCCAGTCCCTTAGCTCTATAAAAACACTCCCTAAATTTCAACCTTTTGAATAGTAATTATTTTTTAATATTTCAAAATTTTTAATGCATCAAAAAAATCCCCTGATTTGATCAGGGGCAGCTTTAAAAACCTTTGCTTATCTTCTTTTTATAGGATATATTTCGGAATCTCCATCCAAACCATGGTTCCCTTATTGATTTGGCTTTCAATACCAAATTGATATCTGTGGGCCTTCAGGATATTTTTCACGATGGCCATCCCTAAGCCGGTGCCGCTGCTGTCTCTTTTCCTGGACTTATCTACCTTATAGAACCGATCCCATATATAAGGCAGGTCCTCTTTTGGAATCCCCTTTCCATTGTCAATCACTTCAATCCTTAGGAGTTCATCCTTCTCAGTGATTTTAATCACTATTTTTCCATTCTCATAGGAATGATGGATGGCATTGTTAATAATATTGTAAAATACCTGATAGATTTTGTTCTTGTCCGCAAATATGACAGGATGCTCACTTTCCAATTCCAGAGCAACGCTGATATTATTTTTTGACGCAAAATAAGATAGTTTCTCTATAATGCAGTCCAGGATTTCCTGCAATGAGAATTGCTCATATTCCAGATCAGCGTATCCCGACTCCATTTTGGACAAATAGAGGATATCTTCTACCATGTTGTTTAACCGGTCGGATTCATCAATGACAACCTGCAGATACTGATCTTTATCCTTCACATCAAAGTTATCCATATCCTTTACTACCTCCGCATAAGCTTTGATCAGGCTAATTGGCGTCTTTAGCTCATGGGATACATTGGCAATAAATTCTTTTCTCAGTTTTTCGGTTTTATCCAGCTGCCTGGCTAAATCGTTGATGGTTTCTCCAAGTACGCCGATCTCATCATTAGAGGGTTGAATGATTTCTACGGAATAATCTCCTTTTGCAATACATTTTGAAGCATCGATGATCTTTACAATGGGCTTGGTGAAAAATTTCGCCAGGGATAAGGCCAATAGGGTTCCTATCCCCAAAGAAAGTATTGTAATAATAGAAAGCTGCTTTTTTAGAATGGTTGTGGCTTCTTCAATAGGAGCTAAGGCAGAAGAGATCACAATATTTCCGATCAATTGGCCTTGCCGTGTAACAGGGACCCCTACGATAATAGAGGCTTCCGGACCCCTGGAACGTATTCGCTGCAGAGTAAATGGCTTTCCCTGTGCCATCAAGCCTTCTATCTCTCCATCTCCCATAAGAGGAGATGGAAACCTGCGATCATTTCGATCCTGTTCCCGATTGTTGATGAAAAAACGCCCCGGTGTATTGACAAATATCATATTATTCTTTTTATCTATAATCATGACAATAGCATTGATGGATGCTGTGAAGCGGTGGATCTCCTCCAGCGCCTCCTGTGATAAAATATTAAACTCCTCTGATTGCTCCATAATCGAACTTAGCTTTTTTGCTTCATTCTGCAGAATACTTTTCCTTTCCCGAATATAAAATTCATTTAACAAACCGATCTGAAACAACCAAGTAATGAGTAATATGATCAATACTAAAGCGGTAATACCTAGCCACAGCTTACTCAGTATACTTTTCATTTTCATCTCCCGCCTTAAACTTATATCCCGTTCCCCAAACCGTATGTATATATTTTTTATAATCCCCCAGCTTCTCCCGCAGCTGTTTAATATGGGTGTCCACCGTTCTTGCATCCCCTAAAAAATCATACCCCCATACCTGATTTAGCAGCTGCTCTCTCGAATAAACAATTTGCGGGTTTTTTGCGAGAAAATACAGCAGTTCATATTCTTTTGGCGTGAGCAGAAGTTCCTGACCATCCAGCAGGGCCTGCTTATACATAGCTTTGATTTCTAATGCTCCAGCCCGAATATCCTTTGGCCCCTTTCCGCTGTGCTCCAGGGTCCGCTTTAAGACTGCCCGTACTCTGACGGCCATCTCTTTTAAACTAAAAGGCTTGGTAAGATAGTCGTCTGCCCCCAGATCAAATCCAAAAATCTTTTCATATTCTTCGCTTCTTGCTGTGAGCAGTATAATGGGAATCGATGACTCCTGACGAATTTTTCTGCAAACGGTCCAGCCATCGATTTCCGGCATCATCACATCTAACAGTACCAAATCATAAGGCTTGCCTTCCAGCTTTTCTAAAGCTTCTCTCCCATTCTCTGCAGTATCTACTTTATAACCCTCGTTGGATAGATACACTTTTATAATATGGCGCATTTTTTCTTCATCATCAACCACAAGAATTTTAGCTTCGTCCATTTTTTCTCTCCTCTTTTTCGTAACCCTACTGCTCTAAAACCTTTCCATCCCTTACATGGATAATTCTTTTCGCCTGCTTTGCAACATTTAAATCATGGGTAATCAGTACAATGGTATTACCCTCATGATTCAAGGCTAAAAACATCTCTATAATTTCGCTCCCCGATTTGGAGTCCAAAGAACCGGTGGGCTCATCGGCCAATAGTATGCTGGGCCCTCCCGAAAGGGCTCTGGCTATAGAAACTCTTTGCTGCTCTCCGCCGGATAGCTCAAGGGGCTTATGATTCATTCTATCGCTTAATCCAACTCTTTCCAAGAGTCTTGTTGCTTTTTTATAGGCCTGTTCTTTTCCTAAACCTCTCAAAAGCAGCGGAAATGCTACATTATGGATAGCCTTATATTTAGGGAGAAGATTAAATTTTTGAAAAACAAACCCGATTTCCCGATTTCGGACATGGGCCAGTTCGTCTTCATTTCTGGCTTTAATATTCTCTCCTTTCAGTATATACTCTCCGGAGTCTGCCACGTCAATACAGCCGATAATATTCATCAGCGTTGATTTCCCTGAACCAGAAGGCCCAAGTATAGCAACAAACTCCCCTGCTTTAATCTCCAGGGACACTTCTTTTAATACAGTCAGTTTATTTTTACCTATTTTATAGGATTTGACGATATCCCGCATATAGATCATATTGTTTTCCATAGCTGCTACCTTCCTTGCATCACACGGACTTGCGTAATCATTTCCTTATCATTTGGATCCAGCCATATTTGCATCATCATCCCCTGGTAAATGTCCGCAAGATCCAGTTCCTTCTGGGTGTTTTGTCCAAAGCTGATGATCGGGATCCCTACAGGAATCAAAATGGTTTTCGTTTCTCCTGTTAGATTCAGTGCTCTGGCAGTTCTTTGCTGTCCGCTACCGGAGAGCATCGGCCCGCCTCCACCTCCAGGTATTGCGGGCATGGCACCTCCGGCAGTCATTGCTCCGCCTCCTCCACTTTGCCGGACACCACCCGGAGATGCCCCATCACCCGGAGAAGTCCCACTGCTTCTTTCCGGCATTTCAGCCAACTCCAATAGGACTTCATTGCCAATAATGCTTTTTACTCTACCATACAGATCCGGTCTTTGAAACTGGGGTCTATTGTTCTGATCGTTACTCCCCTGTGGGTTTGCTGCCTGCTGACTTTGTGTCTCAGGATTGGTCTGTGCAGGCTGATCTACCGATGCATCGGTTTTTCCGCATGCAGTGAATAATAAGGAAATACTTAAAAGTCCTAATATGCTCAAGGTAATTGCATTCTTCATAACTTCTACTCCTTTATTGTTTACTCATAGTTGAGGGCATCGATAGGTTTTAGTGCTGCTGCTCTTGAAGCCGGATAATACCCAAAGAAGGTTCCAATACCTACAGAGAATCCAAATGCCAGCAGATAGGCAAAATTTGTAGGGATGGCCCTTACCTGGAAGTAATTCATAATCGGCATCGCCAGCATACTCCCCAGGATACCCAATACGCCACCAACAGCACTAATCATAATGGCTTCCAGCAAAAACATCAATAATATATCTCTTTTTTGCGCCCCTATGGCTTTTAGAATCCCAATTTCTTTGGTCCTTTCTTTTACGGAAACAAATAATACATTCATAATTCCGATGCCGCCTACGATCAATACTACAACTGCCACCGCAAGAAGCATCAGGGTCATGGTCCTGGCTGAGTTTTTTGCAGATTGCAGTCGATTGCCTGCATCGATAATTCTAAACTGGTCACTTTTATTCCGATAGACCTCCTGCAGTACCAGATTGATCTCTTCTATAGCTGACTCCACATGGTCAATATCTTTCGCTAAGGCTATAATCGTTGGTCTGGCCAATCTCCCCACAATGTATTTTTCAGCTACCTTATAGGGTACGAATACTGCACTGTCGGGAGAAATCCCACCCATGGAGGAATCTCCCATCCCTTTTAATATGCCTGTAATTTCATACCTTCTGCCTAATATGGTTACCCTCTCCCCAATAACATCTCCTATCTCATCTCCAAAAAGTTCTTGTGCAATGTCCGATCCGATTACGGCTACCCGTTGTGCATCCTCATTTTGTTCTTCTGTAATAAAGGTCCCATAGGCCATCTCCAGATTATTGATAAACATTAAATCTTCCGTAACTCCCCCTAAAGAGGCTGATGCAGAGGTGTTTGAATAGCTTATATCGGCTCTGGCAGCCAATATCATAGATATATTTTTAATAGAGGGCGCCTCTGCTCTAATTTGGGCTGCTACTTCCGAGGTCAGCCTCTCTGTGGCCCTTCCGCCAAAAGCGGGCATGATTTGCAGCGTACCTACGTTTAAGTTTCTGAACTGTTCTTCAACACTGGCTTGACTGCCGTTTCCAATAGAAATCACCAGCACAATGGTCAAAGCCCCCACGATAATTCCCAGGGTTGTAAGAAAAACCTTCGTTTTGTTTCCTTGGATATTCATAAAAACTGCTCTAAAAATTTCAATCAGATTCATATGTCCCACCTGCGCTTATTTCTTATTCTCTATCAATACAGTTTCACCAGGGTTTAGTCCTTCTGTTACCTCTACGTTTTTTCCGTCGGTTAATCCTGTTTTAATGTTTCTGCTTTCAATTTCTCCATTTTGATGCTTTATTTTTACCACTTGTTTTCCATCTACCATTTTTACTGCTTTATTGGGAATCATAAGTACATCCTTACGCTGTCTGAGTATAAAGGATACGGAGCAGGTCATACCGGATTTGATTTCGTCGAAGCCGCTGTCCAGTTCAATTTTTACATCATATGTAACCAATCCATTTTGATCTACCTTATGGAGCGATGCGATAGATATCACCTTTCCCGTAAAAATTTGTCTTTCCAATGCTTCAAAAGCAACCTCAACCCCTTGACCTACAGCTACATTAGCCAAGTCCAATTCAGAAACAGGTACGATGACCTCGATTTTTTTTGCATCGGATACCACAAGAAAATGATTGGTATCTGCTGTGATTTCTCCAGAACTATTGGGTGTAGACACAGTTTCCCCTGGCTTATAAGCAACGTTTAAAACCTTTGCATTTACATCGGAACGTAAAACCGTGTTGTTAAGCTCATCCTGCGCCGTCTCCAGTGCAATTCTGGCAGTTTCCAGGTTTGTTTCTTCCAAGGCTAAATCAAGATTGGAGTTGGACAAAATGTTGTACCTTTCCTGCTGTATGGTGTAGGCCTTTTTTGCACTTTCGTAGGCCATTTTTTTCAGTTCCAGCTCTTGTCTGGAATAATAATCTGCCATTTCTGTCATGGGCAAGTATTCCATTTCTATCTGATCCAGCTTAGTCTTCAGATCATCCAGCTGCTGTTTCTCGTTCACAAGTGTAAATTTAGTATTTTGTTTCTTCTGTTCGAGATTCAACAGCGCCCGGTCGTAGTTTATTTGCGCCGTTTTTAGTTTTTTTATGTATTCTGTATCATCCAGCTTCGCCAATATTTGTCCTACCTGTATCTCATCATTTTCCTTTACATACAGTTCCTTTAGTTTTCCAGACAGATTAAAATTCAAATTTACTGTTGGAATTCTGGATTTCCCATCACCGGCAAAGGCGATGGTCAGATCCCCTCTTCGAACGCTCTCCTCTGTTACTGTGATCGTCTCCGCTGTGGAAGGAGCTGCTTTATGAAGCGTTTTAAATCCATAGAAACCGCCCCCTGCAAGAATCAACAGCATCACCCCTATTTTAACTCCTTTGCTTTGAAACAACTTTTTCAGCAATCTCTATTACCTCCTTTTATGAATACAGCCTATTATGCTAAATTGTATTATATTTCCTATTTGTGAGGGTTTTGTGATGACATTAAAATGGTTTTATGAATTCTATCAATCAAGCCCTTGCAATATGCAAGGGCTTGATTCATTAGGCGTTATTCTTTTCTTTATAGGATTTCATCTTGATGTTTTTCAAGCTTTCAGCTTCTTCTTCGGTGAGTAATCCATTCTTTACCAGTTCATCCAATATATTGACTCTTTCTTTTTTGTTTTCCTCAAAGTACTTTTGTCTTTCTTCCTTCGTCATATTCTTTAGTTGATCAAACTCAGCCTTACGCGCTTCTGCTTTTTTCTCAAAATATGCCTTTATCCCATCGGCTTTTTCTTTTGTCAGTTTGCCTTCTTCTACAAGCTTGTCCAGCGGAAGCCCCATGCCTCTTTTATGTCCAAGTTTTCCCTGTACTTGAGGCATCATCTCTTTCATTTTTGCTTCAATTTTTTCCTTTTGCTCTGCTGTAATAATACCATCCTGAACTAACTGTTCAGTTAGATGGATTTTTTCTTTAACCAGTGCCTTTTTCTCTTCTAAATACTTTTGTCTGTCCTCCAGCGTCATGGCTTTTATCTTCTCAAGTTCTGCCTTTCTTGCCTCCGCCTTTTCTGTCATATACTTTTTAATTTCCTCTGACTTCGCCTGGGTAAGGGTTCCTTCCTCGACCAATTTGTCTAGAACAGCCTCTAATCCTCTTCCCGGTGCCTTATCCTTTGCAACAAAATCCAGCTGTCCTCCAAATCCCTTTCCCTGCTTAAACTTCTGCATGATCCTTACTGTTTTCCCAGCAGCTGCTTCTGAATTTGCTGCCGCATCCGGTTCCTGTGCCAGCGCAGCACCGCCCAAAGCAAGCACCATGCTGCTCGCCAATACACCTGATAGTATTTTCTTCATAAAAAATCTTTTCTCCATTATCATTCTCCCTTCTTAAAAGTTTTTGTCAGTCCTGCTGACAGTACTATTATGTACAAACTTTGTGAGGGTTTTGTGAGGATAAGGTGGGTAAATTTTAAAATTTTTGTGAGGAAAAAGTAAAAGTTTCTATAAAAGAAAAGGAGATCCCACCATGCAAGACCCCCAAGAACTAATCGGCTTTTTCTTTTTTTTCAAAATCAAAAGTCCATCCCCAATAGCCTGTTTCCAGCTGCTTTAGCTTGATCTTTGCGTCAAACTTTCCTCCCTTTGGAGATACTACGCCTTTGAGCAAAGCCTCACCCTTTTGAATTAACTGCTTAGCAATGGTTTTGCTCATCTTTTTCTTGTATCTGGCCATCAGTTTATCCTGCTTAAACAGGCCAAACTTGCAGCCCTGCTTATAATTGCTGCAATAGTAGTTTTTACTTCCTTCCAGGATTTCCCCAGCTTTGCAGGCGGGACAATTGCCCAGCTTCTCCTGAGTGGCAGCAGTACTTGCTCCTTTGCTTCCTTTCTTGGCTGTCCCTTTTTTCTCTCTTTCAAAGATGACTTTTGGGTTTCTTTCGTAGGCATCCTTAACGAGAAAAGCGGTGAAGCGTTCAATTCCTTCCATGAATTTCTTTTCATCCATTTTTCCCTTTGCAATTCGATTCAAGGCTCTTTCCCATTTCCCTGTCATTTCAGGAGACGACAGTTCTTCCGGTACGATAGCAATCAGATTTTTTCCTTTTTCAGTAGGTATCAGATTTTTTCCTTCTCGTACCACATAACCAACTTCGATTAACCGCTCAATAATTGATGCCCGGGTAGCGGGTGTTCCAATCCCGCTTTCCTTTAGCTGCTCCCGCAATTCTTCATCTTCTACAAGCTTCCCTGCATGCTCCATGGCAGACAGCAGTGCAGCCTCTGTATATCGCTTCGGGGGCTGGGTTTGTTTATCTTCGATATTCGTTTCCTCAACGAAAACCTTTTGTCCCTTTTTCACCTTAGGGATATTGTCCTTATTTTCTTCTTCATCACGGTAGAGGCCCTGCCACCCTATTTGCAGTACCTGCTGTCCTGTAGTCTTAAACCATTCCTCCATGACTTCCGTGATCACCGTTGTACTGTTATAAATGTAGTCGGGGAAAAATACCGCCAGGAAGCGTTGTGCAATCAAATGAAATATGTTCTTCTCTTCTTGAGAAAATTTGCTGATATCCCCTTTTTTATCCGTTGGAATAATCGCATGATGATCGCTCACCTTGCTGTCATCTACTATTCTTTTGCTTATGGGCAGTTTCTCCAGCTTTAGCAGGTATTCACAAAACTCTTTATACTGCCCTTCTCTAAGATTTTCAATCTTCTTTCCCAGACCCTTAACCAAATCCTTCGATAAATATTTGCTGTCGGTTCTCGGATAAGTGATTGCCTTGCGTTTTTCATATAATCCTTGGGCAATGGACAGGGTTCTTTCAGCAGTATATCCGTAGCGCTTATTGGCATCCCGCTGCAGTTCTGTCAGATCATAGAGGAGGGGCGGCTTTTTTACCATTTTCTTTGATTCAATGTCTCTGACGAAGCCTTCCTGTTTAAGCACCTTTTTTTCCAGGCTCTCTGCTTTTTCCCGGGAATCAATTCGGCTTTCCTTTGTCTCCCGGTCAATCCATATTCCCTTATAACTGCCAAAGTCTCCGCTTAATTCCCAATAATTTTGAGGCACAAAGGCCTCGATTTCCGCTTCTCTCTTTACGAGGATGGCCAAAGTCGGTGTCTGCACCCTTCCAATGGTCAACAGGCTTTTATATTTTACAGTATAGGCTCGAGTCCCATTAATTCCAACCAACCAATCACTTTCGCTGCGGCATTTTGCGGAAAGATAAAGAGGATAAAACGCCTGTCCATCCTTTAGGTTTTCGAAGCCCTCCCGGATGGCCTCATCAGTTAATGAGGAAATCCACAACCTCTGTATCGGCTTATTGCACCGGGCCAGATTATAAATATATCGGAAGATCAGCTCTCCCTCTCTTCCCGCGTCAGTTGCACAGATAACTGAGGTTACCGACGGGTCTGCCAACAGGTTTTTGATGATGCGATACTGCTGATAGGTTTTTTTGATGGGCTTTAGCTTCATTTCTTCAGGCAGCAGGGGAAGGGTCCGCATATCCCATCGTTTATATTTGATATCATATTCCTCTGGATCACATAGAGCGACTAAATGCCCGATGGCCCAGGTCACAATATAGCCATTTCCTTCAAGACAGCCTTCGCCCTTTGTCTTTGCCCCTAATATCTTTGCGATGTCCCGGGCAACGCTGGGTTTTTCTGCAATAACAAGTTTTTTCATATGTTTCCCCACTTTGTTTAAGGTTATATAGATAGTTTATCATATCTGCACCTAAACCCAAAGTACCCACCTTGAACTTAACCGGTTAGCTAAAGAAAGAGATTGCCTAAAAATAGAGCCCCCGATTCGCTAATAAATAGAAAATACAAGATACTAGAGAGCGTCTCTTTGATCCTTTTGCCTTCGTTCTTAGGGAATGCAGGCAAAGAATCCTAATGAATATTCGGAACGACGAGGGCGTCAATCCCTACCTTTCTATCGAGCTTTATATAGGGAACGGCCTCTGTGCCGTTCCGCTGAATGTTAAATTTTTAAATCACACATCTATATTATAAAAGGGCTACTTAATCCAGCCGCTTCTTAAAACGCATGACCGCAACAAATATGAGTAGAAATGTAAAAAACAGCAACAGCCCTGTCTGCTGCCGCAACGCATCTACCCCAACCCCCTTCAGGACAATTCCCCGGATAATCTGGAGGTAGTAGGTAAGGGGCATGACAAAGCCCATCAAGTAGATAGGTTTCGGCATTGCTTCCCTGGGAAAAACAAATCCGGAAAGCAAAACGCTGGGCAATAGAAGTAATAGTGCCATTTGCATTGCCTGCAGCTGGGTTTTTGCAATCGTTGAAATGATCATCCCCATAGCCAGTGCGCAGATTACAAAGCAGGCTGAAAAAAGCAGCAGCATCAGCATGCTGCCCCGGACCTCCATACGGAAAACCGTCATGGCTAAAATCATTACCAAAGCAAAATCAAAGAATCCAATGAGAATATAGGGAATCAGCTTCCCCAGAATCAGTTCTATAGGACGTATCGGTGTAATAATCAACTGTTCCAGTGTTCCCCTCTCTCTTTCGCGGACTAATGAAAAGGCCGTTAATATAATCGTGATATTTTGAATAACCAACCCAATCAATCCAGGTATAGTAAATTTGATGCTTTCCATGGCAGGGTTATAGAGCACCCTGGGCAATGCCCGAATTCCCCCAGCGCCGATTCCTAAAGGGCCGGCTTTTTTCAGCATCTCCTCTCTGATGTCCCTTCCGAAATCAGAGGATAAAAGCATCGTACTGGAAAGGGCAGTCCTTGCAGTGGTGGCATCGCTGCCGTCTATCAGAAATTGTACTTGGGCTTCCTTCCCCCCCTTGATCAGCCTTTCAAAATCAGGGGGAATGATCAGTCCAACCTTTACAATGCCTTTATCTACCATTTCTATGACTTCCCGATCACTGCCGGCATAATAACGGTCTATAAAATAGTCCGTATGCTTCAGCTTTTGAACCAAGGCTCTGCTCTGGGCGCTGTGATCCTGGTCAAAGACTGCCATATCCACCCGCTCAACCTCTAGCTTTACCGCATAACCAAATAAAAACAACATGAGGAGAGGTGCAGCTAAAGCGATCATCATACTGGCTTTGTCCCGGCGTATATGGATAAATTCTTTCCTAACAATTGCCATAAACCGATGCAGATTCATATCCATCCTCCTCACTAATCCAAATGATTCCGGATTTCCATAAAGGAACCGGTTACTTTGATGTCACTCACACGCTCAACATAGGAGATAAATATATCTTCTATACTATGCATCCCTTCCCGTTGACGTATTTCCTCTACCGTACCCAGCTGCATCAGCTGTCCTCTATATATAAATCCCAGCAAATCACAGCTCTCTGCCTCGTCCATGTAATGGGTCGTTACCAGAATGGTAATACCAGATCGAGCTAACCGATGGATAACTCCCCAGAAAACCCTTCGGGATACGGGATCTACTCCGGCTGTAGGCTCATCTAATATCAAAAGCCTCGGCTGGTGCAATAGGGAGCAGGCCAGGGCCAGCCGCTGCTTCCAGCCCCCGGAGAGAATCCCTGCTGCCGCGTGCTGTTTTTCTCCCAGGCCACAGAGCTCCATGATCTCCTGAATCCTCTCCTTCTTCATGATTCCTGAAATTCCATAAATAGAAGCAAAGAAATTCAGATTCTCTTTAATGGTTAAATCTTCGTAAAGGCCAAATTTCTGCGACATATATCCAATGCTCTGTTTAATTTTTTCTGCATCTTTCACGATATCCAGACCCAATACTGTACCGGAACCGGAAGTAGGTGTCAGCACGCCGCAAAGCATTCGAATTGTAGTGGATTTACCGGAACCATTGGGGCCCAGAAAACCGAAAATTTTACCCTTTGGGATAGAAAAACTGATATGATCAACAGCTGTAAAATCTCCAAAGACTTTGGTAATATTATGAATTTCTATTGCATATTCCATCTTTCCACCCTCTTCTACTCACTTAATTCTGCATCCAAAATCATTCCCGGTCTCAAATAGGTTTGACCCTGTATGATCTTAATCTTTACTTCGTGGACCCTGTTGTGACGATCTTCTTTAGTGATTACATTGGAAGGGGTAAACTCGCTTCTTGGAGAAATAAATATCACTTCTCCCAGAAATTCATTCTTTTTGAGGATATCAGAGATAAGCTTTATCTTCTGTCCCAGCTGCACTCTGTACAATTCTTTTTCTGGTATATAAACGTTCATCCAAAGGTCCTCCAGGTCTATCAAGGTTACTAGAGGTGCACCCATGGGTAAAAACTCCCCTAATTGAAAATTCTTATATAATACGACTCCCTTAGCGGGAGCATTGATATTTGTTTTATCCTGCTGCAGCTTCGTTTGTTCATAGGCTCTTTTAGATTGCTCGGCTAGATGCTCCTGTGCTTTGATTTGGTCCTCACGAACCCCTCTTTCCAAGAGCTCCATTTTTACAACTGCTGTATCGAATGCCTTCCGGGCATTTTCCATACTATGCTCCGCCTGATCCATTAAATATCTGGCATCCTTCATTTGCTGTTCCGGTACGGCTCCCTGTTCAAACATCTCCCTTGTCGTTTCATAAAGATCTTTTCGATAAGCAAAGGTATCTTCTGCTGCCCTTAGCAGTTGTTCGGCTCCTTGAATCTGTTGATAGGCTATATTCAGTTCCTCCTGACGGGTACCCTTCTTTAGATCTGCTAATTGTGCGGTTTGTGCCTGATAAGCAGCTTCCCGCTGCAGGGTAGATAAACCCAATGCAGTGTCCTCCAGCTTTCCAAGCAGCTGCCCTGCCTCCACCTGCTCCCCTTCGGAAACCATTATTTCTTTAATCATTCCGCTCAGCTCTGCTGAAACATCTATCTGTGTTGCTTCTACGGTTCCGGTATACCTGGTGTTTTCCACTTTGCCACACCCCACAGTAAATATCAAAATACTAACCAGTAAAAGGATTGCCTTTTTCACGGATGCTTCCCCCTTAATTCTTTGAGATTCCTGTCAATAATACATCGGCCATCTGTTCCATAATTTCTTCCTTAGATAATCCTTCAACAAAATGTCGGTTGTGCTGCAGCAGTACACTCATACCTACTGTTCCCACCATCATCGCCGTAAGGATAGAGGGATGATACTGCCTAAATCTTCCTTTTTTAATACCTTCCATAAAGAAGTGATCGATAATTCCCTTAATAGGCGGAAGCACTTTTTGAAAAAACAACTCCTGAATATCCGGATGATATTGGGCTTCATTAAGAACTACCTTAATCAGGGTAAAGTTTTGCTGGACAATCTCCAATCTGTTTTTCATAAAAGCAATCAGGATTTCCCGGTCACTTTTATCACTGTTATCATCAAAGATTTCTGCTACACCCTTGCCAATAATCTTTGGCGCCATGATCTCAATCGCTTTTACCAGAATGCCATGGAGCAAGTCCTGTTTCTTAGGAAAATATCTAAAAATCGTACCCTCTGCAATTTTGGCCTTCACAGCAATTTCCTTCGTTGTGGTGCCATTGTATCCTTTTTGAGAAAATATCTCGATAGCAGCCCGTATAATCTTATCTTCTGTGCTTTCAATTTTTTTATCCATAACAACACCTCCTATCATGAGTGATTACTCACTCATGATCAGTGTATCTCTTTCTGCTACTTTTTTCAATCCATTTTTTTGTCATTTTCCCGGGAAATATTGCAGGTAATGTCAAAGCCCTCTAAGAATAAAAGGATATTCTTAGAGGGCTAGTACTACATCTAATATGGGATTTGAAGCCGTACTTATAGAGATGTGTGATTAAGAAATTTAACATTCATCGGAACGGCACAGGGGCCGTTCCCTGCATAAACCCTGATAGAAGTGTAGGGATCGACGCCCTCGTCGTTCCGAATATTCATTAGGATTCTCCGTCGCATATCTATATAATAAAGGCACTGCTTCGCTAGTTTTGACTTTCGATCATTCAACAATATAATTACTGGTCCAACAGCTTTTACACTTTTTCTTCACTTTACTGGCATGCTCTGCAATTTGGCTTACGCTTTCATACTTTTGTTTGCGATTATTCACTACTGCAATAGACAGGCTCATCAAAGGGAATTTTTCCATCATCCCATGGCGGTTTTGTGCCATTATATATCCATGATCCCGATCCAGCTCCGTATAGAATTCAGAAATTCGTTTATCAAATTTTTCAATGATGGCTTCGCAAAGCTTGTTCACGCTATAAGAAGGTAAAATCGCTACAAAATCATCGCCGCCTACATGACCAAAAAAACTATCCTCGAATTCCAAAGCCTTCATCCTCTGTTCAATGACTTCTGCTGTCATTTCTATAACCCGGTCTCCATTCTCAAATCCATAAACGTCATTATAGGCCTTAAAGTTATCCAAATCAAAATAGAGTACAGAGTAGGGCCTGTCCCCAGCAATGACATCCTTTAGTTTTTGTTCGATTAAAATATTGCCAGGAAGTCCTGTTAATGGGTTAGCATACTTTGCCCGGTTCAGTTCAATTTCCGTTGTTTTTTGAAGCAAATCCTTTACGGTTACGATTCCAAAATACTTGCCCTCCCGCAGGACAATAATATAATCGTAGAGAGACTCTTCCTCCCGCATCATAGCCATTTCCGAAACCCGGTCCAATGGTGTATCATAGTCTACCGTTAAGGGATTTTTTTCCATAATTCTATCGATGGAACGTTTCATAAAGATTACATAACCGTACTGTTTGCCTAAGTTTCTATAAAATTTATGCTTCATGATCAATCCTACGGGCTTCCCCCCATCCACCACGGGGATTCCTTGCAGTTCTATTCCGGATTCAAAAATTTCATTTACCTCTTTCCCAAGGGTTTTGGAATCAATAGCAAGGTACCCTTTACTGATTTCTCCTACCTTAGTGTTTGTAATATCGCCAAGCTTAATCTTGTTTTTGGACTGATACTTTTCATAAATTTTTCTTTGCGTCAAAGGATGAATATCTAAAAAACCTGGAGCAGGTCTCTGGATATAATAGCCTTGTCCATAATGAACACCCAGCTGAACCAATTGTTCCAGCTCTTCCTCCTGCTCAATGCCCTCGGCAATGAGATAAAAATTGAGTGAATTGGCTATATCTACCTGGGTCTTTATTAGTATTTGCTTTACTTGATCCTTATGAATATCCCGTATGAAGGACATATCCAACTTGATAAATATGGGACAGGATACATTTGAAATAAAGCTCAAATCCTGACTGTTATTCACCATATGGTCCAGTGCAGCCCCGCAGTTTTTTATCTTATATTTCATAAGCACTTCTAAAAATTCCCTAAAATGATTTATGCTGCTATCTCTTGTCATCTCAAATATAATATATCGTGTATCCATTTTATCATCACGGAAAAAGTTCTGCATCCACTGCTCTACCTTATGGCTGTCATCAAAAAAAGAGGGATCAATATTGACAAAAAGCTTAACGGGCTCATTGCTTTTATCAAATTTTTCTACTGCTTTTGCTTTCGAGAGCCACTCCAATTCCACAATTTTGCCGGTTTGCCTGGCAGCTTCAAATAAGACACTTGGTTTTTCATAAGGCGTTCCTACCGGTCCACGGCATAAGGCTTCATAACCCAATATTTTTCCGTCCTTTAGAGAAACAATTGCCTGAAATACATTTGTGATGCTTTCTTTGTCCAAAATCTCCAGAAACTGCCTTTGGAACAATTCATTTTTTCCCATTTGTCCCAATTCACCCACTCCAAATCTATGTATATTTAGATGGCAACAAACACCCAGCATTTACCTTCATTATATAATTCTAAAGTGTCTTATTTGTTATGGATGTGTAAATTGTCTTTTAATTTATAGTATAAAAGTCCTGTATTTTACATTATGGGAAAATGGGTAATTTTTTTTTTGATGAATTTAGGAAGGATGTGTCGTTAGACGGACCCACGGGACGTGGTTTCCTACATTGTATGCCCCAAATCATGCTTTCTTGCAGGGAAGAACATCGTTCTCCCAATGCGTATCATCAGCGGGCACACACTGTGTGCCCCTACATCTGTCACTGTCATAGAGATGTCATCCTGAACGAAGTGACGGATCTTTGGTTTCTGTCTTAAAGATCCTTCGTTTTACTCAGGATGACAACCATATAGAACCGTACTATGACACATCATTTTACGATTACTGCATATCCCCCAACAACATTTTTTAAAACGGATTATGAAATACCAATTCTTTGTGATCCCTGCCTTGCTTAATCATATCCTGCAATACGGGCCACACAGCCTCATCCTCAAAACCCCTTCTCCAAGCAGCAGTACCCGCTAACCGGTATTTGCCTACCAGGCTGGCCTTTAAAGCAATTGATCTTGGGTCCTCCAGCCATATTTTATACTGGTCTCCATTCTCCTCATATTGGGCAAAGTATTGTCCTGCTTTTTCATCCCATCGGACATCTGCCTTTTTCTCCAGAATGATCTCTCTTGCACGAACCATTGAAATAGCCTTAGACTCTACCCTGTTCTTCCCGTTTTCATCCTTGAACTCACGCCATACTCTTGTATAAAAAGGGAGACCCATTAGGACCTTCTCCTCAGGGATTAATTCCAAGCTTCTTTGAATTCCCCGCTCCACCCATCCAATAGAGGCTACGGATCCGCTTACGGGGCTAGATCCCCAATGTTCGTCATAGGTCATTATCGCCACATAATCCACAATATCCGCCAAAGCCTTTCGATCATAGACCTTGGACCATCGTTCGCTGGAGGAAGGCACCGTAACATCTACAGAAAGTACTAGATTCTGAAGCTTGATCTGGTCTTTTAATTCTTCCATAAAAGCTACGAAAGCAGCTTGATCTCCATAATACATATTTTCAAAATCCACATTAATCCCATCCAGATTGTAAAGGCTGGCGTAAAACACCAGCTGTCCGATAACTTTACTTCTTAAGGCCTTGTTATTAAGAATTTTAGTGGTTAGATCAGGATTAAAGCTGTTCTCCACCAAGGCCCATACCTGGTATCCCTTTTTATGAGCCTCCTCTACATAACGCCTATCGGCTTTATTCAATACGGTACCTTCCTCATCGGCTACACTAAACCATGTAGGTGCAATCACATCCAGAGCTTCAATCCGCTCTTCCCCTGTAAGCTTCGGAGATTTCTCGTGGACATATTCCCAAGCCAAATTTATTTTTTTACCCTCAGGCCTGAAGTCTTCCCGTCTTTGGTTCAGCTGAAAATCCACGATTTGCACTTCATCCTTCGCCAATACCTGTTGTTTGTTTAGATAGCCAATATTTCCAGCCTCGCTGCGCACCCTTACCCATCCTTCTCCTTCTGCAAGGATACGTACCTGGCTGTCCTTATGCAGCCTCTCCAATGCCAGACTATAGGGTGTAGGCTTTGGTGTAAGTCTTGCCTGATCTGCAACGACAACGCCCCACAACTGCTTTTCCGTGAAAGCATCAACAAATACGGCCTTTCCATTTCCGGAGATACTTACCTGAAATCCATAAATCTTTTGCAGCAGTTCTATAGGAATGTAGATTTCTCCCTCTAAATTCTTCACGGGAATATTAATAATAATTCCGTTGTCCTGGATCATTTCCGTCAGTCTTGCATCCTCTAGTTGAGTTTCCTTGCCCATAAGGGGAATAAATACTCTTTTTCGGTCCTCTGATAAAAATATATCCTCTCCCATATGCTTCTGTACCAACCCATAGGGCAGATAAATCCCCGTATCATCCACAAAGGGCTCCCCTTCGTCTCCTATCTCAGCATCACCAAGGATCAACCTTGCATGACTATTTAAAAATGCAGCATGGGTTTTCTTCCATTCCATCACGCCTAAAGTGGCTCCTATCCCCATGAACAGGAGCAAAATCATAGCGATCATCCATCCCTTGCTTCTCATGGTCTTCCCCCCTTGTCCTTTTTCCTAACTCTATTGTATCATATTGACACAGTGCCTTTCGTGGTAATATCAGTAAGTATGTCTGGACATTCAACACGAAGCTTCGTGTGTGCTTAGTCTTGACTCAAATTCGTAGGATAATCGCTATTATTCGTTACACGTTGCATGTTACACAGAGTTATAAGATCTTTTTATTTTTTAAAAATTTATAAATTATTTATTAGCGAGCATATCGTTAATAAATAAAGCTCTGTTAAACTATAATGTTGATTTTGTAGGGTGCGAACCCCCGTGTCCGCCCGCTTATTTTAATAAGGCATCTGCGGGTGGACAGAGTCGTCCACCCCTCCCCGCGTCACAACCTATATCTAAAATATATAATATCCACACTAAACTTTAACAAAGCTAAAAACAAAGTCATACTTCTTTGGAAGTATGACTTTGTTTACTGCATGACCTTATAATTAGGAACTTAATATCTTATAGCGTGCATCGTGGAACGCGTAACGTGCATCGAAAAATGGAACAATAACGTTCCTAAGTTAAATAGCGGAAATAAGAAAATTAAATTTTATAATCTCACATTTAATTCATAGGCGTCAACTTAACCCATCATTTGTCATCCTGAGCGGAGTAAAACGGAGTCGAAGGATCTTTAAGCTAGATGATATATTCTGATAATCAAAAGTAATCTTGCTTATGTTCTATAAGATTCTTCGCTAACGCTCAGAATGACATGCTTCTAAGGTTTATTTGGAAATAATTGGATTACGTTGACGCCTATGACATTTAATTATCAATATAACAATGTTCCCAGCACCCCTGCACCCAAAATGCTCAAAATCGGATGCAGCTTTAATCTATTGATGCTGAATAACACTAAAAGTGAAATCAACACACTTTTATAGTCAATAAAGGCCGTCTTCCCTACAGAGATTCCCGCACTCAAAATCATTCCCAGCACCGCAGGACGAATGCCTTCAAATACAGCTTTCGTCTCCTTTGCATCCTTTACCCGTAAAAAATATCTTGCGACCAGGATCACCAGGATAAAGGAAACAATGGTTACACCAATGCTTCCTGCTAAGGCTCCAGGGTAACCGGCTACTTTATAGCCTACAAAGGTCGAAGTATTGATGGCAATGGGGCCGGGAGTCATTTCCGCTATGGCAATAATGTCTACAAACTCCTTGGCTGTAAGCCATTGGTGATTGATCACTACTTCCTTTTCAATTAGTGGCAGCATGGCCAGCCCGCCACCAAAGCTGAACCCTCCAATTTTCACGAAGGTAATAAAAATCTCCAGTATGATATTCATAGACCCTGCTCCCTTCTGAAAAGGACGAAGCCTAACAGTCCTGATCCTATAATGATTGGGATAGGGTGTATGCGAAAGAAAGCAATCAAAACAACGACTCCTAGAATCCAAAATAGATTTCTCTTGGTTCTCGGCATGTTCTTTCCAAGCTTCAGTACAGCCCCTACAATCAATGCTACCACTGCCGGGCGGATGCCTTTAAAGGCCGCTTCCACAGCATGCATTTGGTGAAACTGAATAAAGAAAACAGCAATCAACAGGATCATTAGAATAGATGGCAGGATAGTAGCTGTACATGCCAGCAGGGCACCCTTAAGACCAAACATTCTATACCCTACATAAGTAGAAGAATTGATAGCCAAAGCTCCAGGAATCGTCTGAGAAAGGGCGATCACATCCATAAATTCATCTTCTTCAATCCATTTGTTTTTTTCCACAATTTCCTCTTGGATCAGCGGGATCATGGCATAGCCCCCACCCAGGGTAAAGGCTCCAATTCGAAAAAAAATGGAAAACAGCTTTATTAAGTCCTTCATTGCTTCGATTCCTTTCTTCGAATAACCAACTCCATTGTTTCTAAAAATTCTATATGATTTTCTTTTTTTTGTCAAATCTCTTAATTCCTATCCTGCTTATTTCAACTGCTCAGGGTTTAAACATTCTAATTCAGGAATCACAAAAATGCCGTCCTTTCGAATCAGCCTGCCGTCAAAATAGATTTCTCCTCCGCCATATTCCGGGGTCTGGATACAAACCAAATCCCAGTGGATTGCCGAATCATTGCCGTTGCTGGCGTCATCATAGCTCTGTCCCGGTGTAAAGTGGAAGCTTCCCATGATTTTTTCATCAAATAGGGTATCCTTCATTGGCTTTAGAATGTATGGATTCACTCCGATAGCAAACTCACCAATATATCTTGCTCCCTCATCGGTATCAAAAACTTCGTTGAGCTTCTGGGTATCGTTGGCTGTGGCTTTTATGATTTTTCCCTTTTCAAATTCCAGACGGATGTTTTCATAGGTGAAGCCTTGGAAAACTGCAGGACAGTTATAAGATAAAACCCCATTGACAGAATTCTTGATTGGCGCAGTAAATACTTCTCCATCGGGTATGTTTAGCTTGCCGTCACACTTAATCACAGGAATTCCTTTGATGGAGAAGGTTAAATCCGTACCCTCCCCTTTAATTCTAACCTGATCTGTCTTTTCCATTAAGCTTACCAGACTGTCCATGGCCTTTGACATTTTACTGTAGTCTAGATTACATACATCAAAGTAAAAGTTTTCGAAGCTTTCCAGGCTAGTGTTTGCCAACTGGGCCATTCCCGCATTGGGGTACCGCAGTACTACCCATTTTGTGTGATTTACCCTTTGTTCAGAGTGAACCGGTTTTTGGAACAGCTCTGAGTACAGCTTCATTTTATTGCCTGGCACATCACTGAGTTCATTGGCATTTAGTCCTGCCCTTATGCCTATGTATGCATCCATATCCTTCATTCTTTCCAGTTCATATCGGGCCATCATTTTTAACTGATCCTCTGTACATTCAAGCAGCAGCTCTCTCTGCAGCTGTGGGTCCTTTATAGTTACAAAAGGCTTTGCACCAACCTTATAGGCTTCCTTTACCAATTCCTTGACAAGGGGTATCTCTAAACCAATAATTTCAATAAGTATGCTTTCCCCTGCCTTCAACTCTGTAGAATAATTGATGAGATTATGTGCCAACTGCTGGATTCTTGGATCTGTCATGTTATCTCCTCCTGAAATTTATTTTTAAATTTTATACTAACCCTTATACTGTATTTAGTAATTTGTACATATAACTATTATTTTATGAATATTATAACATGGAGTCTGTGATGAAAACATAAATTCCAGTAATTTTTGGTTTATTTTTTTGTTTAGGGTACTGGGTTTATGGGTAAAATCATGATAGACTGTTTGTAATTATTTTTAATGGATGAAAGGAGAAGATTTTATGCAAAAATACAGATGTATTCCATGTGGTTATCTTTACGATCCAGAGGTAGGCGATCCCGATGGCGGCATCGCTCCGGGAACAGCTTTTGAAGATATTCCGGATGACTGGGTATGTCCGGTATGCGGTGTAAGCAAGGATATGTTTGAACCTGAAGAATAAAATACATAGAATACAAGCTTCCTAGGTTTCCTATGGAAGCTTTTTTCATGAACAGTCTATTTAGATATCGAAGGTTATAGATTTTTATGGTAAACTATTTAAGTAATAGAAATATAGGAGGCTGATTCGATGAAAAAACAACATCAGGCAGATTTAGCGTTGCTACTGGTCACTCTGGCATGGGGTATTTCATTTATTCTTACGAAAAACACCTTAGATACCCTGTCGACCTTTAACTTTCTATCTATCCGTTTTATCATCTCTGCATTGACTTCTGCACTCATATTTTATAAACGTATGCTAAAGCTGGATAGACAAACCTTAAAATATGGATTGCTCATCGGAGTGATTATGTTCTTAGGCTATGCCACCCAAACCCTGGGGCTTAATTATACTACAGCCTCTAAATCAGGCTTTATCACCGGATTTTCAGTAGTTATAGTGCCCATTTTCTCAGCTTTAGTTTTGAAGAAAGCGCCTAAACCGGCAGCTATTCTTGGCGTTGTATTTGCCATTGTAGGTTTAGGCTTGCTAACCTTAGACAACAACCTGAGCTTGAATATGGGAGATCTGTATACCCTAATCGGTGCCTTCTGCTTTGCTTTTCATATTATTACCGTAAGCAAGTATGCGGTTAAGGTAGATGCTATCAATCTGGCAATTCTTCAGATCGGTGTAGTAGGGGTTTTGAGCGGCATCATCAGCTTATTATTTGAAGCTCCGGTTATTCCCACTGGAGCTGGTGTCTGGGGTTCTATTCTGTTTCTAAGCTTTGTCTGCACCTCCGGCGCCTTTATTATACAGAATACGGCACAGAAATATACTACGGCCACCCATACGGCTTTAATTTTTTCTGGAGAACCGGTATTCTCTGCAATGTTTGCTTACCTCCTGGCGGGGGAAGTATTAACTGGGAGAGGCATCATAGGCAGTATCCTGATTCTTTCCGGCATGCTGGCCGCAGAGTTGGATATTAACCTGCCATTTTGGAAGCCAAAAGCCCAGGTGCAGGATATGGATGCATAGAGGCACAGTGTAAGAAAAATGCAAATTGAAACCCAGCCTAGAGGATATCGTCGGCTGGGTTTGTTTATTCATTCACGCTCTGTTCTTCTTCTCCAAATTCAAACCCATTGACCCGGAAAACCTCCAGGATGACTTCCCAAAGCTGCTCCTTGCCTTCCCGGGTCTCTGCAGAAACAGGAATCAAAATATCCTCCGAGGTCATCTGCAGCTCCTTTCGGATCATACTTAAATGCTTTTGCCGCTGGCCTCTTGATATTTTATCCAGCTTTGTGGCGATCACAATGCCGTTAAATCCAAAACTCTTGATCCAGCTGTACATATGCTTATCCTGCTGTGTGGGCTCGTGTCGGATATCTACCAACTGAAAAACCTCATAAAGATTTTTTCTTGTGGTCAGGTAGGTTTCCATCATCTTTCCCCAAGCTTCCTTACTGCTTTTAGATACCTTAGCGTATCCATAACCGGGTAAATCTACAAAGTGAAACTGCTGATTAATCCGGTAAAAATTGATGGTTTGGGTTTTACCGGGGCTAGAGCTGGTTCTTGCCAGCTTGCGCATATTTACCAGCATATTGATCAAGGATGATTTTCCCACATTGGAGCGCCCTGCCAGAGCAATCTCTGGCAGCAGAGGTTCTATAGGATATTGTTCCGGCTTCACCGCACTGATGACAATCTCCGCATGCTTAATTTTCATAATTTTCTTCCTTCCTCACCAAAGCATGCTCTAATACCTCATCCATATTGCTGACAAAAACAAGCTCCAGCTTTTTCTTTACATTATCAGGAATCTCTTCTACGTCTTTTTTATTCTCTATAGGCAGCAGTACCTTGGTAATACCTGCCCGATTGGCTGCCAATACCTTTTCCTTTACCCCGCCGATGGGCAGCACCCTGCCACGAAGGGTAATTTCTCCCGTCATAGCCACGTTCTTATTTACAGCAAGTCCCGTTAGTGCAGAAATCACTGCTGTGGCCATAGTAATCCCTGCCGATGGTCCATCCTTCGGAATAGCCCCCTCCGGTATATGAATATGAATATCCAAGGTTTGATAGAAATCCTCTGTGATCTTCAGATCTTCCATCTTTGACCGAATGTAGCTGATGCCGGCCCGGGCAGACTCCTTCATTACATCTCCCAGCTGTCCTGTTAATACCAGCTTGCCATTTCCTTTCATGGTGGTTACCTCAATGGATAAGGTATCACCGCCTACCCTTGTCCAAGCTAACCCTGTAGCAATGCCTACTTCATGATCCTCATGGATCTTTTCATAGCGGAATCTCGGAATGCCTAGATATTGGCTTAGATTTTTCGGATGAATCCGAATCATCTTCAAGTTATCTTCTACAATCCTTTTCGCAGATTTTCTGCATAGAGTAGCAATTTGCCTTTCAAGATTTCTTACTCCCGACTCTCTTGTATAGTAGTTGATCACATCCCGTAATCCCTGTTCTGAAATCTGAAGATTTTCTGGTTTTAGACCATGCTCCTTAATCTGCTTGGGTACTAAATAACGTTCACCGATTTTTAGCTTTTCCTCTTCTGTATAGCCGGAGATCTCAATGACTTCCATTCTATCCAGCAGTGGTCTTGGTATCGTGCCTAAGCTGTTGGCCGTAGTAATAAACATAACCTTAGACAGGTCAAAGGGAACCTCCAAATAATGATCGGTAAACTCCTTATTTTGCTCCGGATCCAGTACCTCGAGAAGCGCAGAAGCAGGATCTCCTCTAAAATCGTGGCTTAACTTGTCTATTTCATCAAACAGGAACACAGGGTTTTTAGAACCGCCCTCTTTAATACAAGCGATGATTCTTCCGGGAATAGCCCCTACATAGGTTCTTCTGTGACCCCGGATTTCTGCTTCATCTCGGACTCCCCCCAGAGACATTCTAACGAAGTTACGGTTTAGGGATCTGGCGATGGATTTTGCAATAGAAGTTTTTCCTACCCCCGGCGGCCCTACAAGACACAAAATAGGCCCTTTCATATTCTGAGACAGCTGACGAATGGCTAAATATTCTAAAATCCTTTCCTTAACGCTTTTTAATCCGTAATGATCCTCATCCAGGATAACCTTAGCCTGTTTGATATCCAGTCGGTCCTTGGTCTGCTTGTTCCATGGCAGATCTAAAATCCAATCTACATAAGTACGAATTACACCACCTTCTGCAGACCCAGGAGCCAATCGAAAGAGTCGGTCAATTTCCTTTTCTACCTTTTCTTCTACCTTCTTAGGCATTTTTGCCTTTCTGATTCTTTCCCGGTATTCCTCGGCCTCATCGTGAACTCCGCCTTCTTCTCCCAGTTCCTCTTGAATGGCCTTTAACTGTTCCTTTAAGTAATACTCCTTCTGTAGTTTGTTGATTTGCTTCTTTACCCGGACATTGATTTCCTTTTCTATTTCCAGAATTTCTATTTCCCGCAGCAAAATTTTATACAGTACTTCCAATCGGTCTTTTGGATCAAAGGCTTCTAAAATTTCCTGTTTCTGCTCAATTTTTAGAATCATATGAGAGGCAATCACATCTGCCAGTCTTCCGGGCTCTTCTATGGAGCTGACGGAAATCAGCACCTCAGGGGAAATTCTGTTGCTTACGCTAATGTAGTTTTCAAAGGCATCCATGACTGTACGCATTAATGCCTCCATCTCTTTATCTGCTTCAATTTCGCCCTCGTAATGATCTTCTACTAATTTAGCCTTAAAGAAAGGTTCTTCCTGGGTAAGTTCTATAATTTTTGCCCGGCTAATGCCCTCTACCAAAACACGAATGGCATCCCCGGGAAGCTTAAGCATCTGCTTGATCTTGGAGATGGTGCCTACCTTATAAAAATCTTCCTCTGTAGGAATGTCTGTTTCTGCTTCTTTTTGTGTAGTTAGAAAAATCATTTGGTCGTTTATCATGGCCTCTTCAAGGGCATTAATAGATTTTTCACGACCCACGTCAAAGTGCAACACCATATATGGAAAAACAGAGAGACCTCTTAATGGAATTAAGGGCAGTTCATACTTCTTTACTTTCTTTTTGCTCATGTCATCAACTCCTCATTTGTAAACTCATGTGCTTAGTTTTTGTATTCTCTGCGAAATTATGCTACAATCGGATTTCGAGTAGAAAACCTATAGAATCTATCGGGGTAAAATTGTTATCTATTTCATTTATACGTTATCCAGGTATTGCTAAACTATTTTCTTGTGCAATTCATTATTATATATAATCTTGTAAGATTTTTCAATAAAATCCCTCAATATCTTTACTAAAAAGCACCCCAATCTGCTAGTTTGGGGTGCCAATATGCTTTTGCATGCCGTCTGCCATTGCAATGGTCAAGGGAGAGGGTATAGATGCAACCCAGTCCATGGTATCAAGACGAAAAGCATGGGCTATGACTTCCTGGATATCTTCTATTTTTACTACTTCAATTCCTGCATCTCTAAATCTCTCCTGCCAGTTCTCAGCAGGAATCAATACCTTTGTACAGCCAGCCTGTTTCGCTGCTTCGATCTTCGCTGCGACCCCACCAATAGGCTTTACCTTTCCCCGAATAGACAATTCTCCAGTCATGGCTATCTTATTATCAATCTCCTTGTTGGTAATAGCTGAATAGATCGCTGCAGCTACAGTGACCCCAGCAGAGGGTCCATCTACCATCATTCCTCCTGGGAAGTTCAAGTGAATATCATAATCCAGGGGATTTAATTGAAATTGCTTTCTTAGAACCGTTAGAACATTCTCTATGGAGTTCTGCGCAGTGCTTTTTCGCTTCAGCTTTCTCCCCATGGAGGAGACCTCTTCTTCATTGACGATTCCTGTAATTCGTATGCTTCCGGTTCCCTTCGGCACCGGAATCGCTGTGGCTTCTACCTCTGATAAAACACCGACACTGGGGCCAATGACCGCCAGTCCATTCACTACACCTACTTGTGGATTTGGATGGATTCTTGGCTGAGGCCGGGGCAGATAATGACCGCTCTCTACTACCCATTCCAAGTCTTTTACGGTTAATGCCCTACGATTCTCATTTAAAGCTACACTGCTGGCAATTTGTATCATATTTACCGTCTCTCTTCCGTTGTGGGCATATTTTTTTACAATCTCTACAGCTCCCGGTTCTATTTCAAAGCCGCATTTATCTACTGCATTTTTGCATATTTTAGATATTTCCTCTGGTAATAGGGGTCTAAAGTATATTTCTACGCAACGGGAGCGCAGGGCAGCAGGCAGTTCCTCCGGTGTTCTGGTGGTTGCACCAATCAATCGAAAATCTGCCGGCAGCCCTTTTTGGAAAATCTCATGAACATATCTTGGAACACTAGGATCTTCAGAATTGTAATAGGCGCTTTCTAAAAAAACCTTTCGGTCTTCTAAAACCTTAAGCAGCTTATTCATTTGGATAGGGTGGAGTTCTCCTATCTCATCAAGAAATAATACGCCTCCATGGGCTCTTGTAACAGCACCAGGCTTTGGCTGAGGTATACCTGACTGTCCCAATGGTCCTGCCCCCTGATAGATAGGATCATGTACAGAACCCATCAAGGGATCTGCAATACTCCTTTCATCAAATCGTACCGTGGTGGCATCCATCTCAACAAACTTAGACCGATAGTTAAAGGGCGAATGCTTAATTTTCTTGGCCTCGTCCAGAACGAGGCGCGCAGCGGCCGTCTTCCCGGTACCCGGCGGCCCGTATATGATCACATGCTGGGGATTGGGACTGCATAATGCAGCCTTTAGCGCCTTAATCCCATCCTCTTGACCCACAATGTCGTAGAAAGATTGGGGCCGGGTCTTTTCTGAAAGCGGAAGGGTCAGAGACTGGTTCCTTAATTCATTGAGCTTATCCATTTCCTTTTTGGATTCCTTTTCTATAGCAGCCTTGCTTCCTGCCTGACTCTTGAGTAAGTTTAAGAAGTACAGGCCAATCACAATAGCAAAGAAAAACTGAATAAAAAACACAATGTTTGGCAATTTGTTACCTCCCTTCGAATCTAGCAATGGATTCTAAGGTTAGTATGTGGAATTTCAAGGATGCCTATTGATTACAAAAAATGGGGCATAAACAATAAAGTAGGCGAATATCCTATTCGCCTACTGTTTAAGATGCAGTTTCCTCTTTTTTCTTCTTTGTCTTTCTCTTTTTTGCATCAGAAATTACTAAAGTCGGTTCTGTAGCATTTTCTACGGTTTCCTTCGTCACAATGCATTTTTCAATGTCATCTCTGGATGGAATATCATACATTACATCCAGCATGATATTCTCCACGATGCTGCGCAAGCCTCTGGCTCCAGTCTTACGTTCAATAGCCTTTTTTGCAATAGCCACCAAAGCCTCCTGATCCATCTCCAGCTCTACACCATCTAATTCAAACAGCTTTTTATATTGCTTTACCAAAGCGTTCTTTGGTTCCACTAAAATCTTTACTAAAGCTTCTTCATCCAGTTCATGTAGGGTTACCATTACCGGAAGTCTGCCTACAAATTCAGGGATCAGACCATATCTTAACAAGTCCTCCGGCTGAATCTTATTTAGCAGCTCTCCTACATCCTTGACAACTTTACTCTGGATATTTGCTTCAAAGCCCATAGACTTTTGTCCAATTCGCTTCTGAATGATTTTATCTATGCCATCAAAAGCACCACCGCAGATAAATAGGATATTGGTGGTATCAATCTGTATAAACTCCTGATGGGGATGCTTTCTCCCCCCTTGAGGCGGTACGCTGGCAACGGTTCCTTCTAATATTTTCAGAAGAGCCTGCTGTACCCCTTCACCACTTACATCTCTCGTGATCGAAGGATTATCTGACTTTCGTGCGATCTTATCAATTTCATCAATATAGATGATTCCTTTTTCTGCCCGCTCGATGTCATAATCTGCAGCTTGAATGAGCTTTAGCAGGATATTCTCAACATCTTCCCCTACATAGCCTGCTTCTGTTAAAGAAGTAGCATCTGCAATGGCAAAGGGTACATTGAGGATACGGGCCAGTGTTTGTGCCAGCAATGTTTTGCCCGAGCCCGTTGGGCCAAGCATTACGATATTGCTCTTTTGCAGTTCTACATCATCATGTTTTCCCTGACGGTTGATACGCTTATAATGATTGTATACAGCAACCGCCAAAGCCCTTTTTGCCCGATCCTGACCGACAACATATTGATCCAGCACATTTCGAATTTCCTGTGGTTTTGGAAGATCTGTCATTTCCATTTCTACATGCTCTTCGAATTCTTCTTGAATAATCTCTTGGCACAATTCTATACATTCATCACATATATATACACTGGGACCAGCTATGAGCCGTCTTACTTGATCTTGAGATTTTCCGCAAAAAGAGCATTTCAACTGCTTCTTATCATCAAATCTTGACATCCTTACACCTCTCTTGTCTTATTTCCTGGAAGTGATAACCTTATCGATCAATCCGTAAGTAACGGCTTCTTGGGCCTCCATAAAGAAATCTCTATCAGTATCTCTAGATATTTTCTCTAAGGGCTGTCCTGTTCTCTCGCTAAGGATCTTGTTGATCGTCTCCCGCATTTTTAGAATTCTTTCTGCATGAATTCGAATATCCTCTGCCTGACCTCGGGTTCCTCCAAGAGGTTGGTGGATCATAATCTCTGCATTGGGAAGTGCAAATCTTTTCCCTTTGGCTCCTGCCGCTAATAAAAAGGCACCCATGCTTGCTGCCATTCCGATGCAAATGGTAGACACATCCGGCTTAATATACTGCATGGTATCATAGATTGCCATCCCTGCTGTGATAGATCCGCCAGGGCTGTTGATATATAGCTGAATATCCTTATCTGGATCTTCTGCCTCTAAAAAGATCAGTTGTGCTACCACCAGACTGGCTGTATGATCATTAACCTCTTCCCCTAGAATAATGATTCTATCCTTTAATAACCGAGAGTAGATATCATAAGATCTTTCTCCTCGATTGGTTTGTTCAACTACCATTGGAACTAAAGGCATTAGAATATACCTCCTTTTGTAAATTTCTTCAAATTACTTCGCCTGTTGAACGATAAAATCAACAGCCTTTTTAATTTTAATACCCTCTTTCATGTAGCCATAATCCTGCGGTCTCATGGATTTCTTAAACTTTTCTACATCTGTGTTGTATTGCTTGGCATATTTTTCAATTTCCTGATCAACTTCCTCTTCTGATACCTCTATATTTTCTTCCTTTGCAATCGCTTCTAGGGTCAATTGCGTTTTTACTCTATTATATGCATCATCTTTCATTTGTTCCTTGATCTCTTCAATTTTCTTATTGGCATACTTCAAATAGCTCTCCAAATTTAAGCCCTGGAATTGAAGCTGTCGATCAAAGTCATTCAGCATGCTTTCAATTTCATCCTCTACCATTACCTTAGGAATATCTACTTCTGCGTTGGCTACCGCCTTGTCTAAGATAGCATCTCTGCGTTCTCTTTCAGCTCTGTTTTTTGCGGTTTCCTCTTGCCTTTTGCGGATATCTTCCTTTAACTCTGCTAAGGTATCATGCTCGCTAACATCCTTTGCAAACTCATCATCCAGGACCGGCATTTCTTTTTCCTTTATTTCATGAACCGTTACTTTAAATAGAGCTTCTTTTCCGGCTAAATCTTCTGCATGGTATTGCTCTGGGAATGTTACCTTAACCTCTACTTCCTGGCCAATTTCTGTACCAATCAATTGTTCTTCAAATCCAGGGATAAACTGTCCTGAGCCAATCACTAGGGTCTGCTTTTCAGCAGTTCCGCCGGCAAACTGATGATCTCCTACAAATCCTGCATAGTCGATAATTAAGGTATCTCCATCTTTAACCGGTCTTTCAACAGCAACCAGTCTTGCGTTACGCTCTCTCAATCGCTGGATTTCAGCATCTATATCTTCTTCCTTAACATTATACTCGATTTGCTCTACTTCTATACCTTTGTATTCGCCCAGCTTTACCTCCGGCTTCACCGTTACAGTAGCTGTGAAGATGAAATCCTGTCCTTTACCGATTTGCTCAATATCAATAGCAGGTCTGTCAACCGGCTCAATATTATGCTTCTGGATTGCTTGCTCATAAGCCTTAGGGAATAATTCATTGATGGCTTCCTCATAGAATACGCCTTCTCCATACTGCAGTTCGATCAGCTTCCGAGGAGCTTTCCCTTTTCTGAAACCATTAATGTTGAATTTCCCCTTCATTTTTTGATAGGATTTTTCTACGGCTTTTTCAAATTCTGCTGCAGTAGCCTCGATTTTTAAAGTTACCTCATTATTTTCCTTCTTAACAACAACTGAACTCATGAATATTGTTCCTCCTCTATCTATCTTTATCTTTAATAGAATTCATGGGTAGTTCCCTTTTTTAACCCTTATATTATATCATAAAAACTGTATGTACACTAATATTTTGCCAATTCCCCTAGATTTCTTGAGTTCTATACTGTCCTAATTTTTACCGAAAGCAAAACAAACTATACAGTCCTTAAGGGATTTTAAAAGACCAATGGTTTTTACCATTGGCCTTTTAAAGAATATCTATTGATTCATATTAAATTATAACATTCTACTATAAAATGTAAACCTCTCATTTAAAAATTGTTTATTATTTTTTCTACCATAGTCTTTTTTTTTAGCCAATTCTGCGTGCTTTTATGTATTTTTCCAATAGTTTCTAATGCTAGTAAAATTTCTCTTTTTTCTCCTTCTTCTGCTTCCCTTGCCGCTTGTGCATAATCCCAAATGCCTTCCTTAATATTCCCTTGGATATGCAATCTCCTGCCACTAATCCAAATAGGCAGCGGCGCGAAAGGCCCGCTGAGGATCTCCAGGCAGCAGGACATATTCTGAAATATCCTCTTTAGAGCATAGTATATGGGGCTGTTTCATCCTGTTCACCTCCCCGCTCCTCCAGATTCCGTGCTGTCTCCCAAACCGATTCCCATAAACTGGGGTGAACTACAAGACTGTCCTCTAAATCCTTTAGGGTTATTCTTTTTCTAAAAATGCTATGCAGCGGTCCTATATATTCCGATACATCCTGGCCTGCCATCCATAACCCTATTAATTCATCGTCCTCTCCGAATAACACTTTAACAAACCCCTGGTTGATGCCCTTTGTAAATCCTCTCCAGGTATGGATGAAGGGGTATTTTCCAACTTTATAAGACCGATGTTCTGATAAAAGCTGATGCTCCTGGCATCCTAAACCGGCAATTTCAGATATAGTAAATATGGCACTGGGAATAGCTGTATGGATATCCGTTTCTCTTTTCTTTCCTAAGAGCAGGTCTGCCACAAAAACACCTTGTTGGATAGCCAAAGAGCGTTTTCATAAAGGACATATGTCTCAAAGTAATCTGGTATTTTTTTATTTTTAGTAATAATTTTATAAAGTTTGGGAATTATGTCCCAACTTCTCTATTTTATATGTAACCTATTCCCGATCAAAAATCAATAGTTCCTTTTTCAATGTATATCTATATCCGCCTAAAAATACAAAAAATGATGATCGGTTCGCCATATGTTTCCATTGCATATGGGAACCGATCATCTGCCAGATCCTAATTCACGGTTAAAATTTTCATCTTCAAACTGAATTACAAACACATTCCTTTCTCAGGAAAACCTAATGCTTCGGTACTTCATTACCATACGATGTGAAAAACCTCAACTCAATAGAATGATCCATTTAATTTTACTTACCAAATACCTGCTCTATATTCCTTTCAAGCTTTCTTAAATCCAGTCTTGCAAACTAACTGCTTTACCGATTCAGCTTTCTGCAAACTTAAACAAACAACCTAATTTTGGGTGAATTAGAATCTGTAAGAAGAATTTCTCCTTCTTGTATATTATTATAGCATAAATACTTATAAAAATACAGCTATTTTTTCAGAATATTATAAATTATCTATGCTATTTTGTGGATTCTTTGGTAAGTTTTGCTGGATTATAGTGATCTTTATTCCCCTTTCTAAACCTCTCTTTTAATGGCCAAGAGCGCGATATCATCCTCCATATGGGTCTTGTCTAAACCTTCGAATAGGCTATGAATCTTTGCCTGGAATTCTTTTTTCCACTCCTGTTGGGGTTTTATTTCCAATATTCTTTTGATAAAGTCTGTGTCCTCAATATTTTTATGGGCACTACCGGAACCATCCATCTCTATGGCCCCATCGGTGAGGAGGATCAACTGCTCTTCCTTTTCCAGAGAGATGGCAGTTTCTTCATAGGATAATAGAGAATGATCTATTTCCCAGTTGTTGATCGGTGGTCCTTTTAATTCATAGGTAATTACCTGTTGATTATTTGGGTCCAAATAAACGGGTTCTACATTGTGGCCTGCATTGGCAAGGGTAATGAGGTGCCTTTTAAAATCCAGGATTCCTACCAGTGTCCCAATATAAACGGTTTCGTCCATTTGAAGATCTCTAAATCGAATCTGCAGCTTTTCCAAAATAGCTGAGGGCTTTAGCTTATATGTTTCCGGGAAGGATTGTACAATCCCTCTTACTGCCTGTTTTAGAAAAACAGTTAAAAGGGAGGCCGCTACGCCATGACCGGATACATCGGCAATATAGAAAACAACCCGCTGCTGATCTATTTGAAAAGTATCATAGAAGTCACCGCCTAAATACCGGGCTTGCTTATGGTCTCCATAGATCATGTAATCGCCATATTTGCGAAATCCTCTGGGCATCAAATAGGATTGAATTTTCTGTGCAAACCTGAGATCCTCCTGAATTTTTTGATGCTGATCTGCAATAATATGTTTTTCTAATATCGACTGCTGCAGCAGCAGACAGTTTTTAACAGCCACTCCAATGGGTAGTGCGATCAACTCCAAATGCTTGATATTTACCGCTCGGAAGCTGTCTTCATCTAGGTTTTCCAACATAACCACCCCTAAATTTTCGCCTTCGTACTTGATAGGCACCGCAATAAAAGGGTTCTTTTCATTTCCTACATATATTTTCTTGCAATAAATAAAAAAACATTTAGATCCTAATTCACTGCGTTTTAGGATGTGTTTTCTAATTTCACCTTTTTCCAGGATATAGGATGCATACTGGTCTGCAGATGCCTCTTTGCGTACAAATCCTATGTTTCCGCCTACCAGACGATGCATCTGCTCCATGACGCGAAGAGAAATTTTCTCAATATTTGTCTCCGATAGAAGGGTGCTGCAGAAATCTCCAAAGAATAGCAGTTGGCTGTTTTGAATCCTTAACTTCTCCAGCTTTTCCCGCATTAGTAACATTTCCTCATCCATAGGGCTATGTTCAATCATTCATTATCACTTCTCATTTCTTATAGGAGGCAAAAGCATCCTCCTGTTTTTCATAAAGAGCAATCATCTTATCTAGCTTGGTAATGGTAAATAGTTTTTTGATGTGCTCCTGCAATTCACACAATCTTAAATCCCGTCTGTCCTTTTTTACATAGGCATATGCCTTGACGATGCAGCTCAATCCCATACTGTTAAGGTAGCTTAGGCCTCCTAGGTCCAGCAGAATATTGTGACTTCCTTCAATACTTCTGAGCAGTCCATCCCCAAATTCCCGATAATTCTCAAAGTTGACTTCTCCAGACACCTTTACAACCTTTATATGTTCCTTTATGCAGGTCTCTATCATCATCTTCAGCACATCCTTTCAAAATATATTTTAACAAGTGTGCCCTGATCTTGGCACCTTTCGATTTCCAATTTTGAAGACAGACTATTTACCAAAAACAAACCTCTCCCATTTTCGCAAAAAGGATCTTCCACCAGCTCAGGTATACCTTCCAAATATTTCTCGCAAATGCCCACTCCAAAATCACGGATATAGGTCACCAAATAATTGTCCTCCAGCTCAAATTGTATATTCACCACACCGCCTTTTCCCTTATAACCGTGTACGATACAATTTACAAAGACTTCATCTGAACAAAGAATGAATTCAAAAATTTTGTCTGGCTCTTTTAAATATAATGATGCAATTTCGTGACAATAGTATTTGAATATTTTTAGTGCCGGAATATCCGCATTTAAATTTAGCTGTGCAAGAATCTTACCCTCTTTATTGATTTCAGGAAGTCCACAGTTTTCGTTTAAAGTATCCACGACTATCCCCCCATTCTTCTACTGATGGCTGCCATATCTATAATCTGTGCAAAGCTTCCATCACCCAGTATACTTACACCGGAAATACCTTGGATATTTCCAAACAATTTGTTTTTCCCGATAAAATCGCCAATAGATTTTATGACAATTTCCTGTTCACCCATCAGTTTGTCTACCACCAGTGCAAATTTTCTTTCCGAGTACCCTACAATTATAATAAACAGCCTGTCCCTTTGCCGCACATCCTGAATACCAAAATATTCGCCTACCCGAATCACTGGGACAGCTTGTTCCCGCCAGTTAAAAACCTCTACTCCCCCTATGCTGTGAACAGCCTCAGGAACTTCATTTCCTTTCAGACGAATGGTTTCGATAATAGAGGAAATGGGCAATGCAAAGATATATTCGCCTTCCCGAATCAGCAGTGCTCGAACAATGGCAAGCGTAAGGGGCAATTTGATGATAAATTTCGTTCCTTTTCCCAATTCTGTCTTAATATCAACGACGCCATTTAACTTCCCGATATTGGATTTCACTACGTCCAAACCCACTCCCCTACCGGAAATATCACTGATTTCCTTAGCGGTAGAAAACCCGGGCTCAAAAATATAATAAATGACTTCTGCATCTGAAAGATTGTTCAGCTGTTCTGCTGTTGATAATCCTTTTTCTATGATCTTTTCGCGAATTCTATGAGCATCGATCCCTTTTCCATCGTCTTTTATCTCGATTACTACGCTGCTCTCTTCATGGCGGGCACTAAGCCTAAGAGTACCTGAGGGATTTTTTCCTTTTGCCAATCGTTCTTGTGCCCCTTCGAAGCCATGATCTACTGCATTCCTTAGAATATGGGTCAAGGGATCGATGAGTTCTTCAATGATCCCCCGGTCGATTTCTGTTTCCCTTCCCTCAATTTCAAAATGTACCTCTTTGTTGCATCGCTGTGCTAAATCTCTCACCATTCTGGGAAACCTGTTAAATATATGTTCCATAGGCAACATTCTGGTAGACATGACAGTCTCTTGCAATTCTGAGCCTACAAAGTTGATATGGGGCAAAATATTATTCAGTTTTTGAACCAATGGATCATTTTTATATTTTCTTTTTAAGTCCGCGCCAATCTGATTCAGATTCTCCTTATCGATGATAAATTCTCCTACCAAATTCATCAGCTTATCTATTTTATTCACATCCACCCGAACAGTAACATGATCATCTCTTTTCATGCCGTTTTGACTGCCGCCTACAAGACGGACATTGTCCGGAAGCCGAATATTATCTTCACTGCCTTCCTGAACCTTCTTCATATAGATATGCTTTATCTCAGAGATGGTATTGATGTTTTTGTAGATCATCTCATGGTCACGATCGGTGGCTATGATGAGGGTAAAATAATCACCAAAGGATTCATCCCCTACCTGTTCATAGTCCGGGGGATAGGTCGTAATAATATCGCCGATTCCAAGGAGATTATTGACGATCAGAAATGCTTTTACAGATTTCATTTTCGCACTCTTATCTAATTCTATAAGAACTTTATAGATATGATATTTCTTAGCAACCTCCTGACACAATGCTTCTTCTAGTTTTGTCAACTCCAGCGCTGCTTCCTCAATCTCTTTTTCTGCTGGGGGAGCCTTTTCCTCTGGAAAAGCTTGTGCCTCTTGATTTTTTTTATTCTGAATAATGCATTGTATCTCGTCAATAATGCTGCCGATGTCTATTTCTCTTACACTCCGCTCCTGGATTCCCCGGTGAATTTCTTGCAAGGTATCTAAGCTTTTAAAAAAAGTATTCATTACTTGGGTATCCACCTGTATTTCCTTAGCCCTAACCCTTGATAAGAGATTCTCCAGATGATGAGAAAGACTTGTCATATCATCAAATCCCATAGTTGCAGAAGCACCCTTAATCGAGTGGGCCATTCGGAATATGCTGTTGATGGTCTCTGTATCACCCTGACCTTGCTCTAGAATGAGAAGTTCCTGTTCGATGGCCTGGATCTGCTCCTTAGTTTCTTCTAAGAACATGGCATAATACAGATCATCCATGTCTAGTCTATCCATCTTTATTTCTCCTTTGTCTTCGATTTATTAGGCTCCCAGCTGCTGTATGTCTTGCTGTTCTTCTATGTGAAGAATTTTTTCGATATCCAATAAAAAGATCATCCGCTTGCCTTTTTTCCCTAAGCCGGTGATATATCTGCAATTGACCTTTATTTCTTCAGGAGGCGGTGAAATTTCTGTATTTTCAAAAGACACTACATGGGAAACACTGTCTACTAAAAGTCCAATCATCTTTTCCAATATTTTTACGATTACAATCCTGGATGCTTTACTGATTTGCCTGGGTTCAATACCGAATTTTTTACGTAAATTGATGATAGGCACAACTTCACCGCGAAGATTGATAATCCCTTCGATAAAATCCGGAACCCTTGGAACCTTAGTAATGGTAATTTCCTTTAATCGATTGATCTCATGAATTTTTACGATGTCGATAGCATACTCTTCATTATCTAAGTGGAATACCACATATTGATTTTCATCCATTCCTTTGTCCTCCTTGCTTTTATCCTGACGGTACCCCCACCCTAAAGGGGTTTGATATCCGTCGTGCATTATACAATCTTGAATTTGGATACAATGGCTAACAAGGAATTTGCTTGACTCGCAAGGTTCTGAGCCGTTGATGCTACTTCTTCACTGCCGGCTGATACCTCACTGGCTACTTCATTAACATTCTCCGTAGTGGCTAGGATCTCTTCGCTGCTGGCAGATTGCTCTTCCGCTGCTCCCGCAACTTCTTGAGCTAAACTATTCATTTTCTCCATGGATAAAATCACATCCTGGATAGAAGAGGCCTGTTCCTCTACTGCGGCAGAAACCTGCATGGATAACTCATTGACCTTTTCCACCGCGTCCATAATTGCTTTACTTGCTTTTGCCTGCTCATCGGTTGAAGCCGCAATATCATTAATCATCTTTGTCGTACGCTCAATAGCCACAAATATCTTATCTAGGGCAGTCCCCGTATCCTTCACCAGATTTACTCCATTTTCCACCTGCTTTGCTCCAGAATGGGTAGTTTCGATGGCATTGTTTACTTCTTCCTGAATCTGTTTGATGAGATTTGTAATATCCTTGGTAGCATCACTGGATTTCTCTGCAAGATTGCCAATGGCTCCCGCAACTACTGCAAAGCCTTTTCCGTGCTCCCCTGCTCTAGCTGCTTCAATGGCTGCATTCAATGCCAGCAGATTGGTTTGCTCTGCAATATCATCGATCACTTCCACAATGTCTCCTATTTGAATTGCTGCCTTTCCCAGGCCTTTAATGGCATCGGTCAGATTAGCCATGGCTTTATTGATCTGATCCATCTCTGTAATGGTATGTCCTACTGCCGTTTTGCCTTCTTCTGCAACCAAAACTGTATTTTTAGCTTCTCCACTGGCCTTATGGGCATTGCTGGCTGCCTGTTCAATGGATGTGTTCATTTGTTGTATAGAGGTGGTTACGTCTACAATGGTGGCAGAGGTATCTTCTGTGCTTCGAGCCACCTCTTCAGCAGATTTACCCAGCTCCTCCATGGCACTGCTTACACTGCCTACATTACCTGCCATCTGTGATATATTGGCAGCTACCTGTCCAATGGAAGAACTCATTTCATTCATAGCAGTGGTTAGTTCTTCCAAAGAAGCAGTTTGACTCTCTGCAGAAGCAGACATTTCCTGAGAAATACTGCTGGCTTGCTGTGCAGCACTGCCTACCTGGTTGGCTGCGTCCAATACCTGAACCATAGCCTCCCTTTGACCCTGAATCATATGATTAAAGCTGGCGGCTAAATCACCGATTTCATCCTTAGCCTTTACCTTGGCTGCAACGGTCAAATCCCCGGCTTCCGCTTTGCCCATCAGCTCCATTAGGTGCTTTATCGGATTGGTAATCTGTCTGGCTGCGAAGAATGCTACGAATGCCCCGATCAATGCAGACAAAAGGCCTACGATAAGAGAGCTTCTTTTGATGCTGTTTACTTCTTTCATATACTCTTCAGTAGGAATATTTACGGCCAGGGACCAGTTTCCTACAGGCATGTACATGTTTAACTTATTTTCGCCATTATAGGTATATAATCCGGAGCCCTTGCCTCCCTGAGTCATATGAACCACCTGTTCCTTCAGGGAACCTGCAGCGGTTTCCAACAGATTTTCTTTCAAAATCTTATCTTTCACAGGATGATATAATACTAAACCATTTTTGTCGACTAAATATCCATAACCGGATTCACCGGCCTTCATCATAGCTACCCATTTGCTGAAGGCTTCAAATTTTATAGCGATGGCCACGATGCCGACTATATCCCCTGTATCTGTTTTTAAAGGAATACTATGTACAATCACTGGATTTCCAGTAATCTTTGACTGCAGCACCTCACTCCATAAGGCTTTTCCTGTCATGCTTTCTCTAAAATATTCACGTCCGGAAAGATCCATCCCTGCATTGGCGCCTCCTGTACTGTCCATTACAACCTTTCCTTGATTATTGGTAATCAGAATATCTTCTGATATGATTTCGATAGATTTGCGAAATTGTGCAGTGGTTTTTTGCGCTAACCTTACTGTGTTTTCACTAACCTGGCCTTTTCCAAGCTCTATAGCATAGGACTCAATCTCCGGAAGGCTGTTAAATATACTTCCCAAATTCTCAATGTTCTTTTTTTCTGTCGTCAAATCCCTTGCTCCGCCTTCAAGTACAGCCAGTAACAACGCTTCAGCCTTTTCAACCAGCGCCTTTTCAGCACTGGTGTAGGAATAAAGGCCTAAAACCGATACGGGAATAATGATCAATGCCAGAAAGTAAGCCATTAGTTTTGTCATTAAATTCATCTTGATTTTCATCATGCAACCCCCTTATGCCATTAGTTTTATTTTATATATTTTTCTATTAAACTTCTTTGCAGTGGGACAGCTCCTGTACAATTTTAGCCATTAAGTCTACAGACCGCTCGTAGGTCCGCAGCACCTCCTGCTGCTCTGTAATTTCCCGGATACAGCTAATGGTATAGCTTTCTCCTCCGTACTCCACGATGGACCATTGTATATCCACATCAATAATCCCGCCGTCTTTCTTTTTGTGTTGGCGCACTAACCGGCGCTTTCTCTTGTTTTTCAGAGAAAACTCTAATACTTTTTGGTGCACAGCCCCATCCTCTTCATCAATTCCTAAATCTACTAAGAAAAGTTGCGTAAATTCCTCAGGGCTATAACCATATACTTCTTCCACCGTTTTGTTGGCATATATCAGTCTGCCCTTCCCATTCACGATGAAAACAGGAATCGGTAATAAATCATAGGTCTCAAATTGCTTCAGATCCATATTCATATTGCCACCTCACTCTCCCTTCAATCTAAGATTTCACTGATTTCACTGCCCAAACCCAAATTTCTCTTCCTGCCTTTGGCAAACAGTAATAAAACAAAAAAAACAACACTGCAATCTTATAAAAGCAAGATTACTGTGTTGGTCTACTTCCAGCTAGGATTATGGTCTCTATGGCACCATTTCTCTCTGTCCATCTAACCTGCATATTATGTAATAATCATAGGTGTCAACTTAATCCAATTATTTCCAAATAAACCTTAGAAGCATGTCATTCTGAGCGTTAGTGAAGAGTCTTATAGAACATAAGCAAGATTACTTTTGATTATCAGAATATATCATCTAGCTTAAAGATCCTTCGACTCCGTTTTACTCCGCTCAGGATGACAAATTATGGGTTAAGTTGACGCCTATGATGTAATAATAAGAGTAATTCTGCAGCAGTCTTGAATAAGCCTTCGCTGCACATGTAAAACCTGGAGTTCCATTGCTGTGACCTCGGACAATTTCCTCTCAATTTCTTTATGAATTCTTTCTCCGATGCACTCCCTGATTTGCTCTACCAGTACTATATTATCAGCAGCTATTAGAAATTGTTCTAAATCTGTAAGAAAGCCCTCTATAGAGATTTCTACTACGTCTTCCAATATTTTTGCCCTGACGTTCCTTGGTCCCTTGCCTGTAGTTTCCCTAAGAAGCTTTGCTACAATGATAGCCATCTGCTGCTCATTCTGTATTCTCTTCGCTTTGGTGATCTTTCCATGAATAGGCATTGAGACACCTGCGTTTCTAGTCCAATATAACTAGATTATACATAGTTCTACAATCCTCGTCAATAAAATGTCACAAATTGCGTGAACTTGGAAGAATCTTTCGTGTAACAATTTTCGACATTGTTGCAAAATTTGAATAATCCATTGAAAAGTATAAAGCCAATTGATAATATAATAGGTATAGAAAGGAGGGTTTTTATGAAGGAAAAGCTATTGAGCATCTCCTCTGTCTTCACCGCTGTCTTTGCCGCTTTATGTTGAGGTGGAGGCCTGCTGCTGGCGCCCCTAGGTTTAGGGATATTCGGTTTTACCATTGCCGCAAGACTTGCACCCTATCGCAACCTCTTTATCTTTATCACGGCTTTACTCTTATTTTTTGCCTACCGCATCATTGAGAAAAAACCAAACAATCGTAACAGCAAGATCGTCTTCTGGCTCTCCGTACTGCTGGTCCTGCTCCTTCTATACTATCCAACCCTTTCCACATGGATGATCCGTCTGTTTCCATAGGCAATAGACAATAAACACAGCCAAGTTCATAGGTCCTTGGCTGTTGCTATTGATATAAATTATTAATATTTTTTCTTTGCAGAATATTTTTCACTTCATCCTTGGTAATACGGAGTCTTTCCATCATGCCGTCGATCTTTTCCAGGGCCTGCTTTCCTTCAAGATCCTCATTTCTTAAAAGGGCCGTAATTAATATATCTGCCATTTTTTTATGGTAATGCCCCTTCGCATTTAGCTTATGCTCGTACATCTTCTGATCTGCTCGGTGAAAGATTTGATGGAGCCGTTCTGAGGCATCTAGGCTAGTGGCACAGCCTATAGACATGCTGATGGGTACGTAAGGATTCCCTGTATTATAGGCTTCTACCGCCTCCAATATCTCCCGCTTTTTTTGATTGCAGGTCTCTTGATCCACACCGGGCAGCAGGACGCCAAACTCGTCGCCCCCTAATCTGGCGATGATATCTCCTTTACGGAACGGCTTACGAATAATTTCCGCTGCACACTTCAGCAACTCATCTCCAGTGGTATGGCCGAGTATATCATTCACCATTTTTACTCCATCCAAATCAATGACCATAATGCTAATTACCGGATATCTTTCACGATCCTTATTTATGCGCTCCATTTCCTGATCAAAAAACATTCGATTATATATTCCCGTTAAGCCATCATGGCAGCCTAAGTGACGGATCAATTCCATTTCCCGGCTCAGATCCTCATTGGCCTTTACCAGGGCCTTCTTTTGTTCGTAGCTCTTTAACGCATTTCTTACCTTTAATGGCAATACCACATCGGTTTGTTCCTTAGAAAGAGGACGGGTAACATAATCATAGACGCCCATTTCCAGTGCTCTTTGAATACTTTCAATTTCATCGGCAGCGGAAAAAACGATCACCGGAATGTCCTTATGCTGTTCATTTGCCTGTATATTCAATAAAAAGGAAAATCCATCCATCACCGGCATCATTAGATCGAGAATAATAAGATCGATACTCTCCTCTTTTATAATCTCCAATGCCTTTTTTCCATTCTCCGCTTCGAAAAAGATTCCGCCTTCTATATGCCTTTTCAATATATCCCGCATGATCCTTCGATTAAATACCGTATCATCTACTATTAATATATTGGGACCCATAACTATCACCTCTGTGTAAAATCAAGATTCTGCTTTTACTACATGCAACAAAAGGCTTGCCTATGCTCAATCATACATTAGAAAAGGTTTATTATAACAAAATAGACTGTACAGCATTCCGAGGTCACTGAAAAAGTCAAAAGTGCAACAACTAGTCCAGTTTGTCATCCTAAGCCTTTAGTCCTGAGCGATAGCGAAGGAGCTTGCGAAGGATCTAAGTATTTAAGCACTTTTAGAGATTCTTCATTCCACTACCTTTCATTCAGAATGACAAAGCTTGGACTTTTTCAGTGACCTCCAGAATTCCATCTGTTTCTTCAATGGACTAGCTAGGGTCCCAGAAATTTCTAGGCCTTTTTTCCTATTTCATATTAATAGAAATTATAACATATTTCGTAAATTTGCACTATGATTTGTAAATTTTTTGAAAAATATATTTTTCCCTAATAAGGTTTATTTTTCCATATTTTCCCAATAATGAAAATCCCTTCTGCCGCCAGCCTAAGGGATCCCAATATTTTTGCTTCAATATCAACTTTATTACAAATTAAAAATCTTAATCCAGTTTTCCAAACTTATCTACGGGCAATACTCTAAAAATTGCTTTTCCTTGAATCATCTCTATGTTCACAGGTCCAAAGCTTCTACTGTCTAAGCTATTGTCACGATTATCTCCCATTACAAAAACTTTTCCTTCCGGAATCCTATCGATTTCTATATCTCCTGAGGTATAGGTGCTGCTCAGATAGTCTTCAGTTAACTCCTCGCCATTTACATATACCTTGCCATCCTGAATCAACAGTGCATCCCCTGGCAATGCAATAACCCGCTTAATGAGGTTCTTGGTCTTTCCCTGACGCAGTCTTTGAATAAAATTAAACTGTCTCAGTTCAGCTTCAGTAAACTGAATGTCTGTTTTAAAAGAAATAATATCTCCACGTTCAACCCTATGGGTGTTTCTCAGAATCAAATAATCATGCTCTACTAAGGTTGGATTCATGGAAACGCTGTGAACCTCCAATGGCGTAATAAAAAATGTTATCGTAAAAGCAATGGCTAATGCCAGTGCGATCGTCTTTAACCACTCCATCGCCTCTTTTCTCATTACACATTCCCCCCAAGTCCATATTCGAATTTATGTACCCTATCTATTGTACCACAATAGCAAATAAAAAAGAAACTCATAGCTTGTGGCCTTTCGTTTCTCTTCTATTTAAAGCTATCCAGTTCGATATCATCCAACCACAGAATAGATGGCGTCGACAGCAGCATCTCCAGGTTGTCTATGGCCTCTAATCCACCCTCTATATTTAATAATTCCCATAAATAGGCTCTACTTGGCTGATGCAGAATATTTTTTTCAAAAACTACGCGGTTCTTCCTCATGCCTTTTAGCCTGATTTTCACAACATCCCCAGTATCTGTCATAATCCACATGGAAAAAATACTCTGATCCTTTGCAGACAATTCTTTAAGCTGTATCCTTCTTGGAGAATCGGTTGCTCCCTCAACACGGATGCCATAACTTCCCGATTTGTAATAATCATGATCCAGAGAAACACCTTGGGTTGTATCATAATCCAGCTGGAACATGGCTAATCTTTCAATCTCTTGGACGGGGGCAGGGGCTTCTTCCTCCGAAGCGGACCCTTCCCTAGAACTTCCTTCCATGGAGATAACTTCTACATAGGGTTCACTCCATTTTCCCTTATTCCCTTGCACCCTTAGACTTATATGATAGCTTCCCTCTTCCGGTGAAGGGAGGATTATATCTTTTGTCTCTGTACGCTCAACCAGTACCTCGTCCTTTGTAATTTCCCAAATCGATTGCTCTAAATTTGCTGCTGTACTTTTATTAATAAACGCCCATCCCTCGTCTGTTTCTATTCTTTCAAAATAGGCCGTAGGTTGTACAAAAGCCTCTTTTGTTTTGGATTCCTGAAGCATAAATTTTGACAGACCGAAGGCACCTGCCCCTAAAGCTGCCACTATCAGGATCGCCTTAGGCAGAACTCCTTTTTTGCCGGCAGTTTGGGTTCTTGTTCTGCTGCCGGCAGGGTGCTCTGCCAATGAGGATTTCTTTCTGGCTTCTCCAGGCTGATTTCCCATAGCCCATTGATATAAATAATAACTGCGAAAGGCGTGATAAATCTCCTCCGTATCTCTATAGGAATGCTCACCCCTCCATAGTCTGTGTATAAACTCAAGAATATCCCGATTCTCTTCTTCTTCCGATGCTCCCACCGTAAGAATTTTTCCCATCACACCGGCGATCTTTTTTGTTAATCCTTCAAAGGTATGATCCAGCTGTAGATTTTTGTCCAGCAAGATTAATTCGCTAAAGAAGGGCTGGTGATTATCCACTAGGATTTGCGCTTCATCGATCATCATACTTTGCAAAGGATAGCTTAACTCCTTATACTTTACCAGATCCCTTAGATAAGCAAATAAAATATTCACTCTTTTGTGAATTCCCACATGTTTTTGCTGGAGGTAGCCTTCCAAGGGCTGTGCATCCTTAAATGCAGTCACCAGCACAAGACCCTCTTCAGTCCTTTCCAAATGCAAGAGATTGCCCAGTGCCTTCTGAAGCTTTTCCTGATCCCTCTGCCATAAATCCTCTAAGTCCTTTAATATATTTATGATTACGATCTCATCTTCCTGATCCTTTACGGTACCAATGAATACTGTTTGGCGGTCATTACTTTGAAAGGTTTGCAAAATATTATATTTCTCTATATAGGAAACATTCATATATTTTATTCACAGCCCTTCTCGTCGTCATTTCTGCCTTTGTTGCATCCCCAAAAACAGATTTCCATCATTCTCCAGCTTCATTGCACTATAAGTTTTATTGTACAGGAAAGCCCTGAATAATACAATTCTCCTCCAGGTCCATTCCCTAGGTCTATATTCCTATTTCTTCCTGCCAGCAAACATATCCCCTGCTTTCGCATTGCATAATCCTTGAAATTCACAATACTTGCAGCTTTTATCGAGCAGGTTTAACAGTATTTTTTCTCTGGCCCTTTCATGTAAAATGGTTCTTACCCCTTCAGTCTATATATTGCCAGATTGGCCCTAATCATCCTTTTTTAATCTTTCGACAAAATGTTTATCGTCACCCTCCCGTTGAAATCTTAGGTCTTTTATGGTAGCATAGGCTTTACAGCACAGCTTAATTAGGAGGTTCTATTATGGTTGAAACCCTATGGAAATTTCATGGTATAGATGATGCCTTTATCCCTAAGCCCAATGGCATTGATCCGATCATTCAGAAGGTATTATTCTCTAAGGGGATCACAGACACGGCCGAAATGGAAGAGTTTCTTTCACCGAAGCCCCAAAAAACCTATAATCCTTTCTTGATGAAAAACATGGAAGAAGCATCGGCATTAGTGCTTCAATACATTCTGAAAAAAAAGAATATCTGGATTTATGGCGACTATGATGTGGACGGTGTGGCCAGTATAGCACTGTTAATGGACTTTCTGGGCCGTTTCACTGATCGAATCCATTACTATATTCCTCTGCGGGCAGAGGAAGGCTACGGACTAAACTGTGAGGCCATACAAGAGATTAAGAACAAGGGAGCAGATCTGATTATTACTGTAGACTGTGGCTCCACTTCTGTAAAAGAAGCAGCTTTGGCAAAATCTCTGGGAATGGAAATCATCATCACCGATCACCATAATCTATCGGAAGAAAAACCGGACTGCTTAATTCTCAACCCTAAACAAGAAGGCTGTTCTTATCCCTTTAAGCTGCTCTGCGGCTGCGGCATTGCTTTTAAGCTGGCTCAGGCACTGCAGCAAAAGCTCGGTGCCCCTAAGAACTGCTTAAATGAAATATTGGACTTATTAGCTTTAGCTACGGTAGCTGATGTGGTTCCACTGATTGACGAAAACCGTACCATGCTAAAATACGGTCTTCAGCGGATCAATCAGCCTACCCGCCATGGACTAAACTTTCTTATCCAATCCATCGGACTTGGAGGAAAAAAAATTACCGCTCATCATATCGGGTACATACTAGGTCCTCACTTTAATGCCAGCGGGAGATTGGATGATGCCCGGGCAGGAGTAGAACTGCTGCTTGCCAGGGAGCCTGAAAAGGTTGCAGCTCTTACCCGGCACCTGATTGCCTGTAATAATGAACGTAAGCTGATACAGGATCAAGGATTGGAGTTCTGTCGGGAAAAAGTAGAAAAGGAATATCCCAATGATTTGTTTTTAGTAATCGATTCAGGCAATACCCATGAAGGCGTTATCGGGATTATTGCAGGGCGAATTCGGGATATCTATTATAGGCCTACTTTAATCGTAACAGAAGCCACTGAGGAAGGAATATTAAAGGGCAGCGGCCGCAGCATCGATGGATTGGATATTTATGAGACATTAAAAAAATCAGCGGATCTATTTGTTAAATTTGGCGGTCATAAAAATGCCTGTGGATTCTCTATCGAAAAAAATAAGCTTCCTCTGCTTCGCCAACGATTAAATCAGCAGGCTGCGGAGATTAAAGCAGAGAACCCTGGTATATTTATGAAGTCCCTGAAGGTTCATGGAATCCTGCGTCCTACAGAGATCACTGAAAAGCTTGTGGAAGAATTGGAACGGATTGAACCCTATGGTATGGGCAATGAAAAGCCCCTCTTTCTAATGTCAAACTTGCCGGTTTCCTATCCCTCGGAGTTATCCTTTATAGGAAAGGCCAAAGAACATATTAAACTGAGGGGTATCCCCGGAAGCAGGGGACCGATGGAAGCCATCGGTTTCGGGCTGGCCCAGTGCTATCTGGACCGCTTAGGTGCTCCTGAAGCCTTAGACCTGCTGGGTTTTCCCTGCTTCAATGAATGGAATGGCAATCGCAGCATTCAATTTATGATTAGCGATATGAAAAAAAGCAGGAATAAAGACTAATTTTTTTTTATAAAAACCAATCTGGTTAAAAAAATATCAAAGGATATTCCCAATCGATGTTGAATAGTAGCATAAGGTGAGTTTTTAGTAAAAGGGGGATATACTTTGCAGAAGGTAAAAGTAGTGATTAATGAAAAAGAGGTATTTGTACCAGAGGGAAGCACAATCCTTGAAGCCTGTCGAAGCATGGATCTGTGGATTCCAGCATTATGCTACCATCCTGATTTAAAACCAGGATCAAAATGCAAAATATGCAGTGTTGAAGTAGAGGGGCTGGAAGATCTGGTGGAATCCTGCTCCACAGTTATTGCAGAGGGTATGATCATACGGACTCAAACAGAAAAAATCCACAACAAGAGGCAAGAAATCCTTTCTAAGATCCTGGAAAACCATCCCAATGACTGTCTAACCTGTATGAAAGCTTCAGGGGATTGTGAACTTCAAAATCTATGCTATGTAATGAATGTAACTAGAGAAGACCACGCTTTTCAGAATAAAATTATTGAGGAATATATTGACCGATCCAGTGATGCCATTGTCAGAGATATGAATAAATGTATCCTGTGCGAAAGATGTATTCAAATGTGTGATGAAATCCAGGGCATCGGCATCTATGCTTTGGTAGAACAGGATGGCAGAAAGCTGGTAACAACAAAAGACGGTAAGCCTTTATCAGAAACCAGTTGCATAAACTGCGGTCAGTGTGTAAAGGTCTGTCCCGTAGGTGCCCTCCACGAAAAAAGTGCTATCCAGGATGCCTATAGAGCATTGAGAGACTCCCGCAAGCATGTAGTGGTGCAGGTGGCGCCGGCCATTAAAAATACCTTAGGAGAAGAATTTGGCCTTGCACCGGGAACCGACGTTACCGGTAAGGTAGTCGCTGCCTTGAAAAAGCTGGGGGCTGACAAGGTATTTAACACGGACTTTTCTGCTGATGTTACTATTATGGAAGAAGGAACAGAATTGCTTAACCGGCTGAAAGAAGGCAAAAATCTTCCACTGCTGACCTCCTGTTCCCCTGGCTGGATTAAATTTGTGGAGCATAATTTCCCGCAGCTGCTTCCCAATGTCTCCTCCTGCAAATCCCCCCAGCAAATGTTTGGGGCTCTTGCAAAATCCTATTACGCGGAAAGAGAAGGAATTAACCCGCAAGATATTGTAAGCATTTCCATTATGCCTTGCACCGCAAAGAAATTTGAGGCAAACAGACCTGAAATGGAAACTAATGGACTGCGGGATGTGGATATCGTCCTTACTACCAGGGAGTTAGCCAAGCTTTTAAAGCTTCAACAGGTGCCTTTCCTACAGTTAAAGGATGCGCCCTTCGATGAATTCCTAGGAACAGGCACCGGTGCGGCAAGGATTTTTGCTGCTTCCGGCGGGGTAATGGAAGCAGCGCTAAGAACTGTCACCCATATTTTGACTAATGGAGAAATGAATACCTTAGATTATCATGGAGTAAGAGGTTTGGAAGGTACCAAGGAGGCTGAATTGGAAATCGCCGGCCAAAAGCTGAAGGTGGCTATTGTAAATGGTACTAAGCATGCGAGAAATCTTCTGGAAAAGGTAGCCGTTGGAGAAGCGGAGTATCATTTTATTGAAGTAATGGGCTGTCCCGGCGGCTGCTTAGGCGGTGGCGGCGCTCCCATACCCGACCATCAGGAGACACGGGAAAGACGAAAGGAAGGCTTATATGCTTCCGATGCTGAAAATACCATTCGCAGATCCCATGAAAATCCTGAGGTGCAAAGGTTATATGATACTTACTTAAAGGCTCCAGGCAGTCACAAAGCCCATAAACTGCTCCATACCCATTATGTAGACAGAAGTAAATAGATCATTTTCCTATCATAAAAAGACTGTATCATGATATTTTTCATGTACAGTCTTTTTTTCATGAGTATTCTTTTCAGTGATTCACTGCATAATAATTACTATTGGAGGTGAGATACATCATAGCGAATTTTATAAGCTTTCTGGATCGTTACAATCTGCCATGGCTGCTGCTGGCTATCATTTCCTGGATAATCATTTATTTTACATCTAAACACAAGTCATTCTTTCGGGCATTTCCAATGGGCATATGGACTGCTGTAGTAGGCTATTTATTAGAAAGGTTTTTTATTGCCCATAAATTCTGGACAGAGCGGTTTATCATGATTAATATTAACGATATTGATCTATTTGTTGTCATAGGACCTTTCTTTTCACTAGGCATTTTGCTGATTCAGTATCTGCCTGAAACTGCAATGAAGCAGCTGGCTTCTGTTTTACTTTGGTCCTGCTTTGCCACAGCCATAGAACTCCTTGCAATAAAGCTAGGATTTCTATCCTATATGGAGGGAAAGTGGAGTTATCTCCATTCCTTACTGGCTTACTTTCTCTGCCTTATGAACGCCCTAGGCTTCTACCATACCCTTCAAAGCGGCAAAAAGTATAAACTTTTTTGATGAAAGAAAAAGCATGGATTCTCCGTGCCAGACTGATGATAAAGTGATATTTATAAGCAATCTCACATGGATTCTCCATGCTTTATTTCGGTGTATTGAAGTTTTGCGTATAGTAGGTATGATAGGCGCCACCCAGATGCACCTCTACACCCAAACGCGGACATCCTCCTAAAATATTGGCTCGGTGCCCTGCTAAATTCATCCACCCCTCATGGGCAAAAATAGCACTGGACTGCTCCCATAGGTGCCAGTGTTCTCCCTTTAACAATAACCGGAGGTACATCTACTGCCAAAAGTTGTCCATCTATACTGATTTGTACCCTATCTGCTGCATAAGTCAGTCCCGTGCTAAGGGAAAGGATCATAAGCACTACTGTCAGTAAAAGGCTGCATCGTTTCATGAAATCTTTCCTTTGTACAAGTTTTATTTCAGCGATCATATTCACAAAAGTACTTGCATAAAGCCCCCCCTCAAGGGTATCTTATAGTTAAAACCATATTATGCTGAGGGAGGACACTTATTTGGAAACACAGCGTATTTGTATAGAATTTTCAGCGAGGGAGCTGGAGGAAATCCAGCAAGCTGCCGAAGCCCATCAAATGAGCTTAGAGATATTTGTAAAAGAACTGATCATGTTTGCCATGCGTCCGCCTAATCAATAGGTATTGCACTTCCATCGTAGTAAATACGTAACATCTCTCCTATTTGGGGCCTAAGCCGGTAAAGCGGTAAAAAAATCCTATCAGAATCGATTCTATATCCTTTTTTACCGGGGATAAAGAATAATAATTCCTAATTAGATGCTCAATCGCAAAGCAATTATTTTTTCTAGTCATAAAGAAAAACATAGCAAAGCCTCTAGTCAGTATGACTAGAGGCTTTTTCTGGTGCGCCCTGAGGGTCTCGAACCCCCAACCTTCAGATTCGAAGTCTGCAACTCTATCCAATTGAGCTAAGGGCGCATATATATGGTGAGCCCACAGGGATTCGAACCCCGGACACACGGCTTAGAAGGCCGTTGCTCTATCCAACTGAGCTATGGACCCACAAAATAGAATGGAGCGGATGATGGGAATCGAACCCACGCTATCAGCTTGGAAGGCTGAAGTTCTACCATTGAACTACATCCGCATGCATGTGGTGCGGGCAAAGGGATTCGAACCCCCACGGTTTCCCGCTAGAACCTGAATCTAGTGCGTCTGCCAATTCCGCCATGCCCGCATGCTATCATAACTGGTGACCCATCCGCGGCTCGAACGCGGGACACCTTGATTAAAAGTCAAGTGCTCTACCTGCTGAGCTAATGGGTCATAATGGCTGGGGTAGCTGGACTCGAACCAACGAAATGCCAGAGTCAAAGTCTGGTGCCTTACCGACTTGGCTATACCCCATTGAAATAATTGGGGTGGCTGATGGGAATCGAACCCACGAGTGCAGGAGCCACAATCCTGTGTCTTAACCGCTTGACTACAGCCACCATGTATTGGACATCCATAGGGGTATCTCCATGGACTCACCATCCAGAAGGCATCTGATCAGCAGGGGAGTGTCCCTTTAGAAACAAACCCTCTGTATCAACAGGATATTATAATATCATGTTTCTCTCGTCCTGTCAATAGATCTTTATCTTCCAGTTTTTACCAATGGTCGGGGTGACAGGATTTGAACCTGCGACCCTCTAGTCCCGAACCAGATGCGCTACCAAGCTGCGCTACACCCCGATCTGACTGACAAAATATAGTATACTCTAAATTTAACAAAAGGTCAAAAATAATTACATAGAATATACGTGATTTTTTACTCTTTTTCCATGGTTTTTCTCATGGATTGACTTTCTTTCATTGCATAGCTCTTCTTATTGAATTTATTCATCCAATCCTTCCATAGTATGGACGACTGTACGTCCTATTATACTTGCTGTTTTCAAAATTATAACTCAATGATCTCACTGGTGATCTTTCCCTCACGGATTTCGATAAGCCCGAAGGATGCCCGGGATCCACCCCTAGGTTGTGCAACACTGCCGGGATTAAGAATTAAAAGCTCTGATTTTTTAATATTCTCTGGTATATGGGTATGACCATAGAGAGCAATTTGGCAGCCTAGCTCCAGAGCTCGGTAATATAATCGGTTTAGACTCATTTTCACCTCATATTGATGACCATGGGTCAAAAAAAGCCTCAATCCTTCTAAATCCAGCACCAGCTCCTCTTCTCCCTGGGGGCCGCGATCACAGTTTCCCTTAATCATTACTATATTGGCATTCAGCCGCTCTTTTAGACGTATTCCGTCTTCATAATAATCTCCCAGATGTATCAGCAAGTCGATATGTCCCATTTTGGCCAATGCTAATTCGGCCCCTTCCAGATTTCCATGGGTATCACTGATTATTCCGATCTTCACCGTCTCTTCCTCCTACTATTTCCCTCAACTCATCCTGGAGCTTTGCTAGTGCCCTGGCCCGATGACTGATTTTATTCTTGATTCCTTCACCTAGCTCTGCAAAGGTTTTATCATACGCTGGTACGATGAATAGAGGATCATAGCCGAAACCATGGTCACCTTTCGGCTCAAACCCGATTATACCGGGACATTCTCCCCGTACACTGACTTTTCTTCCGTCCGGAAAAGCAAGAGAAATAACCGATACAAACCGCCCCTGGCGTTTGTCCGCAGGAATTCCCTGCAGCATGTCCAACAATTTTTCGTTATTCTTCTGATCAGTAGCCCCTTCCCCTGCAAACCTGGCAGAGTACACTCCCGGCTGATTGTCCAGTATGTCTACCTCCAGTCCGGAATCATCAGCCAGCGCAATGCTGCCCGTGGCCCTCATGACAGCCTCTGCCTTTTTCATTGAATTCTCTTCGAAGGTTTCCCTATCTTCCACTACCTCCAGATCTGTAAGTCCCGCTTCATCCATAGAGAGGATATCAAAATGGAAAGTCCTTAGAATATCTTTTATTTCTTCGATCTTATGCCTATTTTTTGATGCAATCACCAGCTTATTCCTCATGATTTCCTCCCTCTTTATGCAGATTCCTTCCCTGACTGCCGATTAGCTCTGCTGCTTGGCCAATGGCAGCTTTCTGCTTCTCTATCAGGGCTTCGTTTCCCCTTTCCCCCAGCTCCAAAAGCTTTAACAGCTCCTCACGGCTAAAAGGTGCTTCCTCTCCCGTTCCCTGCAGTTCTACAAATTCCTTTTTATCCGTCATAATGATGTTCATATCCACCTTTGCTTTAGAATCTTCCTCGTAGCATAAATCCAACACCGGCATACCCTCTACAATTCCTACACTTACGGCAGATACGAAGCTGTTAATGGGGAACGTTTTTATCTGCTGGGTTTCATATAGCTTATAAATCGCTTCTACCAAAGCCACAAAAGACCCGGTGATTGAAGCCGTTCTCGTTCCCCCGTCAGCCTGGATAACATCACAGTCGATCCATATGGTTTTCTCTCCTAAGGCTTCCAGTTGAATCACCGATCGCAGGGCTCTGCCAATCAATCTCTGAATCTCCTGTGTCCTTCCCTCAACTTTTCCCCTGCTGGACTCTCTTGGTTTTCGTATTTGCGTCGATCGTGGCAGCATTGAGTACTCTGCGGTAATCCATCCGCTCCCAGTTCCTTTTAGAAAAGGGGGCACCCGGTCCTCTATTGATGCAGTGCAGATTACTTTTGTATTTCCCATCTCTATCAACACGGACCCTTCCGCATATGCTAAATAATCCTTTGTAATTTTCACGGGCCTTAACTCCCATGCACTTCTCCCATCAAATCTTTCCATCGTGATCTTCCTCTCTTTTGTTGTTTGCTATAACATATTCTACCATATTCTCATCCCGATTACATCTTGGATTATTTTAACCCTTTTCCCAAGATTTTATTTTCCACTCCACCTATATAGACGACGTTTATGCAGAAAACACAAGACCGGGAATCACCCCGGTCCTGCACAGCTCTTTAATATTGATTTGCAAAGGTAGGTACTGCCACTGGCTCTTCTTTGCTCAAATTGCCCAGATTAACTTCCTTCCCGTTTGAAAGAATTTTTACGCCTGTCAGGTCTCTATACTGTTCTCTTACTGTCAATGCAACAGCTTTTGCTACCTCCTGGCCTACTTCCACATTCTTCTCCAGCTCTTTAATCTTCTCATTAAAGTTTATATATGCAATGCCATTGCTTACATCCACTCCCAGTACCTGGGTTCCTTCCGGAATCTGACTGTAGAGCCCCAGCCCTGATGGCGGCCCCTCTACCAATGCATCTAAGGCATCCAGTACATTTACAGGTGTATTATCCAGCTTTTCAATGTTTTTGGTTACAGGTACAAAATAGGTTTCCATGCCATTGATCGTGCCTTCATAATAGACAATTACTTTTTGATTGCCCGGCCCAGTGCTGACATAATTAATATTATCCCGGGTAATAGGCTTATCGGTCTTTGTGCCATACTTCAATGCTTTATGAACCTGTCCTTCAACCATAATCTGAACGCTGTCAATAGTGATAAATTCTGTCAATGTATAAACAACAGCCTTTACCAGTGCTTCTTCTTCATCTTTACTTGCATAATTTAAGAAGTCAGAAGTAAAGTCTACTTTACACAAGCCATTGGTAATATTCATGCCACGAATTTCTGTATTGGCGGGAATAACAGGAATCAATCCGATCCCTTCAATATCTTTTCGATTCGCAGGATTATCTACCAGTGCACCGAGTGTAGCCTTTGCAATCCCCTCTGTCCATGGTATTTTACGCATAACAGGAATTAAAAATCCTTTGTCATCTTTATAATACAATACTGTATCTCTTAGCTGAATATCCCCCTCTTGTATCTCACTGCTCGTTACAATCTGGGTTGCAGTTTTATCTTCTTTATTGAACAGGCTTCTGACCAAGCTTATTGGACTTTTACATCCTGCTAGGCTTATCATCATGCAAAAGGTGAGAATCAATGCTAGTATTCTCCTGTGCTTCACGGACGAAACCCCCTAACCAATAGTCTTTATAAAATTATATTAGTCAAGGGGCCATACTATGTCTAAATTATTTTGATTCCCTACTTTCTTTTCATACGGTCCATGTATCCTCCGCGAATATTTTGCGTATCTAAAACAGTGATAAATGCATCTTTGTCGTATTCTTCCAGCATCCCATACAGTTTTTGCAGTGCACTTCTCTTCAACATAATATTTAAGATGTGCTTGATACCGTTTTTCCCGTATCCTTGCACAACGGTTACCCCGAAGCCTTGTGCCCGCAGCAGTTCTACCAGCTGACCTTCATCCTCACGGGTAATCACCTGTACCGATACATTTCCCAAGGCCATTTTTCCCTCAATTAAAATACCTACCATCTGTCCTGTTCCAAAGCCAAGAGAATAGGCGATCAGATTGCCGATATTATCTAATTGCCCCATGATCTTTGTTAAAATCGAAATATATATGAACACTTCGATAGCTCCAAGGCAAGCTGCTTGAATTTTTTTACCCCGAACCATCATGAGGGTTCTTACAACAGAAATCGATACATCCAGTACTCTTGCAGAAAAAATTAAAAGATATCCTAACAATAACTCCATGATACCCCTCCTCCTCACTCTCTATTTACTATATTACCACACTTATGCTATATCCCAACAGATTCATGCCATATATTTTAATATTTCTTTTCTTTAATAAAAAAGGAAATACAGTACAAAGACCGCATTTCCTTTTTTATTACTTAAGGATTACTTCATCAAAATATCTTGTAATGCCGTTGAATAGCGCTTGGGCACATTTTTGCCTATATTCCTCCGTAGCTATCCTTGCCTCCTCCTGCAGATTCGTGAGGAATCCAAGTTCTGTCAATACAGCAGGCATTTTTGTCTCTCTGATAACTACCAGTTTGGGCCTATCCACGATGTTGCGGTTCACAGCACCCATATCCTGAATCATCTGCTGCTGCATAATCTGAGCAAAACGCTTGTTGTCCCGTGTGGTATCTTCGCCGTTATATAGTGTCTGCACTCCATCTATTTTACTGTCAGGGTGGGCATTAAAATGAACACTTACGAAGACATCTGCGTTAATTCCATTGGCCATTTCAGTTCTTTCATATAGCCCCACATAGGTGTCATCGGTTCTGGTCATGATAGTGGTAAAACCTGCATCCTCTAAAAGCTTATTCAGTCGCAGGGATACATCTAATGCCAAATCTTTTTCTTTTAGTGCCAGCTTTGGACTCACTGCCCCTGGATCTTTTCCTCCGTGGCCTGGATCGATGACAACAATTCTCTGATTATACTTAGAGGCTGTCAGCCATAGATTTTCAAATAGCACACTGATGCGATCTCCGGTTCCTGTCGGGGTCAGCAGCCGATAATCGGTTCCTGCTGCCAGCTTGAGGCGTATGACATAATTTTCCTCATCAGCCTTATCATCGATTTGAATAGAATCGATTACCTTATCGGCTGTATTCAGTCGCATCTCCTTCAATTCCATAAGGGCTTTCGGTACAGTCACCACATATTCGTTATTCCAGGAATCATAACCCGCATCGAAGTTTCCTCTTTCAGAAAGCTGCAAATTGAGTATCGACCGGTTATAGGCTTCTTTACGATAGTCAAAACCCTTAAGGGGCTTGTCCTGGAAGTAAATCAGAATATTATTCCCCTCATCCTCAACAAAGATGTTTTCAGTAGTTTGTCCTTCTTCTAAATCCAGCACGATTCTAACAATCTTATCGTCAGGGTTGTAGTTGCTGTCTGGCGCAAAGGGGGCCATTCTAATCCTTTTCACGCCACCCTTGCCTATGTTGATTTCTCTATTATCTGTCTTTAAATGGGCGTTGAGTATATCTACCACCATTCTATTCCCTAAATCAATGGTATTATAGACCGGTGCCTCCTCCGTATAAACAGCAATCACTTCAGCATTATTGTTCTTCTCAAGCTTCACCTGTTTAACGCCATTTAAGAACTGGACTCTAATTTCGTTCTTTGCTTTATCAAAATCAATATTATAACCTTTTGGTGCTTCTAAATCAAAAACAATCCGTGTTACCTCTCTTGGTGCCGGTTCAAAAATAGAAGCCCGGACACTGGTGATACCATTCCGACCGATTTCCTTGCGCACTAAACCCGATGCATTTACAATCGATCTGTCTTGTATGTTCAGTTGAACATTGGGCAAATCCAGTACCAGCCGATCTGTGCCACCCACCTTGCTGCCCTGCAGGTAAATAGGTGTAATCCCTACCGGCCCTGTAGTTTTGATGGTGATCTGCGGAAGTCTGCCGGAAGCATCATGCTCGATAGCCAAGACAGACTGTTTGGGCAAATCTACGGCTGCAGTCATGGTTTGGGCAATCCAGTTTACATCCATGCCCAATTGCTCCGATATAAATCGCAGCGGTACCATCGTTCTAAAATTGTTCCTATAGCCCAGCAGCTTTGCGGGCACTTTATCTGGCAATGTTGTTTTCTGCCCGTTTACAAGGGCTGTAGGACTGTCGATTTGCAAGACGATGGTTTTGTCTGCCATCGTAATGGTTGCTTTACGTTCTTTTTGGTTCCACTCGATTTTTGCCCCTAGGTTTTCAACGACGAATGCAATGGGTACTAGGGTACGGTTGTTAAACAGCATCGTTGGCACATCTGTTACTACATCTTTGCCACCCATCAGTAGATTTACCACAGTTACGTCATAGTTTTTCTTTGTCACTCCGTCCACAACACGGATCGATGTGGCCTCCGACTTGGCGGCAAAGGCAGTAGAGCAGGTCCCTAATAAAAAAGCAAATACAAGCAAAAAAGCAGTGAATCTTTTCATTTTTCGTCCCCCTATTGTGATTGCCTTACCTCCCTTTGTTGCATCATTCATTTTTCCACAATTTCTCCAATTGTCCAGTTATGTAGTTTTATAGCACATTTCGACAGTATTGTCCTATACTTATAGTTATATAACGCTGGAAAACTTATGTCAACTTTATTAACAGAATTGTAACTCAGTTGTAATATGCGTAATAGAACTAAAGAATCTTAAATAATTCGTCCCTTTCCGGAGGTGATATTTCCCTCTGATTTCCAGCTTCTATAATATATCGGCCATTTTCTATAATTTCACCAATCACTGCAATTGAAATCCCCTGTTCCCTCATTTTCTCCAGCAGGGCCTCTTCTTTTTCCCGATCAACGGTCATCAGCATACAACCGCTGGAAATAAGCCTTAAAGGATCGATTTGAAAGAAGTTGCAAATTCTCTCAGTTTCCGGTGCTATGGGGATCGCCTCCCGATAAATCCGGGCTCCTACCATAGATGCCTCACAAAGCTCCCAAAGAGCCCCCAGCAGACCTCCCTCTGTTACATCGTGCATGCTGGATACCCCTACTGCCCCTGCAGCCTTTCCCTCGGGTATCACACTGATTTGTTCTACCATTTTTTTTGCGCCTTCGACGATTGCCTCACCCAATTCCCTCCGCAGACGTGCTTCATGGTCATAGGCCAGAATGGCGGTTCCTTCTAATCCTGCGGATTTAGTCATCAGGATTATATCCCCAATCTTAGCTCCTTGAGACAGTACTACTTTATCCTTTCGCTGTCTTCCGATAGCAGTAGCAGAAACCACGATACGATTCACTGCTGAAGTTATCTCTGTATGGCCTCCAATGATCTCAACCCTGAGCGCTGCTGCAGTTTCACCGGCCTGTTCCATGACCTGCCGAATCTCTTCTATGGTTGTTCCTTCCGGTGCCATAATGGTAAGAAGAAGTCCCAAGGGCTCAACACCACTGGAAGCAATATCATTGCAGGAAATATGCACGGCTAATCTTCCTACCTCGCTGGCTGCTCCAGTGATAGGGTCTGTGGACAATACACAGGCATATTCTCCAAAATCTACTATGGCACAATCTTCACCAACGTTTGGTCTCACCATGACTTCTTCACGATGATAGGTTATTTTATTTAAAACACTTTGTCTTAATGTTTCTGTATCCAGCTTTCCAGCCTTCACCATAATACCTCCTTTTGTCCTGTTCTCTCCATTCTCCATTATATACCAGATTTTTACCTGCAACAACAAAAACGAGCTTTCCATGCATCAATGTCCATCATTCGATGGTCAGAAATAATATACTTTAACTCTATATCTTCAGGAGCTATATCATGAAGAACTAATACCTCTGCATCATATCTCTCTTTTTTGTCATATCGATATACCAGATTTTCTGTAAAACTGTGGGAGGTATTCCAATACTGCAGTAAAAGCTCCTTTCCTTCCGTCTGGAGATAATGTACACAGGGAGCGTATTCTTGAAGGTTTTGCAGCACAAAGGGTTCATAGATTTGATTGGCACAGTTCTCATTGGCAATCCAGCATCTTTCCGGGTTAATCTTTAGGGCTAGTATGGCTGTATGTGAATGAAATTTGTGGTTATCAGGATAATTTAAGCTTGCAAAGACGGCCTTGCTTCGAATCACCCAGGAAGGCACCCATTCTGGCTTCAATGCATCGATCATTCTATGAAATTCGTAGTACCGGGTGTGATAAGACAGCTTGTCGTCGAATTGAATACCATAGTGCAGGGTGTTTTCCAAATCATGAATGCTAATGATGTGGTAGACTCTCTCTGTTTGCTGATAATCCTTAAAAATCATAAAATCACTTCCTTATTTTATTCTCAGTTCTTGCTCTTTTTATATTTTCGATTTTTGCGGCTTCCTATACCCATCTGCATACATGGGCATACATAATTTTCAAGTCATGAAACTGTTATTACTTCAGATACTAACATTAGGAGGGGATATGATGATGAATATTAATTGTTCACTAAATTGTTTTTTTCAAAATGATGGAAAATGCACTTTAACCCATACTCGTACAGCTTCTTCCACACCCCATCCGGAATGTGTCTACTTTATGGAAAAACCCGACACATCTTCTTTAGCAGCACAGCATAAAAATATACACCAGCAATAAAAAGCTGTTAATCAATAGACTAACAGCTAATATCCGTGCAATACGAACTTAGACACTGATTATACTTCTACTTTCATAGGTCTAAACCTTAAATATGAAAACTTATTACATGTATCGTGCAACGGGCAACATGTAACGAGATTAAAAAATCAATCCCTAATCTCATAGGCTTATGAATAATAATCAGGTCTTTTTTCTTCAGTACCTATATCAAGAACATCGCTACGATAGTGGTAACAATCAATCCTGTTACAACAGGAATAAAGTTGCGTCTTGCCAAATCCATAGGCAGTACTCTGCAAATCGCAGCAGCAGGAATCAATCCCCAAGGAACTAATGTACCGCCGCCTACCCAAATAGCTCCTATCTGCCCTAAGGCTGCCAAAACAGCTATGCTGCCATTGACGGCCGTTCCAAATACCTTGGCTAATGATCCTGCCAGAGACATTCCTGAAAAACCTGAACCGTCCAATCCAGTAATGGCTCCTACCAGCATTTCCATTGATGCTGCAACGGGGCGATTCATCGGTGCTATGGATGCCATGGCAGCTCCCATATCCGATAGTATGCCCTGGGAGCCTTCAGGCAGTGCACTAGCTCCTAATACTGCATGAACCGGGTCTACCTCCCCCATGTAGAAGAAAGCAGCAATGGGTAATATGGGTCCAAATATTTCCATTCCGAACATGAAGCCTTCTCGTACAAATTTCGTTATCTTGTCTAATGCCTCGTATTTATACTCTATGCCACAGATGAAGGATAGTACCAGTACTGCGGTCCCCCCAATGAGAGCAGTTGCATCTCCCCCTCGGAGTTCAAATAAAAACATGGCAATGATATCCAGACCAAAAGCAACCGGAACCAGTATCGCTGCCATCTTTGCAATCGGTTTAATCTCCTTTGGCTCATTGAATTCAATATCCTCTAAAACAGGCTTCTCAATTAAACCCCTTTTCATATCCCGTTTTAACAGTATAAAGGCTGTGATAATGGTAACAAATCCCATAATTAAAAATAATGGAGTTCCTTGTTTCATTACAGCTTCTACAGGCACACCGGCTGCCGTGGCAGTAATTGTAGGCGCCCCTTGAATGATATAGTCACTGGATAGGGCCAAGCCGTGACCAAATAGATTCATGGCCATGGCCACACCAATGGCCGGCAAACCCACTTTCAGCGCTACCGGCAAAAGCACTGCACCCACCAGGGCTGTGGCTGGAGAAGGCCAGAAAAACCATGAAACCACAAGCATCACCAAGCCTGTAAACCAGAAAGCAATATCGGGGGTTTTGATGAACTTTGTAAAGGGTGCAACCATAAGTTTATTGGCTCCGATTTCCTCCAGCATCTTTGACATCGCTACAATACAAGAGATAACAACAATAATGCCCAATAGCTCTGTACCGGCCACAATTAGACCATCAAATACGGCTATGGCAGCTCCCATGATGCTGTTTTTTGCTACAACCCCCATAAGGAATACACCGAGTATACATGGAATAATGGTATCTTTTCGAAAAATCATAACAGTTAAAATCACCAATACCATGATGACATATACCCAATGAAGCAGGGTTAATTCTACCATAAAGATACCTCCTTTATTTTTGACTTATATTCATCATATTCTATAAAGGAGGTTTTGGTTACAGATAAAGGATGGTACACCCGCACCATCCTTTATCTGTTTATACTATTTATTTAACTATATCAGCAAATCCGAAGAACCAGTGTCCAAGCAAGGTTTTCTCCCAACCCTTTACATGCTCTTTTACAGCAATAGGATCTGTATAGTAGTAGATAGGCATAACGATCATTTCTTCCATCATCAATGCTTCTGCTTGATATAATAAGTCAAATCTCTCTTTTCCAGCTAATTTTTTGGAATCTTCGATTAACTTATCATATTCTTTATTTCTCCATTGTGCGTCGTTGTTTCCGGAATATGACAACCATAGGTCAAGCATTGTCATAGGATCAGCATAATCTCCTAACCAACCTGCTCTTGCGATTTCGAAGTTTCCGTTATGTCTTGAGTCTTGGAATACCGCCCACTCTTGATTTTGGAGCTTAACGCTGATACCAAGATTTTGCTTCCACATTTCTTGAATCGCTTCACCAATTGCTTTGTGGTTTTCGCTGGTATTGTACAATACTGTCAATTCTGGGAATCCTTTTCCGTCTGGATAACCCGCTTCAGCTAATAATGCCTTCGCTTCTTCTACCTTGGCAGCCTTAGGATCAATACCATAGTCTCCAGCAACAGTTCTGAACTCTTTGCCGTCAGCATCCAGCAATCCTGGAGGTGTAAATCCAGTAGCAGGAATCTGTCCGCCCTTGGTTACCTTTTCAACGATAGCAGTTCTATCAATGGCTAATGATAATGCTTTTCTTACTCTTACATCATCTGTAGGTTTCTTTGTTACATTGAAGATATAGTAGTAGGTTCCGATTTGCGGCAAGATTCTAAATGTAGGATCATTTGCTTGCAATCTAGGAATTTCTTGGTTTGGAACTTCGTCAATTACATCCAACTCTCCAGCTTCATAAGCAGTTAATCCAGTGGTTGATTCTACGATCATGCTGACTTCGATCCGGTCAAGCTTTACCTTATCGGCTTGCCAATAGTTTTCATTCTTAGAAAGAATAAGCTTATCGCCAATCTTATATTCTGTAACCTTGAAAGGTCCATTGCAAACTGTGATCTCAGGATTTTTTGCCCAGCCTTCCGGATCCTTTTCAACAACATCTTTTCTTGTAGGCATAAATGTATAGAAGGTTGTTAACTCAAGGAAGTAAGGTGTAGGCCCTTCTAATACAACCTCAAGGGTTTTGTCATCCAATGCTTTTACAGCTACATCCTCAATGCTTCCAGTCCCTTCATTGTACGCTTGTGCACCCTTGATGTAGTACATTTGGAAAGAGTATTCAGAAGCTGTAGCAGGATCTAGTGCTCTTTTCCAAGCATACTCAAAGTCATGAGCCGTTACAGGCTTTCCATCTGACCACTTGGCATCTCTGATTGTAAACTTATACGTTAAGCCGTCTTCAGAGATTTCATATTTCTCAGCCATCGCATTTTCAAGTTTCCCATCGATCTCTCTCATGAGACCTTCGAAGGTGTTGTTAACGATGTGTCCGCCGTCAGCAGCACTGTTTAGCTGTGGGTCAATTGTCTTTGGGTCTGCATTGAGGTTGAATTTTAATACCTTTGGTTCTGCTGGTTTTTCTGCTTCTGTTGGCGCTTTAGATCCACAGCCGGCAAAGGCCGTCACCACTAATGCCAATATAAGCATCAATACTAAACTTTTTTTGAACAAGTAAATCCCCTCCCATATTTTTCTTTGTACTGCATTTTGCATTTATAAATAATGGTATTGCTAACGTTTTAAATTACTAAAGATCACCTCCTTAAAATGGAGAATCTTGTTATATCCTTATTCTATTGTTTTTAAAAAAATGTACAAATCTTTATTAACAAGATTTAATGTTCTTGAATAGTCTGAAAAAAATCACTAAAAAAAATCTGCTAAACTGATAAAGTATTATATTCTACAGAAGCATAAAAATTCCTTCCGCCATGATGAATTATATAACTTTTTTTAAATAAAAAATATTTTTATTTTACTAAAATTTCTTCTGATGCCTATAACAAGGGGAAACTACCAATGATCCGCTAAGACCATCTTATAGATTCCCCTTGCTCTATCATCTTTTTTTATCCAACCATTGCTACAACAGGTGGCAAGCTGCCATATGCCCGCTGCCAATATCCTTCATTTCCGGTTCAGCTTCAGCACACTTTGGCATTGCATACTTGCACCGTGTACGGAATCTACAGCCTGAAGGCGGATTTAAGGGACTTGGAACATCCCCATCCAAAATGATCCGCTTCTTGGCTTTTGCAATATCAGGATCTGGAATGGGAATGGCTGTCAACAGCGCCTGGGTATAAGGATGAGCAGGATGCTCATACAGTTCATTGCGATCTGCAACTTCTACCAGCTTGCCCAGATACATAACCCCTACACGATTGGATATATGGCGCACCATAGAAAGGTCATGGGCGATAAAGAGGTAGGTCAGTCCCATTTCACTTTGCAAATCCTCAAGCATATTTACAACCTGCGCCTGTATGGAAACGTCTAAGGCAGATATCGGCTCATCGCAAATAATAAATTCCGGCCTTACAGCCAAGGCTCTGGCAATACCAATACGCTGTCTTTGTCCGCCGCTAAACTCGTGGGGGTATCTTACAGCATGGTCCGGAGCTAAGCCTACTTTTTTCAGCAAATCATGAACAATTTCCATTTTTTCCTTTTCTGTAGCCAAGCCATGAATCTCTAGCGGTTCGCCAATAATATCCCCAACGGTCATACGGGCATTTAATGATGCGTAGGGATCCTGGAAGATCATTTGTATTCTTTTTCGGAATGGCAGCATTTCTTTTTCCTTCATCATTCCGATCTCTGCCCCGTTGAAAATGATTTCTCCCGCTGTAGGATCATATAGCCGTATAATGGTTCTTCCTGTAGTAGACTTGCCACAACCGGATTCCCCTACCAAACCCAGAGTTTCACCTTTGCGGATGTGAAAGCTTACATCGTCCACGGCTTTGACATATTGGGTTTCCCCGCCAAAAAATCCTTTGCGGACAGGAAAATATTTTTTAAGGTTTTTAACCTCCAATAAAATCTCATGATTATTTACATTCATTATGCTCTCCTCCTTACTACACCGGTTTCAACTTCAATCTGGGGAGCATCTTCATGTAACAGCCAGCATGCGGCCCGATGCTTTTCATCCACAAAAGTATACTCTGGCCGCTGCTCAATACAAACTCTCATTGCATAAGGACACCTTGCTGCAAAAGGACATCCCTTTGGCGGCTTTAACAAATCTGGCGGAGAACCTTCGATTGGCACTAATCTCTTTTTGCCCCCCAAATCTAGACGGGGAATAGATTTTAGCAGCCCCATGGTGTAAGGATGCTTTGGATTGTAGAAAATATCCTCAGTCTTTCCTTCTTCCATAATCAACCCGCCATACATGACAATGATGCGGCTGCACACATCAGCCACAACCCCCAGGTCATGGGTAATCAGCATAATAGATGTATTGATCTTTTCTTTTAAATCCTTCATCAGCTCAAGAATCTGTGCCTGTATGGTTACGTCCAGTGCTGTTGTTGGTTCATCGGCAATCAACAAACTAGGCTCACAGGAAAGTGCGATGGCAATCATAGCCCTTTGCCGCATCCCGCCGCTAAACTCATGAGGATAATTGTCTACCCGTTTTTCCGGCGAAGGAATTCCTACCAGACGGAGCATTTCAATGGCTTTTTTCTTTGCCTCTGCTTTATTAAGGCCTTGATGGCGACGGATGGCTTCTATAATCTGATCTCCAACAGTATATACAGGGTTTAGTGAAGTCATTGGATCCTGGAAAATCATAGCAATCTCATTTCCCCGGATCGCCTGCATCTCCTTATCGCTTTTCTTTACAAGGTCCTGTCCTTTAAAAATCAATTCCCCTTCCACAATTTTTCCAGGGTACTGCAACAGTCTCATGATAGAAAGAGAGGTTACACTTTTCCCGCTTCCCGATTCTCCTACGATACCGATGGCTTCTCCTTTGTCTAAGGCAAAGCTGACGCCCCCTATAGCCTTTACTTCCCCTACATGGGTAAAGAAGGAGGTTCTTAGATTTTTGACTTCCAATAATTTTTCGTTTTTCATCTTCGTCACCTCTCTATTCTACTTTCGCAAGCGGGGGTCAAGAGCATCTCTTAAGCCATCCCCCAGGAAGTTAAAAGCCAACATCGTTAAACAAATGGCCGCCGACGGGAAGAACAATTGATAAGGATAGGAACGAAGTCCCCCTAATGCATCTGAAGCAAGTGTTCCCCAGGAAGACATGGGCGCAGAAACTCCTAAACCGATAAAACTTAAGAAGGATTCTGTAAATATCGCTCCCGGAATCAACATGGTTGCTGTAACAATGATGGGACCCATGGCATTGGGAATCAGGTGACGGATCAAAATTCTCCAGGTGCTGGCGCCGATGGTTCTGGCTGCCAGCACAAATTCCTGTTCCTTAAGAGCTAGGATCTGTCCCCTTACAATCCGTGCCATGTTTACCCAATAAATCGTACCTAGGGTAATCATAATACTCTTTAGCCCGGGGCCTACAACAACCATCAATACAATCGCATACAGGGTTGGGGGAATGGTAAAAATGATATCCACAATACGCATCATGATATTGTCCACTCTGCCGCCGATATAACCAGAAATTCCCCCATATAACACCCCGATGAAGAAGTTTACTATTGTAGCCACCATGGCTACCGTCAGAGAGATTCGTGCTCCGTATAACACTCGAATATATAGGTCTCTGCCGTGGCTGTCGGTTCCAAACCAGTGTTTTGCGCTGGGTCCTTGGTTTATGTTGGTTAAATCCTGGTCTGAATAAGTGATGCTGGCCATCATGGGTCCAAATACGGCCATAAAGACAATGACCATGATTGTAATAAGACCCCACATGGCCATTGGATCTTTTTTCAATCTTCTCCAAGCATCCTGCCAATAGGTCATGCTGGGGCGAACAATTTTTTCTTTTTCTCGATCCTCGGAGCCAATTGGCTCCCACATATTTTTGGGAATACTTTTTAAACTTTCCATTTCTGCGGCCCCTCCTATTCTTCAACCTTGATTCTTGGATCAATCAATCCGTACAGCAAGTCTACAACTAATACCATGATGACCAGGAATAGGGCATAGAATACCGTCATGCCCATGAGTACAGTATAGTCACGGTTTCCTACACTCTCAACGAAGTGTTTCCCCATACCTGGAATTGCAAAAATTCTTTCTGTAACAAAAGATCCGGTTAGAATCGTTGCGATCAATGGTCCAATATAGGTTACAACCGGTATTAAGGCATTTCGAAGGGCGTGCTTTGCAATCACCACAAATTCTGATAATCCTTTAGCTCTTGCAGTACGAATATAATCCTGCTGCAGTACTTCCAACATGCTTGAACGTGTCAGACGGGCCACAAAGGATAAGGAATATCCGCTCAGGGCAATCACCGGACCGATATAGTGCTTAGGCGTTTTCAATCCGAAGGATGGGAGCCAGCCTAGTTTGGCACTAAAAATATAGATAATCAGCGTTCCAATAACAAAGCTTGGAATAGTAATCCCTAAGGTAGCAATGAACCGGACTGTCTGATCCTGCCATTTGTTCTGCTTTAGCGCCGAGATCATGCCCATTGGTATGCCAAGGGCAACCACCACCAGTACAGAAAGGCCTCCTACCCTTGCCGATACAGGAAATCCTTCACGAATAAGGTCATTTACAGTAACCCCCACCTTTTGAAATGAAGGCCCCAGCTCAAGTCGTGCAATTCCTCCTAAGTAATCCACATACTGCTTCCATAGGGGCTGATCAAGCTTATACTTGGCCTCCAAAGCTTTAATAACTGCCGGCGGCAATGCTTTTTCCCTTGTAAAAGGACCGCCGGGTATGGCATGCATCAATAAAAATGTAATGGTAATGATTAATAATAGCGTAATAAGCATAGAAACTATTCTATTTGCAAGAAATCTTCCCATACAACTCACTCTCCTTTCTAAGATTTATAAGTAAAGCAATTCAGATGAATTAGGCATCCCTCCCAGCCCGTAGTCTTTTCAAAAGGATAAAGGCATTACTAAAACTTTTTATTTGGTCTTAAAAAATTTTAATATTGCCTTTTCAATAAATAAAACAAGACTTGCTACTTATTTGCTTTCTTTTCTAAATATTGCAAAAGTCCTGTTTGCTTAGTTCTAATTATCATAATAGCTGAATTTTCTATACAATTCAACCGATTCTGCAGAATCCTAAGTTTAAATATTTGTAACAAATCCCACCAACTTTGATACTACTGGCTTCTGACTCTGGGATCGTTTTCCTGTTTTTTATTTGATAAAGATATTTTTCATATCTATGATTTTATTTGTTTTTTAAAGTTTTATTAAAACGCAAACGCAAAAGATATGTAATATTATAAAACGATATTCATAGGTTATGCAATGGCATTTCTCAAGATTTTCTTTAAGAATCCTTAATAATTAGACGGGCATTTCTAGATTTTGTTTTCAATGTGCGTACACTCGTTTATGACAAATAGATTTTTTGTTTTTTTAATCTGGGTTTCACCCATTGAATCCGAATAATTATACAAAAAACACGCCATTTATGACGTGTTTCTGCCTGATCCCTTACTATATAGATTTAATCGTCTAAAACAAGATATTTTTTTGTAGGGGCAGACCTGCGTGTCTGCCCGCTTTTACAGGACGACCCATCGGTGGTCCCCTGTATGGATCTTTCATTTTGCTGGCGTTTATCTACAATGCAGGTCTTTCCTTATGATAGGCATTATTTTGTTCTACTGTATAGGCTACTCTCAACAGCGTACTTTCCGCAAAGTGCTTGCCCATGATCTGCAGACCCACCGGCAATCCCTCAACGAATCCGCAGGGTACGGAGATTGCAGGAATACCTGCGATATTGATCGGAACCGTACATACATCGGACATGTACATTTGCAGGGGATCATCGGTTTTTTCTCCTAGCCTAAAGGCTGGCGTCGGCGTAGTAGGTGCAATCAATACATCAAATTTTTCAAAGGCTTTATCAAAATCTTGTTTAATCAGGGTTCGCACCTGCAGTGCCTTTTTATAATATGCATCATAGTAGCCGGAACTCAATGCATAGGTCCCCAGCATAATCCGACGTTTTACTTCCTCACCAAAGCCCTCGCTCCTAGTCTTAACAAACAAATCCGTCAGATTGTCATAGGATTCCGTACGATATCCATAGCGAATACCGTCAAATCGGGCTAAGTTAGAGCTGCATTCAGAGGAAGCAAGGATGTAATAAGTTGGCAGCGCATACTCCGTATGGGGCAAAGAAACCTCTTCATAGTCCGCACCTAAGGACTTCAGTTGTTCAATTGCAGCATATACATTTCTCTTAACTGCCTCATCGATTCCTTCACCAAAATACTCTTTTGCTATGCCAATCTTTAATCCCTTCACATCACTGATTAAGGCCTTTCGGTAATCAACTTCTTTTCCTTCCGCTGAAGTGGAGTCCATAGGATCATGGCCTGCGATGGCATTTAGCACCAATGCACAGTCCTCCACGTCCTTCGTCAGCGGACCAATCTGGTCTAGGGAAGAAGCATAGGCGATTAATCCATACCTGGAAACAAGTCCATAGGTGGGTTTTAGTCCTACCAGTCCGCAAAAGGATGCCGGCTGGCGAATAGACCCTCCGGTATCTGACCCCAAAGCATAAAATACTTCACTGGAAGCCACAGCCGCTGCAGAGCCTCCGCTGGATCCCCCCGGCACCCGCTGCTCATCCCAGGGATTTTTTGTTTTTCGAAAGGCTGAGTTTTCAGTAGAGGACCCCATGGCAAACTCATCCATATTGGTTTTTCCCACTAAAATGGCCTTTCCCTGATACAGTTTTTCTGTAACTGTTGCATTATAGGGGGGTACAAAGTTTCCCAGAATTTTAGAGGCACAGGTGGTAGGAATTCCTTCTGTACAAATATTGTCCTTTAGGGCCATAGGAATACCGGCTAAATCGCTTAATTCCTGTCCCTCCTGCAGCCGCTTGTCCACTTCCTGAGCCCAGGTCAAAGCACGCTCTCTGCTGGTATGTAAAAAAGCCTCTATCTGCCCGTCGATTTTTTCAATTCTATCTAAAGCCGCCTCTGTAAGCTCCTTTGAGCTGATTTCCTTTTTTCTCATCAGATCACGAACCTCATGGGCAGTCCGTTGAAGCAAATCCATATTGCACACTCCTTCTATTTTTGTATTCTGCATCCTTTTCTGACTTGATCCTGACGATACAATCAACGCATATTCAGACTGCATGCGGAATTGTTATTCCATAATTTTAGGCACTTTGAAGCATCCCTGCTGCGGATCCGGTGCATTGGCCAGTACTTTCTCCCGCTCCATGGATGGTTGAACTTCATCCTTTCGCAGTACATTTAATAGAGGCAGTACATGGTAGGTAGGTTCTACCCCTTCCACATTTACCTCATTCAGTTTCTCAATATATCCTACGATAGCCGTCAGCTTCTCTGCAAAGTCCTGTTTTTCCTGCTTCGTAAAGGATAATCGTGCCAGATTAGCTACCTGCTCTACATCCTTTATGCTAATGGTCATGGTTACTCCTCCTTGCATGATTATTCACCAAAAAAGTATTTATAGTTGATTATATATCAACCCTGTTCCTTTTTCTAGATGCTTTGCTGCGTTTTCATCACTTTATTGCTGAATCATGGCATCAAAGGCAGCTTCATCCAAAACGGGCACCCCTAATTCCAAAGCCTTTTCCAACTTTGATCCTGCCTCTTCCCCTGCAAGCACATAATCGGTCTTCTTGCTGACACTGCCCGAGACCCGGCCTCCTAGCCGTTCAATTAACTCCTTTGCTTCATTGCGCTTGTATTTCACAAGGGTCCCTGTAATTACGAAGGTAAGTCCCTCCAACTTTTGCTCACCTGCTTCTGCAGCCTTCTTCCGATTTTCCATATTGACACCGGCCCTGCGCAACTTCTCAATCACCTTAAGGTTTCGTTCCTCTTGGAAAAAGGCCAGTACACTTTCTGCCATCTTCTCTCCAATTTCAGGAATGGAGATGATTTGATCGTAGCTTGCATGCATCAGGCTGTCCATGCTGCCAAAGGCTTCAGCCAACAATTTGGCAGCCCTGGAACCCACCAGTTTAATCCCTAATCCAAAGATAACCCGGTCCAGGCCATTGTCTTTAGATTTTTCAATGGCATCTACCAGATTTTGAGCCGACTTTTCTCCCATTCTCTCTAGGGGGATTAATTCTTCCTTCTTAAGGTAGTAAAGATCCGCCACATCCTCAATTAGCTGCTGTTCTAATAACAAAGCTGCGATAGATTCCCCCAGTCCGTCAATATTCATGGCCTCCCGGGAAACGAAGTGGATAATGCCCCGCCGCAGCTGTGCCGGACATGCGCTGTTGATGCATCGGGTAACTGCCTCTCCCGCTATCCGCACGGTTTCTTCGCCGCATTCAGGACAGACCTTTGGCATCGCAAAGATTTTCTCATCTCCTGTACGCTCATCAAAAAGGACACGAACTACCTCCGGGATCACGTCCCCTGCCTTCTGAATGATTACCTTGTCCCCAATACGAATATCCTTCTGACGGATATTGTCTTCATTGTGCAAAGTAGCACGGCTGATCACCGATCCGGCAACACGTACAGGATCCAGTATGGCCGTAGGCGTTAGTGCCCCCGTTCTCCCTACCTGAATGATGATATCCTGTACAGTGGTTTTTTGCTGTTCTGCCGGGAACTTGTAGGCAATGGCCCATTTCGGGCTCTTGGATTTCATCCCTAAAGCCTCCCTTTGACGGAGACTGTTTACTTTAATCACCAATCCGTCAATGTCAAAGGGCAGCTCCATTCGCCTCAATGCCCATTTTTCACATAACTCAATTACTTCCTCCATACGGCTGCAAACCTCATAGGGGGAGGTTTTGAATCCCAGGTGCTTTAGATAGTCGAGCCCTTCTGTATGCTTATCAAAGATATGGTCCTCTACCTGTTGTATATTAAAGATGAATATATCCAAAGGTCTTTGGGCAGTTATTTTAGAATCCAGCTGACGAAGGGATCCTGCTGCTGCATTTCTCGGGTTGGCAAAAATGGTCTCTCCCCGTTCTGCCTGCTTCCTATTGAGGGCAGCAAACTTTTCCCGAGCAATATACACCTCTCCCCGTACCTCTAAATCAACTTCTTCCTTCAGCTTTAAGGGAATACTTTTGATGGTGCGAAGATTTTGGGTAACATCCTCCCCTATATAGCCATCCCCCCGGGTAGCTCCCTGCACAAATCTACCATCCTCATACCGGAGGGCAATGGACAATCCGTCAATCTTATATTCCACAACATATTCAATCTCTTCCTGTATGGTTTTGCGGATACGCTTGTCGAATTCCATCAGCTCTCCATGGCTGTAGCTGTTATCCAGGCTCAGCATAGGTACACTGTGAACTACCTGCTGAAATTCACTTAGGGCTTGCCCCCCTACTCTTTGGGTAGGCGAGTCCGGGCTGGACAGTCCTGGAAATTTTTCTTCCAGATCGATCAGCTGCTGCATCATCAGGTCATATTCATAGTCGCTGATCTCAGGGGCATCCAGCACATAATACCGATAATTGTGATATTCTAGCTGTTCCCTTAGGAAAGCAGCCTTTTCTTTGGCTTCATTAAATTCCATGAAAACCCTCCTTTTTCGTTAGCCGTTAGCCGTTAGCCGTTAGCCGTTAGCAGTTAGCCGTTTACTGCTTTCGTCAAGGCAACTTAAATTAATATCAAAAATCCTCTAAGAAATCCATTACGGCTATGGGCTAACCGTTAACTGCTAACCATCTTTATGGGTGCAAAGCCTAAAACCAGCTTCTTGATCCCTGCATTGTCAAAAGCAATGGTCAGTTCCGCTTTTTCCCCGCTTCCCTTTATAGAAATCACTGTCCCCACGCCAAACTTTTCATGACGAATCTTGCTGCCAGGCTTGATCTCGCTGCTGCTTGCATTTGCTGCAGGCTTCGTTTTAATATCCATGCTAAGACCTCTATATATGCCTGGGTCGGGGACTAAGCTTTGTTCCTGCTTCCTTGCCTCTTCCTGCTTGTCCATATCAATATAATCTTCAGCAATCTCATTGATAAAACGGGAGATGCTGTTATAATTGGTTCGGCCATAGAGGGTTCTTACTAAGGCATGGGTCAGGAATAAGATCTCCTTTGCCCGGGTAATTCCTACGTAGCACAGCCTTCGTTCTTCTTCTAAATCCTGATCGCTGAATAGGGCTCTAGAAATGGGAAAAATACCTTCTTCCATTCCCGCCAGAAACACAATGGGAAACTCTAACCCTTTGGCACTGTGGAGCGTCATAAGCACCACAGCATTTTCCTGTTCCTCCATCTGGTCAATATCAGAAACTAAAGAAATGGTTCCTAGGAATTCCTCCAAGGTATTTTCTTCCGCTGTTTTTTCAAACTCCATAGCTACCGATAGAAATTCCTGAAGGTTCTCGATCCGCCCATTGGCTTCCATGGTGTTTTCCCTCTGCAGTTCTTCGATATATCCTGATTCCTCCAATACCTTAGAGATCAGCTCCGCTACACCCATTTCATTCTTTAACTCACTAAATTTCATAATCAATGCGGCAAAGTCATTGATACCTTTCACCACTCGTCTAGATAAATCCCCTAAAACTTCTGCTTCCAGCATGGCACTAAAGAGGCTCTCTCCTGTTCTCGCTGCATGCTGCTCCAGCTTTTCTATGGTCTTGTCTCCAATTCCTCGTTTTGGTACATTGATGACTCTTCTAACGCTCAGGTCATCTACGGAGTTTTGGATCAAGCGCAGATAGGCGATCATATCCTTGATTTCCTTTCGGGCATAGAATTTTAGTCCGCCAAAAATCCGATAAGGAATCCCCGCCCGCATCAGCATCTCCTCTAATACCCGGGACTGGGCGTTGGTCCGATAAAGAATGGCAAATTCTCCGTAATTTCGCCCTTCTGATTCATGCATCTCCTGAATTTGATTGACAATAAACCGGCCCTCTTCATGCTCATTCATGGCCTTATGGTAGCGGATACGGTCTCCCGCCCGATTGGAGGTCCACAGCACCTTGCTTTTTCGGCCCCGGTTGTTTTTGATCACGCAGTTGGCCGCATCCAATATGTTCTGAGTGGACCGATAGTTTTGTTCCAGTTTGATCACTGCTGCATTGGCAAAATCATCCTCGAAATTCAGTATATTTCGGATATCTGCTCCTCTGAAACTGTAGATGCTTTGGTCATCATCCCCCACCACACACAGGTTCTTATGGGCAGATGCCAGCATATGTATAAAGGTGTACTGAATCTGGTTGGTGTCTTGGTACTCATCCACCATGATGTATTGAAACTTATGTTGGTAAAAGCTCAACACCTTCGGTTCTTTTTGGAAGAGCTCCACGGTTTTAAAGATCAGATCATCAAAATCCAGGGCATTGTTCTTTTTCAGCTTTTTCTGATACAGCTCATAAATCTCTGCAATCTTTGTAAGCTGAAAATCCTCGGCTGCCTCCTTCAGGAAACCTTGGGGTGTCAGCATGCGATCCTTGGCATCGCTAATCTTATTTTGCACCATTGCAACAGGAAATAACTCATCATTCACATTTAATTCTTTCAGGCAATCTTTCAAGATGTTTTGCTGATCTGCTGCATCATAGATAACAAAATCCCGGGTATAGCCAATTTTTTCAATATCTCTGCGCAGTATTCTCACACAGGCAGAGTGAAAGGTACTGACCCAGATATCTGTGTGTTCACCCAAAAGGGCTTCTACCCTTTCCTTCATTTCCCTTGCAGCTTTATTGGTAAAGGTGATGGCTAATATATTTCCCGGATATACACCCATTTGTTCTATTAAATAAGCAATACGATGGGTCAAAACCCTCGTTTTACCAGACCCTGCACCTGCCAGAATCAATAGGGGACCTTCGGTTTTCAGTACGGCTTCTCTTTGTTTATCATTTAAATGATTTAAATCCATGGATAAACTCCTTTCTATTTGTTGCTCTCTTATCTATCTTATAGGATTTTGTCCATCCTGACAATTAAATCATACATTTTCCAGAACGAATGTTCTTTTTTTAAAAAAGAATTATGCTGGCTTTTTTCTCCTATGTGCCAGTTAATCAATCTGCAGCGAACAAATTAAAAGAAGCCTCTCTCCCACGCGGAGAGGCTTCTTCGTTTTCTGCCTTCCCAATTAGAATAAATGATAATATAGATTTACGTAAGTACAATGAAAGATAAATCCTTTGAAGGATCCCATGAAAATATTCATAAAGCCATTCGACTGAGTTTTAAACATATGTCTCAATTTATAGAATAAGGAAGGAGTAGCCTCCTTACCTTTTCTATGATCTCTTTTGTAAACTCCCCCCTCTTATTGAAAAATCTCCTTTTGCAATAAGAATCAGTTGTCCACACCCATTCTGCTTGCGAAAAGGAGATTTTTTAGATTGTCGATTATTTCGTTAAAAAGAAAATCCATCAAGCATTGTAAAGATTAGAATAACCAACCCACGCTTCCTTAAAGGCTTAACCTCCTGCTAGGATTTTTAAAGCCCCTATAGAGCTTGCTTTTTCAACCACCGGATCCTCCAACAGGATGATCTTATCCCTATCATATCCCAGGATTTCCAGTATGGTACCGTACAATTCCCGCAGCATCCTTTTTCCCCCCACAATTATTGTCGGTTTATATTCTTCCAGTACTTGTGCTATGGATTTGAGATCCTGGTAACCGATTGCACCGGCTATAAAGTTCACTCTTTGATTGGGTGTTGTATCTGAAAAAAGATCCATGCTTCTTACCAAAAAACAGGTTTTTGTAAATCCGTGTTTTTTCACTGCAGCGATCCCGGCTTCAATATACTCCCTCTCTACACTTGAGATCAAGCTTTTGGGTATTGAATGGGCCAGTATGGTTTCACTGGCAAGGGCCCATAGGAGTTCTCCTGCAAGGGTTGTGCTGCATTTTTTTATTCTATGGTTCTCATCAAAAAACACAAATTTTGTATGCGAACCCGGTGATATGTATAAGCGCTCTCCTTTCACCTGGGTAAAGCATAAAGCTCCTATGGATTCCGTTTCTTCTCCCCGCATCATATCCATACTCATAAATGCTCCGGGAGAGCTATTCTCTACTTTGTTTTTCACTCCCGGAATAAAATAGATGGGTACATCCACGATCTCCTGAAAGCTTTTTTGAACGATCCCCTTCTTCAACTCCTTCAAGCCTACAGGCGCCTCTAAATGGGGGATCTCAATAAGTCCTAAGTTAGAGGTAATCATTCCAAAGGCAATAATCTTCTCAACATCCCAAAGCTCTCTATGACTATTTGCCAGACAATGGGCGATGCCCCTTTTTATTGTCCTTTTCAAATTTTCAAGACTGCCTGTAATCGCTGTATCCCTAACCCCTACTTGCTCTTGATAGCTTCCTAGAAGGCTATCCTTTTCAATATATCGTATCCTCGTATTGGTCGTGCCTGTATCTATGGTTATATACCCCACTCTGCCCGCCTCACTTCTTAAGGGACTCTACGTTTTGAAAGCCTTACGAGTTTCTTTAATTCTATCGGTAAATGCCCTTGCCTGCTTTGTAATGAGTAGATATTCCTGATTATCTATCCCTTTTGCATTTGTCAAAGAACTTCCTACCCCTGCACATACACAGCCATTTTTTAGGTATTCTCCAATATTATCCAAATCAATACCCCCTACCGCCATCATATCAATGTCATCCAGCGGCCCTGACAACAACTTAATGTAGCTGGGTGCCACAGCAGCAGCAGGAAAAATCTTAACGATATCCGCACCCCATTTTTTTGCCGTAATGATCTCTGTAGGTGTAAATGCCCCCGGTATGGAAATCATGCCTTTGGCTTTGGAAAAATCAATGACATCCTTGTGCAGGCTGGGGCTTAAAATAAATTCCGCACCGGATTCATAGGCTATTCGGGCGGTCTCTTCACTGGTTACCGTTCCTGCTCCAACTAGAACCGTACCCCCAAAGGTCTTCTTGATGTTTTCAATCATTTTATCTGCAAAGGGAGTATTAAAAGTCACTTCAATACATTGAATCCCCCCCTTCAGAAGGGCTTCAGCTATATTGAGCACCTTTTCACCCTCTATCCCCCTCAGGATTGCAACAATTCCGCTTTCCTTAATGGTTTCAAGCTTTATATTATTCATCTAACTCACGCTCCCAAAACCGATGCAATACCATCTTTTTATTTATCATTATTGGCTGCTTCCATACCCAGTTCCTCAATCAGAACTTTAATGGCCTGATGATGGTTTTCTATGATTTCTAAAAACTCATTCCTTCCGGCTACCTTATAGCCTAACTCCAATTGGTTCATAATCTCTATAAAGTCTAGGTCTTGAGCAGCCTTCGAAAATCCTGCCTCCAGTATCTCCACAACTTGCTCCGGTGTATTCTTTGGTACACCTAATCCTCTCCATGTGCTTACAGCCACATCATAGCCTTGTTCCTTAAAGGTTGGTACTTGGGGGAGACTGCTGATTCTTTCAGCGGATAATATCCCAAGCACCTTCAATTCTCCATTTTTCACATGGGTTAATACTTCCGCCGGGCTCACCGTTACTGCGTCGATATAGCCTCCTAATAAATTGACGACCGCAGGTGCAGCTCCGTCAAAATAAACATGCTTTAATTTCGTCTTTGTACTCTTCCCAATATCTGCTGCAGCAAAGTGCCATATGGAACCTTCTCCGGAGTTGCCAATTCGAATCTTGTCAGGATTATTTTTCGCATACAGCACAAAATCTTCCACCGTATTCCACGGTGCATCCTTTCTAACCGTAAGGGCAGCCGGATCTTCATTCACCTGTAAAATAGGTTGAAAATCCGAGTATGTAAAGGGAGCCAACCCTAAGTTGGGGAGCGTAACCAGTTCACTGGTCACCATGGTTACCGTATATCCATCGGCTTGCGCATTTACACCTTCCGTCATGCCGATGGCGCCCCCTTCACCGGTTTTATTCACAACCAAAACCGGTTTATTGAAATATTTTTTTGCGGCATCTGCCAATGCCCTCGCCACAGAATCCGTCCCTCCCCCGGGCGCGTAGGGAACAACAATTTGAATGGCTTTGCGAGGGAAAAGATTCTCTTCAATTTCCACTTCCGAGCTGTATTCCTGTGTGCTGTCCTCTTGGGTTCTATATAGGCTGCTGCATCCCCAAAGGTATAAGACCATCAGCCCTATCATGCATATGCTGAATATTTTTCTCTTTGCCACCGGATCTACCCCTTTTATGTTGCGTGCATATTTCACAATTTTTCCATCATTATAGCCTAATCTACCGGTAAAGGCAATTGTTAAAACCCAATAGGACAGACAAATAGCCCTAATCTGGTTTCATTGCGGCCAGTGCCTTTGAGGTATCAACTGAATTTACTTAAATGCAGCCTCTGATTCTTCCTGTGCCAGTCTTTTCTCTACCCGTTTTTGTTTCACAAAGGAGGAGATCAGAGAAACTACTGCTAACCCTAACAAAATCACACTGATAGGTCTGGTAAATAATATGGATATGTCTCCCTTTGATATTACCAAGGCTCTTCTTAAATTACTTTCAGCCATTGGGCCTAAGATGAGGGCCAACAATATAGGTGAAGCGGGAAAATCATATCGTTGCATGAAGTATCCTAAAATTCCAAATAAGATAGCTACCCATACGTCAAAGATGCTATTTCGCATGGCATAGGAACCCACAATGGATAGTAAAAAGATAACAGGAATCAATATATTTCGATCCACAGTGATAACCTTTGAAAAGAATTTAACCCCTAGGGCACCAATAATAAACATAACGATGTTTGCTACCATCATTGCTGCAAATACACTGTAAACTACATCCATGTGATCTCTATAGAGTAAGGGCCCCGGGCGTAATCCCTGAATTACAAAAGCCCCTAACAGCACAGCTGTTACAGCATCTCCAGGCACGCCCAGGGACAGGAGGGGAATCATTGCACCACCTGTACAGGCGTTGTTTGCTGATTCTGCTGCAGCAACGCCTTCGATGACACCGGTTCCGAACTTTTCAGGATACTTAGAGGTTCTTTTTGCTTCACTGTATCCTACGAAGGCAGCGATATCGCTTCCTGCCCCCGGAATAGAACCGATAAAGGTACCAAGAATACTGGATTTTAGAATCACCTTCCAGCATTTTTTGATATCTGCTAGTGTAGGCAGCAGTTGGGTTATTTTATTATCCACCTTTTCACGGGTTAAGATGGTTTCAACCCCTTTAAAGATTTCTGATAAAGCAAACAATCCAATCAATGTAGGTATAAAGGCAGGGCCCTCAAAAAGATCCATTTGGCCAAATGTGAATCGCGGATATCCCGATATCGGATCTAATCCGATAGTTGATAAGGTCAATCCAAAGATTCCAGCCATAACCCCTTTAAGAATGGAGTTTCCCGAAACCGATATGATAATGCTTAGCCCAAAAATGGCTAAAGCAAAGTATTCAGGAGGACCGAATTTTAAGGCTACCTTTGATATTTGCGGGGACAGGAAGGTCATGATCAAAGCTCCTGAAAAGCCTCCAATAAAAGAAGCAAATACAGACATACTCAGAGCCCTTCCCGCTTCCCCCCTTTCAGATAATGGATATCCATCTAAAAGTGTAGCGGCAGCAGCCGGAGTTCCTGGCGTTCGTATTAAAATCGCCGAAATGGATCCCCCATAAATTGCCCCGCAAAAAATTCCCAGAAGCATTGCCATGCTCTGATTAATCGGCAATCCAAAAGTAAATGGGACTAAAAGTGCTACACCCATGGTTGCTGTCAGTCCTGGCAGTGACCCTACCATAATTCCCCCTGTCACGCCCAAAACTACCATGAGCAAAACATTTAGCTGGAGGACATTGGCAAACCCTTGCATCAGTAAGTCAAATCGCATATTTTCACCCTTTCCCTAGCCTATTATCCAAAAAAACCCGAGGGCAGTGTAATGTTTAAAATGGTTTTAAAAATGATATAAATACCGACAACAACGGCTGTAGATATCATTGTCATTTTTACATAATTCCGTTTTTCCAGTAAATACATTAAAAAGACCAAATAAAGTATACTGGAAGGGATAAATCCAACCTTATCCAATATCATACAGTATACAATTGTACTCAGCAGTGCAATCCCAGCTCTCTGAATTCCTGGCTCTTTGATGTCAAATTTCTCAGCAGGCTTCTTTGATTTCCCCATATAAGCTTGCAGAATAAGAATGCCACTCACCAGCAGCAGTCCCATAGCCAATATTCTAGGAAAATAGCTTGGACCAATCTTCATTACAATATCCTCTGGAAACTTACTGGATTCATAAAATACAAATGCACTAATGAATACACCCATCAATCCACCTATGATATCTGCCTTTCTCAAAGTCTCACTTCCTCTCCTGTGTTTCTATAGATTTACGCATCTAGAACAAGATATTTTTTTGCAGGGTCGGACCTGCGTGTCTGCCTGCTTTTTCGTGACGACAGAGTCATCGTCCCCTACATTTATCTTTTATTTTGCTGGCGTTTATCTACATCAGTAGGCTCTTATAAAATTTCAGGTAATTGTTAAAGACTGATTAACAATTACCTGAAAGAAATTCCTCTATCTGCTATTTTGCTAATCCTAATTTTTTCATTACCTCGGCAACATCATTTGCATTTGCCTCTAAAAACTTTGCATACTCTGCTGCATCCTGATAAGCCAATCCTAATCCGGCATTCTTTGCAAAATCCTGGAATCCTTGACTATCATAAGCTTGTTTGAAACCATCCATCAGTATTTGTTTCACTTCATCTGGTGTTCCTTTAGGAACAGCTAGGCCTCTCCAAGTACCAAAGACCACATCAATGCCGCTTTCCTTGAAGGTAGGAACATCCGGTATCGATGGTAATCTTTCTGCACTCATAACACCCAATATCTTTAAATCTCCTGCTTCAACCTGTCCGATTACCTCTGGAACACTTACTGAAACAGCTTCTATATGTCCTCCAACCAGCGCTGTAACTGCAGGAGCTGCTCCTTCAAAGGGTACATATTCCACTTGAATGCCTGTCTTTTCTGCCATAAGTCCTGCTGCGATATGCCATACGGAGCCTGGCGCAGAGTTACCGATATTGATTTCACCGGGATGCTGTTTTGCATACGCGACGAATTCTTCGATGGTATTATAGGGAGCATCCTTTTTTACAGTGAGTGCTGCCGCATCCATGTTAATTCTCATAAGCGGATCAAAATCCTTATATGTAAAAGGAACTAATCCCTGAGGCGGCAATGAATTCAACTCAAAAGTAATCATTCCTACGGTATAGCCATCCGGCTTGGCTTTCATAATTGCACTATGGCCTATGGCTCCGCCACCACCGGTTTGATTTACTACGGTTATGGTTTGACCTAAAATCTTTTCAGCTTCTAAGGTCAGTCCTCTCAAGACAGCGTCGGTTCCACCCCCGGCTGCCCACGGACAAATTGCTGTGATTCCTTGCTTCGGAAAGTCTACCTTTGGTGCAGCCTCTTGCGCTGCCTGCTGTGGCTTCGTACAGCCAGTAGCAACTACAGTGAAAACCAATACCAATGTCAAAAATAAAGCAATTTTTCTTCTCATCAGTATAAATCCCCCTTTTCATTTTTGTGTTTGAAAACGTTGTCCTCATCTAAATTCATTATAAAGTTTTCCACAGTTAGAATAAATTGAACCTCTTTACCTGTTCTTTTAAATTTTTTCACAATTCTCTTTTTGCAGATTTCCTTTTTGGAAACCTGTACCCCTTTACGTCGTAAGTATTAATTTTTTTGCTTTATATGATTTTTTTTACACTTGTGCTGTGCTGCCCAGAAATACTCCTGTAAATACCGAATAATGTAGTATAATTGTTTTATATACTTTTACTTCAGGGAGAATGGGCCTATGAAAATCATAGATGCTATAAGGCAGTCAGCATTTAAATCTCTCTTTTCCATCACTTCGGCCTATCGTCATTATGCAGCCTCTATTCGTTATAAAATTATCCTTTTGGTAGTACTGGCGATTTTAATACCGCTTTCTTTGTTTGGTGCCTATATGTACTCTTTTATCTACTACAATATCCTTGAACAAAACATTAAAAATGAATTGAAGCATTCTATTGAACAAATGAATGACAGCTTGGTAGCTAATTACAGAATCATTAACAATACCTTTAATCTCTTTTTATCGAATCAGGTTATCCGCTCTAATCTTGAAGAACTGTCTACACAGGAGCAGACTTATTATTTGAAAGCCCGTACAAAGCTCGATATTGAAACACAGCTTAAATACTCTGTCCTTCATGATTATGCCTGGAACAGCGGTCTCCTGAAATCTGTCTTTGTTTTTTTTGATCATGACAACTACTATTATTTGCTTTACAATTATTTGCCCAATGAAAGAGTTCTCAAGGATCATGTTCGATTTTACAATTCTGCGAAGGATATTACCCAGGTTCCTACGGTTATACAGCCTTCTCCCTATTTTAATACGGTTTATCTCATGCGTGATGTCAGTGCTCTGATTACTAAAAACTCAATGGGTAAAGTTGTGCTGAGTATAGATGAAAATATCATCTTGGATTCTTACCATAACATTATTAAAAATAAAAACTGGAAAGCTTTTATTTTCGATGAACAGGGCACCATTTTTTTTCATAATGATCGGCGTCTCATCGGGGAAAAGATCGACCCAAGGATCTTATCTGCCGGACAATCCAGTTTAATACAAGAGCTGTCAATAGATGGAACTCCCTATATCTTTGATTCTAAAAAAATCAGTGATATGAATATGACCTCCGTAATACTGGTTCCCAAGGCTGAGTTTTCATCCAATCTAAACACGCTCATTTCCTATTATCTATATATTATTGTTTTTGCAGTTCTCCTCTCTCTCGCCATCAGTATGTTTATCATCACCAGTATCACAAAGCCAATTCAGGAGTTAATTTTACATATTAAAAATATTCATCATGGAAACTTTCAAATAAAAATGCCTCAGTACAAATATGCAGAGTTGAATGAGGTAAGCAGTACCTTTAACGATATGATCGATAAAATCCAATATCTTTTTAATGAAGTGTACAAGCATCAAATTCTGGTAACGGAGTCTGAGTTAAAAGCACTGCAGGCGCAAATCAACCCTCACTTTTTGTTTAATGTCTTAGAAACCATCAGTTGGGAAGCCCGAATGTCTAACCAGGAAACTATCTACAAAATGGTTGATTCATTAGGCAAATTATTGAGGGCAAGCTTGACCTTCAGCAGTCACAAGAAAATAACACTCCGGGAAGAGCTCGAATACGTTGAATTTTATCTCTATCTGCAAAAAATGCGTTTCGGAGATAAAATACAGATCGAAAAATTTGTTTCTGTTCCAACCCTGCTGGACTTTTATGTACCCAAGCTTTGTATCCAACCGATTGTTGAAAATGCTATCATTCATGGATTGGAAAATAAAATCGACAAAGGCAGGGTCTCCATCTGCATTTTGGAGGAAAAGGAAAAGATATTCATAACCGTTGAGGATGATGGTATTGGATTTGATTCAGGACAAATTGATTTGAATGAAGCCATGAGCCGTGAGATTAAAAAAGGGGAAAAGCATGTAGGTTTATTAAATGTACATAAAAGAATTAAGCTGATCTATGGTGCCGATTACGGTTTATCCATTGAAAGCAGTATAGGGAAAGGTACGATGATCTCTATATGTATTCCACTTGACAGAGGTGATGAAAAGCATGTTTCGTGTAATGATTGTTGATGACGAACATATTATTCGCAAAGGACTCATCAATTTTATCGACTGGGAAGCCCTCGATTGTATGGTGCTCTGCGAAGCGGATAATGGCATCCTTGCAAAGGAACTGCTAGAGAGCAAGAAACCGGATATTGTCATTGCAGATATTAAAATGCCTGGATTAGATGGTATCAAGTTAGCGCAGTACATTCATGAAAACAACCCTTTAACAAAGATCATTCTTTTAACCGGCTATTCAGATTTTGAATATGCAAAATCTGCCATTAAGTATAATGTAGTGGATTTTATTCTGAAGCCTTCAAATACAGAACAGTTAATCGAAGCCATCCATAAAGCCAAGACACTTATTCAGGAGGAGCAAATGAAAGCCCATAGGGTACTGGATTTGGAGAATAGAATCAAAGAAAATCTTGTAGAAATGCATGAGAAGTTTTTCCAGGATTTGATCAATGGGGTTTTAGTACACCCGTCCAGGATTCTCAACAAAATGGATAAGCTGAAAATCCAGCTACATCATTTTTATGTATTGGTCTATAAAGTAGATGGCACTGACACTGTCGAATCAGACGGGGTTTTAGAAAGGAAAGGAAACATTCTTTTAGAGATCAAAAGCTTTATATCCTTAATATTCAAAGACTTTGACCATTATACCATTCTTGTGGACAACAAAACCCTCTGTACAGTGATATCCTTTGAAGATCTCTGCTGTCCTCAGCCGATGCCGGTTATTGTCTCAAGAAGTGAAGAAATACTAAATTTTGTAAATAACTTTCTCAGTATTCCTATTTCCATAGGCATCAGTGATATACATGCCCATCCATCAGAAGTGCAAAAAGCTTTCCATGAAGCCCATAAATGTGTTTCCTACAAATTTTATGAGGATGGAAATATTTTTGTATATTCTTCCTTTCATTCAAAGGAGCATCACCTGGAGGAAATCGTTGTCTATCAGTATATTGACAAAATCATAAAGCATCTGGAGTCGGGCAGTACCTTGAAAGCACTAGAAACACTTTCCCAGCTATTTGAGTATCAAAGAGCTTTCACATACCCCATCGAGCATGTAAAGACCACAAGCATCGTAATTTGTTCGCTGTGCGTTAAGCTGTTAAATAACTATAATTTAAAGCTTTGTGATGCCATTACAAATGCGGATCAAATCTATGCCAATATCCTAAACTGTGAATCTATCGGCAAACTATATGATACCCTTGAAGGACTGGTTCAGTCCGTTGGTACAGCGCTAAGCACTTTAAACACCCAGCACAGCTATATCGTTCAAAAAGTAATTGAGTATATCAAAGAGCACTATCATGCCCCCATTAAGCTGGATCATCTGGCGGATTTGGTCCACATGAACAGTTGTTATTTAAGCCGCTTATTCAGCAGAGTAAATTTCATAATTTTTAAGCCTTGAAATAACAATGTTTCAAAAATATAAAAAAACAGTCTACCCCAATCCGATAAATAATTTGTAAAAAAAATCCACAGAAAGGGGCGACTGCAAATTATGTATCGGCAAACAACTTTATTTACTTTAGATCAAATTATTGAACTTCAACCATTAACAAAATTACAGGCTATTTTGACTTTCATTGACTATTCCATTTTACTACAAGCTTTTCAAATTCA
>NZ_FQZV01000029.1 GCF_900142145.1 Geosporobacter subterraneus DSM 17957 | reverse complement strand
GTTTTGGTAATGTAGGAAGCTATGCAGCATTATACATCACAGAGATGGGTGCAAAGGTTATCGCAGTATCTGACTCCAGTGCATGTATCGTAAACGAAAATGGATTAGATGTAAAAGCATTAATGGAATATACAGCGAAAAACAGACATGTGAAGGGCTTCCCGGGAGCAACAAAAGAAATCGACAGAAACGAAGTATTGACAATGGATGTAGATATGTTATTCCCATGTGCCTTAGAAAACCAAATTACATCTAAGAATGTAGGAGACATCAAAGCAAAGATCATCTCAGAGGGTGCTAACGGACCTACTACACCGGAAGCAGATGAAGTATTATTCAACAAGGGTATCGTAGTGATTCCGGATATCCTAGCCAATGCCGGCGGAGTAACCGTATCCTACTTTGAGTGGGTGCAAAATCTGATGAACTACTACTGGAGCTTTGATGAAGTACAGACAAAGCAGGAAGCATTAATGGTAAAAGCCTTCGAAGAAATCTGGGCATTGAAAGAAGAGCATAAAGTAGATATGAGAACAGCAGCTTACATGATGTCTATCAAGAGAGTTGCTACTGCAATGAAGCTAAGAGGCTGGTACTAAAAACCACAGGTCTTAATGGATAAACTGCGAGAAATCGCAGTTTATCCATTTATTTTTGACGAGAGTCCCTTTTGTTCTGAAGTAATGCACGAATTGTTATAGACCCAGTTTTATCTTCTTGCTTAATGGTAAAAATATATTGTAATAGTGATAAAGAATATTTAATGTTATAATAGATTTGAACTTTTAAGGGGGGGCGATTGATAGAATGACCAGACTTTATATAATCAGACACGGCGAAACGGTTTGGAATGCTGAAACAAGAGCTCAAGGAGCTAAGAATATCCATTTAAATGAAAAAGGGTTGCTCCAGGCACAGGCTTTAGCTAAAAGAATGAAAAATTATCCTGTTGATGGAGTCTATAGCAGTGACTTAGATCGAGCACTATCCACAGCGCAGGCAGTGGCCAGAGAATTTAGCCATGAAGTTAATATTATCCCAGAGCTGCGTGAAATGTCCTTTGGCCACTGGGAGGGTTTAACCAATCATGAAATACAGGAAAAGCATTATGAACACTATACGATTTGGAGAAATAAACCACAAGAAGCCCAGATTCCCGGTGCTGAAAAGCTCATTGATGTCCAGAGCAGAGGCTTGAAGGCTCTTCACCGTATTGTAGAAGCAAATCCTGATAAAAATATCGCTGTGGTTTCTCACGGAACAGCTATTAAAGCGATCTTGCTGGGTCTAATGAATATTGATCTATCTTATTTCTATCGAATTCGTCAAGATAATGCATGTATTAATATAGTAGAATTCAGAGAGTATGGGCCTGTTATTGTAAGGATGAATGATACTGCACACTTAGAAAATATGCTATAAAGAGGAAGGATTATTTATGGAGTCTGTTATTGTTGTAGGCGGAGGCGCTTCTGGAATGCTGGCAGCAGGCACAGCTGCAGCCCAAGGTAAATCCGTTATATTATTAGAAAAAAATGAAAAGCTGGGTAAGAAAATCTATATCACGGGAAAAGGCAGATGCAACATCACGAATACTGGAGATGTAGAGGAACTGCTTCAAAATATAACAAGAAATAGAAATTTCTTATATAGTGCCTTTTACAGTTTCACCAATGATGATATTCTCCAGCTGCTGCATCGTTATGGCGTGGCCACGAAGGTAGAACGGGGCAATCGTGTATTTCCTTGTTCAGATAAATCAAGTGACGTAATCAAGGCATTAAGTACCTATATGGATTCTCATCATGTAGACGTTAGACTCCGGTCAGAGGTGAAGGATATCCTCTATGCTGATGGAATCGTAAAAGGTGTTCGTTTAGTAAATAATCAGGTGTTATCCTGCAGCAAGCTTATCATTGCTACCGGCGGTTTGTCCTATCCTGTCACAGGATCTACCGGAGATGGTTATGCTTTCGCAAAAAAGGCAGGACATCATGTAGTTCCGCTTAAGCCTGCTCTGGTGCCATTAGAGACGGAGGAACAATGGATAAGGGATTTACAGGGATTATCCTTAAAAAATGTTACACTGCAGTGCTATTATCAGGATAAAGAAGTACATAAAGAATTTGGTGAAATGATCTTTACCCACTTTGGCATATCAGGCCCCATTGTATTGTCTACGAGCAATTACCTGACAAAATACTTGGATAAAGGTAGGATTAAGGCTTCTATCGATCTCAAGCCTGCCTTAGATGAAGATATACTGGATAAGAGAATACAGCGGGATTTTGATAAGTATAGCAGAAAACAATTGAAAAATGCTTTGGATGATTTGCTTCCCGGAAAGCTTATCCCTGTTGTTATCCGCCTTTCCGGGATACCAGAAGATAAATTTGTGAACCAAATCAGTAAAGAAGAACGAAAAATCTTGCTAAAGCTTATTTCCGGACTGCCTCTTACGATTACCGGAACAAGACCTATTAAAGAAGCGATCATTACCTCTGGTGGGATTGATGTAAAAGAAATCAATCCATCTACTATGGAATCGAAGAAAATATCTGGTCTGTACTTTGTTGGGGAAGTTCTGGATGTAGAAGGTTTAACCGGTGGCTACAATCTTCAAATTGCGTTTTCAACGGGATATCTGGCCGGAATTAGCGTATAATACTACTAAAGAAACTGGTTTACTATCAGGAGGGATTTCATGACTAAGTTGATTATAAAAACAGTTAATATTATTGAAAGAATCTTCTTTTCACTGGCCATCGCTTGCTTAATTACCCTATTTTTATTACAGGCGATGCATTTGAAAGGTGACGTGGATTTCTCTATAAATAGTGTCAGCCAGTTTTTAAAAAGGGACATCATTAACTTGAGATTTATTAAGAAATAGTTTTTTATATTGTAAAGGATGATGTTTAATATTATGATAGTTTTGTAGGTCTTTTATCTTTTGAAAATGCATATGATTTGGAGGAGCTATACATGAGCAACATAAGCATCGCAATAGACGGTCCTGCAGGGGCCGGTAAGAGTACCATCGCAAAGATTATCGCAAAGGTTAAAAAGCTTACATATATTGATACAGGGGCCATGTATCGTGCTGTTACATTAAAGTGTATTCAAGAGCAGGTAGATCTGCAAGACCATAGGCAGGTTGAAGCAGTACTGATGGACACGAAAATTGAGCTGATAGGTGATAGCATCTTTTTAAATGGCACCAATGTTAGTGAAGAAATACGTCGTTCTGAGGTAAACAAATGGGTCTCTGAGGTAGCCAAGCTTTCAGCAGTACGAAAAAAGATGGTTGAGATGCAAAGAGCAATCGCTGATTCCCAAAGTGTAGTCATGGATGGAAGAGATATTGGAACCTTTGTGCTTCCCCATGCCGCCTACAAGTTTTTTCTTACTGCATCTATTGAAGAACGTGCAAAGAGACGCTTTGAGGAACAGCAACAAAAGGGCTTTTCAACATCTCTTGCAGAAGTAAAATCTGAAATAGAAAACCGTGACCGTATCGATACTGAGAGAGACCTTGCCCCATTGACGCAAGCGAGGGACGCCATCCTGATTGATACGACCGGTTTAAGTATAGAAGAAGTGGTGGATAAAATATTATCCTATATTCAATAGGGAGGATGTAAAATGGATTTTTATACTTTTGCCCGAAATATTATGAAAGTTTATGTGGATCTTTTTTATCGCGTTGAAGTTGAAAATTTGCATTATATTCCTAAGGAGGGTGCCTGTATTGTATGCTCCAACCACATTCATAACCTAGACCCTGTGATTATAGGTACTACGATCCCTCGTAAAATGAGTTATATGGCAAAAGAAGAGCTTTTTAGAATTAAAATATTAGGCAGCATCATTAGAAAGCTCGGCATGATACCGGTCAACCGGGATACTGCTGATCTATCTGCTATTAAGAATTCTTTAAGAATTCTAAACAGCGGAAAAGTGTTGGGGATCTTTCCTGAAGGTACTAGAAAGAAAAAGGGTGTACCTTCAAAGGTAAAACCCGGCCTAGCTATGATTGCTATAAAAGGGAAGGTACCTGTTATACCGGTTGCAATTATTTCAGATTATCGATTGTTCGGCAAGATTAAGGTTAAAATTGGTTCACCATTAAGTTTTGAGGAATATTACGGCCAAAAGTTAAGTGTAGATACCTATCAGGAGCTTAGTCAAAAAATTATGGAGCAAATAGAAACTGAAATTGCCTGCTCTATATCTTAAATTAATCTCTTTACATAGGAGGAATTTTGTAATATGATGTAGAAATTAAATTATAAATTGATTTAGGAGGTATAATAATATTGAAGATCATCCTTGCAAGGAATGCCGGTTATTGTTTTGGTGTTAAAGAAGCCATGCAAAAAACCTTCAATGCAGTTGATTTGCATAAAGATAAACAAATATACACCTACGGACCTCTTATTCATAATCCTCAGGTTGTTCAAAAACTGGAGTCCATGGGTGTACAATCTATAGATGATATTCAGGATGGTAAAAACAGTATCGTTATTATACGCTCCCATGGCATACCTTTGGAGGTATACGAAAAAGCAAAAGCAAATCACGTTGAAATCATCGACGCCACTTGTCCCTTTGTCAGGAAGGTACAAAGGATCGTTCATGAGTATCATCAAAAAGGTTATTCCATTGTTATTATCGGTGATCCCAATCATCCGGAGGTTATCGGAATCAATGGTTGGTGTGAAAATAAAGCACATATTTTGAACCATGTCTCCCAGGTAGAGTCCTTACCTTTTATGGATAAATTATGTATTGTTGCACAGACAACAATAACCTCTGAGTTATGGAATGCAATTGTAGAGGAGCTTGAACATAAAGCTGCTGTGGTAGAGCCCTTTAATACCATATGCATTGCAACCAGAGAACGTCAATCCTCCTGTGCAAGCGTTGCACAGCAGGTAGATGCAATGATTGTAATTGGTGGATACCATAGTTCAAATACACAAAAGCTTCTACAGATTAGTGAAAAGTATTGTAAATATACCTATCACGTAGAAACTGCCGAGGATTTACCAATGGACATATTAAAAAAAATGAATAAAATTGGAGTAACAGCCGGAGCATCAACCCCGGACTGGATTATTAAGGAGGTTATTGAAAAAATGAGCAGTATGGATCAAAACAACAATGAGATGATGAATATGATGGAGGAAATCGAAAATTCTTTGAGAGTACCGAGACGGGGACAAACAATCAAGGGGAAAGTTATCCATGTCACAGATAGTGAGATCATGGTAAATATAGGATATAAATCAGATGGAATTATTCCAAAGCAAGAAATCTCTAATGACCTTTCAGTAAATCCTCGTGAATTAGTGAAAGAAGGAGATGAAATCGAAGTTTATGTTTTAAAGACCGATGATGGAGAAGGTAATGTTTTATTATCTAAAAAGCGAATCGATGCGGAAAAAGGCTGGGAAACATTAGGAGAAGCAGTATCAAAGGGTACAACCCTTCAAGCTAAGGTTGTAGAAGTAGTAAAGGGCGGTGTAATCGCTGTTATCAATGAATTAAGAGGCTTTATTCCAGCTTCTCAACTATCAACAAGCTATGTAAATAATTTAAATGACTTCCTTGGAAAACAGCTTGCTGTAAATGTAATTGATTTTAATAGAGATAAGAGAAAAATTGTATTTTCTCACAGATCCGTATTAGAGAAGGAAAATGTAGAAAAAAGAAGAACCTTATGGCAAAATATCCAAAAGGGCAATGTAATAGAAGGGGAAGTAAAAAGACTGACAAACTTCGGTGCCTTTGTAGATATTGGTGGTATCGATGGATTAATCCATATTTCAGATTTGTCCTGGGGAAGAATAAGTCAGCCTAGTGAAGTGGTGAAAGTTGGCGATCATATTAAGGTAGTTGTTCTTGACTTTGATCAAGATAAGAATAAAATCTCACTGGGACTAAAACAAATTACACAAGAACCGTGGGAAAATATCCATAAAAAATATAACGCGGGGGATATCGTTGAAGGAAAAGTGGTCCGATTGGCAGATTTTGGTGCTTTTGTAGAATTAGAGCCTGGTTTGGATGGTCTTGTTCATATTTCACAAATTTCTAATAAGCATATTGCTAAACCATCTCAAGAAGTTCATATTGGACAAAAAGTAAACGTGAAGATTCTAGAGATTAATGAAGAAGCAAAAAGAATCAGTCTTAGCATCAAGGAAGCGAATGAACCGGAAACAGTAGAAATCGTAAATCAAGAAGAACCGACAACGATCGGTGATATAGTAGAATCAAAGGATAAATAGGAGAGTTTGACTCTCCTTTTTTCCTGCTCATTATTGAATAATTTATGGGTTTCAGCACAAAATAATAGTGACCTCACAAAATATATTGAGACCCCCTTTACATTCTAAATTTGTGGTAATCCACGACTTTTTTTTTATATATGGATATGATACAATATACTATAAAATACAATTTTCGACTATTTCTAATTCTACATAATAAGCATTAAAGGGGCGTAATTATGAACAATTATGAGCAGTTTAAAGAGTCCATTTTAAAGAAGACTGGTATCAATTTATCCTGTTATAAAGAAAAGCAAATGAAACGGCGAATTGACTCTCTCATCAAAAGAAATAACTACGATACTTATGAAAGCTATTTTCAGGCGATCTGTAAAAATTTAGATCTCTATAATGAGTTTATTAATTATTTAACCATTAATGTCTCAGAATTCTATCGCAACTATAATCAATGGGAAGTGCTGCAAAAAGAAATCATTCCAAGCTTAATCAAAAAAGGAAGTTCATTGAAAATTTGGAGTGCAGCTTGTTCTACCGGTGAAGAGCCCTATTCTTTGGTAATGATGCTTAGTGAATTAATGCCTTTGCAGTCCATTAAAATACTAGCCACAGATATTGACAAGGGGGCAATAAACAAAGCGCTGATCGGAATTTATTCTCCAAAAAGTATCGAGAATGTTCCTAAACATCTGGTGTCAAAATACTTCACAAAAATAGGAGAATCATACAAAATTAATGAAGAAATCAAAAAGTGCGTAGAATTTAAGCATCATAATCTACTCAGTGATAAATATCCTGAACGCTGCGATCTCATTGTATGTCGAAATGTAATGATCTATTTTACAGAAGAGACTAAGGAAGAAATGTATAAAAAATTTTATTCCTCCCTTACCGAGCAGGGAGTACTATTCGTTGGCAGTACGGAACAAATCATTTTACCAGTACGATATAATCTGGTCCCTCTAAAGACCTTTTTTTATAAAAAGAATAGTTAACATAAAAAAATCCTTTGAAGATTTCAAAGGATTTTTTTTATGGAAAGTTAATGTATGTTACTTTAAGTATTCCTCATCCTATAACTTGTCAAATCCCATAAATAATAAGAAAAACGTTGAAATATAGCTGAATTTGCTATCGAAAGATTTAATATTAAAAAGGAATTAAAAGCTAATGTACAGAATATAACAAGTAGTTAAGGGGGGAAACAAATGATCGATAAGGAAAAGAAATACTCCATTTCTGAGGTTAGCAAAATTACTAACTATGATACACATGTATTGCGATATTATGAGGATGAGTTTAAGTTGGAAATACCCAGAACCAATTCTAACCGCCGCTACTATACCTATAAGGAAATTGAGCAATTTATTTATATAAAGGAACTACAGGAAAAAGGGCTTACCAACAAACAAATAAAGTTAATTCTCGATACTCCTGAAATTTTAGTTCAGGGAAATCATGAAGTTGCTGTTGCAGCAAGCACCTCAGATTTAAGCATTATAAACCAACCACAGAGTATAGAGTTATCCAGCATATTAGATGAATTATGCAATCGCATCAATGTTAATATTAATGAACAACTTCAATATAAAATGGATGAGACAAAAAACGAGATCATTCACCATTTTGATGAAATTGTCCAGGATCGGGAAGAAAACGAAATTTACTTCAAAAAAGAAAAGGATATACTGATCTGTGAAAATGCCCGTTTGAAAATGCGATTGAAACAAAAATCCTATGAACTAGCAGAATTAAAGGAACAAGTAAAGAGAATTAATGCCAAACAGCCCCTTTGGAAAAAGCTATTTGGCGTAAAGAAAGATGTAGTTTTATAGGAGGCCATTGAAAAAGTCCTTGTTTTTGTCATTCTGAGTGAAACGAAGAATCTTTAATAGCGCTTAATTACTCAGATCCTTCGCTGCGCTTAGGATGACAAACTCGAATTTTTGCCGTATTTTTGACTTTTTCAATGGCCTTTTTTATAGCTATATCTTTTTTAAAATAATATAATGTATACAATTGACAGAATTGTATTCTTGTATTATAATATAATTGTATAACAAACTTGAGTAAATATAATGGAGGTGCCAAATTATGTACGAAAAAGAGTATGATGTAAAAGGATACGGAGAACTTAGGGAATGTGGGTTTATAACATGTATTCATTGTGTAGCCGGTTATTGCAATAATGGTACCTGTGAAATGGATGAAAAATTGTTGAGACAGGAAGATTAAAAAAAAAAGCTTTCGCCAGCTGGCGAAAGCTTTTATTATTTTTTGTGTGGATATTTTTCTAAGGCCTGTTTTAAGATATTCATAGATTTTTTTAAATCTCCTTCATTAAGTATATATGCAATTCTTGCCTCATCCTTGCCTAGTCCGGGGGTTGCATAGAAGCCTTCAGCAGGAGCCAGCATCACAGTTTCGTTGTCTATGCTAAAATCTTTCAACATCCAGATTACAAATTCTTCCGCATCAACAACAGGCAGTTTCGCAATAACATAGAATGCACCGGTTGGTTTTTCACAGATAACACCTGGAATACTTTGTAATCCTTCGAATACAATATCTCTTCGCTTTTGATATTCTACTAAAACCCCATTGAAATAGTCGTCGGAAACATTATATAATTCAACTGCACCAATCTGCTCCAACATTGGACAGCATAGTCTGCTTTGACAAAGCTTTAATATTTGCTTCATTAAGTCCTTGTTCTTACTCAAAACTGCACCAATACGGGCACCACAAGCACTAAATCTCTTGGACACACTGTCTACAATGATCACCCGGTCTTGAATTTCAGCGATATTGCCAAAGCTCGTGTAATCTAAATGGTCATAAACAAACTCTCTATATACTTCATCAGCGATCACATAAAGATTATATTCTCTTGCAATATCTGCTAACATTTGTACCTCTTCTTTCGTATAGACAACACCTGTTGGATTACCTGGATTTGATAATAGGATAGCTCTTGACTTGCTGGTTATTGCTTTTACGATCTGATCCTTAGGCGGTAAATGGAAACCTTTTGATGCCTCTGTTGTAATAGGCACAACGCTAACGCCAACAGCACTTCCAAAACCATTATAGTTCGTATAAAAAGGTTCCGGCACGATTACTTGATCCCCATCATCAGCAATGGCAATTAGGGAAAATAACAATGCTTCACTTCCACCATTCATAATCAGGATCTCATCTTTTTCGAAGGTCATGTTGTATTTTTTATAATACTTAATCATTGCCTCGATTAATTCTGGAATCCCTTGTGAAAAAGTATACTTTAATACTTTGTCATCATATTTTCTAATGGCATCCATAAAATTTTCCGGTGTTTCAATATCTGGCTGTCCAATATTTAGATGATATACCTTTTTACCTTCTTTTTTTGCATTTTCTGCGAAAGGAACCAATTTCCTGATCGGTGATTCCTGCATGTTCACTATTCTAGTAGAGAATTTCATTAATTTACCCCCTAAACTTTTTTAGCATGAAAATTTACACATCTATCATTCCACAAAATTCATAAATTATGTAGCGGAATTGTATTTCACGCTATTTTTTCTATTTATTACTTAACATTGAATACACCCTTTTGGTAGATGCTAATATTATAAAGAAAATTATTATCATTCATGATCCATATTTTTATGAAGTAGATTTATCGGTTCTAAAAATATAAAGAAAATGAGTGATGTATATGAAGTATTACTTTCTTTATCATTATGTAAAGGATCAGAGGTATTTATACCTGGTTGCTATAAGTTCACATGTAGATATTGAAAAAGAGTTTAATAAGTATTTAGGAAAACCTCATTCAGGAAGTATACTCATTACCGATGTAAATACCATTAAAGAGTTTCGCGGAAGCCAGTATTAGCATGTACTGGCTTTTTGCTTCTATTTCCAAGGCAATAGTGTTTCTTCAACTTTTTTCGATAAATTTTGTTTGAATTTCTTGATTATGCGTATCTACCTTCTTTTTTTTTCTTACTTCTGATATAATATGGTTTAGATTGCGGAAAAATAGAGATAGGAATATGTCTCATAGGAGGAATAGGATTTGGGTAAACGAGAAATTGTAAAGGTTTCCAGTGAAGTACAGCTGCGGCAGCAAGCTTATATAAATGAAGTACGCCAGCTAAACGATGAATTCTATCACGATAAGGGAAGCAAAAAGAAGGCTATGATTGTTACCTATGGCTGCCAAATGAATGAGCATGATTCAGAAAAACTGGCCGGCATGCTGAATCATATGGGCTATGTAGAAACAAATGAACAGGCTGAAGCTGACCTGATTATTTATAATACCTGCTGTGTACGGGAAAACGCAGAATTAAAGGTATATGGGAATCTGGGCCAGCTAAAGCATCTGAAAAAAGTAAGACCGGATATGATTATCGCAGTTTGCGGTTGCATGATGCAGCAGGCCCATGTAGTTGACCAAATCAAAAAAAAGTACAGCCATGTAGATTTAGTTTTTGGAACCCATAATCTGCACAATTTTCCAGAGTTACTGGCTAATTGTAAGAAATCAGACCATATGCTCGTGGAAGTGTGGGATGAGGAGGGCACTGTAGTAGAAGGAGTTCCAGTTATTCGAAAATACGGTCTAAAAGCATTCGTCAATATCATGTACGGCTGTAATAATTTCTGTACCTATTGTATCGTTCCCTATACAAGAGGAAGAGAAAGAAGTAGAGATCCTAAAGATATTATTAACGAAATCAAAGAACTGGTAAGTCAAGGTACAAAAGAAGTAACCTTATTAGGACAAAATGTAAATTCATATGGAAAAACCTTTGAAAACAAGATGGATTTTGCTGATTTGCTGATTCGTATCAATGAAATTGAAGGACTGGAGCGAATACGCTTTATGACTTCTCATCCTAAGGATCTCTCACCCCGTCTGATTGAAGCGATGAGGGATTGTCAAAAGCTTTGTGAACACATTCATCTTCCGGTACAATCGGGCAGTACAAAAATTCTTAAGGAAATGAATCGTCATTATACAAAGGAGCAATATTTAGAACTGGTAACCCAGCTAAAGGCAAATATCCCAGCTATAGCGATTACAACGGATATTATCGTAGGTTTTCCAGGTGAAACAGAAGAAGATTTCCTAGAAACCCTGGATATCGTTCAAAAAGTAGAATACGATTCCGCATTTACTTTTCTCTATTCTGTTCGGGAAGGAACGCCAGCTGCTAAAATGACAGAGCACCAGGTTCCTGAAAATGTTAAACATGAGCGGTTTAACCGACTGCTAAGCACCCTAAATGAAATTAGTGCACGTAAAAATGCAGACTATGAAGGTAAGACTGTGGAGGTTTTAGTAGAAGGGGAAAGTAAAAACGATGCTTCTAAATTAATGGGACGCACCAGAAGCAGCAAATTAGTAAATTTCCCCGGCAGTAAAGATTTGATTGGTCAATTGGTTCAGATTAAGATCACTGAAGCTAAAACTTTTAGTTTAAATGGTATAGTAGTTGAACATAATCTTTAAGGATAGAACCAGGGATATCCCTGGTTCTATCCTTAAAGATTTTATATCCTTATGTTATAATAGTTATATGAAAACTGTGGTAGTGGGGGAAATAAAATGGAGCATTTAACACCAATGATGAAACAATATATTGAGCAAAAGAATCAGCATCCCGATTGTATTCTTTTTTTTCGATTAGGTGACTTTTATGAGATGTTTTTTGAGGATGCAGTCTTAGCAGCTAGGGAACTAGAGATTGCATTGACAGGCAGGGATTGCGGCTTGGAAGACAGGGCGCCTATGTGCGGCGTTCCCTATCATGCAGCGGATAATTACATCTCAAAGCTCATTGATAAAGGCTATAAGGTTGCTATATGTGAGCAGGTGGAAGATCCTGCTGCAGCAAAGGGAATCGTCAAAAGAGAAGTAATAAAAATTATTACTCCCGGTACGGTGATTGATCCGGCAATGCTTAAAGAAAAGGAGAATAATTATATACTGGCAGCTTTATTTCATGAGGATTGCATCGGAATATCCTATGCTGATATCTCTACAGGTGACTCCCGTACAACAGAGTTTATGGGCGTCAGTGTCTTTTCCAATTTTCTAAATGAAGTCGTTAAGATTAATCCAAGGGAAGTAATCATCAATCAAGATACCTATAGTGATAAAAGTATTGCAGCAGAAATCAGCAATCTCTGTGGGCGGGCATACATTACAAAGTTTGACCCATGGGCTTTTAAAACCGATTATGGTGCTCAAACCTTGAAAAACCATTATCAGCTCCTGAGTCTGGAAGGCTTGGGTCTGCAGGATCACCCCTTTAGCATCGGTGCTTCTGGAGCTTTGCTGACATATCTTGAACAGACTCATAAAAAATCTATTCATCATCTTCATAAAATCCAGTATTATCATACAGAAGATTTCATGGTGTTGGATAAAACAACGAGAAAGAATCTAGAGTTAACGGAAACCATGAGAGATCGGGATCGCAAGGGCTCATTACTATGGGTTTTGGATAAAACCAATACAGCAATGGGAGCCAGATTATTAAAGCAATGGATTGAAGAGCCGCTGACCAAATCTATAGATATACAACACAGACTGGAAGCTGTTGACGGATTAAAAGCTGATTTATTGGTTCGTGAGGAACTCAAGGAGCAGCTTCGGGAAACCTATGACTTGGAGCGGCTTGTAGGAAGAATATCTTACGGCAACGCCAATGGAAGAGATCTCATATGGTTAAAGTCCTCCTTATCCAGGATGCCTTGCATTAAAAATCTGCTGGGTGCTTTTTCCTCTAAGGCTTTGATGGAAATTAACGACCATCTGGATAACCATAGGGAGGTTATCCAGATCATCGAAGATGCTATCGTTGAAGACCCCCCTATTTCTTTAAAAGACGGGGGAATCATAAAAGAAACCTATCATCCCGAAATCTTTAGCTTAAGAGAAGCTATTACAAAAGGGAAGTCTTGGATCGTAAACCTTGAAAACGAAGAGAGGCAAAAGACAGGAATTAAGTCCTTAAAAATAGGTTACAATAAAGTTTTTGGATACTATATTGAAATAACAAAATCAAATCTTAATCTAGTACCCTCCCATTATATCCGAAAGCAAACCCTAGCCAATGCAGAAAGATATATTACTCCGGAATTAAAGGAAATAGAATCTAAGATTTTAGGCGCCGAAGAGCGGATTACTGAGTTGGAATATCAGATATTTACTGAGGTTCGGGAAAAAGTAAGTATGTTTACTGAATCTGTTCAAAAAACAGCAAAGGCTATCGCTGCCCTAGATGTTTATATTTCTTTTGCCGATGTCAGTGACCGGCAAAACTACACGAAACCGGTCGTTAACGAGGGGCATTTAATCCATATTCAGAGCGGCAGACACCCGGTTGTGGAAAAAATGATGTCTGAAAGCTATTTCATCCCTAACGATACCTTATTGGACTGTAAAGATAACCGATTTACGATTCTTACTGGACCCAATATGGCGGGAAAATCCACCTATATGCGTCAAGTAGCATTAATTGTACTTATGGCTCAGATCGGTTGTTTTGTTCCTGCTGAAAGGGCTGTAATCGGTATCACCGATAGAATCTTTACAAGAGTCGGAGCTTCTGACGATTTAGCTCAAGGTCAAAGTACCTTCATGGTAGAAATGAGTGAATTAGCAAATATCATTCATACAGCCACCTCCAAGAGCTTGATTCTGCTGGATGAAATAGGCAGAGGGACCAGTACCTATGACGGCTTAAGCATCGCCTGGGCAGTCGTTGAATATATCAGCAGTGTGAAGCATTTGGGTGCGAGAACTTTATTTGCCACCCATTACCATGAATTAACAGAACTAGAAGGTCTTCTAGAGGGTGTTAAAAACTATTGTATTGCTGTTAAAGAAAAGGGTGACGATATTATTTTCCTTAGAAAGATTATCCGTGGTGGTGCGGATCAAAGCTATGGTATACAAGTAGCAAAATTGGCAGGGGTATCAGAAAAGATCGTCAACCGGGCGAAAGAAATTCTACATCAGCTGGAAGCTAATGATATCAATAAACGGCAGAAAGTTTCCTCAGTAGGGGAGGCTGAAATTGCAATGGCTAAAGACGAACAGCTGGATCTTTTTCATTATCACTCAGACAAAATCATATCAGAGCTTTTGAAGATAGATGTTTTAAATACTACGCCCCTTGAAGCCATGAATCACTTGTACAGGCTTTTCAATATGGCGAAAGATTGTAGGTGATTTTTTGAATAACCGAATTCATTTGCTGGATGCCCTTACAGCCAATAAGATTGCTGCCGGTGAGGTGGTTGACCGGCCAGCCTCTGTCATCAAAGAACTTGTAGAAAATGCTATTGATGCACAGGCCACTATGATCGTAATCGAAATCCGAGAAGCAGGTAAAGAATATATCCGTATATCCGATAATGGCATGGGAATTCATCCTTCTGATGTAGAAATTGCCTTTGAAAGGCATGCTACCAGTAAAATTACCCAAATAGAAGACTTAGATAAAACAGTGTCCTTAGGCTTTCGCGGCGAGGCCTTAGCCAGTATTGCCTCCGTGTCCCAGGTTGAACTCATCACAAAAACTGCCACATCCATATCTGGTATTCATTTAGAGCTTCATGGGGGAAAAGCTGTACTTAAAAAAGAAGTTGGCTGTCCTACCGGCACAACGGTAATTGTAAAAAACCTATTTTATAATACTCCGGCAAGATTTAAATTTTTAAAAAATAATACGTCGGAATCCAGCTATATCATTGACTTAGTAAGCAAAATTGCATTGGCTCATCCGGATAAGAGCTTTAAGCTCATTAACAATAATATTATTGTCTTTTCAACTGCAGGTACAGGCCATATTCTTCATACAATTACCAGCATTTATGGAAAAGAGTTGGCTAAAAATATGCTGACTGCCCGTAGGGAGGAGAACAATTATCATGTTGAGGCTTATTTTTCTAAGATAGACATGTACCGGGGAAATCGCCAACAACAGGCTGCCTTTGTAAATGGCAGGCTTATTAAGAGTAAAGTTATCACGGGAGCTATTGATGAGGCATATCGAACCCTGTTGCCTATCAACAAATTTCCCATATGCTTTCTCTATATGAAAATTCCTCCCTCAGAAATTGATGTCAATATTCATCCGGCTAAAACGGAAATAAAATTCAGCAACGAGAAATTGATAAAATCACTTCTGATTAGTGTACTTAAAGATAGATTATTGCAGGAAAAACTCATACCAGAAATAAAGCTGACACCAAAGAATCAGGAGGAACTAATACAGGAAACCATTATTGATCTGCCCACACATATCCCCCAAAAAAACTTTGAGATTAACATAAAGGAAGATGGGGTAAAAGAGGATAAAAATACCTTTATTACAAATAATAAGGTAGCGATAGTTCAGTCGGCCCCAGCTTATGAAAAAAATAACAGCAGCACTAAAGAATTACAAGAGCCTTTAAAAGAGTCCATCCCAGAAAAGAAGATTCACCATCCTCACTTACTAAATATCCGAATTGTAGGACAAGTTTTTTCAAGCTATCTCGTTGGAGATGACGGACTTCAGATGTATTTGATCGATCAGCATGCAGCCCATGAAAAAATAATATACGAGCAGCTTCTGGAGCAGTATAGGGAGAAGCGGATTTATATACAACAACTCCTTGCGCCAATTATTGTAGAGCTATCTCCCGCAGAATTTGAAAAGCTGCAAGGGGATGTGGATATTTTTGAAAAAATGGGTTTTGAGGTTGAAGTCTTCGGCAGAAATGCTTTTCTTATTCGTTCTGTCCCGCTTCAATTTGGAGAACCGGAAACTAAAAGCTTCTTTATGGAAATTATTGAAAATTATAACGAAGCCCATGGACCTTCCGACCACAACCTAAAAGTAGAAAGAATTATTACTATGGCATGTAAGGCCGCTGTAAAAGCAAAAGATAGACTAGACAGGCTTGAGATGCATGGATTAATGCGACAGTTGTCATACCTAGAGAATCCTTACACTTGTCCCCATGGAAGACCTGTGATCGTTTCCATGTCTAAGCTAGAAATTGAAAAGAAATTTAAACGAAGCTAGGGGGACGTAGTATGAAGAAACCGTTAGTAGTTATTATAGGTCCTACAGCAGTGGGAAAAACAGAGATTTCTATTGAGATTGCAAAAAAAATAGATGGCGAAATTATATCGGCAGATTCTATGCAGATCTATAAGCACATGGATATCGGCAGTGCCAAGCCCAGTATGGAAGAGCAGGATAACATACCGCATTATCTAATGGACGAAATTGATCCTAGGGAAGAATTTTCAGTGGCGCAGTATCAAAAAATGGCGAAGGAGTATATTGATAAAATTCTCTCCAAAGGCAAATTGCCAGTTATTGTGGGAGGAACAGGACTATATATTAATTCGATTATCTATAACATAGATTTTACTGCTACAGTTTCAAATTGGGACCTTAGAAAACGATTGGAAGAGGAAGCTCGAAAATACGGTAACGAATATATCCATGATCAGCTTCGCAGAATAGACCCGGACGCTGCTCAACGCATTCACCCTAATAATGTAAAGCGGGTGATTCGTGCCTTAGAAGTATACTATGAAGGAGGCGAAAAAATTAAAGATTTCCAAGAATCCCTCGTTGAAAATCCTGACTATCAATATGTCATGATCGGTTTAATCCGTGATCGTAAGGAGCTTTATGAGCGAATTAATCTGCGGGTTGATCTCATGATGCAGCAAGGTTTAATCGAAGAAGTGAAAAAGTTGATGACCTTAGGACTTGATATTGATGCTATATCTATGAAGGGATTAGGCTATAAAGAAGTTATTCGGTACTTAAAAGGTGATTATTCTTTGAAAACAGCTGTTGATATCCTTAAAAGGGATACAAGACGATACGCTAAGCGTCAGATTACTTGGTTTAAACGATATGACAAAATCCAATGGTTTGATGTTGGCGCCTATGGGGAAAAAGAAGCATTAGTTAACGACATAACGAATTTTATTGAAGGAAAACTAAACTTATTATAGAATGTTTTATAGAGGTGCTATTTTTAATTGGGAGGGGTATTTATGAAAACAGTGATCAATCTGCAGGATGTTTTTTTAAATCAAGTGCGAAAGGAACATATTCCTATCACAATATATTTAGTTAATGGTTTTCAACTCAAGGGTTCTGTAAAAGGCTTTGATAGTTATACCATAGTATTGGATAGCGACGGAAAGCAGCATCTTATTTATAAGCATGCTGTATCTACTATTACACCAGTGAGAGCCATAAATTTTTCAACACCCAGCAAAAAACAAGAGGAAGAATAAAATCCCTACCGAGTTGACTGTAAGTCAACTCTTTTATTTTTTTTGAAACAATTTTGCCAGCAGCTGCATATGATGTTATAGCAACCATTTTTGAGGTGATGAATTTGAAGAAGAATCTACTTGGCAAATCCTATGGGGATATTTTAAATATGTTTGAGTATGGAAAGCTGACGACAGAGGAAACCATAAAAAAATTATCGGTAATGAGGAGCGGAAAAGTCGCACAAATTCAGCAGACAGAACCTCCTGAAGAATGTTTAGATGAAATATTAGCTGAGCTGGAAAGCTTGATTGGGCTGGATAATGTAAAGGGTCTGGTCAAAGAAATACAAGCCTATATTCAAATTCAAAAGAAACGCAGAGTGGAGCAGTTGGCTGCTGACGCTCTGGTGCTCCATATGATCTTTAGGGGTAATCCGGGCACAGGAAAGACAACTGTAGCCAGACTGTTGGGCAAAATATTTCAAAAAATGGGGGTACTGGAAAAAGGTCATTTGATCGAGGTTGAGAGAGCAGATCTCGTAGGCGAATACATAGGACATACGGCAGTTAAAGTTAGGGATCAAATAAAACGTTCAATTGGTGGTATTATGTTCATTGATGAAGCATATTCTCTAGCAAGGGGAGGAGAGAAGGATTTTGGTAAAGAAGCCATCGATGCACTGGTTAAAGGTATGGAGGATTACAAGGATAATCTGGTCTTAATCTTAGCTGGCTATAAGGATGAAATGGATATCTTTCTTCGTTCTAATCCCGGTCTAAAATCCAGATTTCCCATACATATCGATTTTCCCGACTACAACTTGGAAGAACTGCTTTTGATAGCAGAGAGGATGGTTGAAAAACGGGATTATAAGCTTTCCCTTTCATCAAAAGCCAAGCTGGCCAAGATAATATCTAAGAAAAGAATAGAAGACGGAATTAACAGCGGAAATGCTCGATTGGTCCGGAATATTATTGAAAGAGCAATTCGTAAACAGGCTGTGAGACTGCAAAATGGGGGGAATTTTTCCAGAGAAAACCTATTGCTGTTAAGCAACGATGATATCACCGAGGAGGATTTTCTATGAAAAAGTGTCTGATTGTTGGGAAACCTAACGTAGGAAAGACACTGTTTATGCTTAATTTTGCCCAATATCTACATTTAGAAACAGTGAATATACAATTGATCTATTACAATGGTGTGATAGAGAATAAAAGTTATAAAATCACTCAGGCTAAAGAGTTATTGTCCTCTGTCAGCCCTTTTAAAACCATGTGCCTCCAGGTTCTTGAAGCTGACATCCCTATGGGTAAAGGTAAGCAGCGGATTCAGGTTATTGACAGCAGTGGGTTAACCGATGGCATACATATGAATGTAGAAATGAGAAGAGCAATGGCGCAGACCCTATCAGCCATTCGAGAGAGTGATATTATACTTCATCTATTTGATATATCCAGTCTATTTTATGACAGCCCCGATCATGGAATCAGTAAAGTAGATTATCAACTGGCTGAATTTGGCCAGAGCAAAAACGGCTATGTCATTTTAGCAAATAAGATTGATTTAATCCCCAATAAACGGCCTATCGTAGAGCTTCAAAAGCTATTTCCTGATCATTATGTAATTCCTATTTCAGCAAAAACTGGCTTAGGTTTTAGCGAGGTGAGTACCTTTGTTCGTCGCAGATTATAATATGATATATCAGCTGGTTGCTACATTTTTAACCGGCATTATCATTAAGCTCCTGGATGATTACATGGATGAAGAACTGCCTTCAAAGCTGCTTTCACCTGAAACAAGGAATGGAATTCTGCCTTACAGTCTGATCATTTTCTCTCTGGCAGCAGCCCTAAACCTAACCTATACAGTAACACTTTTTAGCGGTGCTTACGTGTTGGGTATGTTTTTTCATATGCAGCAGAAGCTACCTACAGGACTTACAGGGCTCCAAGAAAGTTTGATTATCCTCTTTATTAACCTTTTGATTTTCCCTTTTGCCGCTGTACTTACTTCACTTCTTGTTATTCTCTTTATACAGTCCATAGATGATTTACTGGACCGTCAGTGGGATAAAAGAATGGGGCATCATAATCTAGCCAATCAATTCGGAATGGGAGAAATGATTATTTTATCTGCAATTTTAGCCGTTTTGCTCATGATGCTGGATTTAAAGAAATTTGTTTTTGTAAACCTTTGTTTCTTTGTAATCAATAAAATGTATAAAAGATTTTTGTTATCATAAGCTTTGGGAATAGGGGGAGATCCATGCAATTTGGATATGTATTGATTGCTATATTGATAAATCTATTAGTCGGCTATGCGATCGGCAGGCAGATCGGTCTTCAGGAAGGCTATCAGAGGGGGTTGTCCTTTGGCCCATTAAAAATGCGGGAACATACCTACTTGTCCGGTAAGTGCCCCATATGCAGCAAAGAAAATTGATCTATATCCCCATTTATGTTACAATACTAAGGAATTTAATATCGGAGGGTGATGTAACCACATGCACTTACATACAAAAGCGTTTTTAAAGGATCATTTAGGTATCAGTGAATCGATCATTGATATAGGCAGAGAAATAGAAACAGAGGTCCAGAACCAATTTCAGGTCATTGATCAGCGTAAAGAATATAATCAATATAAAGTCTTAAAGGTTTTACAAGATTGTAGAATAAGTGATATACATTTTAACTGGAATACAGGCTATGGCTATAATGATATAGGCAGAGAAGCCGTTGAGAAGGTTTACGCCTCTTTGTTTCATACAGAGGATGCCATCGTTCGTTCAACCATCGTATCCGGAACCCATGCTTTAACCCTTTGCCTAACAGGCATATTAAGACCCGGCGACGAATTGATTTCAGCTACGGGTAAACCTTATGATACCCTGGAAGAGGTTATTGGCATTAGGGGTGAGGGAACAGGCTCTCTAAAAGAATTTGGTATTGCCTATAAGCAAATCGAATTGAAATCAAGTGGAGAAATTGATATTGATCGGCTTATAGATAATATGTCTACCCACACAAAAATGATTTTTATTCAGCGTTCTACAGGATATGGATGGCGTAAGGCATTAACCATCGAAGATATTAGACAAACAGTGGAAAAGGTCAAGGCGCTATACCCCCATGTGGTCGTCATGGTAGATAACTGCTACGGGGAGTTTCTGGATATTCTCGAGCCAACGGAAGTGGGTGCAGATGTGATGGCAGGATCTCTCATTAAAAATCCCGGAGGGGGATTGGCCCTCACGGGAGGTTATATTGTAGGCAGTGAAGAGCTAATCAGATTGATTTCTTGCCGACTGACTTCACCAGGCATTGGTAAGGAGTGCGGTCTAACCTTTGGTATGACCAGGAGCATACTGCAAGGCTTGTTCATGGCCCCCCATGTGGTTTCCGAGGCCATTAAGGGTGCTATATATTGTGCAAGGGTTTTTCAAAAACTGGGTTACGAGGTATCTCCCGGCTATAAGGATTCCCGCAGTGATATTATACAATCGATCAAGCTTGGCAGCAAGGAAGCCGTCATTGCATTCTGCGAGGGCATACAAGCTGCCGCTCCCGTAGACTCCTTTGTTAATCCCGTTCCTTGGGATATGCCCGGCTATGACTGTCCTGTAATCATGGCAGCCGGTGCCTTTGTACAGGGTTCTTCCATTGAGCTTAGTGCAGATGCACCTATTAAAGAACCTTACATCGTTTATTATCAAGGAGGGCTTACCTTTGAGCATGCTAAGTATGGTGTATTAAAGGCACTGCAGCAAATGGTAAAAAAAGGCTGTCTGTGTCTGTAAACCGTTAACCTAATTAAAAAAAGCGCTTGTGATTCACAAGCGCTTTACATTTTTCTAAAAACCCCTTTTACCAAACCCAGTATTGTCACATCTGTAACCCGGATCGGCTCCATGAAAGGATTTTCCGGCTGTAATCGGATATGGTCCTTTTCCAGAAAAAATCTTTTGACTGTAGCTTCCTCACCAATCAGTGCCACTACAATATCATTGTTCTTTGCCACTGGCTGCTGCTTAACCAGTACATAATCACCATCCAGAATTCCTGAGTTGATCATGCTGTCACCCTTAACCTTAAGCATAAAATGAACACTATTGTCTAAAAAATCCAAAGGGACAGGAAAGGAGTCTTCAATGTTTTCTACAGCCAAGATCGGCTGGCCGGCAGTAACCTTTCCTACAATAGGGATTTGTACTACTTCACTTTGATGGATCAATGACTGATCTGTTTCTCCTAATATTTCAATTGCCCTGGGCTTTGTAGGGTCTCGACGAATATAGCCCAGTTTTTCCAACTTCGCCAAATGGCCATGAACAGTAGAGGTGGATTTTAATCCAACTGCTTCACAAATCTCACGGACAGAAGGTGGATACCCTTTCTTGTTCACTTCATTTCTTATGTAATCAAATATCTTTTGTTGTTGTTCACTCATATCATAGATCACGGTTCGCACCTCACAATGGTTTTCTTTTATTATAGCATAATTCCTTCTTCGTAGCAAACGCCAGTTCGATACGAGAAAAAACTAATAGGATTAAATTTAGTCTTGCAAACTGGAATTTACTTTTTCTCTTTACAAAAAACTAAAAAATTCCAATAAAACAATTTACATCGAACATTCGTTCTGTTATAATAATTTTAAGAACATATGTTTGGAGGTTGTGAATATGAAAAAATCCAAAGCCCTGGTAGTTAATAAATTTCGATTTATACGATGTCTCATTTTAATTATATTCCTACTTGCGGTCAGTACAGGATTGGTTATGAAAGTAAGCTCTGCTGAAGGAATTCAAAAAGAGAAACCTTATTTTGAAATGTACATAAAATCTGGAGATACCCTTTGGAATCTAGCAAAGAAGTATACCCCTAAGGGCAAGGACTTGAGAAAAACCATATATGAGATCAGCATATTAAATGGCTTAGACAGCGCAGATATCTATCCTGGGCAGATCATTAAGATCCCCACGCAATAATTTTGAATAAAAATTCAAATTAGTACTTGCAGAATTTTGTATGAATATGTATAATGATAAATAACATCTGGAGATAATATTCACATTAAATTCTATCTGCTATGAAGAGGAGAGTAAATATGCTGTGAAGTTTTAGCGAGCCGGTGATGGTGAAAGTCCGGTACGGAGCACATATTGAAGAACACCTCTGAGCTTCTAACCGAAATCCTATGGAAAGTAGGCTTAGACGGATTTCCACCGTTATTGGGATAGTGCATCGGTTATAGCCTGTGCATGAAAGAGTGAACGTTTTACGTTAATTAGGGTGGCACCACGGCAGCCCCGTCCCTTGTATTATAGGGATGGGGCTTTTTTGCGTGGTTAAAATTATAAAATTTGAGTAATGAGGAGGAAATTATGTTGAGAACATATGTTAAAGATTTACGAGGAAAAATAGGAAACCATGTCCTGGTTCGAGGCTGGGTTCACAAAATTAGAGATTTCGGGAAATTGAAATTTATAATGCTGCGAGATAAAACAGGGATTGTCCAAATGGTAGTTTCTGACCAAGCCTATGAAGGGCTAAGAATTGAAACCCCATTGGAAGTACAGGGTATTCTGCAGGAGAATGAAAAAGCATTAAAGGGAGTGGAAATACACGTAGAGATTTTAAACATTCTTGCTGAGCCGGAATACGAAATGCTGCCTATTGAAATCAACCGCGAATACCTAAATAGCGCTCTGGAAACAAACTTAAACTATCGTTCATTAAGTTTGAGGAATTTAAAGAAACGAGCGATTTTTAGAGTACAGGAAGAAATTACTGAGTGCTTCCGTACCTTCTTAAAGGGTGAAATGTTTTCGGAGATCCATACCCCTAAGCTGGTTTCATCCGGTACTGAGGGTGGATCAGAGGTATTTACGGTCAAATACTTTGATCGGAGAGCCTTTCTAGCTCAGAGTCCACAGTTTTACAAACAGATGATGGTAGGAGCAGGCTTTGAGAGAGTTTTTGAAGTAGGTCATGCATACCGTGCTGAGCTGCATAATACCTGGAGACATCTCAACGAATATGTGAGCTTGGATGTTGAAATGGGATTTATAAAAGATGAATTTGATCTAATGAACCTAGAAAACAGATTTATGAAGTACCTATTTGATCAACTCAAAAAGAACTGTTCTGAAGAGCTGGCGATGTATAATATTACACTGGAAGACGTCGGAGAAATTCCTAAAATGACCTTGGAGGAAGTTCATGAGATTCTGCTGGAGCAGTATGATAAGAAGTCTCCTGTTGGAAATATTGATGCAGAAGGAGAGATTCTGATCTCAAAATATGTTAAGAAAAAATATGGTTCTGACTTTGTTTTCTTAACCAAATATCCGGTTAAGAAAAGACCAGTTTATGCCATGCCTGATGATGAGAATCCTGAGTTAACCAAGAGCTTTGACTTGATTTATAAAGGATTGGAGATTACAACCGGCGGCCAGCGAATTCACAGCTACGCCCATCTGAAGAGTAATATGCACAAATTTGGATTAAATCCTGATGATTTTGATTTCTATGTAGATACCTTCAAATATGGCATGCCTCCTCATGGCGGTTTTGCCATCGGGTTAGAACGATTGACCATGAAGATATTAGAACTGGATAATATTCGTGAAGCTACTTTATTCCCAAGAGATATGAAGCGGCTAACACCTTAATATAAATTTAGGATGGTGATATAAATGGCTTATGAAACAATAATCGGATTAGAAGTTCATGTAGAATTAGAAACAAATTCTAAGATTTTTTGCGGCTGTTCTACCAGTTTCGGAGCTGAACCCAATACACAATGCTGTCCAGTCTGCCTGGGACTGCCCGGCTCACTGCCGAAGCTGAATGAGAAAGTTATAGAATTTGCAGCTAAAGCAGGAGCTGCATTAAACTGTGAGATCTCACCCTACAGCAAGATGGATCGAAAGCATTATTTCTATCCAGATATGACGAAGGCTTTTCAAACCTCCCAATATGACCTCCCTCTGTGCAAAGCAGGACATATCTACTTAGAAAAATTCGATAAAAAAATACGAATCAACCGAATTCATATCGAAGAGGATGCAGGGAAGCTGCTTCATATGGAAGAGGAGAACAGCTCGCTCATAGATTACAATAGGGTAGGCGTGCCTTTGATAGAAATTGTTTCAGAACCGGATATGCGAAGTCCCGAGGAGGCGATAGAATATCTAAGACAACTAAAGTCTATTCTCGAGTATCTAGAGATATCCGATTGTAAAATGGAGCAGGGCTCTCTCCGCTGCGATGCCAATATTTCCTTGCGGGAGGTCGGCAAAAAAGAACTCAATGCTAAGGTAGAGCTGAAAAATATCAACTCTTTTAAGGAGCTGCTCAAAGCATTACAAAAAGAAGAAAAAAGACAGCTGGAATTGTATGAATTCAATGAAAGCTATAAGGTAATTCAAGAGACGAGAAGATGGGATAGTGCAAAGGGAAGAACGATCTCTATGAGAAGCAAGGAAAATGCCCACGACTATCGTTATTTCCCTGAACCGGATTTACCGGGTGTCGTCATGGCAAAAGAAAAAATTCAAAGACTTTATGATCATCTGCCTGAACTGCCGCAGCAAAAGAAAATCCGCTTTATCTCTGAATACCAGCTTAGCGAAATTGAGACAGATATTCTAATCAGCAACAGAAAACTATCTTTATTCTTTGAAGAGGCTGCAAAGTACTATCCGCAGCCTAAGATTATCGCTAATTGGCTGCTGGTAGAGCTGATGAAATATCTAAAGGAAGATACTATTTGCATTGACAGCCTGAAGTTGAAGCCAATTCACCTGGCAGACATGTTAAAGATGATTGATGACCATACAATCAGCGGCAAGATTGCTAAGCAGGTTTTCGAAGAAATGATACAGACAGGGAAAACACCACAAGAGATCGTAAAAGAAAGCGGCATGGTTCAGATTACAGATACGGCAGCTTTAGAGAATATCATAGAAGCTATCCTTGCTGAAAACCCTAAGTCAGTGGAGGATTATCGGCAGGGTAAGGAACAAGCTCTAGGATTCTTAATGGGTCAGGTTATGAAGCAGACAAAGGGTAAGGCCAATCCTCAAATCGCAAAAGAAACTCTTCTCAAAAAATTATAGCCCTCATCAAGGGCTATTTTTTTTCGTCATATTCTTCTAACCATTCAAAGTTATTGACAATGTCACGTTTTACGTTCTTTTTGTGGGCTGCATAGAGCTGGGTAGTAGTAACATTGTCATGATCCAACAGGTTCTGTACATCATAGATGGAAAAACCATACTGAATCAAGGAGGTAGCCGCCGTAGCTCTTAGTTTATGAGGGCTGTAGCCATTCTGTTTGCTTGTCCCCAATGCCAACGAGGTATACTTTTTTACCATTTCCCGTATAGCCTTTTCTGTAAGCCTGGTTTTTTGCAAGGATAAAAACAGTGCATCCCTATGTTCTGGAGCAATAGCCTGTTCCGCCGGTCTCTCTAAAGCGATATATTCCTTTATTACCTTTTCTACCGATTGATTCAAAGGCATGCTGACTTCCTTACCTCTTTTCCGATAGATTTTAAAATCTCCCCGACCAAAGTTAAAGGAAGAAATGTTGAGCTGCTGTAATTCCTTTAACCGCAATCCATATGTAACAAAAACTGTTAGTATAGCCTTGTCTCTTCGCTTTGTCTTTTCCCAATACTCCATTTCTTTTTCAGTAAGCCCGGTGCCGTTTTCCACCACGTCAAGCATTTTGGCAACCTCATCAATTTCTAATCTCTTGATCGCATCCGGCTGAGGCTTAGGTAAATGAATAGGATTTAAGCCTTCGGCAATATTATCCTTGATCATTTCATCCCGGTACAAGAACTTAAACAGCACCGCCAAGGAAGACTTTTTACGAGCCAAGGCTCTATTATGATTTTCCATAACCATCACGGACTCAGGTCTTTCAATGGTATACCGGGTGCAATATTCCCCTAAATACCGGTTTATATCTCTGGCTTTAATGTTACTGAATTCCTCCAGCTTTATTTCTTTGGGGTCAGCTGCTGTTGTAAGCTGTGTTTCAGAAACCAGATATCTGCAGAAAAAGAGGATGTCCTGCAGGTATGCATGACGGGTGGATATGGCTACACCGTTTTTAAGATATATAAAGAAATCCCGCATGAAGGGGGGAAGTGCCGATTCCATTTCCAGACATCTCTCAATGATCATATTTTCTTTTTCTACAATATTATCCGGCTTATCGGACTTATTATGAATTCGTATTACTTTTTTTGCCACTGCATTCACTCCTTCACCAGCTTAGCGTAGAGAAAGATACTTCTATCAAGGAAAAGTATACTAGGAATGCTGGCAAGTGTCAATTTATTACGAGTACATAATAGAAAGAGAAAGTTTACGTAATATATTTATGTTAACCTATAAAATGGCCGTATTCTTGTAAAAAACCTAGATCGATTTAGCTACACAATAGATGACTTAACCCATCTCCTAAGAAAAAAAGATATTTTTGATATCACCGTCATTCAGTACGGCATACTGGAGATTACAGGAGAAATCAGTGTACTAAAGCAGTCAAGCAAGGATACAGTGAAAGCTGAAGATTTGAATCTAGCACCCAAGCAGGAAGAAATGGCTACAGAAATTATTATCGCCGGTCATGTATTATATGAGAACTTGAAGAGACGGAATATTACTGCAAAGTGGCTGATTGACAATCTCAAAATGATGAATATAAAGGATATTCGTGAGATAAATTATGCCTCCATTGATGAAAAACTTCAAATCTACATAGATCCTTATGAAGATCATTTTCATAAGGAAGATACTATTACGGAAGAACAGTCGTCAGATAAGAATTAATTGATCCAATCAATAGCTGAATTTCTTTGGAATTTACCTGTGGAACTTTTCCGCAGTTTTTTTATGGCTAATTGTCATATTTTATTTTCGCCCTAATATATTAGATAAAAAGTGGACAATGTTTTTGTGATATTAAGGAGGGTGAATGATGAGTAAGCCAAAAGTAGCAGTGGCAAAATGTCAACAGCTTATTGGAAACGCTTCCTTTATGGGAGGAAAGTTCGTTCGAGAAGAGGAGGATGTTGCAAAAATTAAGGATGCAGTGGCCAAAGCAGTAGAATTGGCTGTCGGATCACTGGATGAGATTATCAAACCTGGCCAGACAGTACTAATTAAACCAAACCTGGCTTTTCAGGCTCCAGCGGAAAGCCATGCTGTAGTAGATCCCCGTGTAATTGAGGCAGTTGTATCCTATGTAAAGGAAAACTCCCAGGCCAGTGAGGTTTGGATCGGTGATAACCCTTCATTAGGAATGCATGTTGGACGTGCAAAGCCTGCTTTTGCTGCGTCAGGAATGGAGGAGGCAGCAAGAAGGGGCGGTGTTGACAAGGTAATATATTTCGACGAAACAGAAGTAGTTGAGGTAGATATTCCTGATGCAAAGGTGTTTAAAAAAGCAGCAGTTTTTAAACCGGTTATGGATGCCGACGTGGTTATCAATCTGCCGAAGCTAAAGGTTCATTTAGCCGGTACTGTTACACTGGGATTAAAGAACTGGAACGGAATCATCCCTAACGTTCATCCAAGTGCACAGCAGCAGGGAGCCCACCGCATAGATCTAGGGCCAAAATTTGCCGATTTGTACCGTGTACGCAAAGCAGATCTTACAATAGTAGATGCTATCATAGGCATGGAGGGACAAGGACCACATGCAGGCACTCCTGTCGAGATGAATCTAATCATTGCAGGTACTGATACGGTAGCTACCGATGCAGTTTCGGCATACATAATGGGATTTGATCCTATCGAAATACCAGCCATCCGCTGTACTGCCAATGAAGGTTTAGGTGAAATGGATCTTGCCAATATAGAGGTTGTAGGCGAACCGGCCAATAGTGTACGAAAGCATTTTGGACGTCCCAATGACAATCCTATCGGTATGTACAAAGGGTTTACCGTTTACGCCCAGCAAACCTGTCCTGGCTGCTATGCCAATGTAAGAGGGGCTTTGGATTCATTTAAGAACACCGGCATCAATATGACTGATTTTATTAGCAAAAAAGGAGAAGTAGTTGTTGCTGCCGGCGGATTGCCTGATTTTGACCCTGAATTTGCTAGGGATAAAAATCTTTTTGTAGTTGGTGACTGCTGGGAGTATTTCCCCACTTCAGATAACATTCGCCAAGCAGTGAAGCTGGCAAAATCCGTAACCTATTATCCTGGATGCGCCCCTGTTTATATCTTCGCACAGTTGAATGTAGACCTTCAAAAGATGGCAATGGCTGAATAGAAATAGGTTTTAGCATATGAGATAAACCTGGGTTATAGATTCAGCTCTATACCCAGGTTTATTATACTTATCTAGATTCTCTCATGAGATAAAAATTGTGCTTCCATAGGATGGAGGAATATCATTCATGACCATCAAAAGGATGAAATGGTTAGATCTTGGCCGCATAGACTATGAAGCATCTTATATTATTCAGGAACAGCTTCATCGAAAACGTAAAAATGGTGAAGTCTCCGATATAATTATCTTTCAGGAATGTAATCCGGTTATAACCATCGGCACATCAGGTACCGAGGATCATTTGCTGCTTTCCAAAAAGGTTCTTTTAGAAAAGGGAATCGACGTGGTTTACTGCAACAGGGGAGGTGACATTACCTATCACGGACCTGGCCAACTGGTTATTTCTCCTGTACTGAATATTAGAAATCATGGGTTGAAAATACTTCAATATATCCGTCTGCTAGAACAATCAGTCATCAACCTTCTGTCCCACTATGAAGTGATTGGTAAAAGAATCGAAGGGGCCAGCGGAGTATGGGTTAATGGAAAAAAAATAGCCTCTGTGGGTATAGCAATAAAAAATGGGATTACGCTCCATGGAATTGCTCTGAATATCCGCCCAGATCTTTCACATTTTGGTTTTATCATTCCTTGCGGCCTGAAAGATGTTGAAATCACTTCCTTAGAGCACTTAAATACTGCTAAATTGGAATTAGATCAGGTAAGAGATGATTTTTTAAAAGAATTTGCACTGTTATTTGATGTATGTATTGAACAGGAAGATATGCAGAGGGGGGGGTATTAAGTGAATTATGAATTGAAGGTACCGAAATTTGCAGAAGGAGCTACAATCATTAAAATAAAACAGTGGTTATGTCAGACCGGAGATCACGTACGTGAGGGTGAGGCCGTTGCTGAAGCTTCAACAGATAAGATTGCAATTTACATTGAAAGTCCTATTGATGGTTTAGTCCATAGCATACTGGCAGCTGAGGGGGAAGAAGTTTACATAGATCAAGTGATTGCGATCATTTCATCTGGTGAAGAGGGGGAAAATGTCCTATGATCCATAGTATATCAGATAAAAGCATTATTGTCACAGGTGCCGGTAAGGGTATTGGGAGTGCAGTGGCCCAACACCTCGCTTCCCTTGGTTCTAAGGTATGTATAGCAGATATTGATCTGACAGCTGCTCAGGAGACTGTTAAAAGAATTATCACAGCAAACGGGAATGGGATAGCTGTATACTGTAACATAACCTCTCCATCCGATGTGGAAAAAATGGTGGAAGAGGTACTGCGAGCATACGGACGTATAGACGTTCTAATCAATAATGCCGGTTTTTTCCCGATCAAAACCTTTGAAGCTATGTCCTTTGATGATTGGAAAAAGGTGATTGATATTAATCTTACGGGTACTTTCTGTGTGACACAACCGGTATATCTACAGATGAAAAAACAGGGTTATGGAAAAATCATTAATATCACTTCGGCTGCAGGCCGTATTGGAGGTGTGGGCTTTGTCCATTATTCTGCAGCTAAGTCAGGGGTTATCGGCCTGACAAGGGCATTAGCCCGTGAAGGAGCTTCATCTGGTATACAGGTAAATGCTGTTGCTCCCGGATTAATCGAAACAGGCACAGCAAAATCCGTATTTCCTGCCTTTGCCCTAAAGGAGTTTGTACGTAATGTTCCTATGGGAAGACTTGGACGGGAAGAGGACCTCACAGGTATGATTTCGTTTTTGTGCTCAGATGGAAGCAACTATATTACTGGACAGGTATTCGCCGTTGACGGCGGATACACAATGATATAATATGGGTAGACCGAGGATTGTCATTACAGGGGTGGGCGTAATCGCTCCTAATGGATTCGGCAAAGAAAATTTCGCAGCTGCATTGTATAAGGGAGAATCCGGAGTAAAACGAATAATTGGTTTTGACCCATCAGAATTTAACAGCCACATAGCTGGACAGGTTCACCCCTTCCATCCAGAAGAATTTATCGAGAAAAAGGAACTCCGCCGGATGGAGCGATTCGTCCAATTTGCCCTCATCGCGTCAAAAATGGCTATTCAGGACTCAGGCCTAGATCTCTCCATGGAAAACACGGAAGATATTGGTGTAATTATGGGTAGTGGTATGGGTAGCATGGATCGAACGGAAAAGGAGTATAGGACACTTTTTACCCAAGGTTCTTCCAGAGTCAGTCCCACATACTTAGCTACATCAATCCCCAATACTGCAGCCTCCCAGATATCTATTACCCTAGGCCTGAGAGGTTATTCAGGTACCACTATAGTTGCTTGTGCTGCGGGAACCCAAGCTATAGGAGAAGCCTATTATTACCTTCAGCGAGGAGATGTACAGGTCATGCTTGCCGGCGGTTCAGAAGCAAACATTACACCCCTATATCTTGGGGCTTTCTGTAATATGAAAGCACTTTCTACGCGAAATGAAGATCCAACTGGTGCTTGTCGCCCCTTTGACAGAAATAGAGATGGATTTGTAATCGCAGAGGGGGCTGGCGTTGTGGTTTTAGAGACATTGGATCACGCCTTGAAAAGAGATGCTAGAATATATGCTGAAATAGCTGGATTTGGTGCAAGCAGTGATGGCTATCATCTTACCGCACCTGATCCAGCTGCAGGTGGAATGCAGCGTTCTATGAGACGGGCCCTGGCAGATGCACAAATAAATGTTGAAGAAATAGGCTATATTAATGCCCATGGCACAAGTACTCGATTAAACGACGCGTTAGAGTCCTATGCAATTAAAAAGGTTTTCGGCACTAGTGCTTATACTATCCCGATAAGCTCGACAAAATCTATGACAGGCCATGCTTTAGCTGCTGCTGGCGCTATAGAACTAATTGCTACACTTATAGCTATGGAAGAAAATTTTATACCACCGACAATTAATTACCTGTGTGCTGATCCAGAATGTGATCTTGACTATGTTCCAAATACAGCGCGTGAGGCTAGGATCAGAATAGCATTGTCAAATTCCTTTGGTTTCGGGGGACAAAATGCTAGTATTATCCTTAGAAAAATATGAATATTTAATCAAAAGAATAAAAAATAGTTGACTATGTCAACTATTTTTTATTATAATAATTTTACACCACATTTATAGGAGGTATCCTTATGCATTCCAAATATGCGTCTTTGATACATATCGTTCGTAGATTTAATCGGTTTTACACTAATGTTTTGGGACTACTAGACCAGCATATGCTCGATAGTGAATTTTCACTTGCAGAAGCTCGTATTTTATACGATATCGGACATACGGAGAACTGTACCGCCAAGGAGCTAATTGAAGAGTTAAGAATTGACTCAGGCTATCTAAGTAGAATTATAAAACGCTTTGTAAAGGATGACCTTATATACAGAAAACAATCTACAGAAGATGGCCGTCTATATTACCTATATCTTACAGATAAAGGGAAGGACACCCTATCAAAGCTCGACGACCTATCCAACGGTCAAATCTATCAAATGATCAGTTGTTTGTCAGAACAAGATAAAATAAACGTTGTCGAAAGCATGAAGAGTATTGAAAATACTCTCAAAGGGGAACCAGCCCTCATAGACGAAAGTGTTAAAATTCGTTGCGATTTAAGACCAGGGGATGTAGGTATTTTAATTCATCTACATGGTTGGATTTATGCTGAAGAATGCGGATATAACCACGCGTTTGAAGGCTATGTCTGCAAGACCTTTTATAATTTATTTGAAAACTACAGTCCAGAAAAGGATAGGTTTTGGTTTGCAGAAATGAATGGAAAAATGATTGGTGCCATTGCAATTATCGGACATTCAGAAATACAGGCTCAGTTGAGATGGTTTATTATACATCCTGCATTCAGAAGGATAGGTCTTGGAAGGAAGTTGATGAATGAAGCTATGAACTACTGTAAGGAGAAAGGATATCAGCATGTATTTCTGGAGACTACAGAAGATCAAAAAACAGCCATACGAATGTACATACAAGCAGGGTTTTGCAAGGTGGCGGAGCGCGAAAGCAGCTTGTGGGGCAAAAACTTGGTTGAGCAAACCTATGAGTTATATTTAGCATGATTACATGTCTCATTTTATAAAGACATAAATATTAAAAGCTAGTAATCTTTATGAGATTCTTAAGTAAATAAGGAGGAAAAATATGAATGGAAAATTTAAAGTCGTAACTGCTTCCAAGCCTATAAATATACAACGATATCTAATGCTACCTTAAGCTATTACTTTGCGCCTATATTTGTGACCATCTTAGCACCTTTTGTTCTTAAAGAAAAACTAACGCCTGTGAAAGTAGGGTGTATTATTACTGCTATGATTGGATTATTTTTAGTAGTTAATATTGGCGGCAGCAACACAAGCAACTCGTATAATCATGCAGTAGGCATACCATATGGCCTTTTAGCGGCAACACTATATGCCAGTGTAGTTTTAATGAATAAGTTTATAAAAAATCTGTCTGGTTTTGAAACTACATTAGTTCAACTAATGATAGCAGTTTTAGTGCTTTTACCATATATTTTAATTAAAGATTCTATGAATTTTTCCGGTCTAAACTCAAGTTCTATTATTTGTATTCTTTTGCTAGGTATCATTCACACTGGGATTGCATACTATTTATATTTTACATCGATCAAGGAACTAAAGGGACAAACTATAGCCGTTTTAAGCTATATTGATCCAATTTCAGCAGTCATTATTGCAGCGATATTTCTAGGAGAGAGCATGAATTTTATTCAAATGATTGGCGGTGTCCTCATACTAGGTTCCACTTTTTTAAGTAAGAGAATGGAAACAAAGGTCCAAGGATTAAAGGAAACTACATAATTTTATATTTTCTGCTGCAAAACAATAGCTAACTTTACCTGTCTTTACACAAGTGTAATTTTTAGTATGGATGGCTATTGGTCTTTTTATATATTTCGCACACGGTAAATCCTACAGCTTTTTAGCTCAAGATTCAACAATCGATTGCTAACATTATTGATTTAACTCCTTTGCCATGAAGTAAAGGAGTTTTATTTCTAAACAATAGGTGATATAATCTATCAATAATTATACTTTAAAGAGAGGTGAAGAAAATGAAAAAGAAGCTGGCTATTATAGGATATAGTACTTCAACCATTGATATATATCATGAACAAATTGATTGCTTGTTTTCAGATCATATAATTGTAGAAAAGTTTTATGTTGATTGTGCAAATATTAAAAAAGGTTTAAAAGCAGACTTAATATTAGTTCAATCCTATAACGTCTTTAAAATGATTAGACCATATATTCTGAAGAAAAGCGAAATTATTTTCGCAAATAGAACCATATCCAAAGCTGGATTAGAGAAAATTATGCGTATACCAGAAGATACAGAGGTATTGCTTTTAGATGAGGATGCAGAAATGGCTACACAGATGGTTTCGGTAATATATCAGTTAGGGGCGAGACACATAGAACTGACACCAATTTATTTAGGAGCCGACGTCAGTGCCGAGGGAAAGGTTTTAATTATACTTGGCCAATCAAAATATACTCCTGGTTTTCCAAAAGAAATTGTTAATATTGGAAGTAGTCTCTTAGATATTAGCACAGTATTGGATATAGCAGCAAAGTTAGGCTTATTTGATATTTTGCAAAGACAAAATATACAAAAAAGCTATAAGGAAATTGTTACAACAGATTTTGGGTTATCAAGCTTAATTGGAAAGACAAATCGATTTGAGAGTGAATTAGATATTTTGCTACAAGTTTTAGATGATAGTATCATAGGCGTCAACGCTGCGGGTGTAATACATACTTATAACGAAGGTGCAGAAAAAATTATAGGCTATAAGAAGGAGTACATGATGTATAGGTATGGATTAGAACTATTGCATGATATTCCTTTTAAATATGTACTCGAAAATCAGAAATCCGTTAAGGAAAATTTGATAAAAATAAATGGTTATGATGTTGTTGTTTCTGTTGATCCAATAATTCACTCGAATAGATTATATGGAGCCGTTGCGATTATAAGAAAATTTAACGATATAGAAAAGAAACAGCATAAATTGAGATCGCAGCTTATTGGTAAAGGGCTTAGAGCTAAATATATTTTACAGGATATCTTAGGAGAAAGCGAAGCAATAAAAAAATGCAAAAAAGATTCTTTAAAAATGGCGAAATCTAATTCTACAGTATTAATAACTGGGGAAAGCGGTACTGGTAAAGAATTGTTTGCTCAAGCTATACATAATAATTCAAGCAGAAAAGAATATCAATTTGTAGCCGTAAACTGTGGAGCTTTACCAGAAAGTCTTTTGGAAAGCGAACTTTTTGGCTATGAGGAAGGAGCATTTACTGGTGCGCGAAAAGGTGGAAAACCTGGGCTTTTCGAACTTGCTCATAAAGGAACTCTTTTTTTAGATGAAATTGGAGAAATATCACAAAATCTTCAAATGAGGCTCTTAAGGGTTCTGCAAGAAAGGGAAGTCATGAGGATAGGAGGCGATCGATTAATAAACGTAGATATCAGATTAATAGCTGCTACAAATAAAGATCTGAACCAAATGGTAACCAAAGGAGAATTTAGAGAGGATTTATTTTATAGGCTCAATGTACTTAGACTAAAAATACCTAATTTAAATTCTAGGAGAGAAGATATATTGCCTCTTGTAAATCATTTTAAAATGGAGTTTAACGGGAGTTTTGAATTAGATGAAAATGTTGAAAAAGCGTTTATAAATCATGATTGGAAGGGAAATGTAAGAGAACTAAGAAATTGTGTTGAACATATCATAAGCCTTGAAGTGAAGAAAGTTCAAATTGAAGATTTACCCTTTGAATGTAAAGAAGACTTAGAAAACAATGTATTTGATGATGAAAGAAGTCTATTCGATAGATTGATAAAAATAGCGGGTAAAAATATTAAAAAATATGTTTTTGTCTTAGAGGAGTTAGAAAAAGGGTTTAATGAAAATAAGAGATTGGGTAGAAGAAGCATTTTCGAAAAATCTCAAGAGAGAAATATGTTCATTAGTGAACAAGAAATAAGAACCATCCTAATTAATTTAGAAAAATATAAAATGGTAGAGATGTTTAAAGGAAGAACGGGTACTGTAATCACAGAATTTGGAAGAGAATTACTTGAATATCTAAAATAGGCTAAGGATATTTCAACTATTGACATAGTGCTTGATTAAAATACTATTGAACAATATTCATTAAATGTATAAAAGCTACGCTCATAAAAAAATAATTCCTTTTCGAATAACAGGTGGTTTATGCTGCCTGTTATTTTTTTTAATAAACTACACTAGTAGATATAGATAACTTTGGAAGCAGGCTTATTTTATAAAATTCAATAAATATATATTACTAATATATCAAAGGGTTAAATGGGCATCACCCATAAACACCTTTTAACCCTTTTAGTGGTTTTTTTAATGATTTTTTTGCTGTTAAGATAGTAATTTATAAGTTCGGGCATTGGCATAATATTTGCTTATTATATTGAATAACAGATTAATAAGAATGTTTTATGCTGAGTTAAAGGAGGAGAAAAATGATATTTAAGAATTTTGCAGAGCTAACTGAAAGCGTTCAGGGTTCTAAAGTAAACAAAAGAGTAGCAGTAGTTGCTGCACAGGACGAACATACATTAGAAGCTGTATTTAAAGCAAAAAAGGATAACATTGTAGAACCTATTTTAATAGGAGACAAAGTAAAAATAAAAGAAGTGTTAACTCAACTAAATGAGAGCCTAGATGACAATGCCATTATTGATGTGGAAACCGATGCCATATCGGCAGTGAAGGCAGTGGAACTTATAAATGAGAAGAAGGCAGATTTTATAATGAAAGGGAAAATTCAGACAGCAGATCTGTTAAAAGCAGTAGTGGATAAGGAAAGAGGGCTTAGAACAGGAAGTGTAATATCTCATATTGCCATTCATGAAATACCGACTTACCATAAGCTGCTGGCTGTTACCGATGGGGGAATGATGATGTATCCCAATGTGAATGAAAAAAAACAAATTATTGAAAATGCTGTAAATATATTTATAGCTATGGGCTATAAGAAACCCAAGGTAGCTGTCCTAGCAGCTGTAGAAAGCGTTAATCCTAAAATGCCGGAAGCTATGGATGCAGACATATTAAAGAAAATGAATCAGCAGGGAGAGATAAAAGGCTGCATTGTAGAAGGACCTATATCTTATGATCTAACTATGAGTAAGGAATCGGCACAGATAAAGGATTTTGATAGTCCAGTTACGGGGAATGCGGATATTCTAATAGTTCCAAACATCACTGCAGGAAATATACTAGGAAAATCTCTAGTTTATTCCGCAGGAGCTAAGATGGCAGGCTTTGTAGTTGGCGCAAAAGTTCCGATTGTTTTGACTTCAAGAGGAGCATCAACTGAAGAAAAGTATCTATCCCTTGTGTTATCTGCAGCTGCAGTTAAGCAAAGAGTCTAATTTTTAGCAGACATCCAAATCTATGATTTTGAGATGATCACTTATACAGAGTACTAGTTTAGAGCGTATCCCCAATTTTTCTGACGTGGGAAGAGGAGATTCATATAAATTTGATTATAAATAAGGAGTGAATTTATGAAAAAGCTATTAACGGGAAATGAAGCTATCGCCCGAGGCGCTTGGGAAGCAGGCGTAAAATATGCTTCTGCGTATCCTGGAACACCGAGTACGGAGATACTGGAAAATACTGCATTATACAAAGAAGATATTTTAGCAGAATGGGCTCCAAATGAAAAAGTTGCAATTGAAGCGGTTATTGGTGCATCACTTGCCGGAGTGAGAACCTTTGCAGCAATGAAGCATGTAGGGGTAAATGTTGCGGCAGACCCGCTATTCACCTTTTCATATATCGGTGTTAATGGAGGAATGGTTTTAATTTCAGCAGATGAGCCCGGTTACCACTCATCCCAAAACGAGCAGGACAATCGTAACTATGCAAAGTTTTCAAAAATACCTATGTTTGAACCATCGGACAGCCAAGAGTCAAAGGATATGATGAAGCAGGCTTTTAGAATTAGCGAAGCGTATAACACACCTGTTTTGCTAAGAATGACAACAAGAGTATGTCACTCTAAAAGCATAGTTGAATGCAGTGAAAGAGAAGAGGCTGGAATAAAGGAATATAAGAAGAACCCGGAAATATATGCTGTTCCATCTAGGGTCGGAGCGATGAGGGTTAAGGTAGAAGAGCGATTAATAAAGCTTAAAGAATTTTCCGAAACTACGGATCTGAATTATATTGAGTGGAATGACACAAGTGTTGGTGTGATTGCATCAGGTGCTTGCTACAGATTTGCTAGAGAAGTTTTTGGAGACAATGTATCCTACTTAAAGCTAGGCTTTACGAATCCTCTACCCAACAACAAAATTTCAGAATTCTGCAGCAAGGTAAGAAAAGTTTATATCATTGAAGAAAATGATCCATACATCGAGGAGCATGTTAGAATACTAGGATTTGATTGTCTTGGGAAAAACTTCTTCCCATATACGGGAGAGATGACTCCGGATGTTATTAGAAAGACTGTTTATGGACAGACAAATGAAACCATTGATTATGACAACAGCAAGGTCGTTCCAAGACCACCAACATTATGTGCCGGATGTCCTCACAGAGGAATCTTCGTTGAGCTTGGGAAGAAAAAGAATGTTGTTATCTCAGGCGATATAGGATGTTACGGATTAGGACACGCAGAACCATACAACATTGGAGATTGGTGTGTTTGTATGGGTGCAAGCTTCAGCGCTGGCCACGGTGCCCAGCAAGCCTTTAACATGAAGAAAGATTCAAACACAAGAGTTGTATCTATGCTTGGTGACTCAACATTCTTTCATACAGGCATAAATTCTTTGCTTCATGTTCTTTACAACGGCAGCAATACAATTAATGTAATATTAGATAATAGAATCACTGGTATGACAGGGCACCAGGAAAACCCGGGAACAGGCTATACGCTCCAAGGGAAAAAGACTAAGGAAGTTGATATTGAGAGGCTTGTAAGAGGCATGGGGGTTGATAATGTCGTTGTAATTAATCCAAACGATCTTACAGCTGTAAAAAATGCATTTGATTGGGCATTTAGCCTGGATGAACCTTCAGTAATTATAACGAGATGGCCATGTGTTCTTAAGAAATTATCTACTGAAGATAACGAAGAGTTTAGGGGTGTGTTCAAAAGCAAATGCAGAATAGACCATGAAAAATGTATAGGATGCAGGGCTTGTATTCGAACAGGTTGTCCAGCGATATCCTTTGATAAGGCTATTAAGAAATCCAGCATTAATCCAGACCCATGCGTAGGCTGTGAAGTATGTCTTCAAGTATGCCCAGTTAAGGCTATTGGAAAGGTGGAAGCATAGTATGATAAAGAGTATTCTTTTAGTAGGCGTTGGGGGACAAGGAACGATACTTGCAAGCAAGCTGCTGACAACAGGGCTGATGGAAGCAGGTTACGATGTGAAAATGAGTGAAATTCATGGCATGTCTCAACGAGGGGGATCTGTATCTTCACAAGTTAGGTATGGAAAGATTGTTGAATCGCCAGTTATTGAACTGGGCGGAGCAGATATACTCATATCCTTTGAGAAAATGGAGGCGCTAAGATGGCTCAAATACTTAAAACCAAGCGGAAGAGCCATTGTGAATGATTTTGAAATTCAGTCCGCTCCTATACTATCTGGAAAGTTTGACTATCCTGAGGGTATCGTAGAGGAATTATCAAACAAGATTCCAACAATTATGGTAAACGCGGCAGAACAGGCTGAAAAAATAGGAAATATGAAGGTTATGAATATTATACTGCTGGGAGCTACCATTAAGGCTATGGGACTGCAGGATATAAACTGGGAAAAAATCATAAGAGATAGTGTTAAGGAAAACTTTGTTCATATCAACTTGAAGGCAATTGAAGTTGGAATGAGTCTAGTTTAGTAAGACAAGATATTAAATGTAACTAGTGATATAGAAATCTATGTGTTTGCTATATTTTAAGGCATAGGTTTTTATATCACTGTTGAAGGATGTTGATCTTTTAGATATTATCCCTTTGATGCTGTAAATATTTTAGCAATATTATCAATTTTTAAGTTATCGATATTGAAGGAGTGTGTGAATTGAGAAAAGGAGATTATTTATGGATAATGGCGCTGCTGGTTTGGGTAATAATTTTAGTTATACCATCATCGCGTGAAATATTTATAGCCGTAACGGATGCTCATCCATATACAGGTGGATTTGTAAAGTTTGCCATACTGGCAACAATGGGTGACATGCTTGGCGCAAGAGTTTTAAGTGGTTATTGGAGCACCCCGAAGGGGGTTTTTTATAAGGCCGTTATCTGGGGAATAATCGGTATGATGGTAACGCTAGTGTTTACTTTATATATGGGTGGAGCTGCAGCTGCACAGTCAGTAGGGAGACTGCCCTATGAAGGATCGAAGTTTGCACAGGCATTTTTCGGCAGTACAATAATGAACTTAACCTTTGGACCAATGATGATGGCCTTCCACAGGTTCACAGATATGTATATCGATGTAAAGCATGATAGAAAAGGAGAAAAGGTTACTTTGAGTGATTTGATAGATAAAAATGACTGGCACTCACTGGTTGAGTTTAGCTGGCTTAAAATGTGCCCTTTCTTCTGGATACCTGCCCATACAGCAGTATTCATGCTGCCAATGCAGTACAGAGTTATTGTTTCAGCATTCCTTTCCATAGCTTTAGGTCTTTTACTGGCATTAGCTAAAAAGGGAATAAAAGCAGAGGTAGAAGTTGCAGCTTAGTTTTATATATAACATAAGGGAGGGTTAAAGATGCGTTATAAGGTATTAGCAATCAATCCGGGTTCTACTTCAACAAAGATCGCTTTATATGAGAATGAACTAGAGATATTCTGTAAAGTAATTGATCATCCAGTTGAGGAAATTGAAAAATATAGTAAAGTTCAAGACCAGTTTCAAATGAGAAAAGATATAATAATTTCATTCTTAAAAGATTACGGACTTAACTTGAAAGAGTTATCTGCTGTTGTAGGAAGAGGGGGGATGCTTCCATCGGTAAAATCTGGAGCTTATAGAGTAAACGATCTTATGACAGACAGGTTGAAAAACAGACCGGTTATAGAACATGCGTCAAATCTGGGAGCATTAATCGCATACGAGATAGCAAATAGCATTGGTGTATCTGCATATATTTATGACTCTGTTCGGGTAGATGAACTGAAAGACATCGCACGTATATCGGGTATGCCAGATATAACAAGAACAAGTACAAGTCATGCTTTAAACTCAAGAGCAATGGCAATGAAGGCAGCTAAAAAATATAACAAGAAGTACGAAGAAATGAACTTTATTGTTGCCCATTTAGGCGGAGGAATATCCCTAAGCGTTCATGAAAAGGGGCGCATGGTTGATATAATAGCAGATGATGAAGGACCATTTTCGCCGGAAAGAGCCGGAAGAGTTCCTTGTAAGGAGCTTATAGACCTCTGCTACTCAGGGATATTTGATAAGAAAACCATGAGCAAGAAGCTGCGAGGAAATGGAGGTTTAAAAGCATATTTAAATACAGTAGATGCTAGAGAAGTAGAAAGAATGATTGAGAATGGAGATGAAAATGCAAAGCTTGTTTACGAGGCTATGGCTTATCAGGTGTCAAAGGGGATAGGTGAGCTTGCAACAGTCGTTGAAGGTGATGTTGATGCAGTTGTTATAACAGGAGGAATCGCCTATTCAAAAATGATGACTGGATGGATTAAGAAACGTGTTGAATTTATTGCACCTGTAGAAATTATGCCTGGTGAAAATGAAATGGAATCTTTAGCTTTAGGCACACTTAGGGTATTAAGGGGTGAAGAAGAAGCTAGAGAATATGATTTAGACTAAAGTCTGTTAAATTTGTTAAAAAGGTTAGTCTATTCAATGCTTGTAGGATATCGCAACCAACTAATTATAAGGCTATAAAAAGGAGTGAAAAGATAATGGTATCAAAAGAAATGTACGAATTAGGAGCAAAACGATCTGTAATTAGAGAATTATTTGAATATGGAAAGCAGCAGGCTGCAATTGTTGGAAAAGAAAATGTATTCGACTTTAGTATTGGAAACCCAACTGTTCCAGCACCAGAATGTGTAAAAGAAGCAATACTAGAATTATTGGAAACATCAAAATCAGAAGAAATTCACGGTTACACTTCAGCACAGGGAGATTTGGAAGTAAGAAGGGGACTGGCTGATTATATGAGTAATATGTTTAATTGTCAGCTAAATGCAGACAATTTTTATATGACATGTGGTGCAGCGGCTTCCTTAAGTATTACACTTAGGGCTCTTGCTGCAAATCCAGAAGATGAAATAATAATTATTGCACCGTATTTTCCAGAATATCAAATTTTTATAAGAAATGCAGGTGCAAAGGTTGTGGCGGTGCCAGCGGACACAGAAAAATTTCAAATTAAGATGGAGTTATTAGAAAAAGCTATTACTTCCAATACAAAGGGAATTATAATAAATTCACCTAATAATCCATCAGGCGTTGTTTACTCAGAAGAAACATTAAAAGCTTTAGCAGGTTTATTGAAAAAGAAATCTGAAGAATATAAGAAACCTTTGTATCTTATATCAGATGAACCATACAGAGAGATTATTTATGACGACCTAAAGATACCATATATTCCAGCTTATTATGAAAATGCAATTATATGTTATTCATATAGTAAATCACTTTCACTTCCGGGAGAAAGAATAGGTTATATCTTGGTACCTGATTGTGTGGAAAATGCTAAGGCTGTTTATACAGCAGTATGTGGAGCTGGACGTTCCCTTGGATATGTATGTGCTCCAAGTATGTTCCAGAAAATAGCTTTAAGGTGTCTTGGAAAAACAGCAGATGTGGCATTATATGATACAAATAGAAGGCTGTTATATGATGGACTAAGTAAAATGGGCTATGAATGTGTTAAACCAGACGGTGCGTTTTACTTATTTGTAAAATCATTAGAAGAAAATTCTATAAATTTTGCTAAAAAAGCAAAGAAACTTAACCTTCTCATTGTGCCCGCAGATGATTTTGGATGTCCAGGGTATGTTAGAATTTCTTATTGTGTGGCCCAGGAGATGATCAAAAGATCTTTTGATGCATTTCAGAAATTAAGAGATTTGTATTGATAAAAGACGATATTTTAATGTTTAAAGGGGACACTTTTATCCTGTAAGGTAAGAATCTTAACCGTATAACAGTCTTATAAGTACATATAGGAAGAGGGGTAGTATTATGAATTACACTATAAACCCAGGGGTGTTTGAGCTTAATCCAAGGCTCCATTTTGGAATTCTGATAGGAAAAGGACTTAATAATAGTGTATCCACATCTTTAGATGTTGATTCGATGAGGAATGCAGAGAATCATGTAAGGCAAATCATTAAGGAAGAAGAGCTTAGGAGTCTCCCTATTATACAAGAGTATCGTAATACTATGGAAAAGGCAGGTATAAATCCTAATAAATATCCAGCATCTACAGAAGCTATGCTAAAGAGGGTGATCAAAGGCAATTCTCTACCTACAATCAATGCACTAGTAGATTTATGCAATGTAGTCTCCCTAGAGAACCAGATTTCCTTGGGCGGTCATGATTTAAGAGATATCCATCAGGACTTAAGTGTTTGTTTTAGTAAAGGGACAGAAAGATTTTTGCCCTTTGGCGCAAAGGAATATGAAACGGTAGAAGAAGGGGAACTCGTTTTTACAAGTGGAGATATTGTGCAGACAAGAAAATGGATTTGGCGTCAGAGTGAATTAGGCAAAATGACACTAGATACAAAAGATGTTTTCTTTCAGTTGGTAGGTTTTGAAGACAACGAGGGAAGTTCCTTGATAAGGGCACTTGATTCACTGGAGAAGCTTATTAAAGGACGATTTGGTGGTACATGCCAACGTTATATAGTAAAACAAGGCAATCAAAATATTGAATTTTAATACTTAACCTTCCAGGAAATTACTATGATAGTATGGTTATTGTTTAGAAGCCTCCATGAAGTAGGAGGCTTTTTAATTCGTAGATAAACAAATAAAGTACTTTGATGCCGTATCATTGTAAATATTTATGCTAGAGATCGTAGCTTTGTGTCACTCCTTTATAAGTAATAATAAGTAATATCATGTCATGGAGAAAGTAGATTAGCGTTATTAGTAAACAAGCAGCTGCCATTGAGAATATTTATCAATTCCCAAACTATTCCCTAAATATACATTTAAAGAATAGTTGAATTTGGTTATAGAGTATCCGTCAACCTATTTAATTATGCTCTATTTCATATTTCTATATATCATATCCAGATTCGCAAACTTTGTCTTAAAACTGCTCAATAAATATTTTTACTAATAATCTATAAATCTGAAATTGTTCATAATCTAATCATTTAATAAATTACTTAATATTTTTTAAAGTTTTGTGTCTTAAATTTTTAACTTTTGTTATACGTTTAAATTAAATCTGATATGTTTAGTTTAATTTATAGTTTTATTGATAATCTTTATCATTTATGTTTTCCTGTTTGTTTTAATTCCTGGCAGCTTGATCATCTGTCTATGTACTAAATCAACGAAGAAACAACCTGCTAACTGAATAGTAAATCGGTAGATACCTTGATTTGATTATGCAGGCTATCCTCCAGGTTTTTATAGTAATTCTGTTTAACATTTTAAAAATTGTTAACAGCATAGATGGAGCCCTTCGTATAAATTTCTGCAGATCGCAAATCATACAAGTATTACTTTAAACGGCATTAAAGCATTCCATTGCCTGTTTCTTCGACATTATTTTCTTTATCAAATGATAACGTGTTTCAATTGATTCAATGCTGTTTTTTGTCGTTTTTAAGAATCTCTTACAGATATCTGGTAGAATATTATTGTCGAACCAGATAATATGCATAAGCGCTCAAAGAAAGGAATGATTTATCATGATCATTCGCCTCGGCTATGTTGCAATTTCTTTATCTTTGCATGAAGCTTCCCCTAATAAAACCATTACTTATAAAAGCTATGAAAAACTGAAAGATGACGAATCAAAGCTTTATAGACTCAAAGAATTGGTAAGAGAGAACCTTACGAATACAAAGAGAATTTTGATTCATAACCAGGTTCACGATATAAAGGTCTACCGTTTTACTTCAAAACTGATTCCCTTGGCTACTCATCCAGATGTAATTCAGTGGGATTATACAAAAGCCTTTGAGCAGGAGCTACTGGACATCGGCAGTTACGTTAAGCAGCATCAGCTAAGAGTTAGTGCCCATCCGGATCACTTCACGCTGCTGAATAGCCCGAAAGAGGACATTCTGGCTGCTTCCCTCAGAGATCTTAAGTATCATGTTAATTTATTTGAGGGAATGAATTTATCTGAAAAAGAAGCTAAGCTCGTACTCCACGTCGGAGGAATTTACGATAGCAAATCAAAAGCCATTGAGCGTTTTAAAGCCAATTTTGTCAAGCTTCCGTCATCCATCCGCAATCGAATTATATTGGAAAATGATGATAAGGTTTATACTGCCAGTGATGTATTATCTATCTGCAAAGACCTGGGCATCCCTATGGTACTGGACATCCATCACTATTGGTGCAATCAAAATGAAGAAGATTTGTCCCAGTTGTTGGGGGATATCTTTAAGACCTGGGATGGACAAATTCATCCTCCCAAAATCCATGTATCCAGCCCTAGACCGGGTAAAAACATTCGTGCCCATGCTGACGATGTAGAGATTGAATTCTTTTATGAGTTTTTACAGAAGGCCAAGAATTACAACCAAAATTTCGATGCCATGTTAGAGGCCAAAAACAAGGATCTAGCCCTGTTTAAACTTATGGATCAGTTAAAGGAATGTTCTGGAGTCAAAATACTCGATCAATCCTCTTTCGAGTATCACTAATTTTTCAGTTTCACAAATTCCATAAATAAAGAGAACTCCAAAACAATTATTTTGGAGTTCTCTTTATTTGATCTTTTATACTATTCTTTTGATTTGGCAGAAATAACGTGGCCTTTTCACTGCCCTCAAGGAGTCTGTCTAATATTCTTTGTTTTTTACCACTAGCCAGGATCATCGGTATTCCATAGCTGTTTACTTTTTTTGCAGCTTCCAGCTTCGTAACAATGCCTCCTGTACCAAAATCACTAGTATTGCCTACTTCTATGGTTTCAAGCAGTCGGTCCAGGTCTTCTACCTTTTCAATTAGTTCGGCATCCTGGTACTCATTTGGATTTTTATTATATAAACCATCAATGTCACTAAATAATATGAGCAGGTCTGCATTCCACAGATTGGTCGTTAAGGCTGCCAGCGTATCATTATCCCCAATTCTTATTTCCTCCACACTAACCGTATCATTTTCATTAATGATCGGTACAACGCCTTCATCCAACAATGTAAACAAAGTATTTCGTATATTTAAGGTTCTGCTGCCGTCAGAGAAATCATCTCTTGTTAAAAGCATCTGCCCTACATGAATTTGATGGGCTGCAAATACTTTTCGATAAGCATCCATAAGCTCTACCTGTCCGATGGCGCATAAGGCCTGTTTATAATGCATATCTTCCTTTCGCATCCATTTACCAATCGTTGCTACCCCTGCAATTCTAGCTCCTGAAGAAACCAATACGATCTGCTTTCCTTTTGTTACAAAACCGGCTACCTGATCACTCAGCTCTTTTAAAAATTGCTTATTGATGCTTCCATCCTCATTGGCTAGGGTATTGCTCCCTATTTTTATTACTATTTTTTTACTGTTTTCAATAAGTGTACTTATCATGTTATCCCTCTATTCTCTGATTTGTCCGTTTCCTACAATTGTATATTTAACAGTAACCAACTCTTCTAATCCGATAGGTCCCCGGGCATGGATTTTTTGCGTGCTAATGCCCATTTCGGCACCAAATCCAAACTGGCCGCCGTCTGTAAATCTGGTTGAGGCATTAACATAAACCGCCGCTGCATCTACCTGACGCAGAAAAAGATTCGCATGCTCCAATTGCTCTGTTACAATGGCTTCCGAATGCTTTGTACCATACTTATCTATGTGCTCTATTGCCTCCTTTATATCTTCTACAACTTTTATTGCCACTGTATAGTCCAAATACTCCTCAAACCAATCTTCTTCCCCTGCCCTATTTACAGGAATGACTTTCCGTGTTTTTTCGCATCCCCTCATTTCCACTTTCCCATCAAAGCTTTGATATAATAGCGGTAAAAAGTCTCTGGCCACCTTTTCATTCACCAAAATAGTTTCACAGGCATTGCAAACCCCTGGCCGCTGCATTTTAGCATTTTCAGCGATCTTAATAGCCTTTTCAAGATTTGCACTTTCATCGATGTAAACATGACAGTTTCCTACACCGGTTTCAATCGTTGGTACCGTTGCATTTTTTATTACAAATTGAATAAGCTCATTACCTCCACGAGGTATAATTAAATCGATATATTCGTTTAAAGTTAACATTTCCATCACCACAGATCGATCCACATCATCAATAAAACCTATAACATCCTCTGGTAGTCTACTAGCTTTCAATCCTTCCTTTACAGCATTTACTAAGGCACGGTTTGAATGGATAGACGTGGAGCTTCCTCTTAATAATATGCAATTCCCGCTCTTGAGCGCCAGGGCAAAGGCATCAATGGTGACGTTCGGTCTGGATTCGTATATTATTCCAATAACACCCATGGGAACTGTCATTTTGCTGATAGTTAGACCATTCTCCAGTGTCCATACCCGGTTGCTGTTCCAAATGGGATCTCTTAAGTCAATGATTGTCTCTATACCTTCTATCATGTCCTCAATCCTATTTTCATCCAATCGCAGTCGGTCGATCAAGCTTTCTTTCATACCTGCCTCCCGGGCATTACGAACATCTTTTTCATTTTCTGCAATGATAATATCTCTAGAAGCTCTTAATTGTTTTGCCACATAATACAAAGCCTTATTCTTTTTTTTCGTATCTGCAATCCCTAGCAATTTAGCAGCATCTTTTAACCTTTTACATTGTAAAATTAAATTAGACATATATTCACTCCCTTTTTTATTAACATAATATTATTATGTCCCCTATAATATTGTCTTCAATAAAAAAACCCTCATCCCATAAGGGACGAGAGTTTACCCGCGGTACCACCCTAATTAGTCAACAGACTCACTTAGAAAGACCTTAACGCGGCCAAATCGCAACGCTCCAGAGCGGGTTCAAAAAGCTAGCATACAAAGCTCTCACCAGCGCTTTGTTCTCTGTGATACATCACTCTTTTACTTTTCTCCTTCACTGCATTTATCCAATATATTATGATTGATTATAGCTGAAGTGTTTAGATCTGTCAATGTTATTTCTTTTCTCAATATAAAAATAACTGGCAAATGCTGATCTGCCAGTCATTCCACACCTCTTATCCACCAGCCAACAAATGAATCACCTTAACATCGTCTCCATCATGAATAGGGGTCGATGTATAGTGCTCACGATCAATCAGTTGTCCATTTATTTTTACGATAATTTTAGGATAAGAATATTTTTTGATTTGTAACAGCTTTTCTACTGTCAAATTTTCTTCCCAATCGGAATCTCTTCCATTCACTTTAATCAAAGCTTTAACCTCCAGATACAAATAATCTATTACAGATGCCTGCGAACGACTTCAACCACCTCTGGCAGGTCCATGCCTAAACTGCTAAGCTTTTCAATTGTAGGAATACCATCCATTGTCCAGCCGCGGCGCATATAGACAGCATCTATCAGCTTTTCGTACTGCTCTTCTCTATATTTTCTGAGTATCTTCATTTTTTGCTCTGTTGTTTTTCCTTCAGGATCATAGCCTATCAATTCCTTCAGCTGTTGATCATAGCGATCCTTTCTGGATTCATATTCTTCTACAGTTACAGGACCGACAGAGCGATAAGGAATTTTATCATGTGTCCTTTTACCATAGCCCATTCTGATATTAAATACTCTTTGGAAATTATAAACTCTCTCTGACTGTCGGATGAGCTCTTCCTTATCAATATTTTTTCCTGTTACGCCATTAAATATATCTACATAATTTTGAACATGCTCCGGTATTTTTGCTGGTTCGTCAGAGGTTGAATTGCTTTCCGGCGCAATATCATTCCATGGAAGCTTACATAATCCATTCAACCCAAACCAGGTTCTAAACATTGGAAAATAATGCAGTGCTTCGGCTTTATCCTCGAAGGTTGGTATCTGATTATTTACCATATCCATAAAAATGAGCCAGGCTTCATCATGCTGAGGTCCCTTATTTGTTAATCCATATCCGCCTTGCTGCGCTAATGATTCCTTAGGGAGATATTCAGAGAACTCCAGTCCTTTTTGTTCCATCCCAATATCCTGTAGGAAATCAGGATCTGCACCGTATTCTTCCGTGAATATTTTCTTCATTCTTCTAATACCTAAACCGGCTATTTTACCAAAGCCTTCTCCTCTACTCATCTGATGGAGCAGTTCAAGGGCAGCTTCTGCATTTCCAAAATTCAACTCCAACCCACCGGTTTTTTCCTTATCTAAAATGCCATTTTCATAGCATTCCATAATAAATGCTGTAATCGTTCCAAAAGAAATAGTATCTACTGCATAAGTATCGCAATAAAAATTTGCTTCTAATATATATTCCGGATCAAAAATACCACAGTTGGATCCTAAGCCAGCAGCATTTTCATATTCCGGACCGTCTATCGTTACACAATGTCCTTTATAGGGTCCTGTTTTTAATTTAAAGTTATCCGCTGCTTTTGCACAGGATAAAGAACAACCATACCAACAGCCGTCGGCCATGCCTTGAGTAATGTATTTTTTAATAAAAACATCGGAGGCAATCTTATAAGTATCCGGATGACTTCCGTACTTATAGTTATGGGTCGGCAATAGATCATACTCATCCATGACTTCAATAATATTAGCCGTCCCGATTTGACGCATACGGTTTTGCACATGATCTAATCGGTGGATCTCTTTGTGAAGCTTGATACCAGCTTTATTAATCTGTGATATATCAGCAGGATGATTCAGATCGCCTTTTACCCCTTTGAATTTTACAACTAGAGCCTTTATATGCTTATCTCTAAATACGGTACCAATACCGCCCCTTCCGGCCTGCTTTAGCCGTGGCACCTTTCTTCGCACATCATAGAACGTAAAATTAAGAAGCCCGATCAAGGTATGCTCTGCAGCTGTGCCGGCGGTTACTACGGAAATATTTCTTTTATCTGCCTCCGACTCTGCATACATTTCTGTCAGCTGTTCTCCTAATAAGTGACCATCAACAGCTTCCAGAGGCGCTTCTTCAATTCGCACAATGCCTTCATTGCCATCTATATAGATTATTACATCCTTGTCAGCTTTTCCTTGTACCTCAAGAGCATCCCAGCCGGAGAACTTTAGCAGTGGTCCAAAATACCCCCCCACATTGCTGTCTATAGGCATTCCGGTCAAGGGCGAAATCGTAACTACTAGAGATTTCCCCGATCCAGGGTATTGAGTTATGCCACCAATTGGACCACTGGATATGACAATTTCATTTTCAGGATCAGACCATTTGGTTTCAGGGGTCACGGCATTCCATAAATACCATAATCCAAATCCCTTTCCGCCAATAAACTTATCCTTCATTAAATCCGTGACTGGTTTAGATTCTATTCGTTGATCTGTAAGATTAACATAGAGAGTTCTGTTAGTGTAGCCCTTATCCAGTTTTCCTAAATCATACTTATATTCTTTTAGAAGTTTGTGGGCTTTCAGCATTTCTTTAACATTCATGTTTATCACATCCCCCTTACTTAGTATACCCTTTGCTACTCCTCTACTACGGCTGTCTCTGCTATGGTTTCTAATACCGCAGCGGTTTCCCTATTTCCAATGAAAATTGCTTCAGTAGGGCACTCTCTGACGCATAAGCCGCAGGCTATGCATTTAAAGGGTTCAATATAGTCATCATGCTGCCTCATAGCTTCCTCAGGGCAAAAGCCTACACACATAAAACAGCCTACACATATGTCTTTCTTAACACGGACCACATCATTCTTATCTCTGTATAAAGCTTCTACCGGACAAATATCAATACAGACACCACACTGATTGCATACATTAATTTTATTTTCTCCCTGTTTCTCACTGATTTGAATGCAGGATTTTTCTCTGTTTTCCTGTTTGAAATACGCATTTGCACATATTTCTTCACATCTGCCGCAAGCTATGCATTTTGCTTCATTCTTTTCTAGTAGTTTCAAAAGTGATTCACCTCCTGGAATATAATTTATGTAGTTTTTTTCAGTATTTTCACATTTTTTTGCGATTTTGTCAATTATTATTTCACAATGCTTTATGAAGAAAAACTTTTGAGATGATATGCTTGCCTTACTGTTGCTATTTCCAGAGAAACCAGAGTCTTTTATACTACTGATGGTTCAAATATCAATTCTCCCTTTTTAAATCGGTTTATATGAAGCATATCGATGGGGAGAGTAGTTTCTTCTCCTAGGATGGTTTCTGCCATTAATAGTCCTGTCGCTGGCCCAAACATAAATCCGTGCCCGCTGTATCCGATTGCCAAATAAAATCCTTCCACTTCATCGACAGAACCATAAATCGGTTGACGATCCGGCGACATGTTATAGAGACCTGCCCACTGTCTTAAAAGTCTTACATTTTCTAGTGGCGGAAGAAGTTTTGTTATGGTTTTCGCCATTTCTTCCAGGAAGTGCCATCCTGAGGTGATTCTTAAATCTCTAGGTTCTCCTTCATCCCCTCGCCCCATAATAATGCTGCCATGGGGTACCTGTTGACAATATAAATTTAATGAAAAGGACATGACCATCGGATCTAACATAGGTTCTACCGGCTCTGTGACCAAAATCTGATGTCTCTCAGAATAAACAGGCAAATCCAATCCAACCATATTTCCGATTAATTGTGAGTATCCACCTGCAGCATTGACGACAATATTCGTTGAAATATCTCCCTTACTGGTCTGCACCCCCTTGATCTTTCCATTCTCCACAAGGATTCCGGTTACTTCCGTAAAAGTATATATTTCAGCCCCTAATCTTTTTGCCGCATTGGCAAAGGCCTGGGTAGCATGGAATGGATTTAGATGGCCGTCCTTCTGATGGAAGGCTGCACTGATTAGTCCATCTGTATTTAAATAGGGTACAATTTCCTTTGCTTCCTCTAAGTTCAAAAGCTTCGATTGAATACCTAGTCTATTTTGCAGTTCAACATTCTTTTTGAATTGCTCATGTTCTTTCATCGTACTGGATACAATCAGATAGCCTCCTTGCTTAAATTCTATGTCCCCCTCATACTGTAATTCTTCTTGGGCAGATTCAAAAAATTCACAGGAAAGCTTTGAAATCTTGCAATTCATCTCCGTACCCCATTGTTGACGAATCCCTGCACCGCATCGGCCGGTAGCACCGCTGGAAATATACCCTTTTTCAATGACTGCGACTCTTTTTACCCCTTTTTTGCATAGATTATATGCAATCGCACAACCAGAAATGCCGCCGCCGATAATTACCACATCAGCTGTTCTAATCATGTGCTTCACCTCCTTGGGCACATTCGCAAATCGCCTTTAATTTAATTGCTTTTACAGGCGGTCTATAGGTACCTGGCATCAATTCGGCCAGCGGCCTTCCCGTGGCAATAGAGAGTTCACGCAAGACCAGCTGCGTACAAGTCCTTCCTTGGCAAGGCCCCATCCCAACCCTGCTTATTCTTTTTATTTCATCAAAAGTCGTATACCCTTGTGCTATGAGATCACGAATATCCTTGACGCTCAAATCGGAACATCGGCACACAATTGATTTATCGTCCATCTTCATCCCCCATTCCAATATTTCGTACAATCTTGGCAAATTCCTTTTTTACAGCTATTGAGAGAATCGGTGTTTTATCAAATGATTTTGGATTCATCACTTTGATTACTTTAGCTTCACAAACAGGTTTACCTTCCCGGTCCAATCCTTTCACTAAATCATTTTCCTTTGGCAGTGGCAAAAATTCATAAGGTATTTTTATCAGTGCTTCTTGCTCTGAATAAGTCATATCCATGATCATAATAGCCAATCCTGGGCACTTGCTTACGCACAAACTGCATCCGTTACAGGCTTCGTGGTCAATATTGGGCAAATCGTTTATATCTTCGAATTCCTTAATAGCATTTCTACTGCATGCTGTATAACAGGGATTACAGGGAATGTTCTGAAAACACTCGATCACTGCAACCGGTCCTCTATTCAGCCTTTCCTCTGATGGCATAACATTTTCCAGGTCACTTGCTGCGGGCACACCCGTTTTTTCTAGCATTCTATACACCTCCTGAACCTATACTATATTTCTTTTGAAACCGCTGCCTCACTACTGAAGATCAACTCTGAAATTCCCTTTCTTATCTTTTCTCCTACTGGACCTGATCTCAGCGCATTTAATTGTTGGTGCAAATCGTTTTTCTTTTCATTAATATTGTATATTGTATAACCCAGATAATTTGCAGCGGACAATCCTGCCAGAAACCCTTCCACCATGGCACTGCTAGCCTCTTCTACCCCTGATACATCTCCTGCCACAAAGATGCCTTTTACTGAGGTTTCTAAGTCTTCGTTCCGAACAGGTACAAATCCGCCTAGCTCGTTTACATATTTCATCTCACAGCCCGCCTGCCATAATAATTCTGATAATGGTGTTAAGCCTACGGAAATACACATTACATCTACATCAAAGCGTTTTTCAGTTCCCTCAATAGGATTCCATTTATCGTCTAGCTGCCAGATGGTTACACCCTTTAAGGTTTCTGTTCCATGGGCTTCCTTAACGGTGTGTCCTGTATAAATAGGTACTCCCATTCTTCGAATTTTCGATGCATGAACCAGATATCCGCCAATCTTAGGAGACGCATCAACAATGGCCGCTACTTCTACCCCTGCTTGCATTAATTGATAGCTGACAATTAGACCAATATTGCCCGCTCCAAGCATTACTACCCTATTTCCAGGCTTCACACCATACTCATTCATCAAGGTCTGTACTGCACCGGCACCATATACTCCAGGTAAATCATTATAAGGAAAGGCTAGTGTTTTTTCGCTGGCTCCCGTAGCTACAATGATAGCATCTGGTCTTATTTTAAAATAATTACCTGACTGATCAGCCGTAACAACACCGTCTTCATAAATCCCTAAAATTGTTGTATCACTTAATATTTCAACGTTTTCATTATTTTCTACTTTACTAAGCAATATACCGGCAATATCAATGCCTCTTACGGATGCATATTGCTTCTCTGAACCGAAAAACATGTGGGTCTGTTTTACAAGTTGTCCACCTAATTTTTTATTTCTATCTGCAAGCAGTACCTTGCAGCCTAATTCCGCTGCACTGATTGCAGCGCACAAACCGGCAGGGCCGCCTCCAATAATCAAAACTTCTGCAGGCTTCATAATATATCCCCTTTCCCTTCTTGTGTTCTAACAGCCATACCATCCTTTACCATTTCAACACAAATTCTTACATTTGGCTCTCCATCCACTTCCATCAGACAAGATGAACAATTTCCAATGGCACAAAAAAATCCTCTTGGTCTGTGCTTTTCGTGACTATGACTCAAAACCCTTACCCCAGCTGCATGAAGTGCAGCTGCAATCGTTTCTCCCTCATAGCCTTCCAGCAGCATATCATTATAGGTAAAGGTTATTTTACTCCCTCTTTCAAATATTAATATCGGATGTTCCTGAATCCTCACGTCTACACCTCCTATTTTATTTGGGATTCTTCCCCTAAAGGAGAAGAATCCCTTACAGTCTATTGATTGCTATTTTTAGATAGGAATGCTTTATTCAGAAGGTATAAAAATCCGCCTCCATAAAAGCTTAAGGTAATCACCATCATAACAATAGATGTGGTTGACATATTACTTCGACCCCCTTATTTCCTCTAAGGCTGATTCCATAATATCATGACCCTGACCAATCTTATTGGCCAGCCAGTTGTTGGTCAATAGTGAAATACCGATCAGTATGGCAAACTGTACGATGATCGTTCCCACACTAAATATTTCTGTTGGATCCCACCAGTTGCCGGGATACCATGTTATAGCCTGCCAGATCCACCAGCCGATAATCACCACGGTAAACACCGGGAATAGGGCCACACATACACTCCACCATTTTCCGATTTTGTAGTCGGACCATGGAGTATTGATATCGTTGTTTCTTACCTTTTCCAATCCGTGCTTCATCAGGGCAATGGCTACAAACAGTCCACTGAGCAGTAGGCCTACTCCCCATACCCAATCCTGGTTGTCATTGATGTTTAAGCTGTAGGCCGATGGTACTCCTGCGAAAAATCCCCCGATGACTA
>NZ_FQZV01000047.1 GCF_900142145.1 Geosporobacter subterraneus DSM 17957 | reverse complement strand
CATAGGCGTCAACGTAATCCAATTATTTCCAAATAAACCTTAGAAGCATGTCATTCTGAGCGTTAGCGAAGAATCTTATAGAACATAAGCAAGATTATTTTTGATTATCAGAATATGTCATCTAGCTTAAAGATCCTTCGACTCCGTTTTACTCCGCTCAGGATGACAAATTATGGGTTAAGTTGACGCCTATGGGTCTGCCCCTACAGAAACCTTTTTAACGGACAGGCACAGAGACCTGTCGCTACGAAAACAGGCTGTCTGACAAGAAACCATGGGCGTATCAAAAGAGAACGACTTTGAAATCATTGGTTAAGAAAATAGAGTCGCAATATTGAAGAAGGATCGTGAAAGGGACAGGAGGTCCCTTTAGGGATCACGGAGCACGGATGCCGTCATTGATCCCGGTAGATCCTTAGAACAATATTGCGGCCTATTTTATCCAATAGTCTCACGGAGTGAAGGTTGATACCTCATGGTTTCAAAGCAGTACACAGACATAAATCAGACGTGTAGGCACAGAGACCTGCCCCTACGAAAGTCTTTTTATATTATAAAAGTAATTATAAATGTAAAAATAGCTCTTATCAAAAGGAAAGAGCAAATACGCTACTTGACCTCTAAGAAAAAAACATTTCTATCCTAAAATTCAAGCGTGCACCGTTCTTCTCCTGCTGCTCCCACTACCCCTTAAACTGCTTCACAAAATATTGTGCTGCGATTTTCATAGAGTTGACTACTGGTATATCGATACGTTCTTCTTTAAAAGCCAGCGGGATTTCGGTACATCCCATAATCACCAGCTGTGCTCCCTGATCCTTGAGATGCTGGGCTGCTTTAGCTAAAAGCTCCGTGGGTTCCCCTTCTGTGTATCCTGCTTTTATTCCCTTCTCCCCGTAGATTGCTTTTACTACACAGCTTGCTTGGATATCCTCTTTCGGATAAATAACATTATAATTATTTAATTCATTCTCAAATATCTTACTCTTAACGGTCCCATCGGTACATAGGATACCTACAGTTTTAATATCCTTATAGTGCTCATCTATATAATGATGGATAATTCTCAGCAAACTGGTCATAGGCGTATTAACCTGCGCCTGCACTTCGTCAAAAAAGTAATGGGCAGTAAAGCAAGGCATAAAGACAGTAGAGACCCCTGCCTGTGCTAGTATATTTGCTGACTTTACCATTGCTTCTGCGGGGCTCTCTCCTCTGCCTAGGATCGCCTCCGTACGATCTGGTATCTGAGGATTGCTGTAGATAATGGTTTTAATATGATCTTCATCCTTTTTTACAGGTGTTGCCTTGATAAGCTGATGGAAAAAGTAGGATGTAGCCTCCGGTCCCATACCACCTAATATACCCAATATTTTCTCCGTCATTTTTCTCCTCCTTTTCTCTTTGTTTAAATATTCTACATATTTCTATCAATTCCTACTCATATTCTTTACTTTTATAGAAGATTATGAAATTCTGAATGTAAATTTTTTACGGGACGACGGCATCGTCGTCCCCTACATTTTTCTGTGATAATGGAGTAATAGGCAGGTGCCCCTAGAGTTACCGGAACGGCACAGAGACCGTTCCCTACAGTACTATGGCATTATCTGGACTTGTCTTTATACAATATACATAAATTTATTCTTACTGTAAAAAAGGAAGTGAATCGCTGACTCACTTCCTTCTTTCTATACTATTTTACCTGTTCCATTCCTTTTTTGAGCGCCTCAATATTAATATCGGCAAGGGATTCCTTTACATTTTCACGAACAACATTCTCCCAATTCACTTCGTCTAATCCCATAGCCTTTACTAAAGCACCTACCATAACCACATTCATGGTTTTGATGTTGCCTAGCTCCTTTGCAATATCAGCAGCCTTGAAAACCGTAGTGTCTGCTTTTTCTTTCAAGGTTTCGATAATATTCTGCGGGTACTTTACACTGCCTGCTAAGATCGGTGCAGATGGGATCTCATAATCATTCACAACTACCTTACCGCCAACCTTTAAATATTCCATCCATCTTAAGGATTCCATTTTTTCAAAGGAAACAATAATATCTGCCTGACCTTTTCCTATGATCGGTGAATACACTTTTTTACCAAAACGTACCTGGGTCGTTACACTTCCACCTCTTTGTGCCATACCGTGAACCTCAGACATCTTTACATCATAACCTGCACTGATCAAACCTTCAGAAAGGATCTTACTGGCCAAGATGATACCCTGGCCCCCTACACCGACTAATAATATATTTTTTACATCTGACATGTTATTCACCCACCTTTTCGATTGCTTTGAACGGACAAGCCTGAAGACATACTTCGCAGCCTGCACACATATCTTCATTGATAACAGCCTTTGTATCAAATGCAATAGCAGGACAGCCTGTCTTTGTACAAATTCTACAGGACTTACATTTTTCTTCATCTACTCTGCAGATTACCTTCTTATTTCCGAATCGCTCAATATCTTCAGGAGTAAACTTTTTCAGAACACAAGGCCATTCGGTCACAATCACCGTAGGTTCTGTAGCCTTCAGGGCTGTGTCGATAGCTTTGTTACAGGCATCCAGGTCCAGTGGATTAATCACAAATATATTTTCTTTTTTTACGCCTACTGCTTCGCAAAGCAGCGGGATGTTAATAGCATGAGTCTTGTCACCCTGCAATGTGTAGCCGGTACCAGGGTTTTCCTGATGTCCAGTCATCCCTGTAATTCTATTATCTAAGATCACCGTTACTGCAGTACCTTTATTATAAACAATATCCATCAAGCTGGTTACACCAGAGTGGAAGAAGGTTGAGTCACCGATTACCCCTACAACTTTTTTATCTACACCGTTAAATTCAAAGGCTTTTTGTGCACCATGACCGGCACTTATGCTGGCACCCATACAGATACAGGTATCCATTGCAGATAGCGGTTCTGCTGATCCCAGGGTATAACATCCAATATCGCCGCTGATCATTACATTCTTCTTTTTAGAAATCTGATAGAAGAAACCTCTGTGAGGACATCCTGCACACATTGTAGGCGGACGGCCGACAACAGATGCTTCACTGACACTTAAAGTCTCTCTTTCAACTCCTAATATTGCCTTGGCAATAATATCAGGATTTAACTCTCCGATTCTAGGAATAAGATCCTTTCCAATACAGGCAATACCTGCAGCCTTTATCTGTTCTTCCATATAAGGCTCAAGCTCTTCGATCACATATAGAGTTTCAACCTGGGATGCAAATTCTCTGATTTTATCCATCGGCAGTGGGTAAGTAAATCCTAATTTTAGGTAGGAAGCATCTTCCCCAAATACCTCTTTAGCGTATTGATAGGCAACTCCTGCAGTTACGATACCCACTTTTTTGCTGTTCCACTCAATTCTATTTAGGTCAGTCTTGTTGCTGAATTCTTCTAACTGCCGCAATCTTTCTTCTACCTTTACATGCAACACTCTGCCGTTTGCAGGTGTTGCAACAAATTTAGGTATATTTTTACTGTATGGCCTAATACCTACTTCTTCTCTCTCTCCCATTTCTACAAGTCCCTTGCTGTGGCAGATTCTTGTAGTCACACGGAAAAGCACAGGAGTATCATATTGCTCGCTGAGTTCCAGTGCAATTTTCATAAAGTCCTTGGATTCCTGACTGTCACTAGGCTCGATCATAGCTACCTTAGAAAACTTTGCATAGTATCGGTTATCCTGTTCATTTTGTGAACTGTGCATACCAGGATCATCAGCAGAGATCAATACAAGTCCGCCGTTAACTCCTGTATAAGCATAGGTGAACAGCGGGTCAGCTGCTACATTTACACCTACGTGCTTCATAGCCGCTACGGATCTTGCCCCTGCGATAGATGCACCAATGGCAACCTCTAGGGCAACCTTCTCATTGGGTGCCCACTCTGCATAGATGTGTTCTTTATAAGGTCCTATATTCTCCAATATCTCTGTACTTGGTGTTCCAGGATAGGCTGAAGCAAATGTAACACCAGCTTCAAAAGCACCTCTGGCCATAGCTTCATTTCCTGTCATAAACTTTTTCATAGATTCACACTCCTTGTCTTGTCCTTATTCTCTATTTGCGGCAATTACACTACCTAATGCAATTGAATTAAGCTTTGCTTCGTGGGTATCTGCTCTGGATACCAGTACGATTGGAACTTTGGCACCCATAATGATACCTGCAGACTCGGCATTGGCTAAATAGGTCAGTGCTTTACCGATCCCATTTCCTACCTCGATCGTTGGCACCAACAGGATATCCGTATCCCCGGCAACCTTGCTGTCAATCTTTTTGATCTCTGCCGCTTCTTTAGAAACAGCCAGGTCAAAGGCAAGGGGCCCGTCTATGATAACCTTTTCCCCAAACTGACCTTTGTTCCCCATTTCTTTTAACTGATCTGCATCAACCGTTGCAGGCATTTTGGGATCAACCTTTTCCTTTGCTGCCAAACAGGCTACTTTAACTTCTTCATTTCCCATGGCCTTTGCAATTTGTACCGCATTCTTTATAATCTTTACCTTTTCTTCCAGGCTTGGTGCGATATTCATGCCTCCATCAGTCAAAAACAATAGCTTGTGATAGCTAGGTACCTGATAAACCATTACATGGCTTAGCTGGCTGTCTGTTCTTAATCCGATTTCCTTATCCAGCACTGCCTTTAGCAATATAGGGGTATCCAGAATCCCCTTCATCACAAAATCCGCCTGTCCTGAACTTACAAGCGCAACGGCAGTTCTTGCGGCTTCATCCAGATCTTTTCTGTCTATCATCTCAAAGTTTTGGATATTTAAGTGATGGGCTTGTGCAATCGCTTGAATTTTTTCAATGTCTCCAACCAAAACCGGTTCAATAATTCCTAATTCCCAGGCATTGGTAACCGCCACCAAAACCTCTTCATCCTGGGCTGCAGCTACTGCTAACTTCATTTTTTTCTGCATCTTTGCAGTATCTAATAGGGCTTGAAAATTCTTAATCATGCTCTCACTCCTTTAAAAAATTTATTGAACGTTACAATTTTTTAATAACAGTAGGGCAAAAAAAATTCCTGTGGATGCAATATTTATTATGTATCCTATAATGCATTCTCATCAATATTTCTTATTCAGAATTATTATACTATACTTTTTTTTCTTGTGCTAGTCCTTATGGCCTTATATCTATAGAATTTTATAACTTTTTTTGAGGAATTAAAAAATTTTATGTATTCAAAAAGCACTCTTAGAAAGAGTGCTCTGGATAAATACGTTTTAGCTGCGCAATGCATCGTTTTGTGATTTCATCTTCGGGATTGATACTGTAGGATTCTTTAAGATATTCTTCTGCCAGCTCGTATCTCCCCAATTCCATATAAACCATTGCCAGATTGCAGAGTATTTCACTGTCGTCTCCTTGAAGCTGCAGTGCTTTCTTAAGATACTTTTCTGCCTTTGTAAAGTTTCCAATAGAGGCATAGCAGATTCCAAGTTCGTTATAGGTGTCTGGCTGGGATGGATTCAACTGAATGATCCGTTCCAGATACTCGATAGCTTCTTGAAAGTTTCCTAGCTGCCTATATCCTAAGGCAATAAAGAACAATAGATTCCAGCGATCTTTTAGGCTTTCCTCTAAAGGCAGAAGCTTCTCTAATCCCTCTTTAGGCCGATTATTGAGGATCAGCGTATAACCCTCCTCATATTGGATATGATCCTTTAGTTTCGCCAGCTGCAGTAAGATTTCTTTTTCCTTCTCTTCGTCCAATCCAAGGCTTATGGCATCTTCCCAAGTGATTTGGGCCTTTTTAAAAAGCTTATCATTAATGTAATGGAAGCCTAGGAAGTAATACGCCAATGCAAACTCAGGGTATTTTTCTGTTATTATTTCAAAGGCTGCAATAGCTGTGCGAATATAATCCTTTTGCATTTGGGCATTTTCAAATTTCGCCCCCAGGTCCTGACAACAGCGTCCGTAGTTTAGAAAACCATTGATATTTTCGTCATTTAGGAATACCAATGCTTTAAAATAAATGAGTCCATCGTTTAAATCTCCCGCTTCTGCCAGCTTTAATCCCTCATAAGAGATATAATCCTCGATTTTTTCATCATACTCGTATAAGAATCTCCGGTAAATGGAATTGTATTTGAATTGATGATCCAACCCTATGATATAAATCATTCCTCGAATCATTTCATCTATAGGTATTTGCTCCGTGTTTTCCCCAGTCTCTCCAATATGCTTGGACAGCTCCTTTACAAGGATCGGAATAGGCACGCCTTTAAGATAAGAAAACCGCTCCTGGACCAATGGAGCATCCTGCTTCAATTCTATGAAAACTAATCGTTCTACCTGCTCTTTTATGTATTTCTCGATTTGATGTAACATATAGCCCTCCGTTATAAAATCTTGTGAAAAATCAGATCATCCACATATTTTCCCTGTTTTTCGCAGTAATGATGTTGATAAACACAGCCGGAAAAAGTAAAATCACAGGAGAGGATCGTGTTGATCGACGGTCTGTTATCACTATAAATGTAGGCTCGGGCAAGTTTAACGCCCGCTAGTTTTAACTGCTCCACTCCATAGTTTATAATTCCCTTTCCGATATTGTTTCCTCTATAATTTCTGCCTACTGCAGCGGTCAACTCTACACAATGGTTTTCGTTACCTTCTCCCCGTGTCGCACGAAGTATTCCTAAAAGCCTTTCTCCCTCGAAGGCCCCATATACAAATTTATTTTCATTATCCAGCCACTCTGCTATTTCCTCTTCTGAAAGTATCTCTGCGAAGGAGACCTCCGCCGACTCTTGGGCAAGCTCATGAAACATAGCCACTACCTTTGGAATATCTTCCTTTTCTAATGCCCGATACACGATATCCATTTTCCCGTCCCCCTAAAACTCCTGATCTTCATTGATGGTGCGAAAAGCTCCCTTATCGACAATCTTCTTAAAAAATCAAAATAATCAAAGCCATTCATTCTTATTATTATGATGAATGAGTACCTTGTCCAAGTTATCACCTATTTCCCCCGTTTTTTCATCCTTTGCAGCAACAATATAAATCTATCTATACATATTCCTCATATATGCTCTTTTTCTTCTGCTGCTGCCGCTTAACAGCTGAAACAGCAAACCTCTGTAAATCATAACAAAGGACAGGAATAACTGACCGGCCAGATAAAGAACAATCCCATCGATAGAGAGCCGAACCAGGGGATTTCCGATTAAAAAGTTTGCTGTCAGCACCCTTCCTGTCAGTATTACAAACAATACTCCTAGAAGTATGTTGGGCACAAACCAGTCCAACCAGTTTTCCTTTATAAACTCGACGCAATAGCTAAAGCTCTCTCCTACCATATAATGCTTCTGATAAATCACTTCAGGCAGGCAGTTCAGTAGGATAAATGCAGCCAACTGAATCAAACTCCAAAACGATACAAAGCCGATTTGAAGTCTAAGCAATGGACTTAAAAACAGGCTTAAGCCATAGTTCACAAACCAGATCACTACCATGATCCCATAAACCTTCCAGATATACACTGTGAAGCCTCTCTTGAAATCCTCTATTGAAATCTTACCATACTGAATAATGTTTTCGATTAAATACAGGTAGTTAGAAATTAGTGCACTTTGCACCGCTGTGACAATAATCCCTGCTAAAATCCAAAACATAAAAGCAACCCGGAATAAAAAGAGAACAATCACCGAATACACAACACCTGTAAATAATATGGGCCAGTTTTTCAAAACTAAAGGAGTACTTTTTTTCAAAACCTCCCGATTTGTTTCTAAAATATCCTGAAAAATGTTCAAATCGATCCCCCCTAAATCTCTACTTTATAAAACTTAGATTTTGAAAACACCTTTTGCTCTAGTTCATAATCAAACAATACGGTTGTTACCTTCCGAGGTGCTGCCTCAACCTTAGGATGCTTTAGGATCTCTACCACATCATAGGCAAAATTCTCAAAATGCACTTTTTTTATAATCTGTTTTGCCGGCATCCTTACAAAGCTCTCTAAATACGTCATGATATTTTCCTGGGACTGTAGAAAAGCATGACAGCGATCCTTAAAATCTTCAATTTCCACCCTAGGGAAAAAGTCGGGAAGGGAACCCCTGCCCTGTTTTAGATAATCCAGCTTCAAGATTTCCAAAAATAACTCTCGATGAGGAAAAGATGCATGCTCATAAAAATCAGCCAACAATTTATAGAGTTCATTTTTATGATGGGCACTATGATGATACCCTTTTTCCTCCCAAAATTCACTGATACTTTGATAAAATTCATAGGGATTCGTATAAAAATTGGCCAGCATAAACCCTATAGCTCCGTCAAATCCATGGCTGTTATAATAGATTTCCACCATTTCTTCAATCATCTTTAGTCTTAACAGCTGCCGATAGCTGATATATTTGTTCTCCAATATTTCGTAAGGGGCTTCATCCTTAAAGATATAACCGTGGACTTCTCTTTCGTGACGGATAGCAGAACCCTTTAAGAGCTTTAAAAACCCTAGCTGCAGCTTTTCCGGCTTTAGATCATAAACCTGATTAAAGGAAACCTTGAACCTTTCCAGGTCTTCATAGGGCAGTCCTGCGATGAGGTCCAGATGCAAATGGATATTCTTAAAAGCAGAAATTGTTCTTACCGTTTTTTCCAGCTTGGAAAAAGTTACTCTTCGGTCAATGGCATGCATTGTCTTTTCATAGGTAGTCTGTACACCTACTTCAAACTGAAACAAACCCTCCCGAACCTTCGAGAGAAAGTCGAGTATTTCATCATCCAATAAATCTGCCGTGATTTCAAAGTGGAAATTGGTATAGCCATTGTCCATTTCCTGCAGATACTTCATAATCTCAAGACAGTGTTCTTTTTTTGCGTTAAAGGTTCTGTCCACAAATTTAACCTGCTTCACCCGTGCATCTAAAAAGATACGAAGATCCTGCTTTACCCGCTCTATGGAAAAAAAACGTACTCCCTTGATGGTAGAAGAAAGGCAGTAACTGCAGTTATAGGGACAGCCCCTTGAACTTTCATAATACAGGATTTTATTTTCTAAGCCTTCCAGTTTTTCATCATAGGGTCTGGGGATTTTATCCAGATCCTTTATCAGATTCCTTTCTTGATTTTGAAAAATGCTATCTCCCTTCCTGTATAGAATTCCTTGGATATCCTCTATTCTTCCTTTTTTATGGATTAAATAGGCCAGTAATTCCTGAAAGGTAAGCTCTCCCTCCCCTTGTACAATATAATCTATGCCGGCCTGCTGCTTCATTAATTCTGCTGCCTCAAAGCTAACCTCCGGTCCGCCTAGGATGATGGTGCTCTCAGGCTTTACCTTCTTTAGGTTCCTGATGACTTCCAGAGTAGCCTCGATATTCCATATGTAACAGGAGAAGCACAGGATTTGAAAATCTCCTTTATAGAGCTCGGCCAGGATATAATTAGGATCATGGTTGATGGTATATTCTTGGAGTGTGATAACCCCCGGAAAAGCCTCCTGATTAAAATGATATAAGTAGCGTAATGCCAGGGAAGAGTGTATATATTTTGAATTGAGGGTGGTTAGCAGTACTTTCATCTCATTTGTCCTCTCCGTTGCCTTCTTTGTCTTTATTCTCATCCAAAAAACTTTGTTTTAAACATAGCTTAGTCCATTATACCATATTATTCCTCTCCTTTAAATTGACCTTCTCCTCTTCGGAAAGCAAAAAGGAGATAATTCCTATCTCCTATAACCTGCAACATGAAGAAATCTTATTTTTTGAAAACTATAATTTGAAACAGGGTAATCCAAACGATCAAAGGTATGAGCTGCAATAAGGATTTTATCAAGCGTTCTCGGTCCAGGCAATATCTCTACTACTACCGGAGAGTGATCAAATACTTCATCATCTCCGAAATTCAATTGGATAATATCCCCAGGCTCAATATTTTGCAGATCTGTTTCAACAACAACGGGTCCTGTGGATTTATTATTTACCAGGAATCTATGGAGGTATTTAACACTCGTCCAAGCTGGGGCTCTGCTATTTAGGGTTTTGTAGTACCAGCCGTACCGATGAAAATTCATTGGGCAGCCACCGGCGTGGAGTACCTGGGATGCGAAATTCGTACAATCTCCACCCATTTTTTCAAAATCAGCATAACGCGGATTTCTGCCCAGTGCCCACTTTCTAGCATACGCTACTGCTGCTTGACGATTATAGGTGTACAAGCGCGTTTGCGGATAATATATCATGCAATATCCCCCCTTCTTATCATCCTATGCGGCTCCTTGGATCTTGGTGACAAACTTTTTAGATTAATAAACATTTTACATTTCCATAACAGGGTCTTTAACCATTATCCTCCTCATTCTGACATAATAATATTGGGCTTACTATACAGGGTCAGATCGAAAGGGGTAGATTTTTTTGTTAATACAAAGTCATAGTCTTATTGCGGAGAATGTGTATAATCATTTACAGCAGCATCTGGGGATAGAACTTCAAAAAGGTTTCTTTATATACGGAAACATCAAGCCGGATATTTCACCGCGGCTATTTAAAATCCCACACTATATTGATGAATCGCTGCATTTTATCAGCAATGAGATCTGTCAGCTTTCTAATATGCCCTTTTCAAAGGATAAAATCAATCTTAAACAGTTTTCCATTCAACTGGGTGTGATTACCCATTATATAGCCGATTATTTTTGTCATCCTCATCATGAACGGGAAGCCTTCAAAGACCGCTTCTTTGAACACCTGAAATACGAAACGCTGCTCCACGAGCATATGAAAAACCCCACTAACTTATCCCGTAAGGATATAGACTATATGTGTAAATTAAATGGCAGCAAGGAAGTTCTCTCTCAAATTCTAAAAGACCTGTTTCAAAGTTATACTGCCAAATCACCAGGATTTCAAAATGATGCGCATCATGCACAGAAGGCATCTTCCTCCATCGCTCTGCTCATTGGCTACAATGCGTTACATGCAAAAGAAAAACTACCGATATATACTGCCGCCTAATACTCCTTACTTAGGGAGTTTTTTTATTTCCAAATAAATTCTTTCGCTATTAGATTTTTTGTATTTTTCATTTTTTGTATTATAAATTTAATAGGATTTATGAATATTATTTATCATATTTTGAAGGTTTTAGACGATTTATGCCGAATTATTCATCAGGATGAAATGATCATTGAAGAAAGGTGGTAGACATGGAACAATTTGACCGAATATCTATTGAAGAAGTTTCAAAAAGAGATATGCTGATGATATTAAAGGCCCTTGAATATACAGGCGAAAATACCAAAATCGAATCCTTTATTCTACTCAAGGACAGTATTCTGAAACAATTGAGCGCCCTAGCGAATACTACGGAAGAAGAATTCCTTTTACATTTACAAAAATAAGCTAACCTTTAATGAAGCAAAACACTGCATCGCCGGATGCAGTGTTTTTTTATTTCTTCTAACAGGATAAATTTATAATTTTTACAGGCTCCTAAAATACTCGTCATATGGCCCATTTGCTTCTATGGCCGCCTCAAGCTGTCGAATCAATCTCTGTTGGTCTGCCGGCAGCGTACCCTGCAAAGGGATATAGTTAGAAGCATGATTACTTCTGAAAATGCAATACTCTACAGATAGGTTCTCCAGAAGCAGTTTTGTTTCTTTTAGTACCTCTATAGGCGTCAATAACTGAAACTCCCCTTTTCTCACCTTTTCCTCCAAAGGAACACCCGGTTCTAACAACAGGGTCAATAGTCCCAGGTACTGGGGCTTGATAGCATTGATAACATGAGCGGAGGCTATGGCATGTTCCTGCCAGTGCATTCTTCCGCCAAGCCCTGAAATTAACGTCACCGACAGATTTATCCCCGACATAATGATCTTCCTGCCTGCGTGGATCATCTGCTCTGCCGTAACACCTTTATGAATTTCTTCGAGTATTTGGTTGCTGCCCGATTCCACTCCCAGATAAGTCATCCCTAATCCAAGCTCCCTAAGCTGTATCAGATCCTCTAGGCTTTTGTTTAAAATCGATTGAGGGCTGCTGTAAATCCCTACCCTTTCACATTCCGGGAAAAGCGTCTTGATTTTTGTAAGTACTTCCTTTAGGTAGTCCGTCTTGCAGATCAATCCATCCCCGTCAGCCAGGAAAATCCTTTTTATCCTGCCGTAGCAATTTCTTGCTTCTTCCAGCTCCCTTAACACTTCCTCCAGTTTACGGATTCTGAAGCGCTTGTTTTTATACATGCTGCAAAAGCTGCATTGATTGTGGGAACAGCCGATGGTAATCTGCATGATTAAGCTGTGGGCCTCACTTGGGGGCCGGTATACGGTTCCTTCATATTGCATAGACATTATCCTTTCAATAAACTTTAACTGTATAAAAGCCAGTAGAAGATCCTACTGGCTTTATATTACATTCTTTCCGGTGCTCCAACGCCTAATAGGCTCAATCCATTTTGAATGGTTTGTTTTGCAGCAAATACAAGGGCCAGTCTGGCTCTCTGCAGAGCATGATCCTCTACGATGATCGGGCAGTCATGGTAGAATTTATTAAATGCCTGGGCTACGTCTACAATGTATCGTGTAACAATAGAAGGTTCATACTTTCTTGCAGCATCTTCTACTACACCTGGGAACTGTTGAATTAATCGAATCAGATTCATAGCATCCTCATTGGACAGCAGGCTGTAGTCAATAACATCTGTGAGTTTAACTTCCGCTTTTCTTAAAAGACTGCAGGCTCTTGCATGGGTATACTGCACATAAGGCCCTGTTTCTCCATCGAAGGTTAAGGTTTTATCCCATGAGAACACATAGTCCTTAATACGGCTGTTGGATAGTTCTTGGAATACTACTGCCCCAATACCGATTTGCTTTGCAATCTCATCTTTATTTTCTAGGTTTGGACTTTTAGCCGTAATAATTTCCTTTGTTCGCTCTACGGCTTTCCTCAGTACGTCCTCCAGGAATACCACTCTGCCTTTACGTGTAGACATGGTTCCCTCTTCCAGTGCAACCATTCCAAATTGAACATGAACACAATCCTTTGCCCATTCATGACCCATCAGTTCAATAATTTTCATCCACTGCTGGAAATGAAGGTTTTGTTGAGCCCCTACAACGTAGATGTTTTTATAAAAGTCATAATGCTCTTTTCTATAGATAGCTGCCGCGATATCTCTGGTAATATAGAGGGTGGAGCCGTCACTTTTGCGAATCAGGGCCGGTGGCATGCCATAGGGTTCTAAATCTACAATTTCAGCACCTTTAGACTCTTTTAGCAGCCCTTTTTCCTCCATGACCTTTAATACCCCGGGCATCTTATCAGAGTAAAAGCTCTCCCCTGCATAGGAGTCAAAGGTAATGCCCAGCATGTCATAAACACGATTAAATTCCTTTAGACTCTCATCTCTGAACCACTGCCACAGCTTTAATGCTTCTTCGTCTCCATCCTCCAGCCGCTTAAACCATAGTCTCGCTTCATCCTCTAAGCCAGGATTCTTTTCAGCCTCTTCATGAAACTTGATATATAGCTTTAGAAGTGCAGGAATAGGCTCTGCTTCGACTTCAGCAGCATCCCCCCAATTGTTGAAAGCCACGATCAGTTTTCCAAACTGTGTTCCATAGTCCCCAAGGTGGTTGATAGAGACGGTTTCATAGCCTAAAAATTGATAAATTTTATTGATGGCATGGCCAATCACTGTGGTACGGATATGTCCGATATGGAAAGGCTTTGCAATATTGGGAGAGGAGTACTCCACGATTACCCGTTTTCCTGCTCCTTGATTGGAGGACCCAAATTTCTCTGGCTGCTGGAGTACCTCCTCAATCACAGATTTTGCATAGGTTGTCTTGTCGATAAAGAAATTCAAATATGGGCCTTCATTCTGTACCTTCTCAAACAAGGCTGCTTCCCCTATGGTTCCAGCCAACTCTTGAGCGATTTGATTGGGAGCCCTTCTAAAAGCCTTGGCAAGCTTAAAGCAAGGAAATGCAAAATCACCCATCTGCGGATTTGGCGGTATCTCTATCAGCTCAGATATTTCTTTTTCGCTCATTGACTCAATTTTTTGAGCTAAAATCTCAGCTATTTCTTTCTTAAAGTCAATCATTCTTAAACCCTCCTGATTCAATAAGTAGTATAAAAATAAAAAACTCCCGCCTCTAATACATGCAAGAGACGAGAGTCAATTCCCGTGTTACCACTCTTATTGGTACAATCAGTACCCACTCTATTCCCCGCTAACGGTGGGATTCCGTTTTGTCTACCCCCATTGGATTCAACAAAATTCTCAGAGGTGCGTTTCAATCTCAGGTTTGTACCGGACTTCCACCATCCCCGGCTCGCTTTTACAGATTCTGACATCTACTCTCCTCATCATCGAAAAGCTCTATTTTGACTAATAATTTACCATATATTTTTGTCCAAATCAAGTCTTTTTATGAAACTATTCTACTCTTTTCATCATCTTATGATACAATATCAAGTAAGGAACCTATAGGAGGGTTAAACTTGATCATACAACATACCGTGTGGATGACGAAATATTTGATTGAAGACAAAGAATTCTTCTTATATCTCCGTAAGCCTGTTGAAGATGTATTTGATCTGGTCTTACACAAACAGCTGTGGCGGGAGAAATACTACCTTGGCTTTATCGATGGTGACCGCTTCTTAAGCAGTTCATTAGATTACCAAAAAAGTATTCTGCATAATTTATACTCTGAAATTAAAATGAAAAATCGGTTTTCCAAACTGTTTTTTTATCATATCATCCTTTTAGACAGAGACTATTCTCAGTATGAGCTGGATCAACTGGAACAGCTGTATGTATGGGTAAGAAATGAGAATATACACTTAAATCTCATGTTTTATCCTATATCCTCAGGTCAAGTCTTTACACTTTTTTCAAACTTCGAGGATTCTGAGCATATTGCAGCTGCCTTATCTGCATACATGCCTACCCTGCCTCATGATGCTGCGGAACCGGTAGATCTGCTGGAAATTGAGAGAAATACACGAAAAAGCAAAGGGTATGATTTAGGTCAGAAGAGGTTTTATCTTACCAATGTACTGATAGCCATCAACCTGCTGTACTGGTTCTATATGTCTGTGAAGGGAAGTACGACTGATATTTATCACTTGATAGAATATGGTGCAAAATACAACCCCCTCATCGCCAATGGCGAATACTATCGTTTGGTGAGCAGTATGTTTATTCATATCGGTTTGCCTCATCTGCTCTTAAATACCTATGCTCTAAACATTCTTGGAAGAGATGTGGAGCTGATCTACGGCAGTATTAAATTTCTGATCATCTATCTTATTGCAGGGATCTTTGGCAGCCTTGGCAGCTTCTTATTCAGCAGTGCACTCTCTGCAGGAGCTTCCGGTGCCATCTTTGGATTGATGGGTGCCTATCTTTATTTCGGCCTTCGAAAACCTGCCATATTTTCAGCCCGTTACGGCATGAATTTAGTAACCCTATTGATCATCAATATCGTTTTTGGACTTGTCAATGCCAATATCGATAATTTTGCTCACATGGGAGGCTTAATTGGCGGTTTCTCGGCCTGCTGGGCCTTAGGATTTCACAAGGAGAAACCTTTTACCCGCAGGCGGATTTTACTCCAGCTCGTAATTATTAGTTTCATCGTAATCTCTCTTTTGATGGGTATAAGCATCCATCAGAATACCTCTGAGTATCACCTTCATAAAGGAGTTAATTATCTTCGACAAAATGACTATTCCAATGCCCGTCAGCAATTTGAAGCAGGATTGTCAGCCAATCCCAATGTATGGGAGTTTTATTTCTATCTAGCCTTTATTGCCTACAATGAAGGAGATCAAAAAGGTGCCATAGCCTATCTGGAAAAAACCTTGGAATTAAATCCCCATGAGCCAATGGCAAGAAATTTTTTACAGGAACTTCAACAACAATAGGAAAATATTAAATGGCGGGCATGGAAACCCGCCATTCTAATTTTATCCCTATTAATATTTATACACTGAGGTTTCTATTTATCCGGATATAGTCCCTGTATATATGCGAAGGGCTCTCTACAATCGATGCCATTAATGATATCCACCTTTTCCCCCTCAATCAGAATCTGAACCTTTTCATTTTCCGGCTGTATGGTTAAGGCGTTCACAATGGTAGCGATCGATAAAAGCGTATCATTGCTGGTTCCCTTCTGCCCAGTCACAAATTCTTTTGAAAGATTGACCAGCAAAGTATCCTGCTGTCGTTCCAGCGATAGAAGCTTAGTACCTTTAGGAACAGCATTGACATATTCTCCAAATCCCTCTGCCGCAATTGCCTCCTGCAGGATAAACGCCTCCATAGTTTTGCCCTTTAGCCGCTCATCATCTTTTTGAATACTGTAGGCCTCATCAAATAAAAAGGGCTTGTCTCGGTGGCGAAAATAGAGAACATAATCCAGTGAATCCTTTGCTGCTTCGCTGTCGGTATTTTCTACAGCAGCAGGCTTCACCTGATCTCCACCATTATTTTTTGACGGTGCTGGATCTTCCTTTTTACACCCCGTAAATATAAGTCCCGATAATAAGATACATAATATTCCGATCCCAATCCTTTTTTTCATGCGCATTCCCCCTAGAGTCTATGATAATATCTACATTTTTTCTATATATTCCCTAAAGTTCGACTCATCTAACACCACGAAACCGTTTTTTTTCAATAATGCAGTAGTAACGCCATCCCCATCCTGAAGCTTTTGGGAAAATGTGCCGTCATAGATGTGTCCGCTCCCACAGGATGGACTCTTTGCCTTTAATATAGCGGCCTTTGCCCCATACAGCTTGGCGATCTTTACTGTCTCCTCTGCTCCCTTTACAAAACAGGCTGTTCGGTCTTCCCCATGACAATTGGAAACCTTAGCTTGTCCCTTCAGCACAGCTTCGCCATCGCCGCCTATGATCTCACAAGGCGGCCTTGGCGTGGTCATTCCCCCTAATTGTTCCGGACAGACCAGTATTGCCTTTCCCTGCTTTACTAAATCTATCAGTTCCTGCTCCAGACGGCTTCCCCCATCATATCGGCAGTCCACCCCTGCTAAACATGCACTTAATAAAATCATAAAATTCTCCCCTTTTTTCGAAGTAATCGCTGACCGTTCCCCATTACATCAACCTAATACGAATATAGCCTGAAACCCTGGAGCCTGTCATTCTGAGCGCAAGCGAAGAATCTTGTAGGGCATAAGCTAAATTATTTATGGTTGTTAGAACATACCCCCTAAGCTCATAGATCCTTCGACTCCGTTTTACTACGCTCAGGATGACAAAGTATGAGTTGCATTGAAGTTAGCCGAGTTTACCCTCAAATTAACAAACATCCATCGTATTTATTTCGTCTTCTTATGATCTTTGGTAATCACTCTTAAAAGATCATTTTGTATTGCAAATTCATCAGGAGGTAAAATCTTTCGATTGTCCCGTTTACTTTTATAAAACTCCAGCCCTGCCCGGTAAGCCTTCTCCCGAAGTCCTTCATCCTGAGGATTTGCCTCCAGTGCCCGCAGTGCCGCCTTATAGTTTTCCAGATATTTTATTCCCTGCTTCATGCGGCTTACTGCAATCCAAAGGGCTGCCCCGCCTGCAAGCAGTATCCCTAAAAAGCTTACCAAGCTATTCCCTATTTCTGCTCCCAGATACAGGACATAGAAAGATGTCAGCAGTAATATAAAGCCCCCAAAAATGCTCAACATATCATTTCCTCCAATTAAACAAATCTATTATGCTCATTCATGCTTTAGTCATAAAAAAATACAAGACAGTAGAGAGCGTCTCTCCGATCCTTTTGTCTTCCTCAAAGTTATTTCAGCTCTGCTATGGTTACGCCCGTGCCGCCTTCACCGTAGGCACCATCACGGTAAGACTTTACATGCTTATGTCCCTTCAGCAGCTGCTTAATCCCATCCCTCAGTACCCCGGTACCCTTTCCGTGAATAATCGTAATCTCTCTTAAGCCGGCAATATATGCATCGTCTAAATACTTATCCGTATTGAGCAACGCTTCCTCCAACATTTGCCCCCTAAGATCCAGAGAACTTTGAATGCTTTGGCTTTTGGATTTCATGATTTTTCCTGTACCGGTCTTTGAGACCTTTTCCTTTTCTTCCTTTTCCAACCGCAGATGATTCATGTTGACATTAACCTTCATAATTCCCACTTGGACCGTAAGATCACCATTATGATCGGGCAGGGTTGCCACACTTCCTTTTTGATTTAATGTCAATATGTGAACCGTATCTCCTAGCTTTAACTGCTTAGGAGGTCTCGTATTGACTACATTTTCAGGGCTTGCCATCCAGCCGCCGCCCATGGTATCCAGTTGGTCTCTTAGCTTCTTTCTTGCCTCTTCAATTTTCCTATTCTTTTCCTTTTCTTCCTGCTCCACAGCGAGAGCCCTAAGCTCTTTTATAATTTCTTCTGCCTCTTCCTTCGCTTCCTTTAGCAGTTTTCTTGCTTCTTCCTTTGCTTCCCGCAGCAGCTTTTCACGCTGCTCTGACAGCTTTTCCAGTTTTCGCTCGTAGTCCTCCTTCTGCTCTTGAATCATCAGCTTCAGTCGGATAGCTTCATCCTTTTCCCGCTCCGCGGTCAGCTTATTTTTTTCTATGCTGGTGAGCAGATCCTCGAATTCTATCTCATCTTTTGTAATAAACTCTTTTGCCCTGTCTATAATATATTGATCCAAGCCTAGCCGCTTAGATATCTCAAAGGCATTAGACTTTCCCGGAACTCCTATTAAGAGCCTATAGGTGGGACTGAGGGTTTCTACATCAAATTCTACAGAGGCATTTTTTACCCCCTTGGTGGTCAATGCATATTGCTTCAGCTCTGTATAGTGGGTGGTAGCAATAGTTCGTGCTCCCAGTCCATAAAGATGATTTAAAATTGCTATGGCAAGAGCCGCCCCTTCTGTGGGGTCAGTACCTGCTCCCAATTCATCCAGCAGAATCAAGGCATTATTTTCTACCCGGTTTAGTATCTCAACAATATTGGTCATATGAGAAGAAAAGGTACTTAGGCTTTGTTCAATGCTTTGCTCATCGCCAATATCGGCAAAAACCTGTTGAAAAACAGAAAGTCTTGTTCCAAAGTCAGCAGGTACGTGAAAGCCTGATTGTGCCATTAAGGTCAGTAACCCCACCGTCTTTAGGGTTACGGTTTTACCTCCTGTGTTGGGGCCTGTGATCACCAAAGTCTGAAAGTCTTCTCCAAGCCAAATATTGGTTGGTACAACCGCCTTAGCATCCAGAAGGGGATGCCGTCCGTTTTTAATCCGGATTTTCCCCGTTTCGTTTAGTTCCGGTTCTACCCCTCGCATTTGAATAGATAGTTTTCCCTTGGCAAATAGAAAATCCAGGTGAGCCAGGAGCTTCTGATTTGTTTTAATCTCCTCTGCCTTATCGCCGACCATAGCTGTCAGTTCTGCCAGGATTCTTTCAATCTCTGCTTTTTCCTTTAGCTTCAATTCCTTTAATTCATTGTTCATTTCCACGATTGCCATGGGTTCAATAAAGAGGGTTGCCCCACTAGAGGACTGATCATGGATCAGTCCGGGAAAGTTGGCACGATACTCCTGTTTTACCGGTACCACATAGCGATCCTGACGTATGGTGATGATCGCTTCCTGCAGATATTTCTGTGTTTGGGCAGAGGATATAATATTATTGAGCCGGCTGCGAATCCCTGCGTTTTTAGCTTCAATTTGTCTGCGTATATTTTTCAAGGTCGGGCTTGCATTGTCTGATATCTCTTCCTCGCTGATGATGCAGTCTGTGATCCGATCTTCAATGGTTTTAAAGCTGTACAGACTATTGATATATCCCTCTATAATAGGATATTTACGGTCTTCCTCTCTGGTATCCTTTACCATAGCCTTCAGTCTCCTCGCCGCCCGCAAGGTGTCTGCCACCTCCAGCAGCTGTCCCGGGTAAAGAAAAGATCCTATTTCTGCCCTTTTGATGTGATAGGAAAGATCATGGACCCCACCCATGGAAATCTGCCCTTTCTGAATCAACAGTCCGCTGGCTTCGCTGGTTTCCTTCTGCCACTGAACGATTTCCTGCAGGTCAGCAGAAGGGGCAAGCTGCTCAGCAATACTTTTGCCAATACTGGATTCAACTTTTTGAAGCAGCATGCTTTTTATTTTCTCATATTCTAATACTCTCAAAGTTTTTGTATTCATCTCTTCCTCCTTATTCTCCTGATCCACCAGCCCTTAATTACTCTACACCCCTATAGAAATGGCCCTTGGTCAGACCCTGCTGCTGCATCTTTTCTAAAAATACTGCTCCCCTTGATCCTAAAGCCTCATTTCCCTTCCTCAAATAATCGAGGGTTTCCCGGTATGCCTCAATCGTTTCTTTTACTTCTTCTGAATCCTCTATCGTAAAATCTAACCGTATTTTTCTAATACCAGCCTTGTAGAGCTCTGGAATATGTCCCAAAAGGCAAAGTTTTTGAGAATTAAGCAAATGGGTTCTACAGCTTTCATCGGTCATAATGGGAAAAATCTTCCCTAAGCGATCCTTTAATCCAAATTGATTATTTCTACATCTGCTGCAGTTTCCCTCCTTTTGTTTAGGATTCGTAACTGCCTCGATTGGACAATATTCCATCACCATTAGCATCAAATAGCCCTGCACGACCACCTCGCAGGGAATCTCACTGTGTTCAAGAATTCTTCGAACCTGTTTTAAGGTAAGTTCCGGAGAAAGGGTGGCCTCTTTTACCCCAAGCCCTCCTAACAGCTTTAGGGCAGCGCTGTTAAATACGTTTAGGAAATAATCCGTATAGATTGTAGATTTCTTATACTTTTTTGCCGCTTCTAATGCTCCTAAATTGCCTGCTAGAATCGGTCCCTCCTGACCACCCTCTTCTAACAACCTGTAAGCACTTTTCATATCTTCCATTCTCGTAATCCTTGAAAATGCAGGTATCAAGGTTACCCCTGCATCCCTAGCCAAGGCCGTCGCCTGTTTTACTGTAGAAAGCTCACGATAATAGATTCGGTCTACCTTATACTCCAATGCAGCCTGCAGCTGCTTTATACTGCTAATAGAGATATGAAGCTGCATCGGATGGTCTGCTTTCTGACCCCCTCTGCCTATCCAAGCTTTTATAGTGCTGGATGAGAACTCGCTTTGGTCTCTTTTTGCATGACGCTTTTCTCTGGCGCGATCCATTTTCTCAACCGCTTCTCTTCTCAATTGGTTCAGCTGCCCAATGGGAATCGCAGCATCAGGGTCAAGGACCATTTCCAGGTGTTCTAATTGATAAACCGTTCCCCCGAGCTTGACCATTTGCTCGTAAATACGTTCTTCAGTAATAGCTGTCTTTAATGCTTTTTCTACGATATAATCACCTTCGTGATGGACGTATCGCTGCTCGTCATCCCAGATATCCAGCTGCAAGGGCTGCCCAACCACAGCTTTTAGACGTCCATAAATTGAAATCCTCTTTTCTTTTCTTTGGTAGCTTTCCTGAGCTCTTTTCAGCAAAGATAAATCTGTGGTTTTATAGACTGGAAGCTTTCCCTGAACCATTGACTTGAAAGGAATTTCTATGATTTCCTCCGATTTGCCCTGTTCTCTTTTATCCCCATTGTGAAAAATCGCTTCCACAATAGCACCGGAATTTTCTTTCTCACGGGTCCAGATTTCAATCCCGTCACCCTTAGTCAAATCCCCTGAAAGCTTCAGTTTCAAGCGCCGCTTATTCTTATCATAGCCTAGGGTTTCACCAATATAAACCCCGCGGTTGCTGGGTTTTTCGAAGCTCATCAGACGATGTCCACGGTCCCCGAATAAATATCCTCTAGTAAATTTACGATTAAATATCTGCGTCACATCCTGCTTGAGATCGGGGTCTAGCTCTAGCTGTACCCCCTTCACCATATATTGATCAATGGCCTTACGATAGGCTCCGACGATGGTAGCCACATATTCAGGCCTTTTCATTCTTCCTTCTATTTTTAAAGACTTAACACCGGAAGATAGAAGCCTATCTACATATTCCAAGGTATTCAGATCCCTCGGGCTAAGCAGATATTCTCCAAAGCGGCTTCTGACCTGCTGTCGGTCTTTCATATTTATCAAAGAATAGGTCATTCTGCAGGTTTGGGCACATCGTCCCCGGTTTCCGCTTCGACCGCCGATCATGCTGCTCATCAGGCATTGACCGGAATAGCTGACACACAAAGCTCCATGAACAAATATTTCCAAATCCACATTTGTGGCTTCCTGAATGCGCTGGATTTCTTCGATCGGCATTTCCCTAGCCAGTACTACCCTTTTGAAGCCTAATTGTGCCAAAAGCTCTACACCCTCTAGATTATGGACCGACATCTGCGTGCTGGCATGGAGTTCAAAGTCAGGAAAAAAATCCCGTACAAACTTTGCAACCCCTAGATCCTGTACGATAATCGCATCTACATCATGGTTGTACAAAAAGGTAATATATTTTCCCAACTCTTCAAATTCCTCATCCCCAATGAGGGTGTTCACCGTAACAAACACCTGAACTCCCCGAATATGACAATAGGCTACTGCCCGCTTCAGCTCTTCCTCATCAAAATTTCCTGCAGATTGTCTTGCATTAAAGGCCTTGCCCCCAAGATATACTGCATCTGCCCCATTTTGCACCGCAGCCTCCAATGCTTCCCAGCTGCCTACCGGTGCTAATAATTCAACTTGATTCATACGTTTCAACTCCTATGGTTTCCACCAAAAATAAAAAGTAGTAATATTATTATATCACTACTTACTGCTTGCAATAACCCATTGGAAAACTTACTTTCTTTTCTCATCATCAAAAGTATCGATGAAGGCATCTAATTCCTTTCTTGTTTGTACATATTTAATCTGCATGTCAAATAACTTGTTTTGCAGCTCTACATTAGCTTTTAACACCTTTTCTATCTCTTTTTCCTTATCTCTCAGCAAGTTGTTTAAGTGTTCGATTTCCGTCAATAGGCTCGCATGATCTTCGTTTTTATGATTCGATTGCTCCAAGTCTTCTTCTAACTGCCGGATGATCTCCTTGTACTCTTGTCCCTTTTCTTCCATCAAGGAAGTAGCCACCGCCAGCTGAGCCCGTACATCCTCCAGATCTTTCAATGGCCGCATGGCCTCTTTTTCTAAGCCCTCCAGCTGCATCTTGGTTTTAAAATAGTCATCGGCTACATTTAGAGCTGTCAGCACTGCCACCATAGCCGTGCTCAGCTTTTTACTTTTCTTTGCAATATCGTCCATCTTATCATCAACATAATTAGCAACCCGCTGCATATACTCCCTTGATTCACTGCTAACCATTGTATATTCCTGACCATATATTCTAACAATTACCTTGTTTCGATTGCTCATTTGTACCTCCCCTTTTTGCTGGAGTTCTTTATTGATAATTCTTTAAAAGAAGAAAATATCCTGCTTCTTTAGAGGCACTCATAAAAATATTTTGAAATTCCTACAATATGCCTATATTATCATTATAGTATAAAGAGGGCTTCTAATAAATACTGTATCGCCTGCTATTCTATGGAAATCTGTGAAAGCACTTCCAGATAAGCAAAAAAATAAATAAAATCCGGCATTTCCGCCGGATTTTATTTATTTTCGCAGCTGAGCTTTTAATTCTTCTTCCAGAGCTCTAACAATCTTATCATGAATTTGGTTAACCTCTTCATCTACCAGTGTACGGTCTGCAGCACGATAGGTCAGAGAATAGGCTACACTCTTATAGCCTTCCTGGATCTGTTTGCCTTTATAGACGTCGAAAAGCTTTACGCTTTCTAGGGTCGTTCCGCCATTGCTCCAGATAATATCCTCGATTTGTTTAACGTAGATATGGTCTTCTAATACCAGTGCCATATCTCTGGTGATAGCAGGATACTTTGGCAGTGGTTTATAGAGTCTGTCTAATCTTGTGATCTGCAGCAATATATTAAAGTCTAGCTCCGCTATATAGGTTCTTTCGTCAATATCATAATTCTCTGCTACATCTGGGTGGATTTCTCCCAGTACCCCCAGAATGTGATCTCCATAAAGAATATTGGCGCATCTTCCAGGATGGAAGGTTGGGTGATTCTTTTCGGGGATATATTGACATTTCTCAATGCCAAGCTTCGTAAGCAGCTCTTCAATGGTTCCCTTTAAGGTATAGAAATCCGTACCCTTTCCGTACATTCCTAAGGTTAAAATCTTCTTCTCTACAGGCAGGCGATCTACCGGTACACTTAAAGGTATAAACACTCTTCCCAGCTCAAAAGCCTTCGCAGACTCAACCTTTCTGCTGTAATTGCGTGCTAGCACCTCCAGCATATTGGCCATCAAGGTGGTTCGCATAATGCTGTTTTCTTCTCCCAGAGGATTGATCAGCTTCACCACATTACGCATAAAGCTGTCCTCAGCAATACGGATCATATCAAAGCTCTTCGGACTGACAAATGAATAGGTAGTGATTTCATTTAACCCTAATCCATTTAAAACATCCTTGCTGTAGTCCTCAATGATCTGACCGTTGGTTTTCGCTCCCTGGGTATTGCCCTTTGGCACAGTATTGGGTATTTCATCATAGCCATAGATTCTAGCTACCTCTTCTACGATGTCGATCTCTTTCAATAAATCTGCCCGGTAGGTAGGAACCGTCGCCTTCATGATATTGGATTCGATGGTTACCTCTAGTTCTAATCTGGTTAAAATGTCCTTTATCTCATCGGGAGCAAGGGAGATCCCCAATAGATTGTTAATTCGCTGTGGCCGGATTTCTATGACTTTTTTTTCTACTGGTTCTGGATAAATATCAATGGTTCCTTTTACAATTCTTCCAGCGCCTAGTTCCTCGATGAGCTGACAAACCCGGTCTGCAGCCAAACGACAGCCATTAGGATCAATGCCTTTTTCAAATCTGGCAGATGCTTCAGTACGTAAACCCAGTTTTTTGGAGGTTGTACGGATATTATCGGGATGGAAGTAGGCAGATTCGATTAAAATGCTCTTGGTCTGCTCTGTTACCTCGGAGTTTTCTCCCCCCATTACACCGGCCAAGCCAACAGACCGTTTTCCATCAGCAATCATGAGCATGGTATCGTCCAGGTTTCTCTGCACCCCGTCAAGGGTCTGAAACACTTCTCCAGCAGCAGCCTTACGTACAATTATTTTACGGTCAGCCAACTGATCTAAATCGAAGGCATGAAGGGGCTGGCCCATTTCCAGCATTACATAGTTGGTAATGTCAACAATGTTATTAATCGGTCTTACTCCTGCTCCCATAAGTCTTTGCTGCAGCCACATCGGAGAAGGCTGAATAACCAAATCCGTTGCAACTCTGCCTACATATCGTCCACACAGTTCTGGACTCTCTACTTCAATCGAAGCATATTCTTCGATATTTCCATGCTCCTGTGCAATCTTTACGTCGGGGTACTGCATATTGCAATTAAAGGTTGCTGCGGTTTCCCTTGCAATGCCCAGCATGCTGAGACAGTCTGGCCGGTTAGGGGTTATTTCAAATTCAATCACATAGCCTTCCAAACCCAATACCTTTTTAATGTCTTCTCCCAGGGGGTAAGCCTGATCCAATATGAAAATCCCATCTTTTTGATACTGGGGGATAACTTTATCGGCAATACCCAGCTCCTTTGCAGAACACATCATCCCGTTGGATTCTTCGCCTCTCAATTTGCCTTTTTTGATTTTTACACCGCCCGGCAGTTCTCCTCCTGCCATAACGATTGGAATATAGTCTCCAACCTTAATGTTGTTGGCTCCTGTAACGATTTGTATTACCTCGGTGCCTACATCTACCTTTGTCACCAGCAGCTTATCTGCATTGGGATGGGGATTCATTTCAAGGATTTTTCCTACCACCACCCCTTTGATTTCTTCTCCCAAGTGCTCTACAGCCTCAACCTTTGAACCAGACATTACCAATCTGTCACTTAGCGTATTGATATCCACATCATCTATATTTACATATTCTCTCAGCCATTTTACAGGTACAAACATCCTATTTTTCCTCCTTCTTCAATCAATTTAGAATTGGTTAATGAACCGCATGTCGTTTTCAAAGAACAATCGAATATCATCGATGCCTAAGCTTAGCATGGCAATACGATCCAGGCCCATTCCAAAAGCAAAGCCGCTGTATTCCTCAGGATCAATTCCACATATTTTTAATACATTGGGATGTACCATACCGGCACCTAATATTTCAATCCACCCGCTTCCTTTACAAACTCTGCAGCCTGATCCCTGGCACTTAAAGCAGGTCACGTCCACCTCTGCACTCGGTTCCGTAAAAGGAAAGTAGTGGGGTCTGAATTTTGTCTTCGTACCTACACCGAAAAGCTGCTTTGCAAAAACGTCCAGTGTTCCCTTTAAATCTGCCATGGTAATATTTTTGTCTACTACCAGTCCCTCAATCTGATGAAACATTGGAGAATGTGTAGCATCCGGTGTATCCCTTCGGAAGCATCTTCCCGGAGAGATAATTCGAATAGGCGGTTTCATCTTCTCCATCGTTCGAATCTGCACTGTAGAGGTTTGAGTTCTCAACAAAATATCATCGGTAATGTAGAAGGTATCGGACAAATCCCTGGAAGGATGGTTTTTAGGAGCATTTAAGGCATCAAAGTTATAATACACCATATCCACCTCAGGTCCCTCTGCGATTTTAAAGCCCATCCCCATGAAGATGCCTTTAATTTCATCCAAGACCCTGGTTAAAGGATGCTTATGTCCTAGCTCTAATTCCTTCCCTGGCATGGTAACGTCAATGGTTTCCTTCACTAGTCTTTCATTTTTTTCAATAGCCTTCACACCGTTGACTGCTTGTTCTAGCAAGGATTCTATAGCTTCTCTCACCTCATTGGCGATTTTACCTATAAGGGGTCTCTCTTCTGCGGACAGTTCACCCATTCCTCGTAAAACAGAAGTCAGTTCACCTTTTTTTCCGAGAAAGCGTACCCGGATCTGTTCTAATTCATCCATTGATTGCGCCTGACTAATGGCGGCTTCTGCAGATTGCTGAATTTGTTCAAGCTTTTGTTTCATTCCTGATTCTCCTTCCATGGGATAAATATATTTTAAATTTTATATCAAAAATAGCTGTTTATATGAATCTAACGACCATTCTGATCAGTATCAGAATAAAAGTGTAGATCATTGCGGCATAAAAGCTTTCATTGGCTATTCTTTTAAGCTCTTTTTTATTGTTTTTACGGATAAATAGGTTGATCAATAAGCTCAAGACTAGATATACAGTAAAAAATATCGCAAAATTAATGATATCTTTCAACACATCACCCCCAAAAGCTTAACTTATATTTGGAAGTATTACCACTTTTTCTTCATAAGAACAGCACAACAGGCAATAAAAAAAATCTTCAATCCCGAAAGGGACGAAGACTTCTCCGCGGTACCACCCTAATAGCTGAATAAAACTCCAACCACTCCTTAGACGTAACGGCGTCGACCGATAGAACCTACTGCTACTTCAATTCTATAGTTCAGGAGCGAACTTCAGTTGCCTAGCGACTTTGAAATGCTCTCAGCCTCTGGCATTTCTTCTCTGTAAGGCCTTTCTGCAACCTACTTTTCTCCATCATAACAAATATCATCATTCAGTTAGTTTGTTACTAATTCTTTATAAACCAGATAGGCGTTTATATTTCCTGTTAACATAAAAAGTTTCCAGAATAATTCTGCAGTAGCAAACATAACTGCCTACACCCCTTTTCCATGGCCCATTTTATAAACATTATAGCATATCAAAAAGAGGTTTACAAGAATTAACAGATTTGATTTTTATAATATTTTTTAATTTTCAGATAATATTACTCCATCCTTTGTCTCACTGCTTCGTACAGCATTATGGAGGCTGCCGTAGATACGTTAAGGGATTCTGCCTTGCCCAAGATAGGAATTTTTACAAGATCATCTGCCGCTTCCATCCATAAATCAGATACTCCGTTGGCCTCATTGCCTACTACGATGGCTGCAGCCTGCCGATAATCGATCTCGTAGTGATAACATTTTGCACTGAGACTAGTGGTTAAAATTCTAATCTGATTGCTTTTGAAAAAGTCCTGAGCCTCCTGTTGGTCCTCCAGGATCAGGATGGGCAGGTGAAAAATTGAACCCATGGTGGATCGTATGGTTTTAGGATTATATACATCCACGCAGCCTTTGGTTAGCAGTACTGCATCGACGCCGGCAGCATCGGCAGTTCTGATAATGGTGCCTAGGTTTCCTGGATCCTGTACCCGATCCAGTAGGATATAGAGACCATTTTCCTTCTTCAGCAGCTGTCCTAGATTTATCTGTATTCTAGGTAATACAGCCATGATCCCCTGAGGAGACTCCGTATCTGCAATTTCAGCATAAAGCTTTTCAGGAATATGATAAACTCTAATCCCTTGATCCACTAACCGGGTCAGGAGACTTTCTCCTCCTGCCGTACGGTACAGGGCATCACAAAATACAGCAGACTTAATCGTCTGTTTATTTTCTAAAGCATCATAAAGGATTCGTACGCCTTCTGCGATATATTCTTTATGTTTTTCTCTATATTTTCGCCTCTCCATCTGTTTGAGATGCTTGATGAAGGCATTGTCTGATGAAGATATTTCTATGATCAATCAGCTCACCCCAGGTTATTATGCTTTCTTTTCCAGCTTTTGCACATCATCGTTATGACCAATGACTACTAGTACATCATCTTTGCGGATCGTATCTAATGCATTTGGAGAAATATTGATTTCTGCCCCATGCTTTATGGCCATGACATTGATGCCATATCGGGCGCGCATGTTGAGCTCGCTTAGGCTTTTCCCTTCCCAATCCTTCAGTGCCAATATTTCCACGATACTATAGTCCGGTGCCAATTCAATATAGTCCAATATATTAGAAGATACTAAATTGTGGGCGACGCGAACACCCATATCCCTTTCTGGGAATACTACCCGATCGGCGCCGATCTTATAGAGTACCTTTGCATGCAGCTCGTTTTGCGCTTTTGCTACCACATACTTTACACCCAGTTCCTTAACGATCAGTGTGATCAAAATAGATGACTGTATATCGGAGCCTATGGTAATTACAGCAACATCAAAATTACGGATACCCAAGGATTTAATAGAAGCCTCATCGGTAGCGTCTGCCTGTACCGCGTGAGTTACAGAATCAGATATATTTTGGATTACATCTTCATCCTCGTCAATGGCTAGTACGTCATAACCCAATCCATATAAAGTTCTGGCCACACTAGAACCAAATCTTCCACATCCAATCACTGCAAACTGTTTCATTACTACACTCCTTTACCCAACAATTACTTTTTCTTCTGGATATTTAATCAATCCTTTTTTCTTTCTCTGCTGTCTCGCCAATGCAAGGGCTAAAGTAAGCGGTCCCACCCTGCCCGCAAACATGGTAATGGAGACAAGGATTCGTCCCGGCATACTGAGCATTGGCGTAATGCCCAAGGACAACCCGACCGTACCAAAGGCTGAAGTTGCTTCGAAAAATATTTCTATAAAGCTGAAAGTTCTTTCTGTAATAGATAATACCATCGTCATCAAAACGACTAAGAGCATCGATATGCCAATTACAGCCAGAGAACGGTTGATGATGTCTCTAGGAATCCTTTTTTGAAAAATTTCTGTATCATCATTTCCCTTAATGACAGATACGATGGTCCAGATTACTACCCCGGCAGTAGTGGTTTTTACACCACCGGCTGTAGATCCGGAAGAACCTCCGATAAACATCAGTACAATGGTTAGAAATATAGATGCTGTAGTCAGTTGGTCTGTGGGAAGCGTATTAAACCCAGCAGTTCGGGGAGTAATACTATGAAACATACCGGACAGCAGCTTCCCCCTAAAAGGCAGCGTGCCCATTGTAGCCGGATTGTTGTATTCCAAAAGCAAAATCATAATAAATCCAATACCGATTAGCACTGCTGAAATAGATAAAACCATTTTGCTGTGCAGGGAAAACCTGGAGAATTTCCTAGTCTGGATACAATCTACCAATACGGTAAAGCCCAGACCACCTACCACGATTAAGATCCAAACAACTACATTTACCAAGGGATCATTGGCAAAGGCTGTGAGGCTTGTATAATCCCCCATTAAATCAAAACCCGCATTGCAAAAAGCAGAAATGGCATGGAAAATGCTATAAGCAATTCCCCTAGAAACACCAAAAATAGGAATAAACCGAATCGATAGGAGAATGGCCCCAATCCCTTCGATTAAAAAAGTAGCAATCAAAATATACTGAGTCAGTCTTACAATACCGGATATTTTAAATTGATTCAGAGCCTCCTGCATCACAAGTCTCTCTCTTAAAGTGATTTTTTTACCAAAGATAAAAAAGATCAAGGTAGCTAGGGTCATAAACCCCAGACCGCCTATCTGAATCAACAGCAAAATTACAGTTTGTCCAAATACAGTCCAATAGGTTCCCGTATCTACAACCACTAATCCCGTTACGCAGACGGCTGAGGTAGCAGTAAACAGTGCATTAATAAACCCAACACTTTCTCCATTTCGTGATGCTATTGGTAAATTCAGTAAAATACTGCCGATCAATATGACACTGGCAAAGCCCAATACCATGATTTGTGCAGGATTGAGCTTCATTCGCTCAATTCTTCTATGTACTTCGATGATACTCACCTCTGTCCAACAATTTCCTATTAAGCTTCATTTTATTATTATAGCACTTTCATACGCTTTTTACAAAGGAAGGTTCGCTATTCTATTATTGTATACAATTCGCCTATAGATATGAATGATTAAAATAAAAAAGGCGTCCTTAAGGACGCGTTTTAAAACCTAAGCCGCTAGGCTTAATTTTCTAACCGATAGGTTATTCCTTGCTCACTAGTATATTCAATTGGTTCCATAGTGCCTCCACAGACTTCACAGCTGAATCTTGGAGGCACTGTTATATCTCCTTCATCAAAAATATCATAAATATCTACTACATCTTTTGGAATATCTTCTTCTATTCCACAGTCTAAACATTTAAACGTGACAGGCTTATTTTTTTCCTTGAGTTTTTCTATTTTCTTTTGCTCTTTTATTTGTTGTCTTCTCTTGTCTTTCATTTTTTTCTTTGCCATCTTTGTCTCCTTATTCTATCTAAATATCGGTT
>NZ_FQZV01000025.1 GCF_900142145.1 Geosporobacter subterraneus DSM 17957 | reverse complement strand
CCTTTTTTAAAATAGCATTTTCTTCCTTAAGATCTCTAATTTCTTTTTCTAGTCTTTTTTGCTCTGCATCCAATGGTCGAAGATTTCCCTTCCCTGGGAAAGCATCTTCTCCATGTAAGCTATATTCCGTTACCCACCTTCTAATTGTAGTAGGAGTAACACCGATATCTCTGGCTACATCAGTTGGTTTTTTGCCTAATTCAGTAATAAGCTTCACCATTTCTTTTTTATAGTCATCAGTAAATTTTTTTTATTACTCATAGCTGAAACACGTCCTTTCTATGTTTATTATAGCAACCTTTCTACGTGTCCAGCAAATCTAATACACTCTACATCTTGCAAAGGCTTTGGGAGTAAGTGAAGGTTGGTTGATGGGTTATGATGTACCAATGGAAAGGAAAGAAGAAAGTACTTTCCTTGCTGACCAAACTGAAGAATTATCTTGTTTTGTTAAATACTTGGAATCAATCAAATACCTTGTTCGTATTGAAAAAACAGTTGGTCATGAAGAAGGTGCTGAATCCTTTATTATTACTTTAAGTAAAGATGATGTAAGCACTACTTTTTCAGAAGATGAATTTGAAGTTTTTTGCAATACCATTAAAAAATCAATTGCCTTTGAAATCTTCAAAAAATCAGAAAAGGCATAAAAAAAAATAACCCCTGGTGTTGCAGCACCAAGGGAAATTCAAGGATACATTTACCCAAAGGGATAAATGCAATAACCCAATATAATTATAGCATTTAATCACCTTTGGAACAATTTAAAGAAAGGTGGTTTTTACTTATGCAAGGTGGAGTAAGAAAACGTGGTAACAATTGGTATTACTATTTTGATTTAGGCAAGGTTGATGGTAAAAGGAAAAAGATTGAAAGGAAAGGCGGTAAAACCAAGAAGGAAGCTGAAGCAGCTTTAAGAAAGGCACTTCAGGAATATGAAAATGCTGGTCTGTTATTTGAACCAAGTGAAATTTCTGTTGCAGATTATATGGATTATTGGTTAAAGAACTATGTTGAAATGAACTGTAAATATAATACCATTGATGGTTATAAAAGAATCATTGAGAATCACATTAAACCATCTCTTGGTTCATATAAATTAAAATCTGTTACCCCTGCTGTACTTCAACAATTTGTAAATGAAAAATCTACTATGGGTTTTACAAAGCATTACATGGTTAATATCGTTTCTGTTCTTTCAGGTTCATTCAAAGCGGCTGTTTTCCCTTATAAATTCATCAGGGAAAACCCAATGCAATATGTGAAGCTGCCAAAGAATGAAAATATGAAAGCTGAAACTGACAGAAGGGTTATCACCCAGGATGAATTCAAAAGAATCATTGAAAGATTCCCCCAGGGAAGTTCTTTCTATATTCCATTACAAATTGCATACCATACAGGAACAAGAGTTGGTGAATGTTGTGCTTTGACTTGGGATGATATTGACTTGGAAAACAAGGTTATTAATATAAACAGAATCTTGCTTAAAAAAGGGAAGCAATGGTATTTTGGAACAACCAAAACCGCTTCATCTGGACGAAAAATACCTATTGGTGATACACTGGTTGATATTTTAAAGAAGCATAAGAAATGGCAAGCTGAAAACCGCTTGAAGTGTGGTCAATTCTATAATTTTTATTATGTTGATAAGAATGACAGAATTTATTTTGTTGATGGAACAAAGGATTATAAAACTACTGATGCCCAAGTTCATTTTATCTGTACTAATGAAAGCGGCGGTTTGGTAACACCTGAAAGCATTAAATATTGCAGCAGGGTAATAAATTATGAATTGATGATTCAATTCAACTTCCATGCTTTGCGGCATACTCATGCCACCCTGTTAATTGAAAATGGTGCAAACATGAAGGATGTTCAGAAAAGGCTTGGTCATTCCAGGCTTGTAACCACAATGGAAACCTACACACACGCAACAGAAAAAATGTCAAAGAATACGGTTGATATATTCGAAAAAATTTGCCACCCACAATAAAATTATGGTGGAAAGAAGGTGGAAAAACCACCCTCTTTTTATTTTATAAATCCTTGAAACCCTTGTCATTCCTCACTATTAGACAAACACATTCTGTATGAGGTGTATGAGGAAACATATCCACCGGCTGTACCTCTACAGTATGATACCCCCAATCCTCCAGATATCTCAGATCCCTTGCAAGTGTGGCTGGATTGCAAGATACATAAACTACTCTCTCTGGATTCATCCTTACGATAGTATCCAATACCTTCTCATCGCATCCCTTTCTCGGCGGATCCACTACTACCACATCTGCCTCTATTCCCTCTTTATACAGCTTTGGCACCACTTCCTCTGCCTCCCCTGCATAAAAGGTGACATTTTCAATGCCATTGATTCGCGCATTTTCCTTTGCGTCCTCAATGGCAGCTTCTACTACCTCAATGCCATAGACATGCTTGGCCTTTTTGGCTAAGAATAACGAGATGGTGCCGATACCACAGTAGACATCGAAAACCCGCTCTGCTCCAGTCAACCCGGCATACTCCAGTGCTTTGCCGTAGAGTATCTCCGTCTGCATAGGATTGACCTGGAAGAAAGATAAGGGCGAAATATTAAATTTCAACTTTCCTAATGTATCTACAATCTGATCACTGCCATAGAGGGTGATGCATTCTTGTCCTAGGATTGTGTTTCCCTTCTTGGTATTAATATTTTGTACAACGCTCTTAAGCCCGGGTATGTTTGCAGTCAAATCCTCAATCAATGCATCTTTTCCTGGCAGCTCTTTTCCGTTGGTTACCAGGATGACCATTATTTCTCCTGTGGAAAAGCCTACCTTTGTGAGAACGTGTCGCAGCAGACCCTGTCCAGTTTTTTCATCATAAGTAGAGACCTGGTGTTTTTCAATATATGCCTTCATAAGAGATATTAGCTGATCGTTGATTTCATGCTGTATGTAGCAACTCTCTGTGTCTATGATCTCATGGCTGCCTTTCTTATAAAATCCGATAACTGCCTGTTGTCCTGATCTGCCTATGGGAAACTGAGCCTTATTTCGATAACGGGCAGGTGTCTCCATGCCGATGGTATTATGTATGATTACATTCTCCAGCTTTCCGATTCTTTCGATGTTGGCCCGCACTCTGTTGGTCTTTAACTCTAACTGAGCACTATAATCAATCTGTTGAATCTGACAGCCTCCGCAGATTTCTGCTATAGGACAGACAGGCTGAATCCTATGCTCCGAAGGCTTAACAACCTTTATAAGCTCTCCTTTTGCATAGTTCTTTTTCACCTCGATAATCTTAATCTTTAGCAGATCGCCGGGTACACCACCCTCCACAAATACAGTCATTCCTTCGATACGCCCGATGCCTTCCCCGTTATGGCCAATATCTTCTATAGTAATCAGATGCTTTTCATTCTTCTTTAGCAGTTTAATGCTCATATTCTATTCACCTCATATATTGATCTATTGATTTGTCGAACCCTTTGGGTTTTTGCTCTAAATTATCTGTTATTGGTTAAATATGTTAGAGGGTAATACTTTTCCCTTTTGTCTTTATGCCTTATAATGATAATAAGAGTGCTTGCGGGACAAGCTCCAATGGACAAAGGAGTGATTACATGCTTAGATCCGTTTTTAATCTGTTTCTCGTCTTTATTATTTGTATTACAGCTTCTGGTATCCCTGTAAATGTAGATGCATACAACTTCTCCATCCCACTCCCATCTACGAATACAAGTATATCATATGTTACGGATTTAAATAGCGATAGCTTAGAAAATCCTTCAACATTTCTGTTTGAAATTCATGGTGTTAAACCAACGGACCTTACTTACCAAGGGGAACAGAGGCTATCCATAGAGATATTTCAAGACAATCAGCAGATTGCAGCAATAGACGGCACTAGTCTGATTACAGCCTCCAATGAAACTTCAAGTGCCATGGAAGAAAAATTAATTTATACCATAGATCTGTCCCAACAGAAACTTAACTTACCAAACGGGCAGTATGTTTTCCATATTCGTTCTCTGGCAGAGCAAGCTAAAAAGGTCAAACCACTTATAATAAATGTATCCTATGTCTCTATTGCAAAATATATCCCGGCGGTTAACGAGTTGGCTAAGGGTACCATGGCATTAAATCTGCATTTTGCCGAGAGCGATCAATACTATTATCTAGTCCCTATCACTCGTATTGTTCCATATGATCGTGCAGTACTGCGTACAGTAATTGATCAATTGCGTAAAGGTCCTGATCAATCTTTAGGACTGGCAGCTCTGCCTGTTCCAGAGTTAAAGAAGCTTAGTGTCAGCAAGGATCTTCTGACGATTAACTGGGCCGCCAATGCTGTTCAAGCTGTTCAAGGCTCAAGTATTGCAAGTCTCTCTGCTGACAGCCTGATTGAATCTTTGACTGCTATCTCTGGTATTAATCGAGTTAAGTTTTTGGTAGATGGTAAAGAATCTGACGAATTGTTCCATGGCATAGGTACCCGTACAATCCTTACTGCGAGCAAGGCACCAAAAACGTATCTGGCTTATGACAATCAAAAAGAACGAATGATGCTTGTTCCGTATCCAATGCAGTCAAAGGATAGAAATGTTCTTATTCAGGAGATGCTCTCAGGCTTAAAAACTGCTGAAGTACAAGGAACCGTCGTTCCAAATTTAAAAGCTGTTATTCCCGATAAAATTGAACTTCTCGACTTTACCGTTCAAAACAAAGTTCTGGTGCTGAATTTAAACAAAGAGTTTTTAAGCGCCTACCCCAACCGTGTAGATTTGCAAAGAATGATGATTGATGCAATGGCTTATAGCTTTACCAGCATCGAAGGGATTGACAGAATACAGATCAAGGTCGATGGAAATGCAGTAGATTCCTTTGCGGGGATTAATCTTTCCCAGGCAATAAAAAGACCACTATTTATTAACCCTGAGAAATAAAGTTTATATTTACGGGACGACAGGGTCGGAGGTCACTAAAAAGTCAAATAATACCTTATATCCATATGATTGTCATTCTGCGTGCAGCGAAAAATCTTAGCATTTAAGCCACTTCAAAGATTCTTTATTTCACTTCGTTACATTCAGAATGACAAAAACCAGGACTTTTTCAGTGGTCTCCAGGGTCGTCGTTCCCTACAGATGTATTATTAGGGCAGGCTTAAGTCTGCTCTTTTTCTTTTAGAAAAGTCACAGGGGCTGTTCTCTACAATTATACTGCGTTTTAAGGATATTGTTTTATTGGCTTGTGAATCCCTCAGGCCTTATTTTTGACAAAAAATAAGGCACCTGTAGCCTGTGCCATTCAAAAATAAATAGAAGAATCAGTTATCACCTTTTTTAGTTATCAAAAAGCTATTATAGATTATTATACATAAATTTGAATTTTATACCAGTTAAAGTTTGTTAAAGCACTGAAATTTTTTATTTAAAATCTTCTAAAATAAATAGTATTGTTTCCACTTTCCATCATCTGTTGTAGTTTCTTTCTAATAAATATCTTTACCAATTCCCGGGTCCCAGGTATAACCAGGATAAATCCAAGGCTGTCGGTCAAAATTCCCGGTGTCAGGAGCATCGCTCCGCCCACTAGTACACATAGACCATTGATCAGCTCTTCTCCCGGCATTCTGCCCTCATTCATCTCATAACGCAAGCGAAACCAGATTTGTCTTCCTTGAGATTTAGCCAGATACGCTCCTGCAATCCCTGTGAGGATCACAATAGCGAAGGTATATCCTAAACCAATATATTTATTTAATTTCAGTAAAATATACAGCTCTATCAAGGGTACTAAGGTAAACATCAGCAGCAAACGCATAAACATTTCTGATCACTCCTCTATACATTCTTGCAACAGCTTCCACATGCTTGGATTGACTTTTTTAAAATTTACTGGCTTTAACTGCCTATCTACAAAGGCATGAACCGTCTTTCCTTCGGCCAAAATCTCTTCATCCACTCTTCTGATAATTTGATAGGCAAACTCCAGCCGTACTCCTTTTAATTTCTTGATCCTCGTACGAATCATCAGCTCATCGTCATATTTGGCAGGATCCCTATAAAAGCATTGGCTTTCAATGACAGGCATGATAATGCCCTCCTTCTCCAACTTTTTATAGGTGTAGCCTAAGGACCGGAAGAACTCTGCTCTTCCTACTTCAAACCATGTATAATAGTTTCCGTGATATACAACGCCCATTTGGTCTGTTTCCTTATATCGAACGCGAACTCTTGCATCATTGATATGCATTAAAAATCCTCCTTATTCCTTGTCAATAATAGTATGTCTAATCATTATTCTGCATATCAATTTGTTTTTCCTTCATTCTGCATCTATAAAAGAATAACCGGAGAGACCCCCGGTTATTTTGGTATATTATAGTACATTTGCTTTTCCTCTATAAGCCAATCCTCTAATGCTGTCTACCGTTATGGTTCCACCATCCTTAAGGATTGATGTTGCATCTGCTGCTCCAACAATTGTAGGTTTCCCTAAATGTAAGCCTACAATGGCGGCATGGGAAGTCAAGCCGCCCTCTTCAACAATAATAGCAGCAGACTTTTCCATAAACGGCACCATGTCACTATCAGTAGCTGCAGTTACCAGTATATTGCCTTCTTCAAATTTCTCTGCTGCTTCTTTGGCATCTTTTACCACGCAAACCTTACCAATGGCAGCTTTCTTTCCAATGCCCATTCCTTTCAGCAGTACCTCTCCCACAATTTGTACCTTAATAGTATTGGTTGTACCTGCTACACCAACAGGAACCCCGGCAGTGATCACAATCAAATCTCCACATTTGATATATTTATGCTTTAGAGCTTCTTTGATAGCTAGATCAAACACCTCATCTGTTGATTCGCCTTCTCCCGTGACGATTGGGTAAGTATTCCAGGTCAATGCCAGTTGTCTCGCTACACGGTGACTTGTAGTAGTTGCAATGATCGGTGCCTTTGGCCGGAACTTAGATACCATTCTGGCGGTAAAACCTGATGATGTAGAAGTAATGATAGCTGAAGCACCCAAATCCTGTGCACTGGTACAAGTTGCATGGCTCACTGCATCGGTGATGCTCTTCTCTTTACCTACACCCTTTTCTTTCAGTATGCTTCTATAATCCAAAGAGTCCTCTGTAGTCTTGGCGATATTGGCCATGGTCTTTACAGATTCTAATGGATACTTTCCTGCTGCAGTTTCTCCTGACAGCATGATCGCATCAGTACCATCAAAGATTGCATTGGCAACATCAGTAACTTCTGCCCGGGTCGGTCTAGGATTGCGGATCATAGAGTCAAGCATTTGTGTGGCAGTTATAACAGGTTTTCCCACAGCGTTACATTTCTTGATGATCATTTTTTGAACAAGGGGGATTTGCTCTGTTGGGATCTCTACCCCCAGGTCTCCTCTCGCGACCATGATACCATCAGAAACCTCAATAATATCGTCGATATTATCGACACCCTCCTGATTTTCTATTTTTGAAATAATCTGTATATCCGCAGCATTATGTTCTTCTAAAATTCTACGGATCTCATATACATCCTGGGGTTTTCTTACAAAGGATGCTGCAATAAAGTCAATTCCGTTTTGGATACCGAAAATAATATCATCTGCATCTTTTTTGGTGATAGCGGGCAAATTGATTTTTACCCCGGGAACATTTACGCCCTTGTGGTTCTTTATCGTACCCGAATTATTTATGTGACAACGAATATCTGTATCATTAACAACCTCTAGCACTTCCAACTCAACAAGACCATCATCAATCAGAATTCTATCTCCAGGCACAACATCTGCCGGCAAACCTTCGTAGCTGATGTTACTAATTGTGGCATCTCCAAGTATATCTCTAGTGGTTAAGATATATTCTTTACCCTGTTCCAGCAATACTTCCGGATCTTTAAATTTACCGGTTCTTATTTCCGGTCCCTTTGTATCCAACAATATCGCTACAGGTACGTTCATCTCTCTTCTTACTGCTTTAACTGTGTTGATTCTGCCCAAATGCTCTTCATGGCTTCCGTGGGAAAAATTTAATCTTACAACGTTCATACCATGATCAATCAACTGTTTCAAAACCTCAGGCTTCTCGCTGGCCGGGCCAATCGTACAAACGATTTTCGTTTTTCTCATTACCATGTACCCCCTTTTATATAGACAATACTTTTGCTAATCGATACATATCTTGGTTTAGCTTCTTCTCAATGGTCAATGCCTCTGAAATATCCATATCAATAATTTCGCTGCCTTTGATGCCGATTACTCTGCTGCTCTTATTTTGCAGCATCAGTTCTACGGCTCTTCCAGCCATACGACTGGCCAATATTCTATCAAAGGCGGTAGGGCTTCCCCCTCTTTGTATGTGGCCTAAAATAGTCAGCTTCGTCTCTATACCTGTTTTCTCTTCGATTTCTTCAGCCAGTTCATAAGAGTTCTTTACAACACCTTCTGCAAGAATAATGATGCTATGTAATTTCCCTCTATTGCGTCCCTGAATCAGCCGTTTGCAGATTTCATCGCTGGAAAAATTCTCTTCCGGTACGATGATACTCTCCGCACCTCCAGCTAACCCTGCATACAGGGCGATATCCCCGCAGTGTCTGCCCATTACCTCGATAATATTCGCTCTACCATGAGAAGTGGAGGTATCTCTAATATTGCTTATGGCATTTAATACTGTGTTTACAGCTGTATCAAAACCTATAGTATATTCTGTATAAGCCAGATCATTGTCTATGGTTCCAGGTAACCCAATAGTAGGAATCCCAGCTTGACTCAGCTTTTCTGCTCCTTTGAAAGATCCATCTCCTCCTATGACTACAATACCATCAATTCCAAAGATGTTGATTACATTTAAAGCCTTGTTGAACCCTTTTTCTGTTTTGAATTCCTCACTGCGTGCAGTACGCAGCATTGTCCCACCCCGGTGAATGATATCAGCTACTGAAGAAAGGCTCATGTTCTCTATGTCTCCATTGATCAAACCTTCATAGCCTCTTTTGATCCCCACAACTTTTAGACCATTATAAATAGCTGCTCGTACAACTGCTCGAATAGCAGCATTCATTCCCGGTGAATCCCCACCACTGGTAAGAACCCCGATTTTTTGCATTGTATCCCTCCTTGCATCAAATTTGAATAAAATATGATAAATGCCTACATATTTCTTAAGGGAAAGCCCCTCTTGATGAGACTTTCCCTTATGATATCATAATTGCTAATATCCTAAATCCACCAATACATCATGTGCTTCCTGTACTTCCCCATTGGGAACCAAAACCTCATAGACCCTGTCATCTTCTTTTCCGATTGCTCTGATTTTTACTAAAAACCCTTCACTGCCTAAAAGATCCTTTATCTTTTCACCATCTGCTTGGTTATGAGCCATATATACTACTGTCCACATTGACTGGCCCTCCCTTTTGAAGTACTTGATTTTTCTTACTATTTTAATTCAATTTTTGTCAAATTTCAATACATCTGGCGATGAAATCAGATTTCTTCCTAAATATTATTTTCTTTTACCTTCTTTTTCATGTATAGTACAGACTTAAGAGACCTTTACGCAATCGGTTCCAAGTATCTTTCTCAATTCTTCTATCAATCCGCTGTTGATTTGCACCCATAGGTCTGAATTAGCTTTTAGTTTTTTATTTTGTTCTTCAATATAGATATATACAGGCACATTACCTTTCGATTGATGAAGTATTGGCTTTAGTTTTTCGATCACTTGAAGTCCCTTTTCCCTGGATATGGTAAGAGACAGGCCATTATAAGAATTCTCCATTTTTACCAGGGGCAGTATTTTTTCTGCAATCAGTTTAGGTTCTTCCTCTTCCTTCATGGTAATTCTGCCTTCTATGATCACTGCCTGATCCTCATAGAGCAAATTCGCTGACTTATCATACACATTGGGGAAGACTAATACTTCAACGGTACCATATAAATCCTCCAAAGTAATAAATGCCATCAGCTTATTGTTTTTGGTAGTCTTATTGATACGATGGATAATCAATCCTGCCAGACGGACGTAGGCACCATCCCGCAGATCGCTGTTTTCATCGTTTTCTTTTAATTCAATTAATTCTCCTGTATTTACGGTGGAGAGCCGGAGGATCTCTTCTTCAAACTCTGCCAAAGGATGTCCTGTAATGTATAGTCCTGTGGTTTCCTTTTCCATGGCTAAAAGCATCTTCGGCGGAAATTCTGCTACATTTGGCAGCACATCTTCTTTTACTGTTTCTGGTAAAACCTCATCAAAGTTAGAAAACAATGAAACTTGGCCCTCAATATTCCTCCTGCGGTCCTGTTGAATTCCATCAATTACTCTGTCAAAGATAGCCAGCAGCTGGGCCCGGTTGGCACCGATGTGGTCAAAGGCACCGCAGCGAATGAGACTCTCAATAGCCCTTTTATTGACCTCTTTGGAGTCCACCTTCTCACAAAAATCCATAAAGCTGATAAACCGTCCCTTTGCCCTTCTTGCCTGCACGATGGCATCGATGATCCCCAAACCAACATTTTTAACAGCCATTAACCCAAACCGGATTTTTCCCTTTTCTACAGTGAATTTAGCCTCACTCTCATTAATGCTTGGAGGGAGGATCTGAATGTTCATTTTTTTACAGTCCTGTATATATTGGGCCACTTTAGAAGTATTACCCATTACGCTGGTCAGCAGTGCCGCCATAAACTCCACCGGATAATAGCACTTCAAATAAGCGGTCTGATAACCTAAAACTGCGTAGGCTGCAGCATGGGATTTATTAAAGGCATATTTTGCAAAGTCAATCATCTCATCATAAATCCGGCTGGCCACTTCCTCAGGCACCCCGTTGCGTATGCACCCAGCAATCTCGATGTTTCCTTGCTCATCGGTTTTGCCGTAAATAAAGTACTTTCGCTCCTGCTCCATAACATCCATTTTCTTCTTGCCCATAGCCCTGCGCACCAGGTCACTGCGGCCATAGCTGTAACCACCTAGATCTCTTACTACTTGCATAACCTGCTCTTGATATACCAGGCATCCGTAGGTCACATTGAGGATCGGCTCCAGTTTGGGGTGCAGGTATTGGATTAACTGAGGATTATTTTTATACTTTATATATCGGGGAATAGATTCCATAGGGCCGGGACGAAAGAGTGAAATTCCTGCAATGATATCTTCAAAATTATCGGGTTTTAAATCCTTCATAAACTGACGCATCCCTGCACTTTCCAGCTGAAATACTCCTAGGGTATCTCCCCGGCTGATCAGCTCATAAACCCTGGGATCGTCATAATTGCTGTTGGAAAAATCAAGCTTGACTCCTTGGTTTTTTTCAATTAAGTCCAGTGCATCCCGTATTACTGTCAGGTTCCTTAGTCCCAGGAAATCCATTTTTAAGAGACCTAATTCTTCCAGGGTACCCATAGTAAACTGGGTGGTAATACTCTCCTCATGCATGTACAGAGGTACATACTCATCTATCGCTTCCTTAGAAATCACCACTCCTGCCGCATGGGTTGAAGCATGGCGAGGCATCCCCTCCAATGCTCTGGCCACATCGATGAGGTATTTGGCCTGCTCATCCTCCTGATACAGGTCTTTAAGGGATCGGCTCACTTCCAAGGCTTTGTCAATGGTCATCCCCAGCTGCATAGGAATTTGTTTTGCAATCACATCTACCTCTGCATAGGGAAGGTTGACAGCCCTTCCTACATCCCGTATAGCTGCCCGGGCAGCCATGGTTCCAAAGGTGATAATCTGAGCTACCTTATCCTGTCCGTACTTTTGAATAACATAGTCAATGACTTCCTGCCTTCGTTCAAAGCAGAAGTCAATATCAATATCCGGCATACTGATCCGTTCAGGATTTAAAAACCTTTCAAAAATCAGATTATATTTGATGGGGTCTATATCTGTGATACCCAGCACATAAGCTACAATACTTCCTGCTGCGGAGCCTCTCCCCGGACCTACCATGATGTTGTTTTCTTTTGCATACCGTATAAAATCCCATACAATCAGAAAATATTCTACGTACCCCATATCAACGATCGTATTAAGCTCATAGTCCAATCTTTCTTTAAGATCCTCTGCCCTTTCCCCGTATCGTTCTCTCAAACCCCTATGACAAAGATGATAGAGATATTCCTTTGGCTCTTCCCCTTCCGGTACATCATACTTTGGAAGATGGATCTGATTGAAATCAAAGTCTACCTGGCACATTTCCGCTATTTTAACCGTATTCTTCAATGCCTCCGGTACATATGAAAAAAGAGCTTCCATTTCTTCAGGGGATTTCAGATAAAAGGCATCGGTGGGGAATTTTAATCTCTCCTTATCCTGCAGGGTTTTTCCTGTTTGAATGCACAGCAAAATGTCATGGCTGTCTGCATCTTCTCTTCTTAGATAATGGACATCATTGGTAGCAGCTAAAGGAATTTTTGTCTCTTGACTTAATTTGATTAATTCCCGGTTGACAGTTTTTTGTTCTTCCAATCCATGATCCTGCAGTTCTAAATAAAAATTGCCTTTTCCAAAAATGTCTTCCAGTCTAAGAGCCGTTTCTTTTGCTGCCCTAAAGCTGCCATTTAGGAGTTCCCGCTGTACCTGTCCAGCCAGGCAAGCGCTTAAGGCAATGATTCCTTCACTATACCGTTCCAAAACCTCCAGGTCAATACGGGGTTTATAATAGAAGCCCTCTGTATAGCCTAATGAAACGATCTTCATGATATTCTTATAGCCGGTCATATCCTTTGCAAGCAAAACCAAATGACCTTGGTTTTTGTCCTTTACCGGGTCTCGGTCTATCATTCTTCTTGCCGCAGTATATACCTCACAGCCAATGATTGGCTTGATGCCATGCTTTTTTGCTTCCTTATAAAAATCAATGACACCAAACATGGAGCCATGATCGGTAATGGCAATCGCCTTCATTCCCATATCCTTTGTCATTGCAGCCAGGTCTTTAATTCTAGCAAAACCATCCAATAAGCTGTACTCTGTATGAACATGCAAATGAACAAACTCTCCCATAGGCAGCCTCCTTTCTTGATTATTTTTTAAGTATTTTAGCAGACATCATAGCCTTAGATACAATCTCCTTCTGATGTTTTACAAATATATCTACTTTATAGAACTTTCTACCTACATTGATGATCTCAGCATAGATCTCTATAGTATTTTCCATTTGCAGCGGACGGATAAAATAGATCATAAAGCTGTCGATAACGCTATCTAGCTGTTTTTCTTTTTTAATTGCAAAGGAACCGGCTGCTGACATCAGCATAACCAAAACACCGGCACTGGCTATACCCAATTCATTAAGCATCATCGGGGTTATATCTCCTACCAATCGAATCCCCTTTTCTGTTTCTTCGATTTTAAAGTGATGGAGCAGCGTGTCCTCAAAGGTTTCTCCTAAATGGGGCTGACTTCTGATGTATTTTAGTCCGCGAATGACATCTTGTCGCGTGATCACTCCCACAAGCCTTTTTCCTTCTACCAATGGAATCATTTCAATGCCTTCCCAGATCATCACATGGGAGATATAGGCAACAGGGGTATCTTTGGAAATGATGATAGGCTCCTGGGTCATGAGGTTTTTAATTAAATCATGGTCCTTTGCTTCCGCTATATCTCTTGGCGTCACAATACCGATAACCTGTCTATTGCTATCTACTACTGGAAAACGGCTGTGTCCTGTGTCCCGAATCTTTTTTTTCAAGTCCCCTACACTTTGGGTACCTTCAATGTAGTACAGATCCTTTGGCATAATATCCTCTGCCATGAGGATTTCCTTGCGAATCAGCCGTTCATGAATGTCTCTGTTAAGAATGGAGGTTACAGAAAAGGTATCATGACTAGTAGAGATAATCGGAAGTTTTTTTTCATTGGCAATTCTCTTGATCTCATCTCTACAGGAAAAGCCGCCAGTGATCAGTACAGCACAATCCTTGTCCAAAGCCAGCTTATGAGCATCATCACGATTCCCTACAATCAGCATATCCCCGTCAGAAAGATAGCGCTTAATCTCGTCAATGGCCATAGCCCCGATAACAAACTTATTAAAGGTCTTATAGATCCCCTCATGGCCGCCTAGAACGGTGCCTTCTACAATATGCAGCACTTCTGCGAAGGTAAGCTTTTGAATACCTTTTTTTTCTATCTTTTCGACCCGAATGGTTCCAACTCTAGGCATAGTACTAACCAACTGCAGCAATTCTGCGTCTTTGATAGCTTTATAAGCGGTGCCTTCACTTACCCCCATATCCGTTGCGATCTGGCGAACAGAAATCTTAGTGCCTATGGCAATACTTCGAATATATTCTAATATTTGTTCATTTTTAGTCATATTCATTCTCCCGTGCAGTAAAAAAATAGATATGAAAGTTCCTTCATACCTATTATTATACCAAACTTATTCAAGATTCTCTAATATATCTACAATAGTAATTGACGGATTTTGGGCTAGATTCAATATGCTCTTTTCCCTACACCTGATACCGGAGGGATCAAATACATAGCGAATCTGCGGACGGTGGGGAAAGTTTTTATCAATACTTGAAACAATACCTTTATAGCCATTGTTTAGCATCACCATGGTCCCAATGGGATAACTGGCCACATGTCGGGTAAATGTTTTGACGATCTCATAATCAAACTGGTGATTCCCCATAGAAATAAGGTATTCAATGGCCTGATGGGGTTTCATTTTTGCTTTATAGACGCGATCTGAGGTCATGGCATCGTATACGTCGGTTATAGCCACAATCTTAGCATACTCCGAAAGTCCTTCTCCCTTTATACCTTTGGGATACCCCATGCCATCATAGCGTTCATGATGGGTCAATGCAATGAAGGCAGCTTCCTCACTGATTTGCGGGCACTTCCGCAAAACTTCGTATCCCAGCCTCGAATGGCCCTTAATAATGCTATATTCTTCTGAAGTCAGCGCTCCAGGCTTATTCAATATCTCTAAAGGAATTAACGTTTTTCCTATGTCGTGAAGCAGCGCACCAATCCCTAAGATTTTTAGTTTTTCCCTAGGATATCCTAAGGCAATTCCTGTAATCACTGATAGGACGCACACATTTACTGAATGTCCAAAAGTATATTCATCTACAGACCTGATCTCCGATAAACTCAGCATGATATCTTTTTGGTTTAGAAGCTCTTCCAGCAGTTCCTCTACCATCACCAATACTTTCTCCATCTGAAGCTCTTGCCCTATGCTTACTTTTCCCATAGTTTCCCGCACTAGCTTTTTTGCATCTACTCTGGTCTGTTCACTGATGACATCCTGAAAAATTGTATCTTCTTCCGTTTCAGACATCACATATATTTCATTAATCCCAGCGTCCTTTAGTTTAATGATATAGGATGGTCTCAAAGGCATTCCGGAGGAAAGCAATATCTGTCCCTCTTTATCGTAGATGTTCTTTGCTACCATCATTCCCTGCCTTATGTAATCCACCTTGAGCTTTCGCATGATGCCCTCCGCTATTCTGTCATCATTCGTACCAATTCTGTAATAACTTACACCAATTGCTATTATTTACATAGATTTCGACAAAACTATAAATAATCCTTTTCATATTTATTATTTATTATAAGGACTTTTCTACTATTTTTACAAAAAAAGCTGCTCCCTATTGGAGCAGCTTACATATCTGCCAGCGTTACCTCTACAAGATGGACTAAAGCACTCAAAGCTTCACTCTCGTCAGGTCCGTCAACTTGAATAACAATTTTTTCACCTTTTCCAACGCCGAGAGACATCACACCCATGATACTTTTTGCATTGATTTTTTTCGTACCTTTTTCAATCATGATATCTGATGCGAACTTGTTTGCAGTCTGTACAAACAATGCTGCCGGTCTTGCATGTAGTCCAAGTTTATTGATTACTATAACCTCTTGATTCACCATTTACATATCCCCCTTTTTATGCTTCAATTTTTCAGCAATTTTATCTATTTTTCTTAATCTGTGATTTACACCCGATTTTCCTACAGGTGGTGTTAACATGTTGCCCAGTTCTTTTAAACTGGCATCCTGATAATGCAGTCTTAGTTCTGCAATCTCCCGGAGTCCTTCCGGCAAAATTCGAAAACCCTCTGTTTTTTGAATGTATTCAATATTTTCAATCTGACGCAAGGATGCATTTACAATCTTACTAAGATTTGCAGTTTCACAGTTTACGATGCGATTCACATTATTGCGTACCTGTTTATAGATTCGTATATTTTCTAGATTCAGCAGAGCAGAATAGGCACCCATAATATTTAGCAAATCTACAATCTGATCCCCTTCTTTCAAGTATACTACATAGCTCTGCTTTCTCTGTATAATTTTTGCGCCTAGCTCAAATTCATTGATGAGGTTTTTTAAGCCCTCGCTATGTTCCTCGCTGGCGGTCACAAACTCCAAATGATAAGCCTTTTCTGGGTCACTGACAGATCCTGCTCCCAGAAAAGCACCCCGTAAATAGGCGCGTTTGCAACACCTGGATTCTACCAGCTCCCACGGTACTCCATGCTCAATGGTAAACTGTTCATCACTCAACTGTAGTATTTTCACCGTTTTAAGGATATCGTTTGCCCCTGCATCACTGTTTATGGTCATCATATAGTGATTATTCTTCTTTAGCAGCTTATTCTTTTTAACCATCAGTTCCGTATGAATTCCGAAGGATTTTTTCAAAAGTTTAAAGATTGTTCGTGCAACCGCCGCATTCTCTGTTGCAATCTTTATATTTACTTTTTGAAATCCCGCCAGCTGGATTGTACCGCTCATACGGATCATTGCAGCCAATTGAGCCAATTGACAGCAGGATTCCTCGGGAATAATTCTTGCCAATTCGTTTTTCGTCTTCATGGAAAAGGACATCTAATCACCTGCTTTATGAACAATGATGCTTTTATCGTTTATTTACTACAATATTATATATTTCATATATTATAACACAATCTAAAAATTTTTCTATTAATTTTTTATTAAGAATACAAATCCTTTGTTTATTATTTTGTGTAATATTTGTATGAAATATTTTTTTTTAAAAGACACAAAATATATATGAAACCAACGAGGAGGTGTAAAAGAATGCAAGGAGGACAACATCCTAGAATGGAAGTAATGTGTCATGTAGAAAACTGCCGTTTTTACAAAAATGATTATTGCCATGCAGATAAAATTGAGGTTAACCCTAAACACAGAGATATGGCTCATAATAGCGACGATGCTTTATGCTCAACCTTCATTCCTCAGTAGCAACGTATAATAAGCAGACCTCACCGGCCGGTGAGGTCTTTCTCTATCTGTTTTATGGCTTTTTCAATAATTTCCCGCTCATCATCGTATTTTGCCAGCTCAATTGCCCGGTTCATATGCACGAATTTTGCTTCAATAAATCCTTCATCTTTTAAAGGTATACATTCCATATTGCGTGCTTTCATTAAATACCAATGAACCGTCTTATTTACCGTTTCGTGGTCCTGCCAACTATTTTTAAAAGAATAGTTGATCTTTCCCAAATATCTCAGCACCTCGGCCTTTACACCGCCTTCTTCAAATACCTCTCTCACAGCTGCATTACTGGTTTCCTCATCAATTTCTACCTTACCCTTAGGTAAAACCCAGTCTCCATTATATTTTCTGAGCAGTAAAATGGCATTTCCGAAAACAACGACACCTCCTGAGCTGATCTCTTCCCTCACAACGTCCACTCCTTCTATTTGAAACAATCTTTTGTTCTTTTATTCGATTCTTCGTCTAGGCCTATTTTCCTGCCAAATGTCTATATATAATAAATTACCATAATCCCCTATGCCTTTCAATGTTAAATTACATGAAAAAGTTTTAAATTTCCTTGCACCTAAAAAAAACCAAATTTGTTAGACTGCATCTTATTATACACATTTGCCCTCGGTTATTCCTGTATTTCTTAGAAAAAATAATAATAAGAATTAGAATAAAAAGCAGGTGAAAAAATGTCTATTCACGAAAGATTTATTATTAATCTTCAGGGCAAAAACTTTGTAACCTATGAGGGCCTCCTGGACTTGGCCCACCAACAGGATCTGGAATCCATAACCGTAGACCTGGTTCAGCTTCCTTCACAAGATAATGCCTATACAGCGGTATGTAAAGCCACGGTGAAAACAAAGGATAAAGTTTTTACCGATTTTGGGGATGCCAGTCCCAATTCTGTGCGCAGCACCTTAACGCCCCACATCATTCGCATGGCGTCTACGAGGGCAAAGGCTAGGGCTTTAAGGGACTTTACGAATATCGGAATGACAGCTATTGAGGAGCTTGACCTGAAGGACCTAGAGGATACCGGTATCGGCGGGGAATTACCGAATCCATCTATAGAGCCCCCTGTATCTGAGGACCCACCTACACAAAGACAGCTGGATACGATTAAAAAGCTTTCTGGAACACTTGGAATATCAGTTAACTTAGAAAATTTAACCAAGCGGACCGCTGGAGAATTGATATCTAAAATGCTGGATGAAAAATATAAGCGGCACTAATATGCCGCTTGTTTTTTGATTTACTTCACTGGTCTTAGCTTGGCTGTAAAATGTCTCAACACCTTTGGCTCATATTGGAAAGTCAATCCTACCAGTTTATCTGCATTCTTAAATACTTCAATGACCGCGTCGGCTACTACATCCATATGACGATTGGTATATACCCTTCGAGGAATAGTAAGCCGCATCAATTCCAGGGGTGATTCCAAATTTTCTCCCGTATCCGGATCTCTTCCCAGAAGGAAAGATCCAATTTCTACAGGTCTTACACCAGCCTCCAAATATACGGCATTGCAGACTGCCTGGGCGGGAAACTGGTCATAGGGGATATGGGGACAGATTTTTTTACAATCTACGAAAACCGCATGGCCTCCTGTTGGATATTGGATCGGTACACCCGCCTCCATCAATCGATCCCCTAAATATTTCACCTGCTCAATTCGGTATTCCAGATAATCCAACTCTACACCTTCCTGCATTCCCACCGCTAATGCTTCCATATCTCTTCCGGATAAGCCCCCGTAGGTTGGGAAACCTTCCATAGGAACGATAGTAGATCGACAAAGCGTATAAAGCTCCTCATCTTCCTTGATGCCGATCAATCCACCCATATTTACTAATCCATCTTTTTTAGCACTCATTGTAAACCCATCGGCATAGCTGAACATTTCTTTTACAATTTCCCTTATGGACTTGTCTTGATAGCCGGACTCACGCATCTTGATAAAATAAGCATTTTCAGCGTATCGTGCTGCGTCAATGATTACTTTTATACCGTACTTATCCGCTATACTCTTTACACCACGGATATTTGCCATAGAAACCGGCTGCCCGCCGGCAGAGTTGCAGGTTACCGTAACAACGATTAAGCCAATCTTTTCAGCCCCATGGGTCTTAATAAAATCCTCCAGCTTTTCAAGATCAAAATCTCCTTTAAAATCGTCATAGGTTGTAGTATCAAAGGCTTTTTCGGCGATCATGTTGATGGCCCTGCCGCCGGCTATTTCTATATGGGCCTTGGTAGTATCAAAGTGCATATTTCCTAATACATAATCACCCTTGTTTTTAATTAAGCTCGGAAATACTACCTGCTCTGCTCCTCTTCCCTGGTGGGCTGGAATCACATACTTATACCCAATAATGTCCTGTACCGATGCCTCCAGCTTATAGAAGCTTTTACTGCCTGCATAGGATTCATCGGCAATCATCATCCCCGCCCATTGTGCATCGCTCATGGCACCGGTACCACTGTCAGTTAACAGGTCGATATATACATCTTCCGCTTTCAAGGCAAAAGGGTTATATCCAGCTTCAATCAGCGCCCTCTCCCTTTCCTCCCTAGAAATCATACGGATGGGTTCAACCATTTTAATTTTGAATGGTTCAGCCTTTCTAATGCTCATTCTATAAACCTCCCTTAGTTATAAATTACTGTCCTCAGGTGTTATAAATTAATTTTATTGCTTAAAATTTTTTTGTATCTCCTATATTATTCTACCTTCTATATAAAAATCCTCTTGCTTTTATAATCTTTTCTTATATTATGTGTAGGTTCTCAGAAAAAAACTTATGAAATCATTGATTTCATAAGTTCTTGTTTTGAAAAACCAAGTCATAACATATAATGGTTAAATTTTGAAGACTAATTTCGAGACTGCTGAAAAAATCAAATAATACCTTGTGTTCACAGGATTTTCATTCCGAGCACAGCGAAGAATCTAAGCATTTAAGCCACTTCAAAGATTCTTCATTTCACTACGTTTCATTCAGAATGACAAAACCTGGACTTTTCAGTGATCTCCTAATTTCTGCTTACTTTTTTCAATTTATCATGAAAAAAATAATAATCCAAAATCCGGATCTTATCTGTAGCATATTTTTCTTCTAGCGCCAGCTTGATGATCTGCTCTGAAAGTCTGTCGGTATCATGTCGTATATACTGTTTTTTTACCTCAAGGAATCTGCCTTCCTGAATACGAATGCCCGCCTTCATGATCCGGTCCCGGTCCTCCTGATTGAGCAAAACAGGCGTAGCCCCGTCTTTTTCATACTTTTCCAGCACTTCCAGAGGTACTGCCTCATTGTTTATAAACACATAATCTATGACCTGCCCTTTCATGTGAGCCTCAATAGCTTCTAAGTGCTTCCAGACACCATAGCCGTCGGTTTCACCGGGCTGAGTCATCACATTGGCCACATAAACCCGCATGGCAGAGGTCTTTCTTATTGCCTCGGCAATATCCCTGACTAAGAGATTGGGAATGACACTGGTGTAAAGGCTTCCCGGTCCTAAAATCACCACATCTGCATTTTTTATAGCCTCTATTGCTTCCTTTAATGGTTTTACATGATCCGGTTTTATAAAAACCTGATCGATTTCACTCTCATACTCCCTTGCTTTTACTGGAATTTGGGATTCACCTTTGATCACTTTACCGTTTTTTAGTTTTCCATATAGGATAATATCCTCGGTAGTGACGGGCAATACTTTCCCTGTAACAGCCAGAACATCATTAATTTTTCCGATAGCTTCTTCAAAATTATCTGATATGCCATTCATGGCAGCTATTAATAAATTTCCAAAGCTTTGTCCTTTCAAGCTTCCTTCAGAAAACCGATATTGCAGCAGCTGCTCCATAATCGGCTCTGTATCTGCCAGAGCAAGTATACAGTTGCGGATATCCCCCGGTGGAAGCATGCCTAAATCTTCTCTTAGCTTCCCAGAGCCACCACCATCATCTGCCACTGTAACAATGGCCGTGATATTTAGGGTGTATTTTTTAATACCCCGTAATAGGATAGAGAGTCCTGTGCCCCCGCCGACTACTACGACCTTAGGCCCCCTCATCAGAACCCGTTTATCGTAAAGTTTTTTGTCGATGCGGCTCCGATAGCTGGTTCCTTCCCCCGGAATATCCAGGATGTTCAAAACAGACAGAAGGCCTCGCTTTACTGCAATACCTACAAACAAGCTGCCTAGAAACAACATGCCCAAAGCATGGCTAGATAGTGTTTTTTCACCTAATACATAACTTATGATGGGATATATTCCCATAGACACTAAAAAAATTCCCATTACCCCTAATGCAATCCATCGTTTTATTTTCAACCCCGGCTTTAACCAATCCGTAAGGTTCATATCTAGTTACTCCCTACCGTTCTTACTGAATCCCTGTGGTTGATCATGGCCCTATGCCCTTTCTCTTTCAGGGTTTCATACAATATGTTGGCAATGGTCACAGATCGATGTTTTCCGCCTGTACAGCCAATGGCTATTACCAATTGTGATTTGCCCTCTTTAATATATAGGGGTATGAGAAAATCGATCATATCCTTCAGCTTTTCCACAAAGGAAATGCTCTCAGGCCACTTCATAACATAGTCCCGAACGTTTTGATCATCTCCTGTATAGTCCCGCAGCTCATCTATATAATGGGGATTGGGCAGAAAGCGCACATCAAAAACTAAATCCGCGTCCAATGGAATGCCTTTTTTAAACCCAAAGGAAAGGATAGATATGGTTAAGTTACTGGATTTGATGCCCTGCATAAAGATTTGGTTGATTTCTTCCTTTAGGTTAGCAGGAGTCAGTTTGGAAGTATCAATGATATAATGGGCCATTTCCTTCAACCTTGCCAGTTTCTTTCTTTCAGCAGTAATACCTTCGATGATCCGATCTCCAGGACTTAGGGGGTGGTCTCGTCGGGATTCCTTAAACCTCTTGATCAACACCTCATCAGAAGTCTCCAAAAACAGGATTTCATACTCATACCCAACACGTCTAAGCATGTCCAGATTTTCAAATAGATCATCAAAAAAACGTCCGCCGCGGATATCGATTACCAGAGCAACCTTATCAATATCTCCTTGGGCATGTAAACATAACTCTGTAAACTTCGGGATTAGGGATGCGGGCAGGTTATCTACACAATAGAATCCTAGGTCTTCCATGCTTTTCATAGCCTGACTTTTCCCTGCACCTGACAATCCCGTAATAATTACAAATTTCATAGAATCCCCCTTTTATTATTCCTCTGCGTTTAAGATTTGATGAACAGGTACACCGGCAGCAATGGCACGATCCAAGCCAGGCTTTGTATTTCCCACATCCTCAGGCCTGTGAGCATCGCTGCTGACCACAAATTTTACGCCTTCCTTCATAGCCACCTTAATATATTCAATGGTCAGGTGACCATGACTGCTATTAATCTCTAAGGCGGTATTTCTCGCAGCAGCTGCTTTTGCCAATTCCTTCGTATCGATGTGAGCTTTTGCTCCAGGATGGGTAATTACATCAATAGCATTATTGTGCACTGCTGCTACCACAGCCTTGGTATTTAGAATCTTAGACTTATTCACAATAGAAGGAAGGTGCTTGGCCAATAGGTTGTAAGCATGGATTTTTGTACCATCTATTAGATTTTCCGGCAGTGCCCCAAAGTGGTAGCCTGCCAGTAGAATATCCAAATGCTTCAGCATCTCCTGATCTACATCTATTTTTCCATCAAGGCCGATAATATTTGCCTCAATACCTAACTTTACTTTGATTTTATCTGTGCTTCTGTTGATCTGGTCAATCTCTTTACGCATCTTTTCCAGATCTTTTTTCTTAATTCCAAAGCCTATATGCTTTGGCCCATGATCGGCAATGGCAACCTCTTTTAATCCTTTCCGGATAGCTACCTGAACGTTTTCTTCGATAGTCCCTTTACCATGACTATACTTCGTATGGGTATGATAATCTGCAACAATCTTCATTGGTTTCACTCCAATTCATAGATTTCCCCCTAAAAAATTCCCTTACTCTTCTCCAATGATTCTTACTTCAGGATGCAGGTCAACACCAAATTTATCCCGTACCACTTTTTGTACTAAGCCTACAAGATTTAATACATCCTCTGCAGTTGCTTTTCCTACATTGACGATGAAGCCGGAATGCAAATCCGATACCTGTGCATCCCCGACCCGGACACCCTTTAGTCCGGAATCCTCGATCAGCTTGCCTGCAAAATATCCAGGAGGTCTTTTAAATGTACTGCCCGCACTAGGCAGATGCAGCGGCTGCTTGGAGGTACGCTTATAGGTCAAGTCATCGGTTATTTCTTTAACCTTTTTTATATCTCCCGGCTGCAATGCGATTTCCGCCTCCAGTACAATATAGCCCTTCTTTAAAACAATGCTGTTTCTATAGTCTAATTCTAAGGCATCCTTATCTAAATATACTACATTTCCTCTATCATCCATTAGGGCGGCTCCACGAAGCACATCCTTCATTTCTCCGCCATAGGCACCGGCATTCATGGCAACTGCACCCCCAAGAGTTCCAGGTATGCCACTGGCAAATTCAAAGCCTTCTAAGGCATATTCCATGATTTTCTTTGACAATGTGGATAATAAAATTCCCGCCTGAGCTTTAACAATATTACCTTCTATTTTTACAGCATTAAAGTTTTCTGCTATCTTGATAACTACACCGCGGATTCCTTTATCCCTCACAAGAAGATTACTGCCGTTTCCGATGATCTGATAAGGTATGCTGTATTCCTTGCAGGTGACCAGAGCGTGTCTTAGCTCCTCTAGTGTAGCCGGCAGCACCATAATATCCGCAGGCCCTCCGATTTTAAAAGATGTATGCTTAGACATATACTCATTAATACGCAGATGATCTATATGAACTTTCTCCAGAAGCTTCTGTTGAATGATTTCTATGTTCACTGATTCCACTCCTCATCATTTCTTTTTTAATCTTTGAATGAATCACATTTAGTATACCTCTTTACCTAATGAAATACAAGGAAAACTCGCTTTTTTATCGGTGTCCCTGTCCTTCTTTTCGCTTCATTTCTAAAAAAGCATCTATTTTAAATTTGGCATCTGCGATTGCCTCCTCTACAGTTTTCTTTCCTAATACCGCTTGTCGAATCTGACTCTGAAGAATTCCGTCAATGGTCGTCCAGTAGGGATGTCTAGGCAGATTTTGCGTATAGGGAAGACTCTTCTCTATGGTAGACATCATCGGGTCATTTTCATAGATATTTCCTGCGCTCTTTTTCACCGGAAAAACCCCCAGTCGATGGAGTTCTTGCTGACTTTTTTCATCAGTAATGAATTTTAAAAACTTAACACACATCTCCAGTTTTGCCGGGTCTTCCTGCCTAAAAATTCCGTAGGCCGACACATTGGCAGAAACCGATACAGGAAGCCCTTTCTCACCGATAGGATAGTTAGCTACTGAAAATTCAAAGCCTGCACCCTGCTGTCTAAGCCGGTTTAGCGTATTTACGGTCCAGGTTCCGGCAGGATATACAGCCACCGATTTATCTCTATAGAAAGTCAACCATGCTTGGTTTTCCGTGTTTTCTCCAAAGTTGTCTGGTGTAACTTTATGTAGCTGCTTGAGATCTACCAGCTTTTGCAACCCTTTTTTTGCACGGTCATCATCAAAGCGATAAATCAGATTCTCTTCATCAAAGATTTCAGCCCCGTCACCCAGCAGAATTCCCCACAAATTATAAGCATAGGTATCGATAAAGCTATTAAAACCATAACAATCCATTTTCCCATTTCCATCTCTGTCAAAAGTCAGTGCTTTTAATGCATCAACAAATTCATCATAGGTCCAGTTTCCATCCCTGGGAAGTTCTACTCCCTTTTCACGAAACAAATCATTGTTCAAAAGCATCGTATAGGTAGTCATCATCCAGGGAAAACCCCAAGTTTTCCCCTCATAACGAACAGCTGCAATCGCCTGGGTTTTATAATCATCCTGTTCCTCTCTCGTCAGAAAACTATCTACAGGCTCCAGCAGTTTTCTTGAAACAATGCCATAATCAGCTGCCACAGGTGCAATATCCGGTACTTCCCCAGTGCTGACGGCAGTCTCCAATTGAATGGGTCCAGATGCAAAATCAATAGGTGTCAGCTCTATGTATACCCCTGGATTTGCTTTCTCAAATGCCTTTATTTTCCCGCTGATCCACCCGTACCGACTGCCGGTTGAAGCATCCAATCGCGGATAATCCCATAAAGTAATAACGCCTTTCCATGGACTGACTTCTTTATGATCAACCATATAATCTGGTATTGGTTTGCATAGTAAAAAATAGATAGGTCCGAAAACTACAAAGGCCCATAATAGCAGCATAAAAAAAAGAGCAAAAGGTCCAACCTTCCTGTTCTGCATTCCCTCCACCTCCTACTCTATTTTATTAGACAGAGGGTATCGATATGCACAACAACTTTCTGAAAAGGAATACCCCCAGCAGCATTGCCGCTAAGGGTATGGGAGAGAAACTACGATCTATATCTTATTTGGTTCAATATGCCATATTTTTTTAGCATATTCATCAATAGTACGATCGGTGCTAAACTTACCTGAATTAACTAAATTCAACCAACACTTTTTCGCCCACTCCAGAGGCTGCCGATACGCAAGATCGACCGCCTGTTGCGCTTTTCGATAGTCTTCAAAATCTCTGCAGATAAAATAATTGTCCGCTTTATGCCAAGCAGCCCCTTCCAGAATCGATTGATGCAGTTCTTGAAACATACCGGTTCCACCATCATCAAAGGTTCCATCGGTCAGTGCATCGATTACGCGCTTTAATCCCGGCACCTGCTCATAGTAAACCTTTGGGTTATAATGATCCTGGATTTCCACCAGTTCTTCCACTCTGGCACCAAAAATAAAGTTGTTTGCTTCGCCTGCTTCCTCAACGATTTCTACATTTGCTCCATCGTAGGTGCCTAGGGTAGGCGTTCCATTCAGCATAAACTTCATATTCCCCGTACCGGAGGCTTCCTTCCCCGCAGTCGAAATCTGCTCAGATACATCTGCAGCAGGAAATAATTTTTCTGCATAAGAAACCCCATAATTCTGTACAAATACAACTTTAATCTTACCATGAATTTCTGGGTCGCCGTTGACAAGCACAGCTATTTCATTAATGAATTTGATGACCGCCTTAGCCCGGTAATATCCTGGGGCCGCCTTAGCTCCGAAAATAAAAGTTCGTGGCACAATTTCCAATTCCGGGTTTTCCTTTAATCGATAATAGAGATCTAAAATATGGAAAGCGTTCAGCAGCTGCCGCTTGTACTCATGGAGCCGCTTAATCTGAATATCAAAAATGGAATTGGGGTCAATGAGAATACCCTCATGATCATGAATATATGCTGCCAGCTGTCTTTTCTTTACAGCCTTAATCTTCATAAAACGCTCCAATACTTCCTGATTGTCCGTATATTTTTCCAATTCTTTTAACCTACTTAGATCTTTAATCCAGGCCTTTGTTCCCAAGAGCTCTGTGATCAAGTCAGCCAGCTCTGGATTGCTTAATAACAGCCATCTTCTGGGAGTAACTCCATTGGTCTTATTCTGAAACCTTTCAGGATACAGCTCATACCAATCCTTCAATTCACACTCAATGAGAATCTTCGTATGCAGAGCCGCAACTCCATTGGTGGTATGACAGCCATAAATAGCCAGCCATGCCATTCGAATGCGATTTTTGGACATGATTCTCATTTTTTCAATCTGCTCTTTGCTATAGCCTTTCTCTTTTAATTCGTTGACAAACTGTTTGTCAATTTGCTGGATGATTTGATATATCCTTGGCAGCAGCTTGCGGTATAGTGCACTATCCCACTGTTCCAAAGCCTCCGCCAAAATGGTATGATTTGTATATGCAAAGGTTTTTACAGTAACCTTCCATGCCTCATCCCACAGCATTCCCTCCTGGTCCGTGAGTAAGCGCATTAACTCCGGTATAGCAACCACCGGATGGGTATCATTCAACTGCACTGCGTGAAACTGTGCAAATTCTCTAAAATCTTTTCCATGATTCTGTTTATATCTCCGAATCATATCCTGCAGAGAAGCTGAGACAAAAAAGTACTGCTGCTTTAACCTTAATATTTTACCTTCTTTCTCTGAGTCATTGGGGTATAATACTCGTGATATATCCTCTGCCCTATTTTTCTCCCTTACAGCCTGATCGTATTTCTGATTATTAAAGAGCTGAAAGTCGAATTCTGTTATCGGCTCTGCCTGCCAGAGCCGGAGCGTATTAATATTTTTTGTGTCATATCCTAGGATAGGCATATCATAAGGAATTGCCTGCACCTTTCCATCGGAAAATTCAACCACTACGCGATCCTCTGTTCTAGGTACTGACCACGGATCTCCCCAGCGAAGCCAGTGATCGCCCTCCTCCACCTGAAATCCCTTTTCAAATCTCTGTTTAAAAATTCCGTACCGATAGCGGATACCATATCCTGTTACCGGCAGGTTTAAAGTGGCACAGGAGTCCAGGAAACAAGCAGCCAATCTTCCAAGCCCCCCATTGCCCAATCCCGCGTCTTCTTCTGCTGACTCCAAATCTCGGATATCAATTCCTAACTTATCTAAGGCTTCTTTTACATTTTCATAGATGCCAAGATTTATTAGATTGTTGCCTAAGGCTCTTCCCATTAAGAATTCAGCAGACAAATAACAGGCTTGCTTGCCTTGCTTATATGCAGTTTCTGTACGATTCCAATCATCAGCAATCAGTGTCATCACGGTTTTTGCAACAGCATAGTATTTCTCTTGTTTAGATGCCTTTTCTATACCTTTCCCAAAGTCAGCCCTCAGCATGGTGTCAACCATATCCATAAAGTTTCTTTTATTCATTCCTACGTACCCTACCTTCCATATCGTTTCGTTAATTGATAAATCTTATCTGCCAATTCTTCTGTGAAGGCTTCCTTCTTAGCACGCCACAGCCAATTTCCCCCTACCGTAGATGGGATATTCATCCGATGCTGGCTGCCTAACCCTAGGAAGTCTTGCATTGGAGCGATAGCCAATTGACCTACTGAGCTCCACGCACCACGGATAAATCCCCAATGATAACCTTCTGCCGCCGTTAGATGCAAATAGTCCACCGCATAGGCAACATCCGCTTTTGAAGCTGTTTCCATCCAGCCAATGATCGTATCATTGTCATGGGTTCCAGTATAGACTACACAGTTTTTATCGTAATTGTGAGGCAAATAGTCGCTTTCTTCCCTAGTATCAAAGGCAAACTGCAATACCTTCATCCCCGGATATCCTGAATCCACCCTAAACTGGAGAACTTCGTCTGTTAAAAAGCCCAAGTCTTCCGCAATAATGTCCACATTACCCAATTGAGCCTTTACTGCATCAAAAAGCTTCATGGCCGGACCCTTTACCCAGCGTCCTGGGGCAGCAGTTTTACTGCCGTAGGGGATTTCCCAATAGGATTCGAAGCCTCTAAAATGATCAATACGAATCACATCATACAGCTTCAGATTTTCACGAATCCTTTCAATCCACCAATCATAGTTTCTCTTCTCCAACACATCCCATCGATAGATAGGGTTCCCCCATAGCTGACCGGTCTCAGAGAAAAAATCTGGTGGGCATCCTGCTACACTGATAGGATTTTTTTCTTCATCCAAGTATAATATTTCACTGTTTGCCCATGCGTCTGCACTATCTTCAGCTACGTAAATCGGGATATCTCCAATCACACGAATCCCTTTTTTATTGGCATATGCCTTTAATGCCGTCCACTGTTTGAAAAAAATATATTGCAAAAAAACCCAGTAATTAATTTCTTCCTTTAATAATCTCCGATAATGGTCAAGGGCCTTTTCATCCCTTTTCTTTATTTCATCACCCCAATCCTTCCAAGGCTTCATCTTAAAATGGTTTTTGACAGCCATATATAGGGCATAATCCTCAACCCAGTTTCCCTGTCCCTGGCGAAATGCATCCATCTCATCATCCAATATTTCTTTACCCTTTTCATAGGCCTTCTTTAATATAGGAAGCTTTCTAAAATATATTTTCTCGTAATCTACTTTTTCTAGATCTTCGCCAAAATGAATAAACTGAAAATCTTCTTTTTGCAACAGTCCTTCCTGTACCAGCAAATCTAAATCTATTAGGTATGGATTCCCCGCAAAGGAAGAGAAGGATTGATAAGGCGAGTCTCCATAGCTTGTTGGCCCTAAGGGTAACAGTTGCCAAAATTTTTGTCCAGCCCTTTCCAGAAAATCTACAAATTCATAGGCATCCTTACCTAGAGTTCCGATTCCATAGGGACTCGGCAGGGAGGTAATATGCATTAAAATACCACTGCTTCTTTTCATCTTCATTTTTCCCCCTACATTTTCATTCAGATATCTACATCAATATCACATTTTTTTCCACAATTCTCCCCTGTTGATCCACAATATCCAATAGGATTTTTTCAACCCTTGGATTTCCTTTCTTCTCAATATGAATATCATAATCATCATGCTTTTTCTTTATGTTGATCCTTATTTCATCGTAAATACCACTTTTATATTCATCCGTCTCACCGTCATCATCATAATAGCAGTAGCTGGCCTGATCCTCTACAAATCCGATACAACGAAGCTGGGTATGATCTAGGGCATCTATGTTTTTTCCGTGACTGCCCATGACCAAAATCTTGTTTTTGCGTATAAATATAGGGATCTCCTTTAGGTCAGCCTCAATGTAATGATGTCCCCTGTGCTTCATCTCGTACTGCTCCGCACCCTGCCGATCAAAATGCCATTGAAGCATATCCTCAGGAAGCCATATATATCTTCCTATGGCATTTTCCTGATAAAGGGGAGCAATCATTATTGATTCTCCCACTAAGAGTTGATCTTCCACCCTTCTAGAAAACTCATCTTCATATTCAAAGGCTAAGGCAGTAAAATATAAATCCTTATGGCGCGCAGCTTTCATATACTCCCCATAGATATAGGGAATCAGTGCATATCTTAATTGAATGATTTTGCGCATGGTTTCCATACTCTCTTCGTCAAAGGCAAAGGGCTCCTGTCTTCTCGTGCCCATTGCCGAATGATTCCGGAATAATGGCGTAAACAGACTTAGCTGCATCCAGCGGATCAGCATTTGTGCATTGGTATCCCCGCTAAAGCCTCCCGTATCTGCACCGATATATAGAAATCCACATAAATTAAGAGCAGGCAGCATCTTTAGATTTAGCAAAATGTGTTCCCACCAGGAGTGATTATCTCCTGTCCAGATTCCCCCGTATCGGTGCATACCAATATAGGAAGCTCTAGAGAATAACAGAAATCGCTTATGGGGGGCGATCTCCTTTAGTCCCTCTGCTGCTGCCTTTGTCATGTTGTAACCGTATAGATTATGGACCTGATGATGGTTGATGCGCTTACCATCAACCTTGTGATAAAAGCTCTGATAGTCCAGAGGATGATTGGATAAATGGATGAAGGCATCTTTTAAAGCGAAAAAGGAGTAGATATCCAGGTTCTGATTTTCAGACAGCTTTGCCTGTTCTAGGGCCTGCTGCAGCCCTCTTTCCGTATAGAAGATGGCAGGCTCGTTCATATCATTCCAAAAACCTTCTATGCCGCAATCTGTCAGTATTTTGTATTGAAGCCCAAACCATTTTCTTGCAGCGGGATTCAGAAAGTCTGGAAAGTGTACCCGACCGGGCCAAACTGCCGCAACAAAGGGGTTATCCTCTTCATCCACACAAAAGTATTCTTTTTTTACCCCTTCCTCATAAATCTCATAGCCAGCCTCAATTTTAACACCGGCATCAATGATCGGTACCAGACGAAATCCCTTTTTTCGCAGTTTTTGGACAAAGTGCTTAAAATTAGGGAATTTGTCAGCATCAATAGTAAAATCCTTAAAATTCTCCATGTAATCTATATCTAAGTAAATAGCATCGCAGGGAATGTCGTATTGATCAAAAGCATCGGCCAACTCCTCAACTGCTTTTTCATCAGGATAGCTCCACCGGGATTGCTGATATCCAAAGGCCCACTTTGGGGGAACATAGCTTTCGCCAATCAGCTTTAAGAAGGCTCTGCTGATCTCACGAAGACCGCTGCCTTCTATAATATAGATATCTGCATCCTTTCCTTCCATCTCTATTTGTAAAATATCTTTATGGGTAAAGCCGATATCGAAAATTATTTTTCCCGGAAAGTCAATGTAGAGTCCAAAGGGCTTTTGACTGTCTATGATGATAAAATTATGGGCTCCGTATAAAGATTTCTTATCTGGCGTATGACGAGGGTCATCGGCACAATAGGACTCAAATAACCCCCCCCGTTTATTCATCCCCCGCTGATTTTCTCCCAGACCCCATATGATATCCTCTTTTCCCATTTCATATTTTATGCTCAATAGATCACCCTCCCCAATGATCAGTCTATCCATATCATCCTGATGCATTGGTATCCCCTCAAGCACTACACTATAGGTTTCGAAAGGGTTCCCAAACCGATATTTTTTGATATTCTCATTGATCTTAAATGTCTTCATAACCTTCACCTTCATTTTATTTTATAGATCCTTGTGTAACGCCCTTTACAATATGCTTTTGGGCTGCAAAGTAGAATAGAATAATGGGTATCATCGCAATCACCAGTCCAGCCAGAGCTAAATCCCATCGTTTCGAATATTGTCCGAAAAAGTAGAACATTTTCAGCGGAATCGTATGCCAGCCCGGTCTGTTGATCACCAGCTGGGGTAATAAAAAGTCATTCCAAATCCACATGGTGTTTAAAATACAAACAGTAACGGTAATCGGCTTCAGCAGCGGGAAAATGATATACCAAAACACCTGAAACATATTGCAGCCGTCTATGATGGCTGCCTCCTCCAGTTCTACCGGTATACTTTTAATAAAGCCGTGATACAACATAATAGATAAGCTGGAGCCAAAGCCAAGATACATAAAGACGATTCCTACACGATTTAACAGACCTAATTTTCCCATCAGGTTAATCAGCGGCAGCATGACGGACTGAAAAGGGATCAGCATTGCTGCTGCAAAGAAAAAGAATAGGAAGGTGCTAAATCTGGACTTTGTTCTTACCAGCATCCAAGCAGCCATGGATGCAAAAATGACAATCAGCAAAGTGCTTGAAACAGTAATCAATAGGGAGTTCAAAAAAGATCTTATAAAATCAAGTTCGATAAAGGCTTGAACATAGTTTTTGAAAGTAAAATACTCTTTAGTAGGAAGTCCCATTACGTTCACAAAAATACCTTTTTGAGTCTTTAGAGAATTTGTAAATACGATATAAAAGGGAGATAAAAACAAAACACCTAACAAAGTACCTAATACGGGCCATCCTATCTGGAACTTGCGCTTCATTACATTTCTACCTCCCTCTTTTTGTTATAACTTAGCTGTGTTAAGGTAATCACTGCCACTGTAATTAAAAAGATTACTGCCTTTGCCTGTGCCAAGCCCAATCGGTTAAAAGTAAAGGCGGTGGAATAAATATTGAGGGCTAGCATCTGAGTTGACTTAAACGGACCTCCATTAGTCAATGCCAGATTTTGATCAAATAGCTTAAAGGAGTTAGATAAGGTTAAAAACATTCCTACAGTAAATGCCGGTGTCACTAAAGGAATCGTGATATGAAACAGTTTTTGCCAAGGCGAAGCACCATCAATCTCAGCAGCCTCCTTTAAGGATTCCGGTACATTTTCTAAGGCTGCAATATAAATGACCATCATATAGCCGGCCAGCTGCCAGGACATCAGAATCACCAAACCCCAGAAACCCGTGGCTGGTGTGGAAAGCCACCCTTCTAAGAAAGCTATACCATAGTTTACACCTACCGTGTCAAAAGCCTTCGTAAAAATGAACTGCCATACAAATCCAAGTATCAATCCTCCGATTAGATTAGGCATAAAGAAAATACTCCGCAGTACATTGCTCATTTTCATGCCCTTTGTCACAAGGAGTGCTAATCCAAAGCCCATTATATTGATGGTGATGACAGATACAAAAGCAAACTTTGCTGTAAATAAAAATGCATTTAAAAAATCCTTATCCTTTGTAAAAATATCAATATAATTCCTCAATCCTACCCAGTTGGCATCGTTTACAATCCCGTTCCAGTCAGTAAAGGAATAATAAATTCCCAATAGTGCGGGTATAATCACCACCATCAAGAATGCAATCAATATCGGTCCAACAAAAAAGCCAAACCAGTATTTTGAATTCTTCATAATATCCTCCTATTGCCATAATCCGCTCATAATCTCCCTATGATAAAGGTTGAGGAGGGCTTTGCTCCCCCCCCAATTTATTACTTTTCTATTTTCTCATTTCAGTCCATTGATTTTTAGCATTTTTCACTGCATCTTCCCACTTTATATCTCCAGATAAGTATTTTTGGATTTCTGTACCCAGCACTTCCATTCCCCATCCCGTTGGGTATCCCATGAAAACCCAAGGCATAGTTCTTCCGGCTTCTGCATATCGCTTCACTGCTTGACCCAGTGGATCTTTAGGCTCTAAGCCTTCATATCCTTTTAGGGGAGGAATAAAGAAAAACTTATTTACAATAAAATCCTTACCTTTTTCAGAGGTATAGAGCCAGTTTAAGAAGTCCTTTGCAGCTGCCTTTTGAGCCTCGGACCCTTTATTGTTTACTGCCCAATACATAGGTACTCCCACTGGGATTGAATCTTCCTTAACACCCTTTACAGGCATTGGTAAAATATCAAGATTATTAGCTACTGTTTCATCGACGGCCTTTACACCCCCATAAATCCAGTTGCCCTGCTGAATAATTGCTACGCGTTCAATGGCGATTCCCTGATCAACCTGCGTCGCATAGTCTACAGCATTTAACTTAGCTTTAGATTTTGCATTTGGTGAATGATCTGCTTGCAGATCCAATAATGCCTTCAATGCATCTGCATGTTTAAACTCAATACTCTTAGCTGCATAAGCATCCAGGGAACTAGGAAATTCTTGTGAGAAGGCTGTATTGGATGCATGCAAACCTGTTACCCATGTCTCTCTTGCTGCTACTTCAAAAGCTGCTTTTAAGTTCGGGAATTTATCCTTTAACTCCCCAGCTTTAATCTTACCATCCAATGTCTTTACGGCAGCTTCTAAGCTTGCGAAATCTTTAATATCCGCAGCATTAATACCAGCAGCTTCGAAGATTGCCTTATTGTATACAAATCCATAGCCTTCTATGTTGAAAGGAAGTGCATATACTTTTCCGTCAACTGTTACTCCGGATAATACCCCTTCCAGTGCCTGCCCTACCCAAGGCTGGTCTGATAAGTCTTCGAGTCTTGTCATCCAATCTTCCACATCCTGCGGTCCGCCGATATTGAAAATATTTGGCTCTTCCCCGGACTGAACCTTAGCCCTTAAAGCAGCACCATAATCATCCCCGCCCCCAACGGTCTGGATATTGATCTTTACATTTGGATGCTCTGCTTCATAAGCTCTGGCAGCTTCATCTAATTCCTTAGCAATTTCTACTTTAAATTGGAAGATATTAAGTGTTACCTCTTCAGCTGCAGGAGGCTGATCACCTGCTGCAGGCGGCGTCGGCTCCTTTGGAGTGCAGGCAGATAGTAAGAAAGCGGACAATACAAAAATCACCATCATACTGAATGCAATTATTCTTTTTGTTGTTTTCATTGAAATCCCCCTCTTATGATCCTTATAAACTTAGATTTAATTCATTGTCATAATCAAAGATATGACACTTATCCATGTGGAAGCAAAAGTGCTTTTCATCATCGTAGCTAAGACCCATAGAGTCCATAGAGTCCAGTTTTGCTGTGATTTGCATATCTCCTAGGCTAAAGTGCACAAAGGATTCATTCCCCATGTGTTCAACCACACTAATTTTACCCTTTAGCGGTACGGTCTCTTCTCTCTCTGTAAAGTCAATATGCTCCGGGCGAATTCCAAACCAAACTTTCTTTCCAACATGGTCTTTGATGCGTTCTCCCTTGCTGTCCGGTAATGTAAGCTCAATCCCCCCCATTTTGAATGCAATACGGTTATTTTTATTAATTAATTCTCCTTCGATGAGATTCATTGAAGGAGAACCAATAAACCCAGCTACAAACTTATTTGCAGGATAATGATAAAGATTTAATGGCGAGTCTACCTGCATTACCTTTCCTAAATGCATGACAGCTATTCTGTCTCCCATCGTCATTGCCTCAACCTGATCGTGGGTGACATAAATCATGGTTGTTTTTAATCTTTTGTGCAATTGCGACAGCTGTACCCGCATATGCACTCTTAGTTTTGCATCCAAGTTTGATAAAGGTTCGTCAAATAAAAATACATCCGGATCTCTGACGATCGCTCTACCCACTGCAACTCTCTGCCGCTGTCCTCCTGAAAGCTCCTTGGGCCTGCGCTGCAGCAGGTCCTCTATACCCAGGATTTTTGCTGTTTCCTTCACCTTCTTATCAATCTGGTCCTTGGGCAGCTTCTTAATTTTCAAGGAAAATCCCATATTTTCATATACTGTCATGTGAGGGTAAAGGGCATAGTTCTGAAATACCATTGCTATGCCTCTGTCCTTTGGCGGGATATCGTTTACCTCTCTATCACCAATGAAAATCTTTCCGCCGCTGATATCTTCCAATCCTGCAATCATCCGCAAGGTTGTAGATTTGGCACATCCTGAGGGTCCTACCAGTACCATAAACTCCCCGTCTTTTATTTCCAGATCGACTCCGTGGACAGCCTTAAACCCGTTGGGGTAAACCTTTTCCACCTGACTCAAAACAACCTTTGCCATAGCCATCCTCCTATACCAATTTTTTACAAGACTCGCTTTCCAGTAGTTCTGTCTTTAAAATAATATGTTGATGGGCTTTATTATTCATAATAATATCGAAGAGTATATCTGCACTCTTTTTACCCATATATTCTCCAGGCTGATTCACTGTTGTAAGCGAGGGGTGAAAAAACTTTGCATAATCAATTCCATCAAATCCCATTACGGATATATCCTCCGGTATCCTCAACCCCCTGTTTAAAATAGCCTTTGCCGCACCGATAGCCATAATATCTGAGGTAACAAATATTGCCGTCAGATCTCCAACTCTATCAACCAATCGATTGAGTGCATCAAACCCGGATTCAAAGGTATATTCCCCGATTTCCTTATAGTTCTCATCATATGAGATTCCGTGATGAGCGATTGCCTTCCTGAAACCTTTTAGTCTTAGATTTCCTACGCATTGATCCTCTTCCCCAGTAGTAATGATTCCTATTTTTTTGTGGCCAAGTCTGCACAGATAATCTACTGCCTCATAGGCCGCCTTTTCATTTTCAATAGTAACGCTAGAGAAGAAGGGTCTTTTGCGGTCCTCCTCCAGGTCCGTTGAGGCCAAAACAAGAGGTGTATCCAAATCCTCTAAATGAGCTTCCTGCAGATTACTGAAATTGCCCCCAAGGCAAATGAGTCCCTTTAATTTTTTCTCCTTTACAAATTCAATTGCTGCCTCAATATCGTTGGCATGATCGTTATTATAGTGCAGAATCATTGTGTATCCGCGGGCAGCCACCTCTTCTTCAATCGATTGCACGATTTTAGCAAAAAAGGGGTTGTATATACCCTTGACCAAAACGCCAATATCTGTAGAATTGCTTCTTTTAAGATTTCTGGCACTATTATTGGGTATATAATTGATCTCCTCAATAATCTCCATTACTTTTTTTCTTGTCTCTTCACTTACATCGGGATGATTATTGATTACCCTAGAAACTGTACTGATTGCAACACCTGCAATCTCTGCTATATCTTTAATATTTGCGTTTGCCATAATTCATCCTCCATAGGAAACGATCTCGGTATCGTTACCGGAAACGTTTCCAGTTTATAATGTAATTGTATCACAATTTATATAATAATCAAACTTTTTTTAAAAGTAATTTATTGTTTTTTTGTTTACATTTATTTAGGTTTAACTTTGATAGTCTTTCTTTGATTGCACATCTTCTATAGAAATATATTCTAAGATCTGTATAATCGACAAAAAACCACCTTTTGAAAAAAGGTGGTTTTTTGTCTATATATTTTTTGCAAATGTCTTTAGGATCGGGGCTGGCGACGGAGCCGATACAGCTGTACTGGCAGATCTTATATAGGCCAGATAGTAGACCAATGGTACAATTACTGCTCCACCGATCAGGTTCCCTATGGTTACAGGAATGATATTGTTGATCCACATTTGCCCCCAGGTTACATTTGCTCCCAGCAGTTTGCCTAGTGGAATAAAATACATATTGGCAATACTGTGCTCATATCCGGATAATACGAACAGGGTGATCGGAAACCAACAGGCAAAAAGCTTGCTGATCACATCCTTTGCTCCCGTTGCCATCCATACAGCTAGTACAACAATGATATTGCACAAAATCCCTCGAATCAATATAGGACCGAGAGGAATTGCGGTCTTAGCCGCAGCGATCGCCACTGCTTTTTCTGCCACATGTCCTGTCATCAACCCGGAGTAATAGATCATGATTACTACAAGAATAGATCCTATAAAGTTTCCAAGATATACAGTAATCCAGTTTTTTAATACACAGCTGAAACTGCATTTTCCATCCAGAACGCCTAAAGTCATTAAAGTATTGCCTGTAAACAATTCTGCCCCACAGATGACAACCATCATCAGACCGACGGGAAAAGTAGCTGCAAAGGCAAACTTTGCCAATCCTGCATCGATTGATGCTAACGTCTGAGAAATTACAATCGCCCCATGTGCTCCAAATGAGATAAAGGCACCAGCAAAAATACTTAGCACCAGCATTTGAAGGATAGTTAATTTTGATTTAACTATTCCGGTTGCGATCGTTGCCTCAGCAATTTCTTTGGGAACTAACATTCTTTTTTCCATTTCCTGCTCCTTTCAAGCTTTCTTTCATCATTGCAGCTTATAAGATTATTTCTGCTAATTATAGGTTTAAATTGCTTTCTATTGTCTTAGGGTGTCGTCCTATTCTACTTACGCACCCATAGGAACAATATGTACTGACGGGTTTCCTTGATTCCCATCCACAATCACTTCTAACATTGCGCTATAGGGGTCCATGATCAGACCATGAACAATCACGTCCTTTGGTATAAAGGGTGAATCATGTATCTTATCTACGGCCTTCTTTATGTTCTCTGCTTCATCTGTCACAAGCCCTGCCCACTCTTTGAGATTGACACCTCGGATAACTTCCTCGGAGATGCCTCTGCTAAGCATTTTTTCCCGAAGCTCATCTTCCGTTAGCTTACACATGCCGCAGTCCTTGTGCCCAACAACAAAAACCTCCTTGATGCCCATTGTGATTGCCCCTAGCGAAATACAACGAATGATTTCGTCACAGTTTTCACGGATGGTATTTCCAGCATTTTTTAGGATTTTAATATCTCCCCTTTTAAAACCCATGGCTGGCTCCACAAGGTCAACCAATCGAGTGTCCATACATGTAAAGATCATCACTTCTTTTTGAGCATGGCCACTGATCCATTGATTGTCTCCTTGGTCCTTTCTCTGTTCCACAAATTTTTTATTATGCTGTAGAACCCTTCTTAACATTGTCCCCCTCCTATAGTTTATATCTATTACGATTAAAATTAAAATGGATAAGGCTGTCTATTTAAGACATACCTTATCCATTATACTGCTAAATTCTTTATTCTTCAATCACTTTTATTAGGTCATTTATCTTTATTTTTCCTGCTTTGAGCACCTTTGTAAAAATGCCTTCCGTAGGCATTACACAGTTACCTACCTGATGAAAGATCGCACATTTTGTATGGCATTCCTTTCCGATTTGTGTTACCTCCTGCAAGGTTTCTCCGATCTCCAGCTTTGTTCCTACTGGAAGCTTCCATAGATCAATTCCCTCTGTAGTTAAGTTTTCTGCAAATTTTCCCGTACATAATCCTTCAATGCCTATAGCCTTCATTTTTTCGATGCTCTCATTCCCTAATAAACTAACCTGTCTATGCCAATTGCCGGCATGAGCATCTCCTACCAATCCGTGGTCAATTTCAAAAAATCCTTCCTCGATCGTCCTTTTAGGTACACCCTTCTTCTCGCTAATATTGATGGCAATTACTTTACCCGTCAATGGCTTCACCCTCCCTCATATAGATCCCGGATTTTCCGCCGGTTTTTTTTACTAAACGAATGTCTGAAATGACCATGTTTTTATCTATTGCCTTACACATATCATATATGGTTAAGGCAGCAATTGATACGGCTTGTAGGGCCTCCATTTCTACCCCGGTTTTCCCAGTAGTCTTCACAGCAGCCTCGATATGAATTTTATTATTGGGAATATCGATGATGAAGTCCATATCTACACCGGTAATAAAAATATTATGACACATGGGAATCAAATCACTGGTTTTCTTAGCTCCCATGATCCCGGCCACCTGTGCTACCGCCAGCACATCTCCCTTGGCGATCTTTCCTTCCTGAATTCGTTCCAGTGTAACAGTATCCATTTGGATAGATCCTCTGGCTACAGCTACCCTTTTTGTTTCTTCTTTATGTCCTACTTCTACCATTCTAGCTCTTCCTTTTTCATCCATATGGGTAAGCATGTTCTATCCTCCTATTCGAAACATATCGCGGTAGATCGGTTTATTGTCCTGGTCGTTCAAGGTATGCTGGGCCGGCTTTTCTAAAATGGCCTGTTCCATAAGCTGTTTTAAATCTCTTACGCCATTTCTCAGTGCCAGTTTAACATCGATTTCTTCATTGGAGTGAAGACATGGCTTTAGTCGGCCATCGGCGGTCAGCCGCATACGATTGCAGTATTTGCAAAAATGACTGCTGATGGGGTTGATGAGGCCTACCTTTCCCTTTCCATTAGGCAATCGATAGTACTTCGCCGGGCTGGATTTATCCCCCGTATAAATTGGCATCAATTCTGGTATGCGATCCTTTACTGTATTGTTGGATATAAAGTTGGTTTTTGCCCAGCCTGCCGCTTGTCCAATGGGCATTAGTTCAATAAATCGAACATCTATTGGTTCTTCTGCTGTCCATTGAACAAATTCCCTAATTTCACTATCATTGAACCCTCCAATAAGGACCACATTGATTTTCAACGGAAGCAGACCTACCCTTTTGACTTCCTCTAAACCCTCCAGCACATTGCTTAGATGACCTCCTCTGGTGATCTCTCTGTACTTTCCTTCATCAAGCGTATCTAAACTGACATTTACTCTCTTTAAACCAGCCTCTTTTAAATCTCGGGCATATTTTTTGAGCATCGTTCCATTGGTAGTCAATGCCAAATCTTTCACTGCATCTAGAGATGCAATATTCTCAATGAGCTTTAGCAGATCCTTTCGAACCAGAGGTTCACCGCCTGTAATGCGCACCTTGTTAACCCCCAACTCAGAGGCGGCCTTTACTACTTGAAATATCTCCTCAAGAGATAAAATCTCATTCTGTTCCTTTTTTCTTATACCTTCTTCCGGCATGCAGTATCTACAGCGCATATTGCATAAATCCGTTACAGATATTCGTAAATAGTTTATACTTCTTCCCAGGGTATCTTCCACTTTTATCCTCTCCTCGACCCGTACCATAGGTTTTCATCGCTATAATATCTCAATAACCTTGCCCGTATCTTCAAATTTATATCCACCCAGTACCGCCAGTTCTTCCTGCAGTGCTTTCGATTGGAGGACCTGAATAAAGGTTCTAACTCCTGGTGTATTTAGGTATTTGCTATAAGTTACGAAATCATAGGCCTCTTCCCCGATAGGAATAAAATCTAAGTCCAGTGCTTGAGCAGCTGACAGCACGCCCACTCCCACATGTGCTGTACCAGAAGCCACAGCTGCAGCTACAGCCATATGGGTTGTCATTTCCCGGTCATATCCCGATATGCTTTCAGGTTCTATATTTCTCTTGCTTAGTTCGTAATCTGTCAATATTCTCGTACCGGCCCCACGCTGCCGGTTGACGAATTGAATATCTGCTCGCTGCAGATCCGTAAAATCCTTTATGTTTTTGGGATTGCCCTTTTGTACAATAAATCCTTGGATTCTCTTTACACCTTTGATTAGGCTCATTTTTCCGCCAGGCAAGTATCTCTTAACAAAAGAAACATTATATTCACCGGTGCTTTCATCTAATAAATGAATGGGCGCCAGATGGGCTTCTCCTCGTTTTATTGCCATAATACCCCCAAGGCTTCCCACATGGGCTGAAGACAAATCGTAACCATCTTCCCGGTCATGCATATGATTGGCGATCAAATCCATAATTAAATCATGGCTGCCAATGGATACCAAAGTGCGCTCAATGACTTCCAGGGGTTTAAGCAGTTCAATATTTACAGCCTCTCCAGCCTCTACCCCTTCACTGTTCTGAGGAATCACCAATATTCCGTCAGCCCTAACCAAAGACATGGTAACACCTGCACCTCTATTTAAGGGCGTAGCGATAAATTGACCCTCTACCTGCCCCAGCTTTACCTGAATGTACTCCCTGTGCTTCAAGGAAGATACAGTCCGCTTTGATAGAACAGCCTTTACAGATGGTCTCACTGGCAGCGGCTGTCCTAAGTAATAATGAATCAAAGGTTTAGCAAAGGTATCAAACACAAAATAGGCAGATACCGGATAGCCCGGAATCCCTAGAACCGGCTTTCCTTGAATGAATCCAAGAATTGTTGGTTTTCCAGGCTTTGTAGCAATCCCATGAACCAGTACCTCGCCAAGTTCCCGGATCAGCTTCACTGTATAATCCTCTGATCCTGCCGAGGACCCGGCATTGACAATCAGTATATCATTCTCTGCAATTGCCTCTAGGATTTGATTTTTCAGGGACCCATAATCATCGGGAACCGGCCTGTATCTTTTAGGCCTTCCCCCAAGCTCAATGACGAGACCTTCAAAAATTCGTGAATTGGACTCAATAATTTTGCCGATCTCCATGGTCTCATAGGGTTCTATGATTTCACTGCCCGTGGGCATAATACCTACTGTGGGCTTCCTATATACCGCTATTTCCGTAATCCCTCCGCTGAGGAGAGCCCCAATGTCCATAGGACGAATTCTATGCTTTGCGGGAAGAATCATTTCTTTGGCAACAATGTCTTCTCCAATGGGCCTTATATGCTGCCATGGGGCTGCTGCCTGAATAATCTCCACTGTTTCCTCATCGATCTCCACCACGTCTTCTATCATGATCACTGCTGTGTAGGGTTCAAATATGGGATCCCCCGTATCTACCGTAATGTAGTCCTGATGTTTTTTCAATTGCAAGGGATTTCTTTCAGATGCCCCATAGGTTGCTTCTGCTCTTACAGCAATGCCATCCATAGCAGAGGCATTGTAGTTCGGTGAAGATAATCGGGCGAAAACCGGTAATGCAGTCACTCTTCCTAAAGCAGCTATTGCTTCAATATATTCTATTTTGACCAGTTCATTGCTTTGTCTTATTTTTTGAAAAAACAATCCCAGTGCTTCTTCTACAGCAACATTAGATAAGTATAAGTTTCTATCGTCCTTTCTCAAAGCCTCATCCCCCGCTTCTTTATAATAATATGACCTCTACGCCTTCACCTTTGTGAATCCCTTCTTGATTTTCCCGGATTTTAATATATCCATGAGCCTTTGTCATCAATGAGATCGCTCCAGATTTTCCATATATGGGTTTTACAATCCATTGATGATCCCGCTCTTCCAGTTGAACCATCTGGTAGGTTTCCTTTCCCGGCGATGAATGGATATTGGCATCGCAGATTCCATAAATCACTACTTCCTGAGCTTCCTCAAGCTGTTGCAGGCGTCTTAAGATATATTCCACAAACACCTTATAGATAATCATGGCTGAAACGGGGTGCCCCGGAAGGCCAAAAACTGCTGTATCGCCAACCCTGCCAATAATGGTAGGCTTGCCTGGCTTTACAGCTACCCCATGAATAAAAACACCTGGCTCCCCTAAGCTGTCAATCACTTTTGCTGTCACGTCCTTTTTTCCAACAGAACTGCCTCCTGAGACCACCACCACGTCACTCTTTTCGATAGCATGCTTTACGGTATTCTGTAAGAGTTGAAAATCATCTCTAACAATAACCTGCCCTACTACTTCTGCATTGCAGGCCAATGCCATGGCAGACAGGGTATAAGTATTGATATCGCGGACCTGCCCCAGCTTTGTTTCTTCTTTGGGATGTACCAGTTCATCCCCAGTAGAGATAACGAAAACTCTGGGTTTTTTAAAGACTTTAATACTGAAGATCCCAGCAGCAGCTAACATTCCTATATCTTGAGGTTTTAGTTTTTTCCCTTTTGCTACAACAGGCTCCCCTTTTTGAATATCTTCTCCTTGTTGCATGATACCCTCTCCCGGTGCAACGGCTTTATAAACCGCGATGGTATCCCCATCCAGACTTTCCACATATTCGATCATCACCATGGCATCAGCTCCATTCGGTAGCATTCCTCCCGTAGGAACATATACCCCTTTACCGGGCACAATTTTCTGAGCAGCCGCTTCACCCATTTCTACATTCCCCTCAAGCTGAAGGAAAGTAGGAAGACTCTCACTGGCCCCATAGGTATCCTTCGCCATAACTGCATACCCATCTACGGTTGACCGTGGAAATTCTGGGACTTCCCGTTGCGCATAAAGATTTTCAGCAGCGATTCTTCCTAATGCTTGGGCAATATCAATCCACTCTACATCTAGGCTGATTCCCTCAAAATAATGATCCATTTTTCGTTTCGTCTCTTCAACTGAATCTACCTTTAACAGCTTCATAGCCTCTTCCCCCTAGTCAATCAGCAGTTCTCCCTGCACAAATTTTTTCGTCAGCGCACTGCTGGGATGATATAATATTTGTTCTGTTGGTCCAGCTTCTACAATCTTGCCTCTATGCATGAAAGCAACCTCCTTGCACAGGCGTTTAGCTTGCTGCAGGCTGTGGGTAACCATAAGGACCGTTATTTGCGCCTCCTCATTAGCACGTCGAATCATTTTTTCCATCACCGCAACTGCTGCAGGGTCTATATTGGCCGTTGGTTCATCCAGTATTAACAGCCTTGGCTTAAATACTAAGGCTCTAGCCAATGCTACTTTCTGTGCTTCCCCACCGGATAAGGTCCAGGATTTTTGATGCATGATTGGTCCAATTTCCATCTGGTATAGGATATCTTCTACAGCATTTTTGATCTCTTTAGTGCCATAGCCCCTTATTTTTAAGGGATAGGCAATGTTTTCCCAAACGGTAGTACGCAATAGATAAGGCTTTTGGAAAACCACTGTCATCTCTTTCTGAAGCTGTGTTGTGTAGGGATTGCCGTCATAGCTAATTTCACCAGCGGTTGCTGCTTCCAGTCTTCCAATAATTTTTGATAAGGTACTCTTTCCTGCTCCGTTAGGTCCTATTAGCCCCCATAGGGCTCCGCTTTTGATGGACCACTCCTCAATCTCTAAAGCCGGAAATTGTTCGTAAACCTTTACAATATTACGAAGTAACACATTCATATTCTACGCTCCCTGTTGAAAATGATATAGTATGGAATTGATCAAAAAAGATATACCCAATAAAACAATTCCAATGGCAATAGCCGTAGAATAATCTCCCATACTCTGGAGCATGGCTATAGTAGTTGTCATTACCCGTGTATGTCCCTTGATATTGCCTCCTACAATCATCACTGCACCTACTTCTGAAACCGCCCTGCCATAGCCGGTTACTACTGCGGACAGTATATTAGTGCGCAGCTCCCGGATTAACAGCAGCATGGCCTGCCCAGAACTGGCACCTAAGGTTTTTCCTAAAGCCTTTATAAGACTGCCTCTTTCTTTGGTGCCATTGTAGACTATGCCCATGATAATAGGCGTTATCAGACAGCTTTGTGCAATAATCATGGCAGCAGGTGTATATACCAATCCCAGATAACCAAAGGGGCCTTTTCTGGAAATAATGAGAAACACTACCAGACCTGCAATCACAGGAGGTATACTCATCATGGTATAAAGAAGCCTCACCAAAATTCTCTTAAAGGGAAAATTCTTAATTCCGATAAAAATGCCTAGGGGTGCTCCTATAATTGATGATATAAAAGTGGCCGTAAGGGAAACAGAAAGAGAAAGCATGATAATTTTATATACTTCTTGATCCAAAGAGAATAATAAGTTCAAAGCCTGCTTTAATCCTAACCACATTTGGCTCACCTGGTTCACTCCAATCATTTATTTGCGTTAGGTATAAATAGAGATTGACCATACTGCACTTTTCCAAATTCAGCAATAAGATTTTGCCCCTTCTCTGAAAGAATCCATTCTATGAAAGCCTGAGCACCTTCCTTATTGATTTTATCATTTTTATTGGGGTTTACAGCGATTACACCATATTGATTAAACAGTTTGCTGTCCCCTTCCACAAGAATATCTAAGTCTAGCTTATCCCGCATGGATAGATAAGTAGCCCTATCAGATAAGCTATACCCCCTAACTTCGTCAGACATTTGTATGACTTCTCCCATACCTCTTCCTACGGAAAAATACCAATCTCCAGCAGGTTCCACATTTATTTCCTTCCAGAGCTTTAGCTCCGCTTTGTGGGTACCCGAATCATCTCCTCTGGATAAAAACTTTCCTTTTTCTTCATAAATCCGTTGAAATGCTGCAGCGATGTCTCTGCCAGCCAGTTCTTTAATCTGCAGCGGATCTTCCTCTGGTCCAATGAGAACAAAATCGTTGTACATCACATCAAACCGTTCTAGGCCGTGCCCGGCTTTTACAAAATCCTCCTCCGCACTCTTAGCATGCACCAATAATACGTCAGCCTCTCCGTCTTCTCCTAGTTTCAAGGCCTGCCCCGTACCAACTGCAACCACTTTCACATCGATGCCTGTATCTTCTTTAAATTTGGGAAGTAGGAAAGTTAAAAGCCCGCTGTTCTCCGTACTGGTAGTGGTAGCCATAATCAAACTGCCGCCGGCTTCCTTCCCTGACTTTTCCTGCTCTGCCAGGTGTCCAGGAGCAACAGCAGGCTTTGTACACCCTATCACGGCAATAACTACAAACACAGCAACTAAAGTCAATACCCTCCCTTTTCTTCTCCAAGACTTCATTTTCCTTCCTCCAATCTATCAGCTGCCTGAAAAATAAAAAACAACCCTGGAAAGGATTGTTATAATTATAAGATAATCAAAGTGTTTTCCTTTCCAATCACGGGAGGCGTAAAAATTTCTCCTTACACCCATCGGCTATATCTCCATGGCTTCTGCTTTAGAAGATATAACTCGGAAATTTCAATCATTCAGTTATTTGATTCTTTAGAAAATTATAACATGCTCCTATAAAAAAAACCATTACTTTCTGTTAACCCCATCAAAGACTATCCTTTGAGTCCCTGTATAGACGTTCATTTTCCCGCCCCGGGCAAAGCCAATCACTGTTATTCCCAAGGTTTCCCCAAGGGCTATGGACAGGTCTGTAGGAGCTGATCGGGATAGGATAACAGGTATTTCCCTTTTTGCGGCCTTAATCAGCATCTCTGAGGATATCCTGCCGCTGGTCAGTACAATCTTATCTTTTAGGCTAATCTCCTTTAAAAAAGCTTCTCCGATCATCTTATCCAGTGCATTGTGCCTCCCAACATCTTCATGAAACAACAAAAACTCTTTTCCATCGCTTAAAGCGGTGCTGTGTACCCCGCCGGTTTTTAAAAAGAGCTCTGAATCCTTGTTAAATCGATTCATCAGCTGTAAGAGGTCAGAAGCAGAGAACTGCAGATTACAATGGATTCCCTTGCTTTGGAAGGAATCTACTACATTATAAAAAATGGTGCCCTTGCCGCAACCGGTAGTCAGGGTTCTCTTTCCCAGAAGTTCTTTGACTAGGGAGCTTGTGCCAAGAGCCTCAATTTCAATTCTTCCTTTTTCTTCATCCACCTGCCATCGTACCAGATCAGTTTTCTGATGAATAAGCCCTTCGGACAGTAAAAAGCCTATGGCCAAGTAATCTAATGCTTTTGGTGAACATAGCAAAGTAATCAGCTCTTCTCCATTAACAAAAACCGTGAATGGATATTCAGTGATCACTTCATCCACTATCCTGGCTGCCGATCCTCCATCATATCGATTCAACTCAACTTTTTTTGTACACTCCATTCAGGTCTATCCCCCTCTGTAGCTGCTGCATAACGTTTAACATCTTCAGCAGTGTTTAGATTCATAAACATTTCCCATTTTGGACTAAATCTTCGGGCTATAGCTTCTGGGATATATAAAACCTCAGCTCCATTTAGCAAATTAAAAATTCTATGTTCCTTCTGCTGAATCTTTTCTTCTATTTTAGGGATCAGATATTTGCCGTAAAACCCATTGAAAGGCTCCAGCCATTCACCCAGCATTGTCACTACAGCTTCAAGATCCTTTTCAGCTGTATGGATTAAGGTTTTCATATATTGTATATACTCTATGTGAATATGAGGCATATCACAGGCGATGACATAGCTGTACTGATTGCTGGAGGCCTTTAGTCCTGCATGTATTCCTCCCAATGGGCCAAAGTTCTTTTTCTCATCTTCTATGACAATACAGGATTGATGTCTATACTGCTCAGGGGTATTCGTAACGATAATGATTTCCTGGAAAATTCTTTTCAGCATTTCTATTTGCATCACGATTAATGGCTGTTCTCCAAACCTTAACAGTTGTTTGTCAAAGCCCATTCTAGTGCTTTTTCCCCCTGCTAAAATAATGGCTGTATCCGTTGTTTTCATAGGGTACCCCCTCGTTGTTCTTGTCTTTATTTTACCAAAACCCCTTTATTTACGTCAAAAGAAGACAACCGGATAAAATTTGAGATGTCCTTTTGGACATCTCAATCATGTTAGCCTATAAACCCGGCTGCAGCGTAGCTTCTCAAACTATCCAGTTCTGTCTGGGACAGCTTTTCTACCACTACTGCACAAACCTTTAGTTCCGGCGTCTTACAAGTAGGATCTAGTGCCGTATTGGTCAACATATTGGCAGCGCCTATTGCATAATGGAAAGGCATAAATACTACCTTTTTCTCAATGGTATCTACAACTTTAACCTTTGTAACAATGCTGCCTCTCCTGGAAGATACCCGCACATACTCGCCGTTTTGGATTTTCAACCCTGCAGCAGTGTGGGGATGAATCTCTATAAAACTTTCCGGTGCAATTCTGTTTAAACCATCCACCTTGCCGGTCATGGTTCTCGTATGATAATGATATAGGATTCGTCCAGTAGTTAGAAGCAACGGATAATCTGGATCCACCTCTTCCGCAGATGGCTTATGCTCTAATGACATAAATTGTCCCTTGCCACGGGCAAAACTCCCCTTGTGCAGGAACTTGGTTCCCGGATGATCCGGGGTAGGACAGGGCCATTGGATTCCTTTTTCATCGATACGCTCATAGGTGATACCACCGTAGGAAGGTGTAACAGAAGCAATTTCTTCCATTATTTCTTCGGGATGTCTATACATCTTCTGGTATCCCAGGTGATTCATCAATTCCATCAATATCTTCCAATCAGGCTTTGCATGACCTACGGGTTCCACAGCCTTACGAACTCTTTGCACTCTTCTTTCTGTATTGCTGAAGGTTCCATCCTTTTCTGCAAAGGCGGCTGCCGGTAATACTACATGGGCAAACTGTGCAGTCTCTGTCATAAAGATATCCTGTACCACTAAAAACTCTGTGTGTTCCAGAGCATGCTTCACATGGGTTGTATCGGGATCCGATACCATAGGATTTTCACCCATGATATACAGGAATTTAATGTCTCCGTGGCCGGCGGCATTCATGATCTCTGACACGGTTAGTCCCGGCTTTTCAGATAAACCAGTACCCCATGCCTTTTCAAACTTTTCAGTGATTTCCGGTTTATTCACTGGTTGATATCCAGGGTATACATTGGGCAGTGCGCCCATGTCGCAGGCTCCCTGCACATTATTTTGTCCTCTTAATGGGTTTACACCCGTAGATTCTCTTCCAATCTGTCCGCACAGCATGGCAAGGTTAGATATAGACATAACATTGTTCACGCCGTTAGTATGCTGTGTGATTCCCATGCAGTAGAAGATGCTCGCCTTATCCGCCTGAGCATATAATCTGGCAGCTCTTCGGATATCTTCTGCATCAACCTCGCAGATCTCCGCTGCTCTTTCCGGTGTATAGGCTTTTAGCATTTTCTCCAGCGCTTCGAAATTCTCTGTTCTTTCTGCTATAAAATCTTTATTATGCAGTCCTTCTTCCAAAATGACATGCATCATTCCGTTGAAAAGGGCAACATTGGTTCCCGGCTTAATCTGTATAAAAACCTCTGCATCCTTAGCCAGATCAATTTTCCTTGGTTCAGCCACAATCAGCTTTGCGCCTCTTTGAACAGCCTGCCGGATTTTTGCCCCGATGACCGGGTGACTCTCTGTGGTATTAGAACCTGTAACAAATATTACATTCGTATCCAGTACCTCGTTAATGCTGTTTGTCATGGCACCGCTGCCTAGTGTTGTTGCAAGACCTGCAACCGTAGCTGCATGTCAGAGGCGGGCACAGTGGTCTATATTGTTTGTGCCGATTACTGCTCTAAACAGCTTCTGCATCAAATAGTTTTCTTCATTGGTACATCGGGCAGAACTGAGGCCTGCCAATGCATCTGCTCCATATCTGTCTTTTGTATTCTTTATTTTGTCTACAATCAAGGCATAAGCTTCATCCCAGGTAGCTTCCTTAAATCTCCCATTTTTCTTAATCAACGGTGTCTTCAGACGATCGGGATGATTTACAAAATTGTACCCGAATTTCCCTTTTACACATAACAGTCCGTCATTTGCTGGACCTTCTGCAGGCTTAACGTCTACGATTTTATTGTCTTTTACCACTAAATCCATTTGGCAGCCTACACCACAGTAGGAGCAGGTGGTTCTCACTTTCTGCGTTTCCCAATATCTAAATCTTTCCTTGCTCTTTGGCATCAGTGCCCCAACAGGACAGACAGATACACAATTGCCACAGGATACGCAATTAGAGTGTTCCATCCCCTTATCAAAAGGTGCTCCTACATGGGTATCAAAGCCTCTTTCAAATTGACCGATGGCCCCTGTACATTGGAGCTCATTGCATACTCTCACACACTTGCCGCATAAAATACATTTATTTTGATTGTTGGTATAGAACAGATTCGTATCGTCTACCTTATAGCTTTTCTTTACCCCATGAAAGGGTCCTTCCTTAACATCATACTGGTAGCAATAATCCTGGAGTTTACAATCCCCTGCCTTCTCACAGGTTAAACAATCCAACGGATGATTTTCTATCATCAGTTCCAGAATTTCTTTTCTGGTTTTAGCAACCTTATCGCTATCGGTGTACAGCACCATTCCTTCAGCTACAGGAGTGGTACAGGCCGTCATTAGGTTGCGTGCTCCTTCTACCTCCACAACACAGATTCTGCACGCTCCATGAGGTACTAATCTTTTGTCGTGGCAGAAGGTAGGAATCCGGATTCCAAGTTGCTCAGCAGCTTGAAGGATTGTGGAGCTATTTTCCACTTGAACCTTCTGATCATTTATGGTTATGGTAATCATCTGCGCTTCCCCTTTTCAATATTTTTCGTTATGAAAGAATTGTTTGCTCACGCCTCTGTTTATTTTCTTTCAATGGCCTTAAAAGGACATGCCTCCATACAGGCACCACACTTGATACACTGTTCCTGTCTGATCTTATATGCCTCTTTTCCCTTAACACCGTCAATACAGCCAACAGGACATTTATTTGCACAAATCCCACATTTTTTACAGGCTTCAGGTATTATTAAATAAGACAACAGCGCTTGACAAACCCCGGCGGGACATCTTTTCTCATGGACATGGGCATCATATTCATTTCTAAAATATCTTAAAGTAGATAATACCGGATTTGGTGCAGTCTGTCCTAATCCACATAAAGAGGAAGATTTAATGGTATTGGCCAGACTTTCCAGTTTTTCTATATCCGCAGGAGTTCCTTTTCCCTCTGTAATTTTTTCCAGGATCTCCAGCATCCGTTTGGTGCCTTCACGGCAAGGAGTACATTTGCCGCAGGATTCATCTACGGTAAAATCCAGGAAAAACCTGGCGATATCAACCATACAATTATCTTCATCCATGACGATCATTCCACCTGAACCCATCATGGATCCTAATGCAATCAAATTATCATAATCTATAGGGGTATCCAGATAATCTGCTGTGATACATCCGCCGGAAGGTCCCCCTGTCTGAACGGCTTTAAAGGCTTTTCCATCCGGAATGCCTCCGCCCACTTCAAAAATTACCTCTCTAAGGGTCGTTCCCATAGGAATCTCTAAAAGGCCTGTATTATTAATTTTGCCTCCCAATGCGAATACCTTTGTCCCTTTTGACTTTTCTGTACCGATGCCGGCAAACCACTCAGGTCCTTTGAGTATGATCTGAGGAATGTTGGCATAGGTTTCTACGTTATTTAACAGTGTGGGTTTTTGCCACAATCCCTTCACTGCCGGAAAAGGCGGTCGGGGTCTTGGCATTCCTCTTTTTCCTTCTATGGAATTTAATAAGGCAGTTTCTTCCCCACACACAAAAGCCCCTGCTCCTAGGCGAATCTCCAAATCAAAACTAAATTCGGTGCCAAAAATATTTTTTCCCAAGAGCCCATATTCTTTTGCCTGATCAATGGCAATTTGAAGCCTATGGACTGCAATAGGATATTCTGCTCTTACATATATGTATCCCTGATCGGCTCCTACCGCATAGCCTGCGATGGCCATCGCCTCTATCACAGCATGGGGGTCTCCCTCCAGTACTGAACGGTCCATGAATGCACCAGGGTCTCCCTCATCGGCATTACAGGCTACATATTTTTGGTCTCCCTGTGCCCGATAAGTGAATTCCCATTTTAAGCCTGTAGGAAACCCTCCGCCCCCGCGGCCTCTCAGACCGGATTTCTTGACAATCTCAATAACATCTTCGGGCTGCAGCTCTGTTAGTACTTTACCTAATGCCCTATACCCGTCAAAGGCGATGTATTCAGTGATATCCTCCGGGTTGATGACCCCGCAGTTTCTTAAAGCAACCCGCTGCTGCTTTTTATAAAAGTCTACTTCATTGATGGAGCGGACTTTACTATCTACTACAGACTCTTTGAACAATAAATCCGTAACGATTCTGCCCTTCAGCAAATGTTCCTCTGTAATCCGTGTCACATCTTTCACCTTTACATGGCTGTAGAATGCTCCTTCCGGATAGATGATTACGATGGGGCCTGCTTCGCAAAGACCAAAGCAGCCTGTTCGAACGAGTTTTACTTCATTTGTCAGATTATATTTGCTTAACTCAGCACGAAAAACCTCTTCAATATTTTTAGAACCTGAGGAAGTACATCCTGTACCACCACAGATTAAAACGTGTGATCGATATAATTCCATGTTTCACCCTCCCTCGTCCTGTGATTTCTTACTGGTTATTTTACTGCTCCAATGGTATATTCATCTATTACATTGCCGTTGACGATATGCTCTAGGAGCACTCTCTTCGCTTTATCAACAGTCATTTCTACATAGGTTACTTTCTCATGGCCCGGCCGATAAACCTCTACGATTGGCTCTAATCTGCAAACGCCGATACATCCGGTTTGGCTGACCACCACTTCCTTCAAATTTCTTTTCTTGACTTCCTCCACTAAGGCCATTAAAACAGGCCTTGCACCTGCAGAAATTCCACAGGTAGCCATTCCTACTACAATTCTCGTCCCTTCCCGATCATGGCGGATATCTACCTTTTTCAAAGCTTCTTCCCTGATCTTTTCTAATTCTTCTAATGACTTCATTCCCAATCCCTCCTCTTTAAAAATGACTTCCCCCTAGTATTTTGCAATAATTCCTGGTACGTCTCCTTCTACCAGTCGTCCATATACATCCTCATTTACAGTCAAAACCGGTGCCAATCCACATGCTCCGATACATCGCGTTGCTTCTAATGAAAACTTTCCATCCGGTGAGGTGGCTCCAATTTCTACATTGACCTCCCGTTTAATCTTATCAATTATCTTCTGTGCCCCTTTTACATAACAAGCTGTTCCCAGACATACCCCAATGGTATACTCCCCTTTTGGCTCTAGGGTAAACTGTGAATAAAATGTAACCACCCCATAGATTTCAGCCATTGGCACATTTAACTCCTCAGAAATTCTTTTCTGGACCTCCAGGGGAAGACATCCGAAAATTTTCTGCCCTTCGTGAAGAATCGGCATTAATGCTCCCTTTTTCCCCTTATGCTGAAGAATAATTTCATTCAGCCTTGAATAGTTTTCCTGCGTCAAAATTTCTCTACCCATGGTACCTCCCCCTTATGGTAAAATACTCCTCTTTATTCATATTCTGCTTTAAATTGATATATATTTGACAAGCATCAACCTTATTATATCATTTAAATTTCCTGCCTGCTTAGTATTTTTATCGAATTCTTAGGAAAATTTTATATATTCTATGAGCTGCTTGATTTTGTTTTGTGATCTATTCAATAAAAATGATATAATGGAATCAAACAAAACCTACAATGATCTTTGGAGGCGTTGTCCTTGAGAAACAATGCAAATTTTATATTTGAAAAATCCTATATTGAGCGTTCTCACCATCGGTGCAGACAGATGGGTATTGAATATTCGCGTATCTACAGCAGCAGAGTTCTCACCGATGATTTTCTGCAGAAGAAACTTGCAGAAAACAGAAATCTGATTCTCAGTGCAGAACCATTCATGAACCAATTATATAATTTTGTAAAGGGCTCTAACTTTTTTGCCATTTTGACTGATGGAGAGGGCTGTATTCTCAGCGTTATCGGTGATGAGGAGATTTTATCAGAAGCCTTTGAATTAGAAATGATCCCCGGGGCATCTATGGCTGAAGCGCATATCGGTACCAACGCTATGGGTACAGCGATTGCAGAGGGAATGCCGGTGCAGGTTTCCGGCAAGGAGCATTACATTCGTGCCTATCACCGCTGGACTTGCTCTGCCGCGCCTATCCGCAATCCCCAGGGAGAGATCATCGGCACCTTAGATTTGACAGGCTATAGTGATCTCGTACATTCTCACACCCTGGGCATGGTAGTAGCAGCCGCTAATGCAATTGAAAAAATGCTGGAGGCAAAAAGCTATAACGATGAACTTACCATAGCAAAGAAGCATATTGAAACCATCATTGATTCTATTCCTGCCGGCATACTCACCTCTGATCTGAACGGTAAAATCAAAGCTATTAATAAGTCTGTCACTGAAATCTTTGGCTACGACGAAAAAGAAATGCATCAAATGAAGATATGGCATTTATTCGAAGGCTGGACCCAAGTAAAAGACAATCTTTTGGGAAAGAGCAGCTTTATTGATGAAGATGTTTATGTAAATGCCCGTAAAAACAAACTCCAACTCAATCTCAGCGCATATCCAATTTTTGACAGCGAAGGAATCTTGCGGGAAATCACATATGTATTCAAGGAAGTAAAAAGAGCCCGCAAGCTAGCTACCAAAATTATCGGCAGGCAGGCCATTTATACCTTTGATAAAATTATCGGGAAAAATGAACGCTTTATACAGACCATTGAATATGCAAAAAAAATCGCAGACAGTAAATCCACAATTCTTATTATGGGTGAAAGCGGAACAGGCAAAGAAATTTTTGCACAGTCTATTCACAATTACAGTAACCGCAAGGAAGAACCTTTTATTGCTGTGAATTGCGGTGCAATACCGAGAAACCTGATCGAATCTGAGCTTTTCGGGTATGAAGAGGGAGCTTTTACAGGAGCCAGAAAAGGAGGAAATGCAGGTAAATTTGAAATGGCCGATGGAGGAACGATTTTTCTAGATGAAATTGGAGAAATGCCTCTCGATATGCAGACGAATTTACTTCGGGTTATCGAGGAGAGTACTGTCATTCGTGTTGGAGGTTCCAAACAAATTCCGGTAAATGTCCGGATTATTGCCGCTACGAACAAGGATCTGCGCCAGGAGGTGGAAAAAGGCCATTTCAGAAAGGATCTCTATTATCGTCTTCACGTACTGCCCATATATCTCTCACCCCTTCGGGAAAGGAAGGATGATATTCCCCTGCTCATTGAATACTTTATGGAAACCTTATCCAGACGCCTAAATAAGAGACCTGTTGAAATACCGCCAGCTTATATGGATCATTTTATCCACCATCCATGGCCGGGAAATATCCGTGAGTTAGAGAATCTCATTGAGCTAATTATTAATACAGAATATATTCCCCTTGATATAGCAGCAGGTCAGGACCACAAAAAGATTCCGATTGCGCCAGTGAAAGAAAGTATCTTCACCCTGGATCAGGTAGAGCACCAGCATATTTTAAAAGTAATCAAAAAATATAAAGGAAATATTTCCCTTACTGCGGATGCACTAGGCATCGGCAGGAACACTTTATACAGAAAAATTGAGAAATATGGCATTGACTGTTCTGATCTAGATCAGCTTTCTACTGCGGAACCACCTCAATTGGGTAATGTGGTTCCCTTCTAAAACTACTGTTTTAAGCAAACCAGAACAAATCCTGGGAAAATAGGAGGTTGTTGATTTGAAAAGATATAGTAGAAATATGTCCATGCTTTCTCACGCTGAAAACGAAGGCTTGAATAGAGTTCGCATATGCGTGGTAGGCTGCGGCGGTCTTGGAGGGCACATTATCGAAATGTTAGGCAGAATAGGGATAGGCACCATTACGGCTGTAGATGGAGATGTTTTTGAAGAATCTAATCTAAATCGCCAGATTCTATCTGATGTACCCTCTCTTGGTCAACCAAAGGCAGTTAAAGCCAAGGAAAGAATGGCTTTAGTGAATCCTTTTGTCCACGTAGAACCTTTCGTGCAAAGACTGGATTCCGAGAATGCAATAGCTATTCTAAAGGGTCATGAGTTGATTATGGATGCCCTGGATAATATTGAAAGCCGATTTGTTCTGCAGGAAGCTGCTGAACAATTGAATATTCCGTTGATCCACGGAGCGATTGCCGGTTGGTACGGTCAGGTAAGTACAATTTTTCCAGGAGACAAAACCCTAAACTTTCTATATCCTGACCGCCAGGCAAAAGGGTTGGAAAAGGAATTAGGCAACCCTTCCTTTACACCGGCCTTGGTTGCCTCCATCCAGGTTAGCGAAGCCATAAAGGTGATCATTGGCCGCGGTGAACTGCTGAGAAGAAAGATTCTATTTATCAACACCCTAGAACAGGAATATGAAATCATCGAATTATAGATTTATACAAGGGAGGTCTTTTATGTTTACACTAGGTATTCTCATCTCCAGCGATAAGGGTTCTAAAGGAGAGCGGGCAGATGAAAGCGGTAGAGTGATACAGGAAATGATGGAGCAACAGGGTTATATTCTTAAGAAATACACAATTCTGCCAGATGAAAAGGAATTGCTGGCAGCGGAGATGATTCACATGGCTGATGAGCTGAAAGTAGATTTGCTTTTAACCTCAGGAGGTACCGGTTTCTCTAAAAGGGATATCACTCCGGAGGCTACCCTCACCGTAGTAGAAAGATTAACCCCAGGCATCTCAGAGGCCATCCGCTATAATAGTCTCAAAATTACGCCGAGAGCCATGCTCTCCCGGGCTATATCCGGCATCCGCAAGGATACGCTTATTATCAATTTACCGGGCAGCCCCAAGGCGGTTCGTGAAAGCTTGGAATATATCATCCCCCACATCGCTCACGGTTTGGAAATTCTAAAGGGCTCCGCGTCAGAGTGTGCAAGAAAATAGGTCAAGCTATATAAAAAGCCTATTCCTGTATAGAAAATCATAATATTTACGAATGAATAAATTCAATCCCCCTAAATAGACTATTTTCTATAAGGGGGAATTTTTATGAAACAAAACCAAAATATATGGGTTAAAGAAGCTTTCATAGGCCATGAGCTTCTTCACTCAAATAACAAGCTCTTCAATAGCAGTATCGTTTTTGCTGGTGCGGAAAAAAAAGAACAGCTGGAAGAATACAAGATTCATTTCATATTGAGTTACACTGCTAATGCTGCTCAAACTCCGGCAGGCTATGGGGTAAATATCTATATCGCCACAGCACCTGGAACCCCAATGCGTTTTGAAAATCATTTTGGGATAACGGAGGAAATCTCTGCCCAATACAGTCCTGATGAGCACGTAGCTTACAATCAATTTTATCGAGTAAAGCATATTCGCTTTCTCACAATAGAACCAGATCATCTGCTATATGAAATCCATTGCTTATAACAACAAGGAGGCAGGTGCATTTATCTATATCCTAAGAGAATATTTGCAGTATTTTCTCAGAGTATAGATAACTGCAAGGATGCTCCCACTACCCCTATATACACTTCGAATCCTACTCAGACTTATTTCGGTTATTTTTTTTAAAAAAATGTTACTTTCGATGGAACAAAAGTTTAGGTTTATTTACCTAAGTTTTGTACAAATAACTAAGCTGTATTTAGAAAATCATGGAAACTTAATTGAACATACTTAGGCTGTAATGCTTCAACAAATAATTTTGCCAGTTCTGATAGGCTAGGTATAATAATCTCAACATGATTTTTTAATTCTATTACCTTAGCAGAAATTGTCCCTAGTTTTTTTATCAGTGAATTAATACCCATATCCTTAAGCTTAGAAGTGCTAAAGGCTGTATTTTTCATCAAAGTAATCAAGTTATGACTGATGAATACTAACCACAAAAATCCGTAGATTCCATAAAATTTAGATGTTCTTAAATTCTTAATGCCGTATACTTCTTTACAGGTTCTAAAGAAGGCTTCTATGGTTTGTCGTTCATTGTAAAAGTGAAATAGTTCAATAGCATCCATTTCTTCAGAGCCTATGTTGGTGAGTAAATGAGAGTATTTAATTTTTCCATCCTTACCAACGAATTCACAAACAATAATTCTTAAACCTGTAGAGCTAGGGATTTCTGCAACGTGTACTTGGATATTAATTTTTTGCCACTGGTGTTTTTGCACTGATTTTGCAAGGTTTTTAGATTGCTGAGTTGAAAAGCCCTTTACTACAAATTTGGCTCCTGTAGCTTTAAGTAATTGGATATTTTCAAAGGAGCCATAGCCTGAATCAGCTCGAATAATCAAGTTATCTTTAGATACATGTTCCCTGAATTTAAGGGTAGTTGATTTTAATAAATCTTCAAATCTACTGGTGCAGGAGGTATTACCTGGGTCAAGGAACATAGATACGGTTTCACCTGTATCCCCTACAAAAGCAGTAGATAGTTGATAGCCCTTTTCGCCTCTTTTTCTAGGAAAGTAGCCTTTTTCAGCTAATTCATAGGTTCTGCCAGAAGCTACAAGGCCACTCATGTCAAAGTCTACAATGACAGGATCTTTACTTGATAGAGCTAGGGCATTTTCCATAAAGAAGTTGTGATGAATGAATTCTAGTTGATCTATATTAGTCTCATCAAACCTACTCAAGAAACGATTAATTTGAGATTGATCAGGAAACTTATTCATTCCTAGGAGTTTAGCAGCCGTTGTATCAGGAACTAATTTTTCATTGATATCACTAGTGTAGTTGCACCCCATTACAATGGAAGCTACTAGTGTTTGTAATCTGTTCAGATTTGTATAGTTGACGCTTTTCATTTTTAGGTTGAAATATTTAAAAGCATCAAAGAAGTTAAGTTTATTAGCAAATTGAATTAAGGAAACAAGCCACGCAGAAGTATTTACCACTTTATTCTCATCTAGTTTGAATGATATACTTTTCATAGGTGAGATACCGCCTTTCTTAGAGTTTTTTTTGGATAAAAAATACTTCTATGGGCGGGGTATTCTCACCTTTAGTTGTTTTTTGGTAATGTTGCCATGGTAAACTTAGGAAAATGCTATGGTCTTGTTTGTACAAAATCTAGGTATTTA
>NZ_FQZV01000018.1 GCF_900142145.1 Geosporobacter subterraneus DSM 17957 | reverse complement strand
ATCATGGAAGAAGTAATGAAAAAGGTAGATAGTGCTAAAGTAGAAGAGAAAAAAGAGGTGAAGTGTGAAATGAAAACTTGTTCATTAACTGAATTTGTAGGTACAGCTATTGGCGATACAATTGGATTGGTAATTGCAAACGTGGATAATCAAGTACATGAAGCCATGGGTTTAGATAAGAAATATCGTTCTATCGGAATTATTGGTGCTCGTACAGGAGCAGGTCCTCATATCATGGCTGCTGATGAGGCAGTAAAAGCTACAAACACAGAGATCATCAAAATTGAATTGGCAAGAGATACAAAGGGCGGCGCAGGCCATGGCTGCTTAATCCTATTTGGAGCAGAAGACGTATCCGATGCAAGAAGAGCAGTAGAAGTAGCATTAAAAGAATTAGACAGAACCTTCGGTGATGTATATGCCAACGATGCAGGTCACTTGGAGTTCCAGTACACAGCAAGAGCAAGCTATGCATGCAACAAGGCCTTCAATGCACCATTAGGAAAAGCCTTCGGATTAATCGTAGGGGCTCCGGCAGCCATCGGGGTTATGATAGCCGATACTGCTGTAAAAGCAGCAAATGTAGACGTCATCGGCTATGCATCACCAGCAGGCGGCACAAGCTTCTCCAACGAGGTAATTCTATTCATCAGCGGTGACTCCGGTGCAGTAAGACAAGCGATCATTGCGGCAAGAGAAGTAGGGGTTAAGCTGCTAGGTACACTGGCAGACGAGCCAAAGCCAGTAACTGTTCCATATATATAAAATCCGGCAGTAAATAAGGGAGGGAAAAAGGATGAAATCAAAACGCTTTCAAGCACTAGCAGCCCGTCCTGTTAATCAAGACGGTTTCGTAGGAGAATGGGCAGAAGTAGGTCTGATCGCCATGAACAGCCCCAACGATCCAAAGCCAAGCATTAAAATTGAAAATGGAAAAGTCGTTGAATTGGATAGTAAAAAAAGAGCAGATTTTGATATGATTGACCGCTTTATTGCAGACTATGCGATTAATTTAGATAAAGCCAATGAAGTTATGAGCATGAATTCTCAAGAGCTGGCTAAGATGCTGGTGGATGTAAATGTTCCAAGGGAGAAAATTGTGTCGCTGACAACGGCCATGACACCTGCGAAAATCGTAGAGGTTGTTGGGTATATGAATGTTGTAGAGATGATGATGGCCCTTCAAAAAATGAGAGCCAGAAAAACACCCTCCAACCAGTGCCACGTTACAAACGTAAAGGATCATCCCGTACAAATCGCTGCTGATTCAGCGGAAGCTGCTTTGAGAGGATTTGATGAGCATGAAACAACAGTAGGTATTGTACGTTATGCACCCTTTAATGCTTTATCTCTATTAGTAGGCTCTCAGGTAGGCCGCGGTGGCGTATTGACGCAATGCGCGATTGAAGAGGCTACAGAGCTATTGCTGGGTATGAGAGGTCTTACCTGCTATGCTGAAACCGTGTCTGTATACGGTACGGAGCCTGTATTTATAGACGGAGACGATACACCTTGGTCAAAATCCTTCTTGGCCTCTGCTTATGCATCTAGAGGATTGAAGATGAGATTTACTTCCGGAACAGGCTCAGAGGTGCAGATGGGCTATGCAGAAGGCAAATCCATGCTTTACCTAGAGGCAAGATGTATCTATATCACTAAGGGCGCAGGTGTTCAAGGTTTGCAGAATGGATCCATCAGCTGTATTGGAGTTCCCGGCGGAGTTCCTTCCGGCATAAGAGCCGTACTTGCTGAGAATTTGATTACAACCATGCTGGATATGGAGGTTGCTTCTGGAAATGACCAAACCTTCTCACATTCTGATATGAGGAGAACCGCAAGATTGCTGATGCAAATGCTGCCCGGCACAGATTTCATTACCTCCGGATATAGTGCAGTTCCAAATTATGATAATATGTTTGCCGGCTCTAACGTAGACGCAGAGGATTATGATGACTTTAATGCCATTCAAAGAGACCTTAAGGTAGATGGTGGTCTAAGACCGGTATCCGAAGATGAGGTCATTGCTATCCGCAATAAGGCCGCAAGAGCCCTTCAGGCTGTATTTGCAGAATTAGGCCTTCCAGCCATTACAGATGAAGAGGTAGAAGCTGCTACCTATGCCCATGGCAGTAAAGACATGCCTGATAGAAATGTTGTAGAGGATTTAAAAGCTGCAGAGGATATGATGAAGCGTGCGGTAACAGGTTTAGATATCGTTAAGGCTTTAAGCAAGCATGGCTTTGAAGATGTTGCACAAAATGTCTTAAATATGCTTAAACAGAGGATTTCCGGGGATTATCTTCACACTTCAGCGATTATCGATAAAGACTTTAATGTAATTAGTGCGGTGAACAACTGCAATGATTATATGGGTCCAGGAACTGGATATCAATTAAGCGAAGCCAGATGGAATGAAATTAAGAACATTCCAAATGCAATTAGACCGGAAGATATTCAATAGAAGGAAACAGAGAAAGGGGTGTAAAGCTGATGGCAGTTAGTGAGAAGTTAATACGAGAAGTAATAGAGGAAGTCCTAAAGGGTTTTAATTTAGAAGATATAAAGGTTGAAAGGATGGCAGCAAGTGCTGCAAAAAGATTAGAACTAAAAGAAAAAGGTACAGCTACCACAGGTGTAAGGAAAGATGAGGTAGTAGTAGCCTTGGCGCCTGCCTTTGGAAGATTCCAAACAAAAACAATCACAGATATTCCTCATCCCGATGTATTAAGAGAAGTAATCGCCGGTATTGAGGAGGAAGGCCTAAATGCTAGGGTTATAAGAGTACTTAGGACCTCCGATGTAGCCTTTATAGCCCATGATGCAGCGAAATTAAGCGGATCTGGGATTGGTATCGGAATCCAATCCAAGGGAACCACTGTTATTCATCAAAAAGATTTGTTGCCACTCAATAACCTGGAACTTTTTCCGCAAGCCCCGCTGCTTGATTTGGAAACCTTTAGAGCAATCGGTAAGAATGCTGCGAAGTATGCTAAGGGGGAATCGCCCAAACCGGTTCCTACACGAAATGATCAAATGGCAAGACCTAAATTTCAAGCAAAAGCGGCCTTACTGCACATAAAAGAAACAGAGCATGTTGAACTTGGAGGCAAACCGGTTGAGTTGGAAGTTAGCTTTTATTAAATGGAGGTGAAAATAGATGAATCAACAACAATTAATTGAACAAATTGTCAGGGAAGTAATGTTAAGCATGGGAAGTGGAAATGCAGAGACTGGCGTGAAAAAGGAAGCCGGTGACTGTAAAATAAATCCAAAAACAGATTATCCATTGGCAACGAACCGACCAGAGTGGGTAAAAACACCGACAGGAAAAAGCCTGGATGATATTACACTAAAAGCTGTATTAAATGGTGATGTAACGCCGGCAGATGTCAGAATATCTCCAGAAACACTGGAACTTCAGGCGCAGGTTGCTGAATCCGTGGGAAGAACGGCATTTGCAAGAAATTTAAGAAGAGCAGCCGAATTGATTGCTGTACCGGATGATAGAATCCTTGAAATCTATAATGCTCTAAGACCCTATCGTTCTACAAAGCAGGAACTGTTGGAAATTGCCAATGAATTAGAGGGAAAATATAAGGCTTTCATTAATGCTGGTTTTGTTAGGGAAGCAGCTGAAGTCTATGAGCAGAGAAATCGATTGAGACAAGACTAAAACCGGCATAAAGTCCAGGAGGTAAAGATATGAAACTTGTAGCAGGAGTTGATATAGGAAACGCCACCACAGAAGTTGCCTTAGCACAAATTACAGATCAAAATGAAATCAAGTTTTTGTCCGGCGGCATAGTAAATACCACTGGAATCAAAGGAACAAGGCAGAATATCCATGGTGTCTTTGCCTCTCTTAAGCAGGCTTTAGACAAGACGAATTTTAAGATGGAAGATTTAGATTTAATCAGAATAAATGAAGCTGCTCCTGTGATAGGGGATGTGGCCATGGAAACGATTACGGAAACGATCATCACCGAATCAACCATGATTGGCCACAATCCCTCTACACCAGGGGGATTGGGCTTAGGAGTAGGAACTACAATCCATATTGATCATCTAAATGCTCGCAGCGGCGAAGAGGCAATGATCGTTTTAATTCCAAAAAATGTTGATTTTATGCATGCTGCCCAGGAAATAAACCGGTTTACGGATCTTGGCTTCAATATCCAGGGTGCGGTTGCACAAAGGGATGATGGAGTACTGATCAATAATCGGTTAAAGAAACCGATTCCCATTGTAGACGAGGTACTGCTTCTTGAAAAAGTACCTGTAAATATGAAAGCAGCAATTGAAGTAGCTAGTCCCGGTGGTGTAGTAGAAATATTATCGAATCCCTATGGGATTGCTACTGTTTTTGGTTTGACTTCGGAAGAAACAAAGCAAATCGTGCCTATTGCCAGGGCACTAATAGGCAATCGCTCCGCTGTTGTGATCAAAACACCGAAGGGGGATGTGCAAGAAAGAAGAATTCCTGCGGGCCAAATTTATATTATTGGTGAAAAGAGAAGAGCAACAGTAGATGTGGATGATGGTGCTGAAAGGATCATGAAAATTTTAAAAATATCAGCGCCTATAAAGGATATAAAGGGCGAACCGGGAACCAATGCCGGTGGAATGCTGGAGAAAGTACGGCAGGTCATGTCGGATCTTACCAAGCAGCATCCAAATTCCATTAAGATACAGGATTTGCTGGCAGTGGATACCTTTGTTCCCCAAAAGGTAAAAGGCGGCTTAGCAGAGGAATTTTCCATGGAAAATGCAGTAGGTATAGCTGCAATGGTAAAAGCAGATAAGCTGCAGATGGATATGATTGCTGAAGAACTGAAAGCGGAGATCGCAGTACCCGTAGAGGTAGGCGGTGTAGAAGCGGATATGGCCATAAGAGGTGCCCTCACAACGCCAGGCAGCAGCACGCCCCTTGCCATATTGGATATGGGGGCGGGATCAACAGATGCATCCGTTATTAATAAAAATGGTGAAATCAGGTCGATCCATTTAGCAGGTGCAGGGAATATGGTAACGCTTTTGATTCGTTCCGAATTGGGTTTAGAAGATACTGAGATGGCAGAGGATATCAAGAAATATCCTTTGGCGAAGGTAGAAAGCTTATTCCACATACGACATGAAGACGGAACGGTACAATTCTATGAAAAGCCGTTAGATCCCAATGTATTTGCAAAGGTTGTGATCTTAAAGGACAATAATATGATCCCAATACCAGATCATAACTCTGTAGAAAAGATCAAATTAATTCGTCGTTCTGCTAAAGAAAAGGTATTTGTTACAAATGCCATAAGAGCCCTGAGCATGGTATGTCCTACGGGGAATGTGAGGGATATTGAATTTGTAGTATTGGTTGGAGGCTCGGCCTTAGATTTTGAAGTGCCTCAGCTGGTGACGGATGCACTGTCACAATATGGCGTAGTAGCAGGCAGAGGAAATATTCGAGGTTCTGAAGGCCCTAGAAATGCCGTAGCTACAGGTTTAATTCTAGCCATGAAGGGGAGGCAATAGATTATGAAAATCGCCTATGGAATCGAGAAGCCTTCTATTTATGTGTATTATAGCAGTTCCATCACAGATATATCTATTTTTCATCAATTGATTTGGGGTATCGAAGAAGAGGGTATCCCCTACCAAATGATCCGGCAGACAGAAGGAGAGGCTTTGAAATTAAGCTTTATGGCGGCAGAGGCATCTAGCCTGGGTGTAGGATTGGGAATTGGAGATGATCGTTTGATTATTCTCCATTATAGAAAACTTCCCTATGAAATGCCACTCTTTCAGATACCCCATGCCAGCAGCCCGAGTATGATGAGAGCTGTAGGTGCAAATGCAGCCAGACTGGTAAAGGGGATACCCTTTAAAGAAATAGATCACAAAAACAATCGGGAGGATCAATATCCTTCAGAAATAGAATCTGACTTGAAAAGTATTATTGCCAAAGTTCTAGAGGAAATCAATCGTAAAATGAAGCCTTAAGGAGGTGTAACGATTGTCCAGACTTGCCTTAGGAATTATCGAAACCGTTGGTTTAGCTGCAGCCATCGAGGCAGCAGATGCAGCTGTAAAATCTGCCAATGTTATGCTCATTGGCTATGAACTGACAAAAGGCGGCGGAATGGTAACCACAAAGCTAGAGGGAGAAGTAGGAGCAGTAAAAGCAGCCGTTGAAGCTGGCTGCGCAGCTGCTGAAAGAATTAATAGAGTGTGGAGTAAGCAGGTTATTCCTAGACCGCATGAAGAAATCGGCAAAATCATACGCACAAAAGAAACGATCGGGCTGGTACAAAAAAATAAGTCTGAAGTTGTCGATGTAGAGGGTGAAGAACAAACGGCAGGGAGTACAGAAATGGAAGCTGAATTAGAGGACAAAGAAGATGGGCTTGAAAATCCCCATCCCGATGAGGCTCCTCAAAAGGAAGACTTAGAAATCCTAGTTTCAGCCGAGGTCTGCAATTTATGCAAAGATCTGAAATGTCCTAGAAGAAAAGGCGATTTAAAAACCTTATGTATCCACTATGATGAAAAAGGAGAGGAGGAGTAATCGATGAGTGATGCTTTAGGAATGATTGAAACGAAAGGTTTAGTGGGGTCCATTGAAGCTGCTGATGCCATGACAAAAGCAGCCAATGTAACACTGGTTGGCTATGAAAAAATAGGCTCCGGCTTGATTACTGTCATGGTAAGAGGTGATGTTGGAGCAGTAAAGGCTGCCACAGATGCCGGGGCTGCAGCTGCAGCAAAAGTAGGGGAAGTGGTTTCTGTTCATGTGATTGCAAGACCTCATACAGATACAGAAAAACTTTTGCCAAGAGTGGCTTCAGAGTAAGGAATTCATAGAGAAGGGAGCTTTTAAATGATTCAATTGGATAAGCGATTGGTTGATGAAATTGTAAAAAAAGTTTTACAGAGAATAGATTATCCTATGAAAGAAGACAGCATACCCATAGGGGTTTCTAATCGCCATATCCATTTGAGTAAGGAAGATCTTGAAGCTTTATTTGGTTCAGGATATCAGCTGACAAAACTGAAAGATTTGAAACAGCCCGGACAGTATGCTGCAGTTGAGACAGTAAAAGTTCTTGGGCCAAAGGGAAGCTTTGATAGCGTTAGGATACTGGGACCTGTCAGAAACCTTACCCAATTGGAGATTTCCTTCTCTGACGGTTATGTGCTGGGGGTAGAACCACCGGTTCGAGAATCAGGGAAAATTGGAGGCACGCCTAGTATACGGATCATTGGGCCGAAAGGGGAAATAAGGAAAAAAGAAGGAGTTATAGCTGCGCTGAGGCATATCCATATGCCTACAGACTATGCAGTGAGGCATAATCTGAAGGATAAGGATTTTGTTAATGTAGCAGCTGAAGGATTGAGAAAAATTGTTTTTTATAATGTTTTAGTTAGAGTGTCGGACCAATATGCATTAGAGATGCATGTGGATACTGATGAAGCAAATGCAGGGGGATTAAAGAACGGAGATCGTGTAAAAATCATAACAGATTAAAGGGGATTGGGGTCTATGGATCTGACAAGAGCCAATGAGTATATAGAAAAATTCGCAAGACTGGTGGAAGAGAAGCGAAGCAATCCTTATGAAGGTGAGCTAAGAGTGGGTGTAGACCTGGGAACAGTCAATATTGTGCTTTCGGTAGTAGATAGTGCTGGAAATCCTGTTGCAGGGGCATTATATCCAGCCTCAGTGGTCAAAGACGGTTTGGTAGTGGACTATGTGGGAGCAGTACGTATTGTACGGAATCTAAAGCAGGGGGTTGAAAGCATACTGGGAAAGAGATTAATGCAAGCTGCTACTGCAGTGCCACCGGGCACAGTGGGAGGTAATGCCAAGGCCATTTCAAATGTAGTCGAATCTTCCGATATGGAGGTGATCAATGTAGTAGATGAACCGACAGCAGCTGCTGCAGTATTAAACATAATGGATGGTGCAGTTGTAGATGTTGGTGGAGGCACTACAGGGATAAGCATCCTTAGAAGAGGAGAAGTAATCTACACAGCCGACGAGCCAACAGGAGGAACCCATATGAGCCTTGTAGTAGCAGGGAACTATAAAATTTCCTTCGAGGAGGCAGAGGTGCTTAAAAAGGATCCCAATAGACAAAAAGAAATCTTTTCTATTATAAGACCAGTTGTAGAAAAAATGGCTTCGATTGTTAAACGTCATGTGACTGGTTACGGTGTTAAAAATATTTATGTGGTTGGAGGGGCCTGCTGCTTTGAAGCCTTTGAAAGTGTTTTTGTCAAAGAAATCGGCATACCGACTGTAAAGCCCATTAAGCCCCTTCTGGTCACGCCTCTGGGCATTGCACTGAACTGTAAGAAGTGAGGTGATATAAATGGACTTAAATATAGTGCTGGATAAGATTGTAAATGAGGTATTGATAAGACTGCAAAACAGACCTAAAAGAGCATTAATTTTGTTTACCGGAGCCTCCATCGGTTTTCCCGATGCAATAGAACAACTGAAAATATTAATAGAAGATGGATGGCAATTCAAAGTGCTGTTATCGAATAGTGCTGAGTATGTACTAACACAAGCACTTGTTCAAAAAGAACTGAATATAGAAGAGATATATCTTGAAAGTTCAGTAACCAGTATGAAGTCGCTTTACGCAGACACTGACTGTATCATCATACCTACATTGACATTCAATACAGCAGTAAAAATTTCCCTGGGAATCGCAGATACCCTAGTGACCAATATTGTAGCCCACGCAATCATGGAGGATATTCCGATTCTGGCTGCAAAGGATGCCTGTGATTTAGAAAATCCTATTCGCAGGCAGTTAGGAATGAATAAAATTCCAAATACCTATTTGAACATGGCAGCAGACTACTTAAAGACTTTATCCTCCTATGGAATAAAGTTAGTTGATGCGGTTTCTATAGCCCACCATGCAAAAGTTCTAAATTCTTTTACAAGTACAACTGCAATGCCGGTGAGTATATCCAAAAGGATTGAAATAAATAAAAAAGTAATATCGAGGGCTGATATCATAAACGCAGCTGCCGCTGGAGATACTTTAGTCGTCATGCCTAAGGCGATTTTTACATCTCTTGCGCAGGATGCAGCAAAAGACTATGACATAAAAATTGTTTCACAAGAGAGATAGGGTGGTGACATTATGTATTTAGGTAAAGTAGTAGGCATGGTAGTTGCTACGAGAAAAGATGATACACTAGTAGGGAAAAAATTAATGATTGTTCAGCCGGTAAACCCTAAGGAAGAACCAATGGGAAGTCCGGAAGTTGCCATAGACTCGGTTGGATCAGGTGTGGGTGAATATGTTCTTGTTTCCAAAGGAAGTCCCGCAAGACAGATATTTGGAAATCCTAATGCACCCATAGATGCTGCTATTGTCGGTATCATTGATACAATCGAGGTTAGTGAGTAGAGGATGTGAAACCATGGGTAAAATTTATACGAAAAAAGGAGATCAAGGGGAAACTGGGCTGCTTGGTGGCAGCAGAATCGGGAAAGATGATCTGCGTGTTTCTTGCTACGGCACTCTAGATGAGGCTAATTCAATGATTGGGACCGCATATTCACTGATAAGAGATGGGGATATCCGTGAGATTTTGCGGAAGATTCAAGAGCAGCTTTTTATTGTGGGCGCTGAACTTGCCAGCGACTCACAGGGGAAATCCTACTTGAGGGAACCTGTTGGCATTCATGAAGTTCAGTGGTTAGAACGAAAAATTGACCACTACCAACAAATCCTAGGGGAACAAAAAGAGTTTGTGATTCCAGGTAAATCAACTTCCTCAGCGTTGCTCCACGTGGCTAGAACGATCATCCGAAGAGCAGAGCGCAATATTATAACCCTTGCTAGAAGTGTGGAAATACGGGAAGAGATCCTTCAGTATATGAACCGATTATCCGATGTACTTTTCATGTTAGCACGCATGGAAGAGAAAATAAGCTTTATTGAAGAAGTTAAAAATAGAGTACTCGAAAAACTAGGAGTGGCTAAGAGAAAAATAGATTTAAACCTGGAAATTGTACAAAAAATGGCTAAGTCGGCAGAGGAAAAGGCAAATCAGCTAGGGGTGCCAATTATCTTTTCTGCTGTCGATGCTGGAGGCAATCTGGTGCTGTTTCACCGCATGGATCATGCACTTCTGGTTAGTATCGATATATCCATTAACAAGGCATATACTTCAGCATCCCTTAGAATACCCACCCATGAGGTAGCTTCCTTGGTTCAACCTGGTGCTGAGCTATATGGATTGCAGTGGACCAACGGAAACAGAATAGTGGCCTTTGGCGGGGGGTACCCACTAAAGGTGCATCATCGTATTGTTGGCGGGATTGGTGTGAGTGGCGGTACTGTTGAACAAGATATGATCATAGCAATGCATGCTCTAAGAATATTTGAACTGGAAAGGGGAGAATAGGACTTGAAAACAGAGGTGCAGCAGTTAGAGCAAATCGTTAGGAGGGTAATGAATGAGATTATTTTAAAACAAACCAATAAACCTAATAGTTTTGGCGTCTTTGAAGAGATGGAAGATGCCATTGAAGCGGCATGGTCAGCACAAAAAGAACTGGTTAAATATAATTTGGAGGTACGAAGCAAGTTTATATCAGCTCTTCGAAATGCTTGCAGAGAAAATGTAGAGCTATTATCAAAAATGGCTTATGAAGAAACTGGTATGGGAAGATATGAAGACAAAATAAAGAAAAATATATTGGTCATCGAAAAAACCCCAGGGGTTGAGGATCTGAAATCCGAAGTTTTTTCAGGGGATGATGGTTTAACGCTAATAGAGCTTTCTCCCTATGGTCTGATCGGGGCTATAACACCGACCACGAATCCTTCAGAAACAATTATCTGTAATGCAATTGGAATGATAGCTGCCGGTAATGCCGTGGTATTTAGCCCCCATCCCAGCGCTAAAGAAACATCCTTAAAAACCGTACAAATTATTAATGAAGCTATTGTTTCAGCGGGGGGACCCAATAATCTGGTTACAACTGTAAAAGAGCCTACATTGGAAAAGGCTGAGATCATGATGAAGCATAAAAAAATAAATTTGCTGGTTGCTACGGGGGGCCCTGGGGTTGTAAAGGCAGTTTTGTCCTCCGGCAAAAAAGCAATTGGGGCTGGGGCAGGTAACCCACCCGCTGTGGTAGATGAGACTGCCGATATTGAAAAGGCAGCAAAGGATATCATTGACGGATGCAGCTTTGACAATAATTTACCCTGTATTGCAGAAAAGGAAGTCATCGTAGTAGACGTAGTAGCGGATTATCTTATTTTTAACATGAAGAAGAATAATGCTTACGAGATCAAAGATATCAAGCTTCTTGAAAAGCTAGAAAAGCTCATATTAAATGAACACGGATATCCTCATAAGGACTTTATTGGTAAAAATGCAGACTATATCTTAAAAAGAGTGGGAATCGACTGTTCACCGGAAGTTAGAGCAATTATAGTGGAAGTGCAAAAGTCACATCCTTTTGTACAAAAGGAGCTAATGATGCCGGTATTGCCGATCGTCCGCGTAAAAGATATTAGTGAAGCGATTAAAGTAGCTGTCGAGGTTGAACATGGTTTTAAGCATACTGCGATTATGCATTCAAAGAACATTGATCGCCTTACCGCCTTAGCTAAGGAAATTCAAACGACGATCTTCGTGAAAAATGGACCTTCCTATGCTGGAATAGGGGTTGGAGGAGAAGGCTATACGACCTTTACAATAGCCGGACCCACAGGAGAGGGGTTAACTTCGGCAAAAACCTTTACCAGAAAGAGAAGATGTGTGTTGGTTGGCGGCTTTTCAATAAAATAGGGTAGGGGTGGAACTATGGAAAAAGACCTAATCCAATATATACAGGATGCAGGGATTGTCGGTGCAGGAGGGGCAGGATTTCCAACTCATGTGAAGGTTAATGCCAAGGTAGAATATGTCATCGTAAATGGTGCAGAGTGTGAACCATTATTGCGTGTGGACCAACAGCTTATGGCTGAGAAATCCTTTGAGATTTTATCAGCATTAAATATTGTCATGAAGGTCGCTGGCGCCATTAAAGGATATGTTGCACTTAAGAAAAAATATCGGGAAGCTATTTTTGTCTTAGAAAAAGTAAAGGACGAATTTCAAAGTATAGAAATTTTTCCAATGGGGAATTTTTATCCTGCCGGGGATGAACAGGTTACCGTCTATGAGGTAACGAAACGAATCGTACCGGAAGGGGGAATACCATTAGATGTAGGTGTCATTGTCATCAACGTGGAAACCCTTCTCAATGTATATAATGCCATTAGGAATATACCTGTTACTGAAAAATACTTAACAGTAACAGGTGCAGTAAGAAACCCGGTAACCATTCGGGTGCCTATAGGGATAAGTATACAAGAAGCCATTGACCTGGCAGGCGGCGCCGTTATAGAAAACTATAAGGTTATAGACGGCGGACCAATGATGGGAAAAGTCGTTGATGATCTGCAAAAGCCAGTAACCAAAACAACAAAAGGCCTGATCATACTCCCTGAAGGACACTCACTTCTCCGGTCAAAGGAGAAAGATATGAATACCATGCTGCGTATGGCCAAAACTGCCTGTATGCACTGTTCATTATGTACCGAGGTATGTCCAAGAAATCTATTAGGCCACAAGCTCCATCCGGATAAACTGATCCGCCTAGCAAGCTATAATAGCACCTGCGAAAAGGAAGCGTCGGCTACAGAGGCTTTTTTATGCTGTGAATGTGCTCTGTGCGAATATGCTTGCGTAATGGATTTGCAGCCATGGAAGCTCCATATATTATTGAAAAATCAAATGAATGCACTGGGTATAAAAAATCCAAACAAACGAAAGCCTCAGGCAGTACATCCCTATAGGCAATATAAGCAATTTCCTGTTAGGAAACTTATAGCAAAGCTTGACCTGGATCATTATGATGTTGAAGCACCTTTAAAAGAGGTCGAAAGCTTGGACTTTAAGCAAGTCAAAATCGCTCTAAAACAGCATATTGGTGCTAAAGCTAATCCCATCGTGAGGGTTGGAGCATTTGTAGAAAAAGGACAGTTAATTGGCACAATTGAAGAAGGTAAACTAGGAGCGAAAATACATGCATCTATAGCCGGAGTCGTAGAAAAAATTGACGATTGCTATATTGAGATTAAGGGTGTTAGTGCCATAGAGGTGAGGTGAAAGAATGAAAAAATCATTAGGCTTGATTGAATATAAGAGCATTGCAAAAGGAATAGAAGCCACGGATGAAATGTTAAAGGCTGCCAATGTAGAACTAATTTTATCTACACCCATATGCCCTGGGAAATACATTAGTCTGATCGGTGGTGACGTGGGTGCAGTCAAAACAGCTGTAAGGGTTGGACGGGACATAGGAAGCATATTTACTGTGGATGATTTTGTAATCCCAAATGTACATCCTCAAGTCTTCCCCGCGCTGACAGCAACAGCTGATATCAGTAAAATAATCTCCTTAGGGGTTATAGAAACCATGTCTGCTGTAGCTTCCGTTATGGCTGGGGACATTGCTGTAAAAGCAGCTAACATAGAACTGCTGGAAATTCGTCTGGCGAGAGGCTTGGGAGGGAAAGGTTTTGTAGTCATAACCGGTGAGATTTCTTCTGTAAAATCAGCAGTACAGGCTTGTGAAAATCAGCTGATGGAGACAGGACAAATCGTAAGTGCAGTGGTTATTGCAGCACCGCATAAGGATCTAATTCCAAAGGTGCTATAAATGTGTGACTGAGAATCCTAATCTATCTTCGGACCGACGAGGGCGTCGATCCCTACCTACCTATCTTATGTTTACGTAGGGAACTGTGCCCTCACAGTTCCGTTGAATATTAAACTTCTCAATCACACTGCTATATAACCATACACTATCTGAAGTTTCATAAGAATTACCTATAACAGATCAAAACTATGTTAAAAACAAAAGAAAAAGGGCGTCTCAGCCCTAGATAGTATTATCTATTTTGAGACAGCCCCTTTTCTTTGTCTTAAGAAGCAGCTTCACTCTTTTCTGTTTCTAAGAACTTTCTTGCATAGTCTACCAGCAGTTTTTGATTCTTATCCGATAGACTCTCGTAGATTTCAATCAATTCCTCAGCAGAACCCTTAAAACCGAATAGATAAAACAAATCGATAGGTGAAAGCTCCGGTGATTGTTTTAGAATTTTATAAACATAATCCATTTTACTGCTTGTTTGCATCCCAATACCCCCTTTTAAAGCCCTGTAGCAAAATCATTGATTAATCATATTTTACCATTGGTTTTATGAGTGTTTTGGAATATAACGCTAATTACCATATTCTATACATAAGCAGCTTTGTGCGATACATATTTTACAATCGTTAAAGGGCAAAATAAACAAAACCTAGGTTATGAAAACCTAGGTTTTTTCACTGGTGCCGAAGGAGGGACTTGAACCCTCACGATATTGCTATCGCCGGATTTTGAGTTTTGCAAAACATTTGGAACTACTAAGAAACTACTCTACTTCACTGGAAGTTAAAGACCGCTTAAAGCCTTGTAAAATGGACTTTTGAAGCACTTTAACCTCCCCAAATCCCACCGTTTCAAAGTTTAAATAAAAAGCCAATTTTGAGATAAATTTTGGACGTTGGAGGGATATTGGAGGGATATGGAGGGATGAAGAACCCGTTCACCTTCTGCATCAACCATCATTAATATTAATTCAATACTTTTTTGTAACAGTCACTCCTACCACTGACAAGTAAAATTTGGGAGATGATGACTGTGAGAAATCAAGAATACTATAAAGAAATTTTTAAACCATATCCTGACGTAGTTACTCTGGATGAATTTAAATCTATGTTAGGTGGAATTGCTGATAGTACAGCACGGAAACTTTTAAGAGGAAACCATGTAAAGCATTTTTACATTCGCAATACCTATATGATCCCCAAAGTATGGATTATTGAATATGTACTAAGTGAACATTATGCTGAGTACCGGGAAAAGTTAAAAGTACAAGTTTAGCAATATTAAAATAGAATGGACAAGAGAACATGGGTTTTGGCTTATGTTCTCTTTTTAGATAAAAACCTCCATGATTAGTGGAGATAATGTAATATTAGTGATATAATGACATTAATAACGTTGTTGTCATTGATATTACATGGAGGCTTTTTAATGCAAACTGTAAACACTCTTCTAATTAGTGCCATTAAAGAGACAGAGAATTTAAAGCAAGGTGAAGTTTTTCTTTTAAGAGATTTGTTTAAAGGTTATGTATGGAACCGAATCCCTCGTAGCCACCGCCTACTGCTTGGCACATTGTTTTTAAATCATGTGAACACCTCGAAAATTCAGATACAAGCGATTGAAAAAACCTCCTCTGGGCAGCAGAAATATGTAGTTATAGTTAGAGAGAAAATAGTCTTATCAGACTAATTACGTGGATTTGTGGAAAAGCATTGAGGATATGGGGGACTTAAATTTGGCAGGTATAAAAATAGTTAAAGAATGCTTTAAATGTTTTAATATATATTCATATAAAGATAATTACTCTTTTATTCATGTTGAAATCCAAGATGCTTATGGATTCTATGAAGGCCTATTTCGTTTCTTTTTTAATGAAGATAGTCTGCTTAGATATGCTGAACATAAGGCAAATATTAAATTTACCCCCGGAATTATTAATTACGCGACTTTATTTAAACATTTAAGAACATATATTGATGACATAAATATTGAAAAAGATATTTCAGAATTAGAAGAGGCTATTGTTGATCTGCTTAAAAAAGAAATGAGCTGTGTAGAAAAAGACGGAAAGATATATGTCCGTTTAGATAAGATCGGTAAAATAGGCGAGTATATGTTCTGCTGCTTGTTAAGCGAATACTTTCATTTTGATTGCATTATACCGAAAGTTCATTTGCAAACTGATACTAACATGAGTGTTTATGGCATAGATACCTTGTTTTACTCTGAAAAAGAGAATTTACTATTATTTGGAGAATCTAAGGTCAGTATTAGCCTGTCAAATGGAATTCAATTAATAAAAAAATCATTGAGCGATTATGAAAAGCAGTTATCAGAGGAGTATAGATTGGTATTAAGTAACAGGCTGTATAAGGATAAATTATACAAGTTTACCGAGTTATTTGGAGAGGCTGTAGAAACTACAACTACTATTCAAAAATTTATAGATAAAGCAGGTATTACTCAAATTGGTATTCCAATTTTTATTGCGCACGGAACGGAAGTTGATAACAAAAAAATATTAGATAAGCTAAGTAAAGTATCTTCATTTAAGATGTTTGGTATTAAGACATGCTTAATTGGGATTTCTTTACCTATCATTAATAAAACAAAAATGATTACAATTTTTACAAAAATGATAAAAGAAATGGAGGATTATTATGAAAATGAAGCCAACAGATAATCCTCAAGTGATACGTGAAGAGTATATAAAAGCGTTAGGAAACTCAGAAAACTCAACTGCTTTGGCAAAGAATATTGCTGAAGATTTATTTGCGCTTGACTTGACGGTGTATTCAGACAATTATTCTCTTGATTCATTAGTATATAACGCTTTTGCAATGTCCATCATTGATGAGAATATATCCCTACATCCCGAGCAATTACAGATTATAAATCATATTAAAGAACACGACGCATCTATAATAAGTGCGCCAACAAGCTTTGGTAAGACTTTTTGTATTTTTGAATATATTGTAAGGTATCAACCCAAGAATGTTGTATTAATAGTGCCCACATTAGCTCTTGTAGATGAGTATTTCAAGAAAATAATCAAAAAATTTCGCAATAAATTCAGTTTATACAAAATACATACTAACATTAGTGAAGATAAAGAATATGACTTTACCATTTCAAATATATTTATCTTAACACATGATCGTGTAGTACAAGAATCGTCTTATCATAAAATTGAGAAAATTGATTTTATGGTCATTGATGAAGTTTATAAACTCGAGACTGATAAAAACGATGATAGAGTGCTTGTTCTTAATATGGCGTACTACCATCTTTCTAAAAAGGCTGAAAAATATGTATTATTGGCTCCTTTTATAAAAAGTGTTGAGGATACCGAAAAATTAGAAAAAACTCCAGTGTTTTTTAACACAAATTACTCTCCTGTTGTAAATGAAGTTAAAATAAACCGTATTCTTAGCGAGACTGATAGGTTTCCAGAAACAAAAAGAATCTTAGCTGGATTGAGGGCAGATGATAAAACACTTATATATTTCCCTACAGTTGCTGGTATGTATAATTATATTACTAATGTAATTGCGCAGGAGCCCCTGTTGGAAGAACTTATCCCAGAGGTCGCTTCCTTTATTACTTGGGCAAAAGAAGAAATTCATGAGGATTGGTGCTTAATAACAGCCCTTGAAAGGGGATATTTAATACATAATGGGCAAATACCCGTTGGAACAAGAATCTTTCAATTGGATTACTATGAACAAAGCAGCATATACAACAAATTGCTGTGTACTTCTACCCTTTTAGAGGGTGTAAATACCACGGCTAAAAACATTATAATTACCAAGCCTTCGAGGAAATCAGCAAGACCTGGTGAAGAGCCCTTTTCGGCTTTTGATTTTTTTAATTTGGTTGGTAGAACAGGGCGTCTCTTTAAGCACTATATTGGTGATGCTTATTATATTAAATCACAAAATGATCCTGAATTTAAGAAAGCTGATGCTATAAAGAATATAAAATTTGAAGTAACTGATATAAGTATAGATATTGATATTCAGACAGGAAATATTAATGAGCATCCAGAGGTAATTTCTTTTTTTAAGCGCCTTGGTATAACAAAAGATGATTATATTGCAAATATAGGAACCAAAATTAGATTTGACAATATTGTTGTAATGTACGAAAGGTATATTATAAACAAAGAAAATCTGATTTTCGCTCTACAACAATTCTTAGACAATGATAAACAAGGGAGGTATATGCTGGTAGATATTTTGTATCTAATATGCGGAGGAATGTATAATAACGATAATCTTCGTGACAGAAAATTAACTGTTAGCTTAATTACCAGTTTATTGAATAAAACCAGACCTCGAATAAAAAAAGTCGTAGACGACACGAAAAAACACTTTAATCGAGAAATAAACTACTTGATTTCAGAAGCAATAAAGATAAAAACAAGTTTTATTGAGCATACCTTTTACAATCGTGTAACAATAATTAGATACTTTTTGCAGTTAGATAATGTTAAAGAAAAGCTAATTAGTATACTTGATGAAAAAATAATTAATACAATTGAATTTCTCTACTTCTCAAATGTAAAACACAAAAAAATGTTGCTTGATTTAGGTATTTATGAAAGAGACATTGAAAAAGTCATAAAAGTTATAGGTGATGATTTTGATGATGCTGTTGAGTTGAAACAAAGGTTAACAGATAACTTTAACAAAATTAAAGATGTAAGCTATGTTACAATGTATGTTATCAAAAATATTATTTAGTATTACAATCAAATAATTTAATGAACAAGAGGATATAGGTTTATTGCTTATGTTCTCTTTTCATATATATTACAAAGAAGCCGTTTGCTTTATTGACCATATAAAGCAAACGGCTTCTTTACGTGAAAGGGGGAATTTTAGGTGTCAAAAGTAATCGCCCTTGCCAATCAGAAAGGCGGCACGGGGAAAACAACCACGACAGTCAATCTTGGTATAGGCCTTGCAGTACAGGGACATAAAGTGCTTCTGATAGATGCGGATGCACAGGGAAACCTGACAGATTCATTAGGCTATCAGGAGCCGGATAATCTACACATTTCATTGGCTACTATCCTAAGCAAAACCATGATGGAGGAACCGTATGAAGCTAATGAAGGTATTCTTCAACATGCAGAAGGCGTTGACCTTATCCCAGGCAACATTGAATTATCTGCTATTGAAGTATCATTAGTGAACACTATGAGCCGTGAAACCGTATTACGCAGCTACATCAACACCATCAAAAACAAATATGATTATGTGCTGATTGACTGTATGCCCAGTTTAGGAATGATGACTATTAATGCCCTTGCTGCTGCGGACAGCGTGATTATTCCCGTACAGGCCCATTACCTGCCAGCCAAAGGAATGACACAGCTTTTACAGACCATTGCCAGAGTAAGAAGGCAAATCAATCCAAAGCTAACCATTGACGGTGTTTTGCTAACAATGGTAGATAACCGTACCAACTTTGCAAAGGATATTTCCTTTGTCCTGCGGCGTGATTATGGCGATAAGCTGCGAGTTTTTCAAACGGAAATACCTTTGTCCATCAGGGCGGCTGAAACAAGTGCAGAGGGTAAAAGTATCTATACTCATGATCCACGGGGAATCGCCGCCAAAGCCTATGAAGCCTTTACAAAGGAGGTGCAGGATATTGGCGAAAAACAGCGTAAGAGACAGCATCAAACTGGCATCAGTAGATGATCTGTTTTCGACAGAGGAAAGCCGTGAAGATAGTCAGCGGGAAAAGGTGCTTGAGATTCCCCTATCTGAAATCAGTGATTTTCCTAATCATCCTTTTAAGGTAAAAGCTGATGAAGCCATGCTGGAAATGGCTGACAGCGTAAAACAATACGGTGTTTTAGTCCCCGGCCTTGTAAGACCCAAAGCTGACGGTGGTTATGAAATGGTTGCTGGGCACCGTCGCAAAAAGGCAAGCGAGCTTGCCGGATGTGAAACTATGCCCTGTATAGTCCGAGATATGGATGATAATGCAGCTACGATTATTATGGTTGACAGCAATCTTCAGAGAGAAAGTATTTTACCCAGTGAAAAAGCTTTCGCCTATAAGATGAAGTTGGAAGCTATGAAACGACAAGCAGGTAGACCAAGTATGGAAGATAATTATTCCCAAGTTGGGAATAATTTTTCCACTAAAACTTCAAGTGATGAATTGGCGATGCAAACAGGTGAAAGTAAAAATCAGATATTCCGGTATATTCGCCTCACATATTTGCTCCCCTCTATCCTTGAAATGGTAGACGAAAAGCAGATTGCTTTTAACCCTGCTGTGGAGATTTCCTACTTGACCGAAAATGAACAGCAAGACCTATATACTACCATGCAGTCGGAAGAATGCTCCCCATCCCTATCACAGGCACAGCGAATGAAAAAGCTTAGTCAGGATGGCAGGCTGAATGTGGATGTTATTTTCTCTATTCTTACCGAAGAAAAGCCTAATCAAAAGGAAAAATTCAATATTAAGCGTGAACGTATTGACCGCTTTTTCCCCAAGAGCTTTTCTGAAAAGCAAAAAGAGGATTTAATTGTTCAGCTTTTGGAAAGCTGGTATAAAAAGCGGAAAAGAGATCAGGAACGATAACTAACGCAAGGAAATCATTTCGCCCTCAAATAACCGAGGACGTTTTTTTATGCCCTTTTAGAAAGGAGGTGTTACCATGCACTTTACAGAAGGGCATTTACGCGAATATGAGCGTATGATGCAGGAAAAACCGGGACATTACCGCCGACATATTAAAACGATGAAGGAGCGTGATTGTAAGCACTGCCCGGATTTTGATATGAGTTGTAACAAATGCAGCAAGGAAAAGTGCGATATATTTGATGATTAAAGGTTGGAAAATATTTTATACCAAGGGGGTAGTCTATCCATTTGATGGCATACGTCCAATGGTGGCTTTGCAGTTTTCCCCTCCCCACACCCCTCCCCTGAAAATTACCAGCCGAAAAAGAAATATCTATGCCTTTCGGCTGGTAATACAAGTATAACTCATGTAGGAAGGAGTCATTTATGAAACAGACAAAACAAAAGAAACCAAAAGTATTTCGTACCCTTATCCACAGAATTCATATAAGCAGCAAGGAGGGACAGAAGGAGAATAAAACACAAAATACCGAGAAGGAGCAAGAGAAACAATCGCATTTCTTTTTCGGCAAGTAATAAGCTCTCTGTAAAAACACGGGGAGCTTTAACTTTATTACAACGAAAGGAGGCTTAGAGCAGTTTGAAGATACTAAAAAACCGGATATTTCTATGTGTCCTCTGTATTGGTGTTGCAGCAGCTATATCCTTTGGGCTCTTGCCAGGGTTTTACGAGGATAAAAGCGCAACGATTATAGTGCTCAGGGCATCAGAGGACATTCCAGTGGGAACGGAGATTAAAGATAATCACCTTACCACCGTGGAAGTGGGAAACTATGGTCTACCTGAAGGTGTTATCAACGACAAAGACACGGTTTTAGGTAAGGTTGCACAGACCAATATCATCAAGGGAGATTATTTCTTTCCACAAAAACTTGGCGTATTTCTTGTAAGTGAGTTATTAGACCGCATCGCTAAGAATAACCAGCGCCTTGTTACTATCAGCGTCCCAAGTATTGCAGCAGGACTTTCCTCACATCTCCAAAACGGAGACATAGTAACTGTGGCAGTATTTTTAGAACAGGCATCAGATGGTCAGGATTCTTCTCCACAAGTTATTATTTATCCCGAACTAAAAGGGCTGGAGGTTTACAGTGTGGAAAATGCCAGAACGCAAGATACAGCAGAAATGCGAGAACAGCAAAAAAGCGGTCAGTCACCTAATGGTGATACTGTTCCTAAAGCTGTTACGCTTATCGTTACCGAGGCACAGGCTGAAAAGCTTATCCAAGCCGAATATACAGGCAAGCTACACATAATTTTTGAGAAACGAGGTGTTATGAACTATGAGCAATAAAATCTATGCCGTTTGGGGCGGCAATAACAGCGGTAAAACAACCTTTGCGGTCAATCTTGCTTGCGCTCTTTCTAAGCGTGATATGTTGGTGGGGCTCATTTCCACTAACCTTATCTATGGAGACCTGCAAGTCTTCTTTGGCCAAAGTGTTCCTGAAGAAAAGGGACTTTTCCAAGCATTGAACGATGATAACCCCAATATCGGAGAAAAATTTATTGAATATGAACAAAGCAAAAACCTGTTTTTCCTATCATTGCCTACGCATTATACAGGGCTTCTTTGTGATACTGTAGCCATTCAGGAAGTAGAACGGATGATCAATGCCGCATCTTTGGTCTTTGATATTCTCATTGTGGATGGAACCGCCGATATGACTAATCCCATATCCGGTGTTGGCCTTTGGATGGCAGATAGGGTATTTACCCTGCACAAGCCATCTATAGCAGCACAAATGTGGCAAAAGGGTGTTTCGGATTTTGTAAGGGGACTTCATATTGCAGAAAAACAAACCCATATACTGCAAACCCCTAACGGAGAATTTGACGACAAGACCTATAAGAGCATGATGGAACTTTCTTTTGCCTATGAGCTACCCTATGTAAAGCAGGCAAGTGAACTGGAAAATGCGGGAACTCCCTTATATTTATTCCATGACCGACATTGCAGGCGCTATGGCAAGGTATTGGAGAAAATTGCAGATGAAATTTGCAGAGGTATAAAGCCATGAATAACAGATTTTCCGTTAATGACCTGATTTACAGGGCTAATAAGCGGCGTTCTGACAGTGGGGAAAGTATAAAGGCTCAGGACTATGGAGAAATCCTCGATAAGCTTCAGCGAATCATCGCCAAGAACCATTCAGCAGAGCTTGCCCAGGTATTGTATTCTGAGGAAGCCGAAGAAAAGCTCAAGGACCTTATTATGCGCTATCTAAACAGTGAACAGTTGGTGGCTAAGAACCTTAACGATATCTCGGAACTGGTAGATGTTGTGTATTATGATATGGCTGGTATGGGACTATTATCTCCATATCTTAAGGACGGTGATGTAGAGGAAATAAACATCAATGGCTTTAGTGGAATTTGGGTGTTATATAAAGACAAAAAGGTGCGGCTTAATGAAATCTTCACCAGTGCTGAAGCCTGCTCCAACATCGTAAGAAAAATGAGCCGATTCGGGAATGTTATCCTGGATGGATCAAAACCCATCGGAGATAGCTTTATTGCACGAGGTGTCCGTATGTCAGGAGCCATCACGCCCTGCGTTGACCAAGATGCTGGGGCTATTGCCTCCATCCGAAAGCAAAAGCCCTCCTACATTACAAGGGAAAACCTGATTGAATGGGATACAGCCACAGCGGAGGAACTGGACTTTCTCACCCTTTGCGTTAATAACGGCGTATCGGTAGCCATTGCAGGAGCAACAGGCAGCGGAAAAACCGCCGACATGGGATATATTCTAAGCTGTGTATCCCCTGATAAACGCATTGTAACCATCGAGGACACCCGGGAACTATCACTGGCGCAGTTTGATGAAAAAGGTGTGATGATAAACGATGTAATTCACCTTTTGACCAAGGAGGAACCTAATCCAATCACCATGTTGGATTTATTAAAACTCTCATTAAGGCTTCACCCACAAATCCTTGTACCGGCTGAGATGCGAGGTAAAGAAGCCCTCACAGTGCAGGAAGCCGGGCGAACAGGACACACCATCGTCAGCACTCTCCATGCCAATAGCGCGAGGACGGCTTATGATAGAATCCTGACCATGTGCTTGGAGGCTGGGACTTCCCTATCAGAAGAAAGGCTTCTAAAGAATATTGTAGAAGCCTTTCCGATTATGCTTTTTAAAATGCAATTGCCTGATAAGTCAAGAAAGTATATGGAAATCTTTGAAGCCACAGGGGTACAAAATGGTGAAGTTATCGGCAACACCCTTTTTAAATACGTAGTTGATCATTATGAACGAGATGAGTCGGGAAAGATTACAAAGGTTGTGGGAAGCCATAGGCGTTTAGGTTATATTTCCTCTATCCTTGCAGAAAGGCTGCTAATCGGCGGTGTTCCTAAAAAGGAGATCCAACGTTTTGCGGAAGGAGGAACTCTATGAATCCAATTCATCTATCCCTTGTTCTTATTTTCGCATTTATCAGCTTTGCAATGTTCCTTCTGCTAAAACTAAATCCTTTTGCCATAAAGCAAAATCCCCTAAAAAAACGTCGCCTATACCTTACAGGAACAAAACTGAAAATAACTGAAAAAGTCGCTATGCGGTTTGAAACATTATTTCGGCAGACACGATGTACACATAAAAAATTCCTTGTAATGGTATTTGTATCAGTGATAGGCGGCTTTATGGCGGGAGTAATAATGTTTGGCAGTACCGAGCTGGCAGCGGTCATGGCAGCGTGTATGCTTCCTGCAGCATACTTTTACCTAACTGTAAAAAGCTCTGGTGCAGCAAGGGAAGAAATTGAGGGATTAGAAAATACCATGTCCATCATTACCAACGCCTATGCCGGAAATGACGATATCATCAAAGCCGTGGAAACCTATGTGGAGGAAAAGAACCGATATATTCCGGCTCATTTAAGAACTCCTACACCTTTTGACGAGTTTGTGTCTGAAATCAGGCTCATCAATCCTAATGTGGAGCATGGATTATACCGTCTATCCTCAAAAGTCAAAAACCGCTATTTTACCGAATGGGTAAAAACCCTTATCCTCTGTTACCATGACAGAAGACTAAAGTTCGCTTTGTTTCCTATCATCAAAGCTATGAATGATGCAAAGTCCATGCAGATTGAGAGTGACAGCATGATGGTGAGAGTATGGCGCGACTATCTTATGACTGCAGGCCTGATGTTTTCCGTAATTCCTATGATGCGCTTTTCCAATGCTGAATGGTTTTTTATCCTCACAAAAACATCCATCGGTAAATTTTTAATTATCATCATGCTGTTTACTGCCCTTGGCACAGCATTTTATGTAATGAAGGCTACAAAACCATCAAACAGATAAGGAGGTTTTCCGTTGTTTTATCAAGTTATTATATTTGTCCTGCTGACTGCGGCAGGATTTTTAATTTGCAGGCAACTTCTTAAAATTCCAAAGCTCAGCATGAAAAAGAACATCAAGCATCTGCAAATGGAAAAGGAAAAAGGCAGTAGCCGATTGTTAAACCGGTTTGTAATGCCCCTTGTAAAGCCCGTCTCACGGATAATCCCCCTTGACCCGGTAAAGGAAGCAAGGATGGCATCTACACTCCGTCGTGGAGGATTAGAGCTTACCCCAAAGGAGTATTACGCAAGGGCTATTATATGCGCCATTTTTATACTGCCTATCGCTTTGATACTGTTTGCAATCGGCGCTACCAACCTTGTGCCTGTTGTGCTTATATTTTCAATAGTGGTATATTTTCACTTCATGACCGACCTTAAAGACAAGATGAAGGAAAAAAAGATGCGCATTGAAATGGAACTTCCAGGCTTTGTGCGCTCCATACTGTATAAGCTGGACGACATCAAGGCTGACGGTAAAAAAGCCGTCGTACAGGTGGATTTAATTCAGATATTTGAGGATTACCTTAAGGTAGCCAGCGATGTATTCTACTATGATGTTTCAGTTTTAGTAATGGAGATGAAAGCAAAGGATATTGAAACCGCCCTTAGAAACTTCAATGAACGCATCGGCCTTGCAGAAGTATCCTTTCTGGTGAATGCCCTTATAGGGCTTCACCGGGGAGAGCATCAAGGGGAGGCATTGGCGTATCTTGCAAGAGATATGGACATTAAAGCTAAAGAAGCCTTAAAGAAAAAATTAAATAAGTTGCCCCGCAGGATTAAGATTGCATCCATTCCCCTTGTGGCTGTAACTCTTGCCACCCTGCTCTATGTCATAGGCTCCCACCTTATAAAGTCAATGGGGGGCCTTTTTTAATGTGAAAACGGGGAGACCCTTTTCAAAATAAATTTTCAGGAGGTATTAACCATGCAAAACAAAACAACTGCAATCCAAATTATCGAGGGAAGGAGAAAAAAATCTATGAAGAAAAGAATGGTAAATGCTCTTTTAAAGGCAAGAAATGTTTTGACAAGTAAATCCGGTGACCAGATGACCGGTTGGCTCATTGTGGTACTGATTGTGGTAGTTGTAGGCGCAGTGTTTATGACACTGTATCAGGACTCCATCTCTACCATCTGGAATAGCATTGTTACCAAGATTACCAGTCTCTTGAGCTAATTTAAGCTAAAAGGCAGTGCCTGAACAAAGGGAAGAAATTCTCCTTTTCTAAACTAAAATTTAAAAATAAACGGAGGTATTTGTTATGTTGAAAGCAATAAAAAGCAAAATGCAGAGTATGGCACTAAAGGCAAGAAGCATACTTACAAACCAATCTGGTGACCAAATGACAGGCTGGCTCATTGTAGTCTTAATCGTGGTAGTTGTAGGCGCAGTATTCATGACGTTGTATCAGGATTCCATTACGCAGATATGGAATAGCATCGTTGCTAAAATCACCGGCTTAATAAGCTAAAGGCACCAAAAATCCAAAGGTAGTAGCACGGGGGGCATTGCCCGGCATTGCCACCCCTTTCCCTTTAAACCAAATAAAAATGATATGGAGGTATTTATTATGATGACAACTTTAAAAAACAAAATGAGAATGGCAGGTCTTAAAGCCAGAAATATACTGTCTAACAAATCCGGGGATCAAATGACTGGATGGCTTATTGTGGTGTTAATTGTAGTAGTTGTAGGTGCGGTGTTCATGACGCTTTATCAGGGCTCTATCACACAGATTTGGAACAGCATTGTTACCAAGATTACCGGCTTAATAAGCTAATGGCTATTATGCCGATTGTATCCGCTAATGCGGGAGGTGCAAGAAGATGAACAAAAAGCACCTGGGTATATGGGGGAGAAATTCTCCCCCATTCCCTTTTATGAAACTGCTTTTTAACAGGAAAGGCAGCAGTTATTTTGACTTGATGGTTAAAACGCTGGTAGTAATAACACTCATGGTGACGGTCATAAGTTTTTTAAGCATCTTTACCACTTACCTCAACTTAAACCATATCTGCCGCCGTGTTGTCCGGGTAATTGAGCTTGAAGGACAGATATCGGACAAAGCCTATGATGTTTTCTACCGGCTTAAACAGCAAACTAATCTTTCACCGGAGATGACCATCGAGGATGTAGAGTATAAGGGCGGGCAAAAAATCCAATTAAGAGATACCTTTACGGTCACCATGACGTATAGCCATCCCTTTACCATCTTTACGCCGTCCTTTGCGCCTCCTGTTAAAATCGATATCCCTATGCGGGTGAGTATCACCGGCATGTCGGAAAAATATTGGAAGCTCTTAGAGTGAGAGTGCCGGAAAGGAGAAAAGCCGTGGGGAATTTTAGACGTATTTTACAAAACCGCAGGGGCGACACTTTCATATTCATCTTGATACTCGTATTCTTTATCCTGACTCTATCTGCTATCCTGATTGAGTATTTCCGTATGGAAAGCCTGTATCAACAGGTAGAGTATGTACTCCAGCGGGGCGTAAATAGTTCCGTGGAATACGCCATGATGGATGAATACCGCAAGGACGGCTATGCCCGGCTGAATAGCGCCCTTGCTAAAGAAAAGCTTTATGAGTATTTTCATCAAAGTATGAATCTGGATACGAGGCTTAACAAATATGCAGGTGAAGAATGGGTTTACGAGCTTGAAATCAAAAATATTAAGGCAACTGATAACCCACCTCGGCTTACGCTGGACGGGGTAATAAAAACCCGCAGTATTTTTAACTTTCTAACCGGCGAGGTTAAACTCCCCTTTAGCATATCCAGCGTCAATAACAGAATCGAGGAAGGAGGTTTCTAATGAAATGCAAATTCATCTTTGTCATCCCCCTTTTATTTGTATGCTGTATGTTTTTTTCAGGTAAAGCTTTTGCCGTATCAAACAGCGACATTGAAATCAAAGTCACTTCTCCCATAGACAGCCTGCAAAACGAAAGCGGCATGGTAGCCGTGGAGCAATTTCCGGCAGAAATCCCCATCCGAATCACGGCTAAAACCGGTAATCTTACGGATATTCAACTGGAATATGGCAGTCAAAGCAAAAAGGTAACGCCGGAATATATCCTGACTGTTAAAAGCAAGGAAGCTTGCGGCTCTTATACTATTACAGCCAAAACAGACCAGGGTGCAGTCCTCACCATCACGGCCAATGTAATATTCCAAGTTAAGGCCATCTATGACACCCGATACCGCACCATCGGCATGAATGTCAAAGAAATCTATGAAGGTGGAACGCTGCTAAAGTCCTTTAAAGAACCCCAGCGTATTGATCTTATGAATGCCAATACCGTTGCTGACTATGAACATAAGCGGATTGCTGATTGGATCGGCCGTTATGATGGTGGAACCTACACCCTAAAGGGCAGCAATGTTGTAGAGATTTATGGCTTTAACTCCGGTAAGCTCTATGGAACCTATGACACTGATAGGGATTTTGAACCGTTGACCACCCGCTATGGATGGACATCTAAAGCATTGCTTGCTTTTGAAACTATGAGAAATACAGCCCTGTCCTATCAGGCCCCGGTAAAAATTGATGTGGAAGCCACCTGGTGCGATGAAAAAAAGCAGGAGGTTTACGGTAGAATTACTGCTCAGGACAAGGGAGTACCGGAGTTGCTCTATCCTTATCAGACCACTTCTATCACTTTTACCAAGGACGACATTATACTGTCCCGAAACTTCATGTACATGGGGCTTGAATGGGATTACACGCCGGAAACAGAAGAATTTACAGATGGGGAAAACAAGACACAGACCTCAATTACGCAAAAAATCAATTACAAAATTCCTACTGTAGACTTCTATTTTAAGTTTAAGGATCAGGACGGAAATGACCTATCAGTTGTTATCCGTGCCCCTGCCACGGTGTACCGGGGCGACAACTACTCATTCACTGTGATTTATATGAACAGTGGTAAGAGTGCAGCCTATGACGTACCCTTAAAAGGTACGGTGGATGGTATTCTGATTGAAGAAATACCTGAAGTTCAGGACTTTGCAGCTAATATAAGCAAAACCTATACTATCAAACGTATCGCCGATACTGCCGCCAATGGAATCCATCTATGGGCTAATATTGGTGTACCAGAAGGCTTTATCGATGGAAATCTTTCCAATAATGTGGCTACGGCAGTTATCAAAGTGATTGACCCTGAACCAGAGTCAACACCTGACAACCCAGATACACCAAATAATCCCGATGATCCAGTAAATCCACCGGATGAGCCGCCTGTTCCTCCAGAACTTTGCGACCTTGCGGCAAGTATTCTTGCTCCCCGTACAGTCTATGAGTATGAGGATTACAGCTATACTGTAAGCTTTACCAATAACTCTAATATAGAACTAAAAGCCGTGTCCTTACAGGGGAAGAACAATGACAATATCCTGCTGCAAATTCCTAAAACAGAAAGCTTTAAACCTAAAGAAACAAAATCTTTTACTATCACAGGTACAGCAGGAGACGCAGGTGAAGTTTATCGCCTATGGGCCAATGTAAAAGCACCGGAAGGCTTTAGGGATGAAAAACCAGCTAATAATACTGCTGTTTCGAGCATTACGGTGGTAAAAGACCCCTCTGATGAACCAGATGAGCCGGATGACCCAAGTGACCCCGAAAAGCCTGACAATCCTGACGACCCGGATAACCCAGATGAACCTGATAACCCAGATACCCCAAATGATCCCGACTATCCACCTGATGACCCAGATGATCCATCCGATAATCCGGATAATCCTGATAATCCGAACGATCCGGAGGTGCCCCCGGTAGTAAATCTATGCGACGTATGGGTAAACCTATCGTCACCGCCTACGGTGTATGAACGGGATGAATACAGCTTTACTGTGTACTTTGCCAATTCCACAGATAAAGAACTATCTGACGTTGAGCTAAATGTCACCATCAACGGCAAGGCAGTTTCCACTATACCACCTATAGCCAATTTCAAAGCCTTTGAGAAGAAAGCATTCCTTGTTACCAGCATAGCAGGAGCAAAAGGCGTACCTATCAAGCTATCGGCACAAGTATCACCACCTGAAGGGTATAGAGACATCAATACAGGTAACAACCGGGTTTCATCGGAAGTCATGGTGTTGGAACATCCTTATGATTTGGATGTGCAGAGAATTACGCCGGATGAGTACAAGGAAAACCAGTCGGTCATTACCACCGTAAAGGTATCAAACAAAGGAAGCCTGGACTTTACACCAGGACAAAACGTTACTGTACTATTTCAAATCCCTGAACTGTCTTTGTCAAAGCGTATTGATGCGGTAGTTATGGAAAAGGATACATGGAATGTTGTGTCCATACGATGGGACACACCCAATGTGCAGGCTGATAAAAATATTACACTGATTGCCATTATCAACCCTGAACAGTCATTAGGGAATGAAGGCACCAATGACAACAACACCTATACTCAAAAGGCTGTTATCCAGAATGTATCCTATGAAGAACCAGAGGAAAGCCGGGTACTTCCTGACCCGCCGAAAAGAAATGAACAACCCAAAGTTACATGGTGGGAACAGCGGTATGAAAACAATAATTTTGTATGGAGACAATTCTACGCTGAACTAAAGGTAAGCGCTACGCTGGATTATGATACAAAAGCCAAGAGCTACTTAAAATCGGGTTACGGCTATTTTATTCGTGTTACAGCAACGGTAAGCACCAACTATGACAGGTCAGAGATGATTACTGCCCCACAGACAGCAGAAGTATATCTGCCGGAATACCGCTATGAAACTGCCATTCCTTTAGCCAAGGAGGGCAGTCAATTTACTTTTAAAGAAAATCCTGCATCCCCTTTCCACCACAGAAAACAGTATATTCCTGTGTGGTTCCCGGACAACAGGGACTATATAGTGCAGCTTCTTGTCACCGACGTGCATACCCCTGGAGGAACGCTGTCTAAATGGGTTGCCGGAGGGAATCTTAAAATCCATGTGGTAGATAGCATGTATTCCGATGATGTCACCACGGGTAATTGATATGGTACTGCTATTTTGCGCCGTTCCCCTACTGTGGGCAGCTATTACAGATTTTAAAAAGCGGATTATCCCCGACTGGACATGGATAGCTATTGTCCTGTTTGGCGGTACGTCCGCTTTCCTTTTGTCCTATCCTACGTTACCCCAACGGATTGTGGGATTTTTATTACCGGGTGTCTGCTTATTTATCCTTGCTATAAAATACGGCGGTGTGGGCGGCGGCGATATCAAACTTACGGCGGCAATGGGCTTTTGTTTTGGACTATACGGACTTACAGCCATTCTCTTTTTCGCCCTGCCCCCTGCCTACCTTTATGCAAAGGCGACAAGGCAAAGAAGTGTCCCTCTGGCTGCATTCTTATGTATTGGATTTTTTGTCTATATAGGTGCTCTTTATATGTTGGCTTAGGTAAAAGGAGGTGCTTTTAGTGGAACTTAAAACGGTACTGGCCATTGTACTCTGTCTGGTTATTGTAGGTGGTGCAGTGTATCTGCACATTAAAAGGAAAATGAACTAATTGTATGGCGGCTGAAGGGGTGGAAACACCATCCCTTTCCTGTCTGCCGATTCGATTGGAGTGAGAATAAAGATGGATGATGCAAAACGCATGGTGGATACCTATGAGGTAAAGCACGCCATCCATGTTGGAGATAAAGAAATCCTCTTTGGAGTGGACGAAAAGAAAATTGACTGTCCGTACATAGTATGCAATTGCACTTGGGATAACCCTTTAGGGATTGAGCATTATTTTAGCGCTGTGGGAAGTGCAGACTATCTGGAAATGATGACTGAGTTTACCTCCCGCGTGACGGCACAGCTTGAAACGGTAAAAGCAGAGCGGGAAATAGTTACTGTATCCCTAAGGCCCTTTACATTAGAGCATTGTATCCAAAATGATAACAATCAGAATCTTGAAAACAAAGTGGCAATCATCCGCCCAGAGCGCCTGCGCCCTGAGTACCGTACCGCTGACAAGCAGCTTGTGCTAATCACAGGCGGCTTTGGTGCACGTGCAAATTCCAGAGGTCGGGCAGTTTATACCACTAATCTATACTCCGGCAAGGAATCCCGTTGGAACCGTGAGGATATTTTAGGCATAGTTAAACCGGAATATATGCCGGATTGGGCAAAGGAACGGCTGAAACAGATACAGGCCCAAAGGCAGATAAAGCTGAAAAAACAAGAGATTGAGCGTTAGGAGGTTTAAATATGGATCAGGAAATTAACGCCGGTTATATCATTACCGACAGGCTGACTGTAGGAAACATGGAATTTGTCATCGGCCAGAATGAAAATGCCCCTGCCAAGTTTGTGACGTGGAAATGTACAAAGGGTGAAAAAGACTACCACTGGGGGCACTACTGTAAGAACCGTCTGACCGCCCTTGAAGATTTATGCAATCGCGCTCTGGATGAAATCCATTATTTAAAAAGTCTCCAACAGGAAAAGGCTAAAGTGGAAAATTACGAACAGCAGGCTAAAAAGAAAAAACATGGGCCGGAGCGATAAGGAGGAATGATATATGGCGCGATACAATGCAATGGAAGAATCCTTTGAAGAAATTGGGTTATTCGGAAAGCCAGCCTTGTTTACTCCTATAAGGATTGACAGAAATACCGTACCTAAAGGGCTTTATCTTTATGAGGTTCGGCATGATGATGAATCTCAAGGCGATCCGGTACAAATAGGAAAAGGAATTTTAGTCAATCATTCTGGTACAGTTATCACCTGTGAAAAACTTAGGCTGGATAAGGACGGCTTTCTAAATATAGAGCCGGATGACTTTAATTTTTCTGCCGGAGACTGCAGAACAATCAAAGATTTTCAGGAAAAATATGAAATAAAAATAAAGAAGACACACACACCAGAGCGATAAGGAGGGATGAAAGTTGGCAACGAAGCTTCAACTGATTACAGAGCTTTCAAAAAGGACATCTAATGCTGTTGTAAAAAGTCCTGACAACTGGACTTCTTTTCTCAAAACAGCCGCCTGGAATTATAAATACCCGTTTCAGGACCAACTGCTGATTTATGCCCAGCGCCCCGATGCAACCGCTTGTGCTCCTATTGAGTTATGGAATGAGAGGTTTGGCAGATGGGTAAATCGGGGCGCTAAGGGCATTGCCCTTATTGATGATAGTGGAAGCCGTTTAAGCCTGCACCACGTATTTGATGTATCAGATACAAACAGTCGATATAACCGTCCTGTTGTTCTTTGGAATTTACAGGACAGATATGCACAGGACGTAACAGAAACCCTGGAGAATGCCTTTGGCGATCTCAAGGATAAAAGCGATGTGCCTTCTGCTCTTATTTCAGCCGCTTTTAATGCTGTCCAAGATAATTATTCAGATTATCTCTCTGACCTCATGTATAGCCGTGAGAACAGCTTTTTAGAGGAACTGGATGAGCTTAATGTGGAGTTCATCTTCAAGGAAGTGCTAAATAATTCAGTGGCATATATGCTCTTAACCCGATGCGGCTATCCTGCCGATAAGTTTTTAAGCTTTGAGGATTTTAAGGGTGTAGTGAATTTTAATACCCTCGATACCCTATCCAGATTAGGAGCTGCTACGAGCGACATTTCCGAAATGATTTTAAAGGAAATCGGAGCCACAGTAAAAGACCTGCAAAAGTCTGAAAGAAAACAAGACCATACATTTGCAAAAAGTCATGATGTAGGACAGAATAAAAGTGTAAATAATAGAGATGAAAGGAAGGATGATCATGGAATTAACATACACGACCCAAGGCGATTACCTGATACCCGACCTGACGCTTCCACAGGAGGAAACGCACATCGGCAAATATGGGATGTTGCGCAAAACATACCTGAAAAATCACAAGAAAGGGATGTACGCCAGCTTGATGCTGTCGGGAAAACTGACGGAGCATCTGTCGGAAATCGACCGGACGGCGAAGGAGAGAATGGAGAAAATCATGGAGAAACTCCTAATAGAGAACCCGGCACCGGACAAAGCGACCGACCCAATGGGTTGGACGGGACACATGAACAACCTAAGACAGTCGGCGGAGGAAACGATACTGGAGGAACTGGTTTACAATTAGCATAGTATGATAGAAGAACGGAGGATAAAAGTCTTCCGTTTTTTCATTCTACGGCTCTTATCAATAAAATCCTGCGCTCTACCCCGCATCTCAAAGCCACAAAACAGGAAATTATTGACTTTTACGTTACCCATGAGGATAGCCATGAGCGCACCGAGTACATTAAAAGTATTTTTAATAATGACTATACAGAATTGATTATAAACGGTGACCATCGCGTCGGGTACAAGACCTACCAAAATGTCCTCCATCTTTGGGAAGGCAGCTACACTACAAGAACATCCCAGAGCTACTATGATTGGGGCGTTATCGCCGGGCATTTTGGCAGTATGATATTACTAAATGAATTTAAAGATGAGCCACCGGTGTTGCCATTGGTGCAGCAGCAAATAAACCTGATTGAGCAGATGGAGAAGGATAAATCCTCTGCTTTTTCTATTTCGCAGGAAGTTATTGATGCAGTTTTACAGCAAGGAAGCGGTGTACAGGGCGGAAAGTACCGGATTTATATGCAGTTTCAGCAAAACGCTTCTTCGAAAGAGAATGCCGATTTTTTGAAAAATGAGTATGGCATCGGTGGACGTGCTCCTGCTTTAATTGGAACAGATATTCACGAGTGGCACGACGACAAGGGCATAACGCTCACCAGTGGAAACATCATGGGGCCAGATGAAAAGATAATTTTGCCCTGGACAAAGGTGCAAAAGCGCATAAGTGAATTGATTGCTGCCGACCGCTACTTAAACCGAAAAGAAAAAGAATATTTGCCTGCTTATGAAAAGGAACAAGAGGAACTCCGCCAACAGCGTAATGAAGAAGCCTATATCCGTCAAATTCTGAATCGGAAACCTGCTCCATCTGAGCCAGAGCTACCACCACGGGAAAATTCACATTATGCTTTTTCACTTGGTGGGACTGTTTATCTTGGTGCGGATGAATATGAAATTTTATCATTTGACAATAACACGGTGTATCTTCGTGATATGAAATTTCCTCTGTTCAGCAAAGAGTTTGCACGAAGTGATTTTGATCGGATATTGAGGGAAAATCCTTTAAATGACCATCTTATTACACCTGAGCAATCAGCAAAAGAAAAAACAGAAACTCCATCTCCTCGTGAGCTGTATCTGACATATCTGCCGGATATGGTAAGAAGGGTACAGAATGATGAAGTTTATTCCTATTTGCGAGATCGCAACACTGATGCAGACAGTGCCAAACAGGAACTGGATAGTGCCATTGCTCGCATTGTACTTTCCATGAAGGAAGATCATCCAGATTTTTATGAAGCTTATAATAGCCTGCCGCAGTTTAAAGAATGGTTTAACGAGGATGTATTTCAGCGGACATATCAGGATTACCTTACAGAAAAAAATGATAGCATTACTCTTCATGCCGATGATCCCGATGCACCAGAATGGGTACGACAAACAGAAAATGAAACTACTCCTCGCAATGACGATTTTACCATTACTGATGAAAGCGGAGAAAGTGAAAAACCTAATAAACCCGATACAAAACCGGATAGCGAAGTTGAAAAATCAGAAAATAAACCAGCCGAAAATAAAATAGCTGTGGGTATGGAACTTTTCATTGAAGATAGGCAATATGTTATAGACAGTATCAACGAAGAAGCAGAAACTGTAAGCCTGCGGGACATCACCTTTGAGCAGAGCACAGGCTTCCCTATTTTCCGCAGCGAAAGCATCGATTTTATAAAGGGTGTCCTGGAACAGGCAAAAGAGCCTGTATGGCAAAAAACTCAAGGCGGTAAAGTTTCTAAAGTCATCATTGATCTTATGCCGGAAAAACCAAAACAAGAGAGAATCAACTACCGCATCACCGATGATAAATTAGGACATGGCGGTCAAAAGACTAAATATGGCTGGAACGTCGCCTCTATTCGGCTTTTAAATAAGCTTGAAGAAGAAAACCGCCTTGCTACACCGGAGGAACAGGAAATATTGTCCCGCTATGTAGGATGGGGCGGTATTTCCCAAGTTTTTGATGAGAATAACAGCCAGTGGGCAAAGGAATATGTTGAACTAAAAGAACTGCTCATTGATGAGGAATATGCCTCTGCAAGAGCCTCTACTTTAAACGCCCACTATACTTCACCTATTGTTATTAAGGCCATGTATGACTGCCTTTCAAACATGGGCTTTCAGACTGGCAATGTTTTAGAGCCAGCTTGCGGTGTAGGAAACTTTTTAGGACTTGTACCTGACAGTATGAAAAATTCCAAGCTATACGGTATAGAGCTTGATAGTATCACAGGCCGGATTGCCAAACAGCTTTACCAAAAGGCTAATATTGCGGTGCAGGGCTATGAGCAAACTAATCTTCCAGACAGCTTTTTCGACCTTGCCATCGGGAATGTGCCCTTTGGAAGCTATGGTGTAGCGGATAAAAAATATGATAAATACCATTTCTATATCCATGATTATTTTTTCGCAAAAACCCTGGATAAAGTACGCCCCGGTGGGATTATTGCATTCATTACCTCTAAGGGCACCATGGATAAGCAAAATCCAGAGGTGCGAAAGTACATTGCACAAAGAGCAGAGCTTTTGGGTGCTGTACGACTTCCAAACAATGCTTTCCTTGCGAATGCCGGTACCGAAGTTACTACCGACATTATATTCCTACAAAAGCGTGACCGCGTAATTGATATTGAGCCGGATTGGGTACACCTCTCTACCACCAAGGATGTCATTCCTATCAACCGCTACTTTGCAGATAATCCTGACATGGTGCTGGGAACAATGGCTTATGGTGAGTGGATGTATGGTGATTCTAAAGAAACAACTTGTATGCCTTATGAGGATGCCGACTTTGGCGAACTACTACGGGAGGCATTGGAAAATATACATGCAGAAATCACGGAATATGAGATGGACGATATATCAGATGATGCTGATACCTCCATCCCAGCAGATCCAAATGTACGTAATTTCAGTTACACCGTTGTGGACGGTGAAATCTACTACCGTGAAAACAGTAGGATGAATAAGGTTGAGGTTTCCGTCACAGCTAATGGTCGAATTAAAGGCATGATTGCCATCAGGGATTGTGTTCGTGACCTTATTGAATATCAGACCGAAGATTACAGTGATGAGGTAATCCAGGAACAACAGCATAAGCTAAATAGTCTGTATGATGAGTTTACTGCAAAATATGGCCTATTAAACAGCCGTGGTAACAACATGGCCTTTTCCGATGATTCCTCCTACTGTTTGCTCTGCTCCCTTGAAATTCTCAATGAGAACGGCGAGCTTGAGCGTAAGGCTGACATGTTCACCAAACGTACCATAAGGCAGCGCACTGTTATTTCCCATGTGGATACAGCTACTGAAGCATTAGCTATTTCTATTGCTGAAAAAGCCTGTGTGGATATGGATTTTATGCAAAGCCTTACAGGGCTTTCAGAGGATCAACTTGAAAATGACCTTCAAGGCGTTATATTCCAAAACCCTGAAAAGTTAGACAGCGAAGGAAAGCCTATATTTGAAACAGCGGACGCCTATCTATCAGGAAATGTACGAGAAAAGCTTAAAATTGCTCGGCAGTTTGCTGAAATGCACCCTGACATTTACAGTATAAACGTCACAGCCCTTGAAAAGGTACAGCCTAAGGATTTAAGCGCATCTGAAATTGATGTTCGACTTGGTGCTACCTGGCTTCCTCCAGATGTTATAAAGGACTTCATGTTTGAACTTTTAGAAACTCCTTATATGTATAGGCGATACATTGAAGTTCTTTATTCGTCCTATACCGCCAACTGGAATGTTAAGGGTAAAAACGATGACCGAAGCGGCAACATTAAGGCTGTCATGACTTATGGTACCAGCCGCATCAATGCCTACAAGATTATTGAAGAAACTTTGAACCTTAAAGATGTACGTGTTTTCGATACGGTTTATGAGGACGGTGTTGAGAAGCGTGTCCTGAATAAAAAGGAAACTGCCATCGCCCAGCAAAAGCAGGAAGCTATTAAAGAAGAATTTCAAAGCTGGATATGGAAAGACCCCAGCCGTAGAGAAAGGCTGACAAGAATTTATAACGACCGTTTTAACTCCATCCGTCCCCGTGAATATGATGGTAGTCATATCCGTTTTACAGGCATGAATCCTGAAATTACCCTGCGTAAACATCAGGTGGATGCAGTAGCTCATATCCTGTATGGTGGTAATACCTTATTGGCCCACTGTGTAGGTGCGGGCAAAACTTACGAAATGACGGCTGCTGCAATGGAAAGCAAGCATTTAGGACTATGCCAAAAAAGCATGTTCGTTGTGCCGAATCATTTAACAGAACAATGGGCAGCGGAATTTTTGCAGCTTTATCCTTCCGCTAAAATCCTTGTAGCTACGAAAAAGGACTTTGAAACCAAAAACCGCAAGAAATTTTGTGCCCGTATTGCTACTGGTGACTATGACGCAGTAATCATAGGTCACAGCCAGTTTGAAAAAATTCCTATATCTCAGGAACGACAAAAGCGACAGCTTGAAGAACAGATTGAAGAGATAACCAATGGTATCCGGGAACTTAAAGAAGAACGAGGTGAGCGTTACGCTATCAAGCAGCTTGAAAAGACTAAAAAGACCTTAAAGCTAAGACTTGATAAACTCAACGATACCAGCCGAAAAGATGATGTAGTAACCTTTGAGGAATTAGGTGTCGATCGGTTATTTGTAGATGAAGCAGATTTTTATAAAAACCTATTTTTGTACACAAAGATGAGGAATGTGGCTGGCTTATCTCAGACCGAAGCACAAAAGTCCTCTGACCTTTTTGCTAAGTGCCGCTACCTTGATGAACTGACAGATGGCCGAGGCATTATCTTTGCTACAGGAACGCCAATCAGTAATTCTATCACCGAGATGTACACCATGCAAAGATACCTGCAATATGAAACCCTGCGAAAAAACGGACTTCAGCATTTTGACTGCTGGGCAAGTACCTTTGGAGAAACAGTTACTGCCATTGAGCTTGCACCAGAGGGTACGGGATATAGAGCGAAAACGAGGTTTGCACGTTTTTATAACCTCCCGGAACTAATGAACATGTTTAAAGAAATTGCAGATATCAAGACAGCAGATATGCTTAATCTTCCTGTGCCGAAAGCTACCTATCACAATGTGGCAGTAAAGCCAAGTGAATTTCAGCAGGATATGGTAGCCGAGCTTGCAGAGCGTGCTGAAAGGGTGCGTAACAAGATGGTGGAACCTTATGAAGACAATATGCTTAAGATTACCAACGACGGACGTAAGCTGGCACTTGACCAGCGCCTTGCTAATCCTATACTTCCCGATCATGAAGATAGCAAGGTTAATTCCTGTATAGACAATATCTTTCGCTTCTGGCAGGAAAATAGCCATAAGAAGCTTACCCAGCTTGTGTTTTGCGACCTATCTACTCCGAAAAATGATGGAAACTTCAATGTATATGCCGATGTGAGACAAAAGCTCATTGAGCGTGGTATTCCTTCCGATGAAATTGCTTTTATCCATGATGCCAATACAGAAACCAGGAAAAAGGAGCTTTTCGCCAAGGTACGCAAAGGCCAGGTACGAGTATTATTAGGCTCTACCTTTAAGATGGGAGCCGGAACCAATGTACAAGATAGATTGATTGCACTTCATGATCTGGATTGCCCATGGCGTCCAAGAGATTTAGAGCAGCGAAGCGGCAGAATTGTCCGCCAAGGCAATAAAAACGATGAAGTGCATATCTTCCGCTATGTAACAGAAAACACCTTTGACGCTTATCTTTATCAGATACTTGAAAATAAGCAGCGTTTTATTTCACAGATTATGACTTCCAAATCTCCAGTGAGAAGCGCCGAAGATATAGACGAAACTGCTTTAAGTTATGCAGAGGTAAAAGCTTTAGCCACCGGTAATGTTTACATTAAGGAGAAGATGGATTTAGATATTCAAGTATCAAAATTAAAGCTTCTAAAGGCTAATCATTTAAGTCAGAAATATGCTTTGGAGGATAGGTTACTAAAACATTACCCACAGCAGATTAAATCCATGGAAGAACGAATTGCACGCTATGAAAAAGACCTTGGCCTGTACAAAAATCAGAGCATATTGGAACCTATCGGAGACAGTGCAGAGGACAGCAAATTTGCAGGTATGGTAGTAAAGGGTGTTTTCTACTCAGAAAAAGCCAAGGCTGGGGTAGCTATTCTTGAAGTTTGCAAGCTTATGACCTCTCCAGAACCGCAAGAGCTGGGCAGTTACATGGGATTTCCCATGCTTTTTTCTTTTGATGGCTTTGATAAGCAATACCAAATTATTCTACGAGGGGCTATGAGTCATAAGGCTACATTAGGCACTGATATCCATGGCAACATCACAAGGCTTAATAATGTTCTTGCTGAAATACCGAAGAAGCTGGAATATTGTAAAGAACAATTAAAAACTCTCCAACAGCAGATGGAAACAGCAAAGCTGCAGGTTGATATCCCCTTTGAAAAGGAAGAGGAACTGCAAGCAAAGTCTGCGCGGCTTTCAGAGCTTAATATTCTTCTCAATATGGATAAACATGAAAATGAAATGTTGGACGGCGAGCCGGATGAAGATATGGATGTACCGGAAAAGAAAGCCGTGGGCTATGAAAGATGAGGTGATAAGATATGCCCTATGTAACACCAGAACAGATTGAACGAGCAAAGCAGATGGATCTTTTAACTTATCTGCAATATTATGAACCACATGAGCTTGTGCGCTTTTCTGGAAACGTATATACGACCCGTACCCATGATAGTCTAAAGATTAGTAACGGGAAATGGTGCTGGTGGTCACGGGGTATCGGAGGACGCTCTGCCTTGGATTATTTAATTAAAGTGCGGGGAATGTCATTTCCTGAAGCGGTAATCCAGATAGATGGACAGGTGGCAGTTGTGCCACCTGTTTCATCAAAGGTAGAAAAAACCACAGAGCCTAAAAGACTACTATTACCTGATAAAAATGAAAACAATGACCGTGTAATTGCTTACCTTATGGGGCGTGGCATACACAGGGATTTAATAGATTACTGTATTAAGACCAAACGTCTATATGAAAGTCGTAATTATCACAATGCTGTATTTATAGGTTTTGATAAAGAGGGTGTTCCCCGCTATGGTACACTTCGAGGAACGTCGGCAAGGAGGTTTCTGGGAGAAGTAAACGGAAGCGATAAACATTTCTCCTTTTCTATTCCTGCACAAAACAAAAGTTCTAAGCTACATTTATTTGAAAGTGCTATTGACTTATTGTCCTATTGTACGCTGGAACTTCAGTCGGGCAAGGACTGGGAGCAGGAGAATCATCTATCTCTTGCTGGCATTTACAAGCCAAAACAGAATATTGAGGAAAGCACTCCACCCGCTGCCCTGATGCAGTTTTTGAAAGACCATCCACATATAAAGGATATTGCTCTTCATTTGGATAACGATACGGCAGGACGGCTGGCGGCAAAAACGATTGAGACAATCCTCCCTGCTCCCTACACCGTTTCTGATGAACCACCAATACGTGGAAAGGATTATAACGATTATTTGAAAACTATATTGGGAATACAAAAGCTAAATAGTGTGGTAAGATAATTTCTTGTTTAAACCGTTAGATTTATAAAATATGAAAATTAAATTGATTTGTGTTATCGTATATGATAACATTACATTAAAGAATGACATACACTAATATAGGAGGTGTATCGTGGATTGGCAAGTGGAATACTATAAAAAGGAAAATGGAAATATACCAGTCCTTGAATATTTACTTTCGTTAGATGCAAAACTGAGAGCAAAAGCCTTTAGTGAAATAGAACTGCTTGAAAAGCACGGAGCTGATTTAAGAGAACCTTACGTTAAGCCTATAAAAGGCGCACCATACAAAGGACTCTTTGAGCTGAGAGTTAAATTTGCATCAGATATCAGTAGAATATTCTATTTTACATACCGCCAGAAAACCTTTGTGCTGCTTCACGGTTTTACGAAAAAGACCGAAAAAACGCCCCAAAGGGAGCTTGAACGGGCACTGCGGTATAAAGAAGATTATGAAAGAAGGTGTGAGGATGAGTAAAGCAGGAGCAAAGTTTTCAGAAGTGAAAGAGCTTTTAATGAAGGATGAAGAATTTAAAACGGAGTACGAAAAGCTAAAACCTCGTTATGATGTTATTTCTCAAATCATTGAAGCACGAACAAGCCAAAACATTACCCAGGAAGAATTAGCGCTCCGCGTAGGGACTCAAAAATCCAATATCAGCCGTCTGGAAAGTGGAACTTATAATCCATCCCTTGACTTTCTGGCTAAAGTTGCCCGATGCCTTGGGAAAGAGGTACAGATAACATTAAAATAATAGATTTTGACAGAACACATTTATATTAAGGCGCTGAGAAATCAGTGCCTTTTCTCTTGATACTGAAATATATTAGGGAAAAACAATATAGGTGATTTTCTGACCAACTAAAACACATACAAAATTACCTCATGTGAGAAAGATGGTATATATGGAGAATAGTATTATAATTGTTACCGGAGTTACTAAACGTATGTTTTAATTTTATCCTTGTATCGCTGATTAATCCGGGATACAAGGATAAAATTAAAACAAAGCGTTGTTTTTTGCAAGTACTTTTTATATAGTACAATAGTAAATAAATGCGTCATAAACACTAAATTTCTTCTTATTGTATTTAGAATTAGGTTATAGTAATATAAACATATCAATAAATATTGAAATGTTTATATGAAGTAGGATGAATAGAGTATGAAGGAAAAAATATTAGGTGTAGGTTCAATTATCGTATCTTTTCTTGCATCCATATGCTGTGTAGGTATTCCACTACTTTCAATTTTAGGCTAGAGTGGTTTAGGTCTTACTTTTGTACCAATTATTTCTCCATATAAAAACATTTTTATGCTACTAACAGCATTAATGCTTGGAATGGCTTACTACTTTATGGCAAAAAATAAGAATACATCAAAAAGTACAAGAATTATTCTATGGGCTTCAACGATAATATCTGTTGGATTTATTACATATTCATACTTGTTAGAGAGGTAATTATGCAAATTAAAAACGAACAAATTGAAGCATATACAAAGTTTTTTCATGGATTGTCTAATCCTACAAGATACCAAATTATTATTTCATTATTACACGGTAAAAAAAATGTAGGTGAACTGGCAGAAGATTTAGGGTACTCTCAAAGTTTAATATCAATGCAGTTAAAATGTTTGAAATGGTGTAATTTTGTAAACTCGATTAAAGATGGAAAGAATATCTACTATTACATTTCTGACGAAAGAATAAGGGAACTTATTCAACTTGGTCAATCAATAGCCGAAGGGAGTATAAATAATATATGTACCTGCGAGGTTATAGGGAATGAAAAAAATGAATTAAGGGAGGAAAATATAGATAATGGAAAAAGAAACTTTGAATAAATGTTGTTGTGGAAATTCAGAAACATCTTCGTGTGAGGAAGGAAAAAGCGATTTGTGTCCTGTATGTAAAAAACAAGGTGTTCTTGTTAAAAATATTACAGTAAAGCATATGGTACTTGACGAACTAACAGAACAGGTTGGCGACAACGATTATTTTTTATGTATGAGTGAGGAATGTGATATTACATATTACAATTCAGAATCAAACGTCAAATTTAATAAGCAACAAGTAAAGGCACCAATATGGTTTAAGAAAGATGCTAATCCTAAATATGCCTGTTATTGTAGTAAAGTAACAGAAGAACAAATTATAAATGCAGTAGTAAAAGATGGTGCTACTAATATGAAAGAGGTTTTAAAGATTACTGGAGCAATGAGTAACTCACAATGTCAGAAGAATAACCCATTAGGTAAGTGTTGTCATCAAATAATTCAGGACGCAATAGATAAGGGACTATCCATGAAATAATCAATTTTATTATGTCACATTATAAATAAAGGTGCCATAACAGTATATTTATTCGTCAAATAAAAGCTATAAAGATAGATCAAGTTTTAGGAGTATAATCATGGATACAATAAAGGTAATAGAAGAACGTAGAAGTATAAGAAAGTTTCAAAATAAAATAGTACCAAAAGAAATAATAGAACAGTTATTAGAATTGGCAACCAAAGCACCTTCTGGTAAGAATCGCCAGCCATGGAGATTTATTGTTCTACAAAATAAAATGAAAAACGAGTTAGTGAATGTCATGGAGAATGTAGCAAGTCTATATAAGAAACAAAACAAGCCTACTGGAAGTTTCGAGTTAAGTATTAACTCAATTAATGAAGCATCAGCAGTAGTTTTAGTATTAAATGCGTTTTCCAATTTTGAAGAAGACTATAATCACAACAGGTTACTTACTGATACTCAATCAATAGGTGCTGCAATTCAAACAATGCTTTTAGCAGCACAGGATTTTGGATTAGGAACTCTTTGGATTTGTGATATTTTCTATTGTGATAAAGAAATATGTTCATGGTTAAATTGCAAAGATGAACTTGTGGCAGCAGTGGCTATAGGCTATCCCAATCAATCTCCATACCCACGTCCACGAAAGTTGCTGCAGGAAGTTACAGAATGGATGTATTAAAATATTTAGATTTGATATATATGATGTTACAGAACTTTCTTAAAATGCACATTATGTTCACAATATCTTGAATATACCTTAACTAAGTACATACCTATATAGAAAATTTTCATTATGAAGAGACGTTGAATAATCAGCGTCTTTTTTCTTTGCCCCAAAATCAATAAAGGAGGTTTAACCCCATGAAAATCTATCAGGTGGAAATCAAGGAAACGCTTAGCATGACTATTGAAATTCAAGCTGAAAATGCACAACAGGCCGAAGAGATGATACGAGAGGCTTACAGTAACCAAGAGTATATCCTTGATGCTGAAAACTTCACCGGTGTGGACTTTATCACAACAGAAAAAGAAATGGATGTACGAAATAGAAATCAAAGACACCATGGGCAGGAGCGATGATTTCCTGTCCTTTCTTTTTCGACTGGTAAGTCTTAAACCAACCGTAGGTATTACAACATAAGACCAGTGTCTTATGTTGTAGCAAGCACTGAATTTTGTCTCCCAAAATTCACTTGTTAAGGGGATACCCCCTAATACCCCCGTAAAAAAACAATCGAAAGTGTGGTGATAATCGTAGGTATATTTTTGTTAGGCACATTGATAGACGGATCTATTGGCGTTATCTTTATGTGCCTTTTTCAAATTAACATTCATTATGGAAGGAATGATGATAACAATTAAAAGAAAGGAGCTAAAATGATGAGAAAAAGAGGTATTCGTGTTCAAGTATGGCTGAACAAAGAAGAAAAGACGAAACTTCAAGTTAGTGCAAAGAAAGCTGGACTTTCCCAGGAAACCTATCTGCGAACTCTTATTAACGGCTATGTGCCCAAAGAGCTTCCCCCGCCCGACTATTACTCTATGATGAGGGAGCTTCACGCAATTGGCAGCAATTTAAACCAGATTGCAGCAAGGGCAAATGCTACAGGACACATAGATCGGACAGTATTTCAGTATGAGGCCAACCGGCTTAGAAAGGCTTTACTTGATATTCAGGCGGCGGTCACTTCGCCAGAAAGGAGAAATGACAATGGATAGAATCGTAGAGAAGCAAGAAAAGCTTATGGGCCGGATTGAAAAGAATTTTGCAGATTACAAAGCCTCGGTTTTGAAGCTTGATAAGCAAAATATATTCGATAAAGCTGTTGAAATTGCTGCCGTAAAGCGCGTATCACATTATATGACAAATATCCACGGATATTATGAAAAGGAAATTGATTATCTTTTAAAATTTAAAAACCCATTAAAGCTTGTTGCAGACCGGTATCAGATCAACCTGCGTGCCTATCTATACGATGTAATTGCAAGGCTTTGTGATACCCAGGACCATGCAGGTGACTACCTTTATATGCTGGATTCAAAGGTAAAAGTGTCGGGGCGATGACCTATGGCAACTACAGCAATATGGGATGTAACCGACCGCCTTGACCGGGTAATCGACTATGCAACAAACCCTGATAAAACAGAAAATCTTGATTTTTCAAGTCCTGATTTTCAGGGTCTGCGGGATGTTCTTAAATATACCGCACGAGAAGGCAAAACTGAAAAGCAGTTTTATGTTACCGGTATCAATTGCGATTGGGTCACTGCCTGCAAGCAGATGTCCCAGACAAAGCTCCAATTTCAGAAAACGGACGGTATTCTCGCTTTCCACGGCTATCAATCCTTTGTCCCAGGAGAAGCTACTCCCGAAACTGCTCACGCAATCGGTGTAAAGTTGGCACAGGAGCTTTGGGGGGATCGTTTTGAGGTTGTCGTATCTACCCACCTTGACAAGGGCCACTTACACAATCATTTTGTACTAAACTCCGTATCTTTTATGGACGGCAAACGGTACTACGATAACAAGACTACCTACTCCCTCATGAGGCAGACTTCTGACCGACTCTGCCGGGAATACTCACTGTCAGTCATCGAAAACCCCCAGAAAGGTAAATCCAAGCACTTTGCTGAATGGAAGGCCGAACAGGAAGGCAAACCTACCTGGCGTGGTCTTATCCGCGAGGACGTGGATAAAGCTATTGCTGCATCCATGACTTTTACTCAATTTATTTCTGCCCTCCGAAAGCAGGGCTATGAAGTAAAAACCGGTGTTAAATATATGGCTGTACGCCCCCAGGGAAAAGAACGTTTTGTCAGGTTGAAAACTCTGGGTGATGATTATACCGAGGAAGCCCTTAAAGAGCGCATCCTTAAAAATCGTAGTCCGAAGCCACCGCAAGTCCTGCCAGAACCCAAGCGAAAACGCTATACTGTCCGGGGTGGTATGAACCTTAAAAAAACAAAAAAACTAACCGGCCTGCAAGCTCTCTACTTTCACTATCTATATAAGATGGGGATTCTCCCTAAACAACGTGTGTCCAATAAACGGACGCATTTTTTATTGCGTGAGGATATTAGATATATGAAACAGCTTATATCCCAAACCAAGCTGCTTTGTACCCACCGCATTGAAACTAAGGAGCAACTTCTCACCTATCAGAATGAACTGGAGCAGGAAATGACAGCTCTGATTGATGAGCGCAAATCCCTTTATAACCGGCTGCGCCGGTGCAAGGATGATGAGCAGATATTGGCATCCAAGGAGCAGATATCAGAGCTTTCAAAGAAGCTGTCCCTGCTTCGAAAGGAGGTGAAGCTTTGCACGGGCATTTTGTCCCGTTCCGAAGAAATGAAGCAGAAATTGCTTCAAATTAAACAAGAAGAAATCCATCAAGGAAAGGAGGAAAAAACATATGAACAACGGAGCCGAAGCAGCAGATCAAATCGTCAATATGAGTCTTAAAGGAATCGAGGTAGTGGCCAAAATCTCAGGGGAGGGTGCAAAAAACCTTGCTACCTTTCTTTATGCTGTTTTAAGGGATCAGAAAAAAACCAGAGGTAAAACCCGCTTGGAGTCACTTTTGCGAAGCGGTAAGGAATTGGATGTCTTTGCGGTGCGAAACGAGGACTTGAAGAAATTCACAGAGGAGGCTAAGCGCTACGGCATTTTATATTGTGCCCTTCATGATAAAAAGAGTCTGGATGGGATGTGTGACATCATGGTACGGAAGGAGGACGCCTCCAAGATAAACCGCATTGTAGAACGCTTTAAACTGGCTACCGTGGATACTGCAAGCATCAAGAGTGAAATCCAAAAATCCAGAGCTACTAAAGGGAAGGAAAAAGCACCGGATGAGAAAGCGCCATCGGAAAAAGTGACCCCTGCAGAGAAAAGTGCAGATGATTTTCTTGACGAGCTTATGGCAAAGCCGCCACAGCAGGAAAAGCCTGCTGCAGAGGAGATTGACAACCCAAACCCCACGACGGCGACGATGGAGAAATCCCGTCCGTCCGAGCCTATCTTAGAGCACAGAGGGAAAGCCGCCGAGGGTACTATTGAGCCGCCCAAAAAATCTGTCCGCGAAGAACTGCGAGAAATCAAGGCTGCCCAAAAGGAACAGGCGGAACCTAAGCGAGAGCCGGAGAAAGAGAAATCTCAGGCTATAAAACAAAATAATAAGCCAAACAAGCAGCAGCAAAAATCTAAAAAATCAAAATCCAAAGGGAGGTAAATTTTCATGAGTAGTTATGATGACCTTTTTCCACAGGAAAATGAACAGCCTGCTTCCCAAAACAACCGGTCTTTTGATAAGGAGGCATGGAAGCAGCAGAAGCAAGAACAGCGGGAGATGGTGTATTCCCTCATTGATGATACGGCACAAACCGTGGCTAAAGACGGCACTGCTTTTCAGAAGTATTTGGATGTACAGAGCCGTTTTGACCGCTATAGCGTTGCCAATGCCCTTTTAATCCTTGCACAAAAGCCGGATGCTACCCGCATTGCAGACTTTGATACCTGGAAAGAGCAAGGCACTTACATCCGTAAAAAAGAAAGTGGTTTTTTCATTCTGGAGCCCGGCGAGGAATACCAGCGTGATGATGGCACTGTCGGCATCAGCTACAACCCTAAAAAGATGTTCGACATCTCCCAAACCGGAGCACGCAAGCGTGAAACTCCCACCTATCCTGATGACCGCACCCGAATTAAGGCTTTGATGGATCATGCGCCGGTTCCTATCCGCATCAGCGATACACTGCAGGAAGGAACAAATGCCCTATACCTACCGGAAACAAGGGAAATTCATATCAGAAAAGGTATGGATGCAGGTAACATTTTTCGTTCTCTTTCTCAAGAACTTGCCCATGCACAGATGGATAAAGGCGACGGTAGTTATAGCCGTTCTAACTATGTTTTTCACGCCTACTGCGTATCATATATGCTCTGCAAGCAATATGGCGTAGATACAAACGGCTATCGTTTTGACCGTGCTCCCCAAATGCTGAAAGGTATGGAATCTCAGGAGGTCCGCAACGAGCTTTCCGTCATAAGGGAGGCTGTCGGTGAAATTTCCGGCCGAATGAACCGGATGATAACAGAGCAAAGACAACAAAAACGGCAAGAGATAGAACGTTAGGAGGATATGCCCATGAAAGAAGAAGAAAGAGTGCTTACCCTAGACGATTACGAGTACGGCGTCGTGGTAAACGCTTTAAACGAGCTTAGAAACGATCTGATTAAAGATGAACGGCCCACCGATGTTGTAGATGAACTTTTATTAAAGACCATTGATGCCCCGACTAAGAAACAGAAAAGAAGGATATTCAATGAGGCGCGATAAGACCACACAGAGTGATTTTATACTCTATGTGGTCTTTTTAATTCCGGTGGTATGGGCGGCACTTCTCACTGCCCCTTCTCTATCCGGAGGACTTCCCGAAATCATTGCCAATCTTAGTACGGCGATAAACAATCCTTTTAATATCCAATGGGTAGACAATACGCCTAAGTGCATCCTGTTGTTTATTGTTGCCTATGGCATGGGTATTGGGATTTACCTTTCCACCAAACGCAACTACCGCAGACGGGAGGAACACGGCAGTGCCCGCTGGGGCAACGCGGCTGCTGTCAACCGAAAATACAGAGATAAGAACTTAGAAAAAAATAAAATCCTTACACAAAACGTACGCATTGGTCTTAATGGCCGGAAGCACCGAAGAAACTTAAATGTTATGATAGTGGGTGGCTCAGGCTCAGGTAAAACCCGGTTTTATGCAAAACCAAACGTTATGCAGGCTAATACTTCTTTTGTCGTCCTCGACCCAAAGGGTGAAATCCTGCGGGATACAGGAAATCTGCTAAAAGAAAATGGCTATGAAATTAAGGTGCTGGATTTAATCAACATGCCCCTTTCCCATTGCTATAACCCTTTTGCCTATCTTAAAGACGATAAGGATGTATTAAAGCTTGTGACAAACTTAATCCGAAACACAACTCCCAAAGGCAGTAACACCAACGACCCCTTTTGGGAGCGTTCTGAAACTGCACTGTTGGAAGCATTGATCCTCTATCTACTCTATGAAGCGCCACCGGAGGAAAAAAATTTTCCAATGGTCATGGAAATGATCGCTGCCGCCGAAGTACGAGAGGAGGATGAAACCTATCAAAGTCCCCTTGACGAACTGTTTGAAAGGCTTCAAATGAGAGAACCGGAGCATCTGGCAGTAAAGCAATACAACATTTTTAAGCTGGCGGCTGGAAAAACAGCCAAATCTATTTTAATCAGCTTAGGTGTCAGACTGGAGAAGTTTAACCTCGCTTCCATCGCTGGGATTACCACAACAGACGAATTGGAACTGTCTTCTATCGGAGAACGCAAAACAGCACTCTTTGCCGTAATCCCCGATAATGACAGCAGCTTTAATTTTATCGTCGGTATGCTCTATACCCAACTATTTCAGCAGCTATATTTCCTTGCAGACCATGTATACGACGGAAGACTTCCCATCCATGTGCATTTTGTCATGGACGAATTCTCTAACGTTGCCCTGCCTGATGAATTTGACAAGCTCCTTTCCACCATGAGGTCAAGGGAAATATCTGTATCTATCATTCTGCAAAACCTGGCCCAGTTAAAAGCTCTGTTTAAAGACACATGGGAATCCATTGTTGGAAACTGCGACGAATTTTTATACCTTGGCGGCAACGAGCAATCCACCCACAAATATGTGTCTGAGCTTTTAGGTAAAGAAACCATTGACACCAATACCTATGGACAGAGCAAAGGCAGAAACGGTAGCTACTCAACCAATTATCAGCAATCTGGCAGGGAGCTTTTAACCCCAGATGAGGTAAGGATGCTTGACAACCGTTATGCCCTGCTTTTTATCCGTGGCGAAAGTGCAATTATGGATGACAAGTATGATATTTTGAAACACCCTAACTTAAAGATGACCGTTGACGGAGGTTGCGAACCTTTCAGACACGGTGGTACAGAAAACGCTATTGACTGGAAAGCTGTTACCCTAAATGAAAACAGTGATTACGAGCTTCTTTCTGAAGAAGAATTGGAAACTTTAATGCAATCCTAAAAAAATATATGGAGGTATTATGAAAATGACTAAAAGAACTAAAAAAGTGTTTACTATTTACTGTGTACTGGCGCTGATGAGTACCTTCTTTGTTGCACCTGCCTATGCTGCAAATGACCCCTTGACAGTTGTCAATAACCTATCTGACTTTATATTCGGGTTGATTCGAGCTATTGGTATGATCCTCTTGGGCTTTGGTATCGTGCAGATTGGCTTATCCCTCAAATCCCACGACCCATCTCAAAGGGCAAACGGCTTTCTGACCCTTGCTGGCGGTGTAATTATTACCTTTGCAAAAGAAATTCTAAATCTCATTACAGGCTAATGAGGCACCTCACACTTAAGGAGAACAGACCGGTATATGTCTGTTCTCCAATTCAAAAAAATTCTGTCGCTCATTACAGGAGGTTGATTACAGTGTTTAACAAATTTCCCATAAATGAAAAAATGTACATTCATTCACTGGATGGTGAGTTGCGGGAAGCTACCATCCTCAAGCGATTGGGTGACAATGATTATCTTGCTGAATATAACGGTGTCAAGTGTCATGCAATCTACAATCCGTTTGTCAACAAATTTTATGTTGATGATAAATATGGCATCATCAAAGACAAAATGCCACACAGGTATGAACCATGTCGGTAACGATTACAAAGGCGAGCCCGCGCTTTATGCGTGGGCTTTGTCCTGGAAATGAGGTGATTCTGCAATGTCAAGTGGCAACTGGGTAATCGACAACCTCAATAACGCTCTTCAAACATGGAACAACAAGCTGGCTGAAATCTGGCAGCTTGTAACCCAATCTCCCACGGAATTTAAAGGCGGGGGCATCTGGAACGTCATTGTTGATATACACGGAGCACTGCAGGCTATCGGCCTTGCCTTGCTGGTACTGTTTTTCGTCATCGGTGTAGTCAAGACCTGTGGCAGTTTTGCAGAAATCAAAAGACCTGAGCATGCCCTGAAGCTATTCATACGGTTTGCCCTGGCAAAGGGTGTCGTAACTTATGGGCTGGAATTGATGATGGCGCTGTTTAATATCGCTCAGGGGATTATCTCCACAATTATGAACAGTGCAGGTTTTGGAACAACAACTGAATCTGTATTGCCTGACACTATTGTGCGAGCCATTGAAGATTGCAGCTTTGGGGATAGCATCCCACTGTGGGCTGTAACGCTCATCGGAAGTCTATTCATCACAGTGCTGTCTTTCATCATGATCATGTCGGTGTACGGAAGGTTTTTTAAACTCTACCTGTACACTGCCATCGCTCCCGTTCCGTTGGCCTCCTTTGCCGGAGAGCCAAGCCAAAGCATTGGTAAAGCTTTTTTAAAAGGCTATGCTGCTGTATGTCTGGAAGGTGCCATTATCATCCTGGCCTGCGTGATTTTTTCAGTTTTTGCATCTTCACCGCCTGTAGTGGACACGAATGCCAGCGTCGTTACAATGGTATGGGCCTATATAGGGGAGCTGATATTCAACATGCTCGTACTTGTGGGGGCAGTTAAAATGTCAGACCGTGTAGTGCGGGAGATGATGGGATTATAAAAGGATACCGGACACGAAAATCCGGTATCCTCATATATCCTTGAACGGAGCACCCTCCCCGTAAACAACAGGTTTCCCTGTTCTTGGATCAAGCAAATCCCCATGCTCATTAAATCGAATACTATTAAGGGGTATGCCTATCTCTCTTGCCCGTCGGATTTGCCATGCGACATCATCTTCAAGGTATTTCTCATCACGTTTGCGTCGTATCACTTTTATAAGCGATATAACCCAGCTTAACACGGTCAAACCAAACAGCGATATAAGAATGATGGAAGCTAAAGTCTCATGTTGTTCTGTCCACTCGTTCAGCACGGTACTGAACAGCAGGAAGCAAATGACGGGAATCGTCAGCCTAAGCTTTCCGGCTACTTTGAATACAAAAGAGAGAATAAACAACCCCACAGTAAGACAGAGAGAAACAATTGCTCCGATTGCCATAATGAACACTCCTTTCTACACGACGTTTTATTCCTATTTATTCCTATTATATCATTCGGCGCAAATGTATAAAAAGTGAAGTGTCATTTTAATCCGGAAGTTGAATCAATATAGCCCATGGAAATGAGAAATTTAAGCATACCGACACTGAATAAAGCTAAGGAGGTTCAGTATGAAAAATTTAAGCTTTAATAAAAAGTTGGAGATAGAGAGGGAAAAACTCGATAAACTTGCAGTTGAAGCCCTAAAAAAGGGCATTCCCCTCAATCAGGATGAAGCATTTATTGCACAAAACCATAAAGTTGATGAATTGGTAGTCAGGATACAAAGGGATAAATTAAAGAACAGAAAAAATCAACAGGTACGATAGGTTAAGTAACCTAATAGCGCTTCTTTGTGGGGCGTTATTTTTATTTGGAGGTGATTGAATTTGGAAGTTAAAATAAACAGAGAAATCCGTGATTATACAGAAAGTTTGTTTTTTGGACTGTCTATGCGGCAGTTCATTTTTTCTGTCTTGGCTGTTGTTATTGCCGTGGGTATCTACTTTGGCCTTCGGGATTTCTTCGGCACGGAAACCGTAAGCTGGATGTGCGTTTTAGGGGCAGCTCCCTTTGCGGCCTTGGGCTTTATTAAATACCACGGCATGACTGCGGAGCAGTTTTTATGGGCGTATATAAAATCAGAGTTTCTTATTCCTAAAAAGCTGACCTTTTATCCAACTAACGTCTACTATGAAGCACTTAAAAATACTATTGCTAATCATGAAAAGGAGGAATTGAAACGCCATGATTAAGACTCTTCAAAAAATCATGAAGCAGGACAAGGAAAAGTTCGTAGTTCCTAAAGGTGTACAGCAGGTAATCCCTATCCGAACCATCTGGCCGGATGGGATTTTTTGTGTTGGGAACAAATTTTCCAAGTCCTATCGCTTTGAAGATATCAATTATGCGGTAGCCTCTAAGGAAGATAAAGAAGCGATGTTCTTGACATACTCGGAACTTCTTAATTCCTTTGACAGTGGAGCCACTACGAAAATCACAATAAATAACCGCCGATTAAACAAAGCGGATTTTGAAAGCTCCATTTTAATTCCATTAAAAGATGACGGACTGGATGAGTATCGCAGGGAATACAATCAGATGCTTTTAGATAAGGCTATAGGTGCCAATAGCATCCTGCAGGACAAATATGTTACTGTGTCGGTGATGAAGAAAAATATTGAGGAAGCACGAAACTACTTTTCCAGAATCGGCACTGACCTGATTACTCACTTTTCCCACTTAGGTTCAAAATGTGTGGAGCTGGATGCCCTCGACCGTCTTAGAATCTTTTATGACTTTTTTCGTGCCGGTGAGGAAACGGATTTTCATTTTGACCTGTCCAATACCATGAAGAAAGGACACGATTTCAAGGATTATATTTGCCCTGATACCTTTGAATTTGAAAAGGATCACTTTCGCATGGGTAGTAAATATGGGCGTGTTATCTTTCTTAGGGAGTTTGCAAGCTACATTAAGGATAGTATGGTATCCGAACTGTGCGACCTAAACCGTAATATGATGTTATCCCTTGACATTATCCCTATCCCCACTGATGAAGCCGTCCGGGAGGTTGAAAATCGACTGTTAGGTGTAGAAACCAACATTACCAACTGGCAGAGACGACAAAATCAAAGCAATAACTTCTCTGCTGTTGTGCCCTACGATATGGAGCAGCAGCGCAAGGAGAGCAAGGAATTCTTAGATGACCTAACTACCCGTGACCAGCGCATGATGTTTGCTGTCTTGACGATGGTGCATATAGCAGATAGCAAGGAACAGCTCGACAGCGATACCGAAACCCTGCTTACCACGGCACGAAAGCACCTTTGTCAATTCTCCACCCTGACCTATCAGCAGATGGATGGCCTGAATACGGTACTTCCATATGGACTGCGAAAAATCAATGCTATCCGTACGCTGACCACAGAAAGCACGGCGGTTTTTATTCCGTTCCGCGCTCAGGAGATCTCCCACAGCGGCGGCATTTACTATGGGCAGAACGTTATAAGTAAAAACATGATTATCGCCAATCGCAAGCACCTGTTAAATGGTAACTCCTTTATCCTCGGTGTTTCCGGTTCTGGCAAGAGCTTTACAGCCAAGAGGGAAATCGTAAATCAGATGCTTTCAAGTAATGACGATATTATCCTTATTGATCCAGAAAGAGAATATTCCTCTCTTGTAAAAGCGATGGGTGGCGAGATTATCCATATTTCCGCGACCTCTCAAAATCATATCAATGCAATGGACATGAGTAAGGATTATGGAGACGGTGCAAACCCCGTTATTTTAAAATCTGAATTTGTACTATCCTTGTGTGAGCAGCTTATTGGAGGGCAGAACCTTGGAGCAAAGCAGAAATCCCTGATTGACCGATGTACTGCAAGTGTTTATAGAAAGTATCTGCAAAGCAATTTTAAAGATAATCCACCTACCTTGCAGGACTTTCATGCAGAACTTTTAAAACAGGATGAACCGGAGGCGCAGGAAATTGCCCTTGCTATTGAGCTATTCACAAGCGGCAGTCTAAATACTTTTGCCAAGCCGACCAATGTGGATGTAAATAACCGTCTTATCTGCTACGATATCCTGGATTTAGGCAAGCAATTACTGCCTATTGGAATGTTAGTTGTATTAGACAGTATCCTAAACCGCATCACACAAAACCGGGCAAAGGGTAAAAATACCTTTATTATCATTGATGAAATATACCTGTTGTTTCAGCATGAATACAGTGCCAACTTCTTGTTTACACTTTGGAAACGTGTCAGAAAGTACGGTGCTTTTTGTACAGGTATCACGCAAAACGTAGATGACCTCTTGCAGAGCCATACAGCCCGTACTATGCTGGCCAATTCCGAATTCATTGTTATGCTTAATCAAGCCAGTACTGACCGCATGGAACTTGCAAAGCTTTTGAACATTTCCGACCTTCAGCTTTCTTACATTACAAATGTGGATGCGGGTAATGGTCTAATTAAGGTAGGAAGTTCCCTTGTACCCTTCATCGACCAATTCCCGCGAAATACCAAGCTTTATCGTTTGATGACTACCAAACCCGGGGAACAAGGGTAATACACCATGTTTAACTAAACAACGGCTGACTGTACCTTAGTCAGCCGTTCATTCATCATATAAAGGAGGCACTCAAAATGGAAAATATCAGGTTTAAAGACAAAGAGCATAAGGCTTTCTATTATGAAATGCTGGCCAAAACCTACAATGACGACGCCTATCATCGGGCGTTTTTTTATACTATGGGAATCAGCTCAGAAACAAGAAGCCATATCCAAAACCTTTTTGACTTCAAAAACGATGGGATTAACCTGGAGGGGCTTTCATCTGCATGGCAAACGGGCAGTACGCTTCGATTGTGCCGCCTTGCTTTTAATCTCTGGAATGGTTTTACAGAGGATGGAAAAGAAAATCGCTCCTCCCCTCATGAATTATTTGACTGTAGTTTTGCACCATACTTTTTTGAAGCTATCCGACTGCGCTATCCTGAATATTGCAGGAACATAAAGCGTATTACACCTGGTTTTCAAAAAGTGCGGTAGCAGTTAGGGATACCCTGAAAGGAGGTGCGCTCATTGAAAGAAATAAAAACTAAATCTACTATTAAAGATATTAAGATGCTGGATAAAGCTGCGGATGTTTCCTACAGAGCAAAAAACGCCTTTATCCGTACTAAGAAACAGGCTGAACAGACACAGCGACAGGATTATGACAGTTCTGTGGGGTATGCAGAAGATAAGATAAAAAAAGGTGCGGAAACCTTGGTCAACGAAGCTGGTTATGTTATAGACTATCAGGGAAAAAAGATTGTACAGAAAATAAAGGAGCGGCGTAGTGTAGATACAGGCGTTCATAGCACCGATACTTCTGGCGAATACACACCAAAACAACCTTTGCACTCTGAAACCCCTAATCCTAAAACACATCAGAGTAATGTTTCCCCGAAAGGAAAGGAAGCAGTCTCAACCAAAGCTACGAAAGTGTCTAAACAGAATGATATTCCTATACAAGCAAAGCAATCAGTGCAATATAAAGTTGTCCAATCAAAAGCAGAAGGAACCGTAAAGCAAAAATATACTCTATCTAAGCCAAACGAATTGGCTAAGCAGCGATTTATTAAGGGTCGGAGGAGGCTACGTTTTATCCGAAACAAAGAAATGCAGGCGGTAGAATCAAAAAATATTCAGACACCAGAAATTAAACCTATACAGGCTATTCAGAATTCCATTTTCAAATCACCAACAGAGAAAGTAGCAGGGCGCAACATTTCACCTAATATTGGCGGTTCGAGTCACCGCACTATAAAACATTCTGTTAAGACAAGCGGGAAAACCTTGAAAAAAGTTTCTAAAGACACGATTAAAACTGCACAGAAATCAGTCAAGACCGCTAAGCAGACAGTAAAAGCAGGTATAAAAACATCTCAGGCGGCTGCTAAAGCTGCTGCCAAAACTGCACAAACCATAAAAGCGGCACATCGTTCAGCACAGGCGGCAAGAGCCGCCGCCATATTTACAACCCGTATGATTAAGCTGGCAGTAAAAGCTACTGCTACACTGGTTAAAGGGCTTATTGCCCTTGTGGGTACAGGTGGTGCTGTCCTTTCCCTTTTCTTAATTATCATTGCTGTAGCCGCCTTGGTAGAATCTCCTTTTGGCATCTTCTTTTCTAATGAGAATAAAGACACAGGTGTATCGCCCATATCCAGTGTGGTACAGGAGGTAAATGCTGAGTTTGACATCAAAATTGAGGACATTAAGGAGTCCCATGACTACGTAGACAGTGTAGAGATTCACTACTCTGGTAGTGCAGATAATATCCGGGTAGATAACTGGATGGACGTTATAGCCGTGTTTGCTGTTAGAACTGCAATGGATAAAGAAAACGGCATGGATGTTGCCACCATTGATGTCACGCGAATAGATATGATTAAGTCTGTATTTTGGGATATGAACTTGATTGATTATTATGTAGAAACCATCGAGCATACAGAAACGGAAACCGTAGATAACGGGGATTGTACGACCAGCCATGAAACTACAACTACCTATGAGTATATTCTTCATATTACCATTACCAGTAAAACTGCCGGGCAACAGGCCGGTGAATACAGCTTTACCGATGATCAAATTAGCGTTATGGAAGAAATGTTGTCCGGGGAATTTCGCCCGATGATGTATACCCTGCTGGGTAGGGACGAAATCTAATTTCTAATTTGAGGTTATTAAAAGCGGTAGCCATCTCCGGAAACATATCACTGTAAAATTGATAACTTTGCTACCGTGAAAATATTTTAAAGGCCTAAATTTTATGAAAGGTGGAAAAACAGATGGATTTAGAAAAGTTAAAGGATATGGAGTACGTAAAATGTGTAAATTTATTAGCTCAATTGATTGACTTGGATTCGGATACAAAAGAAACAATTCATAAATGCTTTCAAAGCATGGGAATTAAAAACTTTTTTCTTCACCTTGAATCAGTAGACCTCCCCCTGGAGACTTGTGAGAAGTTGAAAAGTATTAAATCCATTATTGAGATATTTGACGGTAAAGGGGGGCGAGCCTAAAATGAAACAAGATATCCTGCATACCGAGAAGTTTTTAAAAGGACTGACAACTTTAACAGGGCTTCCCTATAAAAAGGTTCAGCAGTATGTAAAGGGAAACAACCCCTTCAACATCTTAGAGCATCCCCACATTATGGAGCCAAATGAGAAGCAGCTTGAAAAGATAGGGCGGCTTAATGAGTTTATCGCCTCATATAACATTTTGAAAATCTATGAAAGTAACGAGAAGATTACACTCAATTCATCAACTATATCAGGCCAATATTTTTTAGCTCTTTTAGGTGGCATGAAGGATAAAGAAAGATTTATGGTTGCTTTTTTAGATAGTGGCAATAACATAATTGAAACAAAAATCATGTCCGAAGGAAGTATTGGCCAGACAGCGGTTTATCCAAGAGAAATATTAAAATATGCCCTTGCCTGTGATTGCAATGCAATGATTTTAGCTCATAACCATCCCGGTGGATCGAAAAATTTTTCTCAGGAGGATAGAGCAATGACACAGAGAATGGTTGATATTTTTCATCCCTTGCAGATCAAAATTTTAGACCACATTATTGTAGGTGGCACAGGATATTCTTCCATGGCAGAACAAGGGATTGTTCCCTACCAGAGCAAAGGTACGGCAAATTATGAAGAGATTGCATTAGGTCCAATACCTGTTGAGGAAAAGCGGAATAGGTTTCAAAATACACACTCGCGTTAAAATTAAATTTATAATGTGAGATTCTCACCTTAGAAATAGATGTACTGAGGACGAGAGGGACAATTGTTCTATGTTCTATAAACTACTTAACTGATATTAATTGCATATGGAGTACAACACATCAAACTTTTCCTTCTGAATTAAATTTGGTGCTTTATGCAAACAATGTTTTGTGGAGAGCTTTTTAATTTTATTCGGTTAAGATGTAAGTTCAAATAAAAATTTAAGTATAGCCTAAACTAACTGTCACGTTTCCATACCGGAGGTTCCATAAGTTTTCCCCGGAGGATAGTAAGAGGTTGGTAGCTGCTTCCAAGTGTTTTGTAGACGTTGACATATAAATATTTTATTGATAACATAATAATACAACATTACAACGATTATTGTAATGTTGTAATGTTTTTATAAGTAATCTAGGGGGAAATAAAATGGCTAATTTAAACCAATCTTCAGAAGATATTACTTGTCAAGTTTGGTTCTGTGATGAGGAAAAGGTTCAACAAATCCAGGCTGAACTTGAGGGTGTGGACGGTATGTCTTTAATACTAAAGGCTCTAGCCGATGATACAAGAGTTAAGATCGCTTATGCGCTTTCTAAAACAGAGATGTGTGTGTGCGATGTAGCAAAGCTTATAGGTGCTAGTAGTAATGTAGCTTCCTATCATCTACGAACGCTTAATCATTTGGGTTTAGCACGCTATAGAAAAGATGGGAAGATGGTATACTACTCGCTAGCTGATGAACATATTGCCAATTTGGTGAGGGAAGTATTTGAATATGCACGGGAAAGATCTCGTCGCTAGTTTTTATTTGGAGGTGCTTTCTGTGTCTAAAGTTATAGAAAAAATAAGAACACAAACCGAAAGGCTGAGTGTAGAAAGGACTGTAGGTATGGAAGCTAGAAAAGAAAACTATGAAATTATACCAGAGAGTTATAGAAAAAAAGAACCAGTAAAAGGTAGCCAAGTTATGGTATTTCAAGTTGAAGGCATCACTTGTACGAACTGTGCTGCTAAATTTGAAAGAAATCTACGTGCAATCCCTGGTGTAACTAAGGCTACGTTGAATATAAGGACAGGGAAGTTGATAGTAGAGGGAGTAGGAGATTTAGAAACCTTCGAAGCAGTTCGTGATCAAGGCAGGATTGATAATTATATTCTTTCATTGATTGAACTAAAGTTGTTTTAATAAAGATGGGACGGCTTATGTCCTTTACTTTTTTGTTAAGCGACATAAGGAGAACTGATATGTTAGTTACCCTATTGGTGGCTATATAAAAGTTATTGTAAAACGACTGCAGCTATACTAATGGTTCACTCTGAGATTCTACTTTGATGTACTACTAGAAACCAGATTAAACAATTACTTTGATACAATGTTATCGATTTTAACGTAAATTAACTCACTATCAGCTCTGTTTCAGATATTAAGTCTGGATGATACAGTCATAGTTTCCAGAGTAGCTTGGATTTTTTTGACGATATAGAAGAAACCAATGACTCCTGAGTCGAGGAAAATTTGACTGTTATATTTAGGAACTGAATATTTTCTATGTAAACATTACCAAGATAAAAATAATAGAGGTCTACCACCTCAAATTTTTGTTGCTTTACGAATATAAAAATACGGAGAGGTTGAATGTGCTTGAAATATTAATTAATAATCAGGTTGTTAAGGCTAGGCAGGATGATTTAGTCCGCGAGAAGCTTATTAAAAAGTATCGATCTCAAATCGGCACTATTGCCATGGGCATCTGCGGTCGGTCTTTAGACTGGAACAATGACGATGAATTAAGTATCAGTCTCATTGCTTTTAATGAGGCTATTGACACATATGATAAAGATAAAGGAATGAGATTTTTAAATTATGCCCAAATGCTTATTCATCATCGGTTAGTAGATTACTTTCGACATGAATCCCGCTTTCAATACGCTCCTTTAGATACCCTTGACCAAGAAAAGGAGGTGAGCAAGTACGAAATAGCGGAAGCCTGGACCAAATACCAAGATGAGCAAACAGCTTTGGAACAAAGAGATATGGTGGCTCGCTACAATTTTATGCTCCTGGACTATGGCATATCTTTAGATGATTTGGTATCTTGCTCTCCTAAACACCGTGATACGAAACAAACCTTAATCAGAGTAGCACAGGCTTTAGTGGAGCAGCCGGTTTTAATGAAACAGTTTGAGAAGAACAAACAATTACCTGTAAAAGAATTAATGGTGCTGACAGGTGTTGGGCGAAAGGTGATAGAGAGGGGAAGAAAGTATATCATAGCTGTAGTCTTGGTATTGAGTATTGATGAATTCTTACCTATAAGACAATTGCTCCGTTTGCCCCAGCAGGGAGGTGGTGAGGGGAATGAGTAAAATACGAGGGATGGTTCTACGAGTAGAAGAACGACAAGTAGTGGTAATTACCGAAGAAGGAGATTATCTAAAAGTAAAGATGCCCGTTCGGCGGCCTTCTCCCGGAGAAACGATAGAAATACCAGTAAAAAAACCTATTAGCTTCCGACCCCATTACGTGGCAGCGGCTATTCTTATTATCTTTATGGCTTTTAATGTTTTAAAACCCTTTTTAATTCCTCCTGTATATGCATCTGTTGCCTTGGACATGACACCTAGTGTTCAGTTAACCATCGGTAAAGATAATTTAGTTATTCAGTCGCAGGCCCAGAATCCTGAAGGAGAAAAGCTACTAAAAGAGTTGGATATCGAAGGCTTAGATGTATACCAAGCAGTAAATTTGATAACTTCCAAAACTGCTGAAATGAACTTTTTTGACTCTGAAAGTAAAAATTTGGCTTTGGCTACCGTCATACCCCTGCGGGAAGCACCAAATGAAACGGGTATTGATAAGAACAAGATTATGCAGGTTATCCATGATGAAATGTATGAACGAAAATATGACGGGTATGTAGTTGTTAATCAAGCTGGTAAAGAAATTATTCAGCAGGCTGAAGAGTCTGGGCTTCCATTAAATAGATATATGTTAATGAAGAAATACAGGGAACAAGGGATCGAGATACCTCCAGAAACGTTTAAAGATTCTTCTCCTTCACAAGTAATGCGGTCGAATCAAATGACACTACCAAAAGCATTTCCTGGTGATTGGTGTGAAGTATCTGACCCGAGTTGGGGTATGAACGGTCATATGGATATGATGAGAGATAAAGTAGTTCCTCCTTCTTCTGATAAGCAGGAAAATTATCCGAAGCAGGGAGATCCATCTATGTACCGTGACGATTTTCGGTCAAGACAACATTGGGATGACATGTGTCCTGGAGAGTGGTAAAGCCAATTACAATTAAAAAAAATTTAAAAAAATTATCTGTAACCCCCTTAAAAAATAGATAATAATACGAATATAAACCGAAGAAATTCAAACAAACAAATTTAGGAGGCGAAAGCATGAAAAAAGTTGTAGTTTTACTTGTATTAGTGGGGGTATTAATGGCCTTTGCCGTACCCAGTGCCTTTGCAGCACCGACTGATGACCAGCAAAAAGAATTAAACAAGATTCAGCAGCAGATGATCGACTTGGAAAAACAAATGGTGCAGAAATACGTTGAAGCAGGAATGATTACGCAAGATCAGGCTGATTTAATGCTCCAAGATATGGAATTAAGAAGACAGTACAGGAGTCAGTTCAATAATAACTGGGGTTCTGGATATTACGGTGGAGGCCGGAGCATGATGAGAGGTTATGGTTGGGGAGGATATTGCTGGTAGTCTAATACTTAAAGCTTATAAGGTATGCCTCGCCCTTGAGGCATACCGTTTTATTTACATGGATTACTACCAAAAATATTTAATGTAAACCATAACAGTAAATCATACTTAGTTCAACTTTCGAATAATTTAATAAAATTTAATATTAAGTAAAGGAGTGGATATATATGTGTTGGGGTTCTTATTGGGGCACTGGCGGGGGATGGCCTTTTGGTATGTTTGTGTTCCCCTTATTATTAATAGTATTTATTGGCTTGATCTTCTTTATTTTCAGTCGTATCGGTAATAACTCTTTTCAAAGGTTTAATATAACTAACAATGAAACTTTATCGAATGAGGTAAGAAGTCTAAGGCAGGAAATTGAAGAATTACGAAAGGAACAAAAAAATAAGAATTGATTTTTAGAAGATAAACCAGGGTTTAAATAAAACACTATGGGAACAACTTAAGCCGAATTCAACAATATAAAGGGGGTGGACCTATGGGGGATAGATATAATGGATATTTCTATAATAGGAATCCAAATAGAAATTGGGGATTTAACTATTGCATAGATGATAATTTTTGGGGATGGGGGAGGTAGGTAATAACAGTATTAATATTATAAAAAATAAGGAGAAATGCAATATGAAAAAATTAGTGGCATTATCAACAGCAGTAGTATTAACATTATCAGTGGGAGCGGTAGCTTTAGCTGCAAATGCAGATAGTACAGTGAATTCCAAAAGCAATGTAAAACAGTCTGTGATAGTATCAGGTCAAACAGTGGCAGTAGAAGATAACGTAGTTAAACAAAGTGATAATTCGAATGTATCCAGTAATAAAGTAGATACTAATAATTATACTCAAATGATAGAGCTAGAGAAGCTTAGATTACAGCAAGCAATAGATAATGGAGTCATTACTCAGGAGCAGGCTAATTACTGGAAAAGTCAGATACAACAGATGGAGGACAATTACAATAAAAATGGAACGACATCAATTCCAGGATATAACCAGGGAATATCATCCGAAAGATTCAAACAGATGATTGAAATGGAGAGAAATAGGCTTCAACAAGCTATAGACAGAGGGATGTTAAATAAAACTCAGGAAGATTTCTGGAGAAATCAAATAGATATCATGGAAAAAAATTATAAGAATAATAACTTTAGCATGAATGATATATGCCTGTCTTTTTATGATAATGGAATGATGTGGAATGAAAATTATAATAGTAACAAGAGTAATCAGCCGACATCAAGCAGGACAAATTTAAATGCTCCTGGACAGTCAACATATAGGACAGTAACAACAAACAATACACAAAAAACTGGCACTCCAAAAACAAACAATGTGGTAAATAACAGAGCATTTAACCAGAGAATGCAAGGTCCAAATATGAACTATAATAATTTTAATGACTGTACCAATGGTAATTGGAATACTAGAAACAGATATTAAACTGTAATTTTAACTGTAAGAAAAAAGATCCAAGTGGCTATTTGTAGTCCTTGGATCTTTATAAAAAGAAAGGGTATTTTATCCTACATTGGTGAATATTTAAATGCCAGAGTAAATTTGAAACTTTCAAAACAATACGTTTAAGTATACAAGGAATAAAACCCAAAAGACCGATAGTTTTCTATCAGGTCTTTTTTCATATACCGGATTTTGTGAGTTAGGTTAATAGAGGAATAAACAGAGGTGTTAATGGAAAAATAATAAATATATCAAAAATATGCAAATATTAATTTTGTATAGAGTGTGGTGAGGCTATGACATGGAATGATTTTTGGTTTGGAGCTAAAGAACTACCATTTTGGGCTTTTTCAATAAGGGCAATAATACTTTATTCTTCGCTTATAATTGCAACGAGGTTTATGCGTCAAAGGCAAATATCAATATTATCAGGCCATAACCATCTTGTCGCTGCTGGAATTGTAAGCCTTGCAGCCGTGAGAATGGTGAATTCTGAGTCGTCCCTTGTGGCTGGTGTAGCCATCGTTTTTGTATATGCTGCTATAAATATTTTATTATCCTACCTCGATGTAAAATTTCCGAGAAAAGTCGATAGGCATGCAACCGTTGTGATTGAAAATGGAAAGATTATTAGAAAAAACTTAAAAGATGTCAGGATAACTATAGATAATCTTTTAAGCCAGCTACGCCTTAAAAACGTATTCAGCCTTTCAGAAGTTTTGTACGCAGTAGTTGAGCCAACAGGTAAAATAAATGTTGTAAAAAGTTCCCAAAGTTTATCTTTAACCAGAAAACAAATGGGCCTTCCCTTAAAAAATGTAAGTGTGCCTACAATACTTATATATGATGGAAAAGTCCAGAACGACAACCTGAAAATGCTCGGATATGATATAAAATGGCTTGATGCAAGAATAAAAGAAAAGGGTATAGCAAATGTAGAAGACATTTTTCTAGCTCAGCTTGAGGCTGACGGAATAGTGTATATCAGTGTATAGCAGGAGGTGATAGGTTGGAGAGTATTATATTTTCTGTTGAAAAGCTGGGTACGATAGGATTTGTAGGAAGGACGCTTGTTGTAGGGTTAATCCTATATATTACGAGCAGGTTTAGTCCCAACAGAGCAGGTGGTCAGTATACCGGTTATGATTTTACTTTTTTCTGGATGATGGGAGGGCTTATAGTCTCTCCACTTTACGATTCTAAAATAAACTTTTTAGATACTGTAACAGCAGCTGTAACCATTATTGCCATGCACTATTTAATCTCGTTTATTGCCATAAAATCAAGGACTTTTGCAAAGATAGTATACGGAAAAGCAGAGGTGTTAATATCTCAAGGAATAATTCAGAAGAAAAATATGTTTAAATCATTAATACCTATAGAAATCCTGCTTTCGCAGCTTAGAGAGATTGATGCCCCAAACATTAACGAGGTAGAGACTGCAATATTCGAGACAAACGGACGTATTAGTGTGCTTAAAAAAGCCGACTATATGCCTGTGACTCCTGCAGACCTAAATATCCCTACGGTGGAAGGTGGACTTCCTTCCATACTAATAAACGATGGGAAGGTTATTGATAAAAACCTTGAAAAAATAGGACATGACCGAGGGTGGTTAGCATGCGAGCTTAAAAAGTATGGTGTTATAGACATGGAAAATGTGTACCTGGCGACAATAGATGGTACAGGCACAATATATTATTCATTAGTTAAATAGAAAGGGAAAGATGAATATGCTTACAGAACAGGAGATTATCAACAATGCATTAAAGGAAATGCTATTTTTAGAAGAACTTACGGCCGAAAAATATATGGCAGCAGCAGAGCAGACTATGCAGCCTAATCTTAGAGAAATACTAAAGGGCATGGAGATGGCAGCCAGGAACAATTACAAGAACTTAAACGAGAAAATGTCTCAAATGAATATTACCTAAAGATAAGGAAGTGTTACTATGAACGACATAAACAGACTTAATGACTTACTCCAAACAGAAATAAAAAATCAGGAGCAATATAACAGGTATATGGTATATATTCAAAATCCTGAAATAAGACAAATGCTTGCGCAGTTAAGGGATATTAAGATGCGACAAATAACACAATTACAACAAGAAATAGGGAAAATAACATGTTAGGGAATTAACTTGACTTGACAGTGTATGAATAGTTATGGGTAATATCTCCCCTGGCAACAATCAAAATTGTAAGAAGGAGATGGTAACCATGACTATGCAAGAACGTATTGCCAAGAACAAAATGAGTCTGATTGAATTGGCAGAATATCTGCAAAATGTAAGTGAAGCATGTAAAATACATGGAGTAAGCAGACAACACTTTTACGACATCAAGAAAGCCTACGAGGAAGAAGGACTTGAAGGGCTAAAGGATAAGACCCGCAGGAAGCCTTGCTTAAAGAACAGAGTAGTTCCTGAAATTGAAGAAGCAGTTATGAGAATCGCTTATGAGAAGCCTGCCTATGGCCAGCTGAGGGCGAGCAATGAACTTAGGAAGCAAGGTGTGCTCGTTTCTGCCGGAGGGGTAAGATCCATATGGCAGAGGCATGAAATTGAAACCTTTGAAAAAAGGCTATAAATGTCAAGTTAAAAATGTATATTTTTGATCATATAAGAATGTAGTTTTTTACTCACCTTCTTTCTTAAAATGATCTTTTAGTCGATATGATTTCCCGCTAATTGAAATAATGTGTGCATGATGCAAAATGCGATCTAAAATAGCATTCGCGATAACGGCATCATAAAATACCTCATCCCAATTATTAAAATTAATATTTGTTGTTAATATAGTACTTTTCTTTTCATATCGCATATCAATTAATTGAAAAAATAGTTTGGAATCATCTTTATTTATTGGTAGATAACCTAATTCATCAATAATTAGTAATTTATATTTTGTAAAATGTTTAAGCCTCGCATCTAAACGGTTTTCCAATCTAGCTTTTTTTAATTGCTGTAATAAATCGTGACACTTTATAAAATAGGTACTGTATCGTTTTTTAGCTGCAGCAATCCCAATAGACGTGGCCAGATGTGTTTTTCCAACGCCACTTGGTCCTAGAAATACAAGATTTTCTTGTGCTTCTATAAATCGTAGTGTTGTAAAATCTAAAATTTGTTGTTGATTAATACTTGGCTGAAAGTCAAAGTCAAAATCCTTAATTTCTTTAGTATGCGGGAATGCCCCAACTTTAACCATTGAACGAATCATGTTAGCTTCTTTAAAATCAATTTCATGAGCTGTAAGTTTAGTCAATCCATCAACAAATGAAAGATTATTCGTATTAATAAAATCAATGACATCATCCAAATGTGTAATCATCTGTTTCAATTTTAAATATTCTAGATTTTTTATTAACCCGGTATATGTACTAGTCATTTTGATATATTGCTCCTATCATCTCTAAGTTGTTTTTTGCAATGTCTTCTATTTCTGTAGCTGAATGTTTGAGGGTAAGAGAACTAATGGCTACATAATGATCAAAATGATAATTAAGCTTTTGGTTTTTTATTGGGTGTATTGTCACCAAATCTGTGTTATAATACAAATGTATTTTTTGATCATAGACTTGTAACTTTAATTTCTTACCGATATACTCTGGTGGTACAGAGTATTGATTAGATTTGTGGTAAATCATACTTTGAGGATTAACCGTTACATCTATGGTTTTGATAGAATAATGATTTCTTATTTGTTCCGTCGGAAGTTCGGATAAGAAATCTTTTTCTTTCTCAAGATGTAATATGGGTATTTTACCTGTTGTCGTATGACAAGTGGAATTAATTCGATTATTGAGGCGTGCTACTAATTGATGTAATCCCTCATAATCTAAAGTACCATTATAAGCACGTATTTCGTCTAGTAGTTTCATAGGGGCTTCTACTTTAGCCTTTGTATTAGGTCTACCAGCAATACAAGGTTTTACTTGAAACCCATAGTCATTCGCAAACTGCTGAAATTTATTATTGACCTTTCCTTTATAATAATCTGTTCTTGCTTCGTCCATCACTGTTTTCATGTTATCTGTTAATAATTCTCTGGGTACACCACCAAATGTCTCAAATGCATCATTTAGAAATGAAAACAAAACGTCCTGTGATTTGTTAAGGGATAATCGATAGACTCTAAATCTTGAATAAGATAGTAGTGCAACAAAAACATTGATTGTTATGATTTCACCATCCTTTAATATAAAATCTATACTTTCTTTCCAATCTATTTGAGCTTGTTGACCAATAGCAGTTTCATATCGCATTGGTGCATGATTTTTAGCATATTTTTTTCTTCTTTTTCTAAAATAACAATCGAATTCCTCATGTTGAGAAATGTATCTGCGAAAAGAAGATTGTGCACAATCTAACTGATAATTGTCCACTAAGTATTGCCATAAAACACGCTTATAGTAAAAGATTTGTTTAGACTCATCACTTAATAATTCTTCAATAATTGTATAAAACTCATCGATCTTAGACATTCTATCTCGTGTTGTAGGCTTTTGATAGCCATTAATATATTTTCCAACAGTTCTAGCGTCAACTCCTAATTCTCTAGCTATTTGACTTTTATTAACTTTCAAGTTACCTGCCTCCATAAGAGGTTTTAGTTTTGTAAGATCCTCTAATGTATTTATTATTATGTTTGTTTGAATGTTATTTTTTATAATCATAATTACCTCCATATTTCAAGAGATAATTATACCTTATTTTGATAAACCCTACATTCTTATGTGATCACTTTCTTACATTTCTATTTTAGCATTTATAAAGGCTGAAGAAGCTTGAAGAAAAAGCTGCAAAGGAAGGCATCCTTTATACTGAAGAACAATTAGCAGCGCTCGAAAAGGCAAAGCAGGAAAAGAATATCTCAATAGATGAAATTGATACTCAGCATCCTGGATATCTGCTTGCTCAGGACACATTCTACGTAGGATATATCAAAGGAGTAGGACGGATATACCAGCAAACAGCTATCGACACATACTCTGCAGTAGGATTTGCCAAACTGTACACAGCGAAAGTTCCTGTAACTGCAGCGGATATACTAAATGGCAGGGTTTTGCCATTCTTTGAAAGCCATATGATACCGGTAATGAGGGTATTAACGGACAGAGGGACAGAATACTGTGGAGCTCCTGAAAAACATTTGTATGAGCTGTTTTTACAGATGAACGACATTGAGCACACAATGACTAAGGCTAAAAGCCCTCAAACAAATGGTATCTGTGAGCGCTTCAATCAGACACTACTAAACGAGTTTTACAAGATTGCTTTCAGGAAGACGATGTATAAATCGGTAGAGCAATTGCAGGAAGATTTAGACTTCTACATGCTCCAGTACAATGAGGAACGCACTCACCAGGGTAAAAGGTGTAAAGGCAGAACCCCGATGCAAACATTCCTTGACAGCCTACACTTGGCCCATGAGAAGATATTAAGTAGCCCTGCAAGTTGATTTTGTGAGGTCTAGCCCGTCCGGCAATGAGGACGAGCCCTCAGGGCGGTGGGGGTGGTTTTAAGAAAGTCTCAAGCTAGGCGCCAGCTTGATTCATATAGAAAAGCACCCTCGTTTTAGAAGGTGCTGACTAAACAGAACTTAATATTTCCCAGGGGAGTGTCAACTCAAGTACCGTTCAGGACAAATAACACCATGGCAGGTATAAACTTAAAGGAGGAGAAAGCACGTCCATTTTAACGTGTGCTTTCTTAGATTAGTGTACTTAACCTCTTCAATTTTATTATAAGGTCTTACTCTCACAGGTAAATTCATATTCCTGCAGTGTATTAATGCTCGCATGTTCTCCGCACAAAGGGCAGGAAAGACTTTTATTTAAATTGACTATCGTAAAGTTTAAATCCATGGCCTCAAATAAAAGTAACTTATCTTTTAATATATTTCCTTTACCTGTCGCTAATTTTATAACCTCAGCGGCTTGTATAAAGCCCATCACTCCAGGCACTGAGCCTAAAACGCCGGATTCTGCACAAGATGGGATACTGCCTGCCGCAGGGACATTGGGGAATATGCAGCGGTAGCAATGACCTTCTTCTGGAACAATTGTGGTGCTTAATCCACTAAACCTTAACACGCCAGCCTCTATCATAGGTTTTTTCATAAAAAAGCAAGCATCGTTTAAAAGGTAGCGGGCTGGGAAGTTATCAACTCCGTCTACTATGATATCATAACCTCTTATGATTTCCATGGCATTGTCCTTATTAAATCTTGTATTATGTATGATAACCTTTATATTTGGATTAATTTTTCTTAAGAAAATCTCAGCGGATTTAACCTTAGGTATTCCTATACGAGAAGTTGAATGGAGTATCTGACGATTAAGATTGCTGATTTCAACTGTGTCGTAGTCAACTAAGCCAATAGTATTAACTCCAGCCATTGATAGGGCAAATGCCACAGGAGCCCCAAGCCCTCCAGCACCGACAATAAGCACCTTACATTCAGAAAATTTTTTCCCAATGCCGGTATTGGTTATAGGATTACCATATTCATAGTTCAATAGTTTTTCTATATAGGAATCTGTTTTATTGTGTTTTGCTTTACTAAACTCCAAGGATAAAATATCAATATACAGTAAATCCTTATGTATTTCTCCAACATTTAAACAAAGTTTAATAGCCTCAATAGAGCAGAGTGTACCTAAAAGGGATGTTGAAAATGTACTATCATTAAAATTCTCAGGAAGAGTTTTATCTGATAGCTTACCTATAAATAAACTTAATGCGTCCAAATTGTCAAATGTCTGTAGTATACCTTTCCATTGATTTTTTAAAGCTATTATTGTTGGAATAAACATATTCTCATTTATGGTATTAATAAAAGTATTAGCACTTCTATTAATAAAACCAAAACTGCCAAGGAAAACCCTAAAAATAGCTCCAGGATTACCAGTGTATACTAAATCTTTTATTTCAACCAATGATGGCTCATTAATAAGTTTAATTGAAATGTCATTATTTAAGTCCTGGATATTATAAAATAATGTCTCATAGTCATTATCATCCTCAAAATAGCAAAAAATCCCGCCTATTCCTGATGCTGCAAGATAATAGATTAATGGAGATATATCTTTAACAGTTTCACCATATATAAAAGCGGTAGATTCAAGCAATTTCTTTTGACCTGGACCACTTATCTCAGGCATTATAATATGCCGCATATATCTATTTATCTGTTCTTTTGTCAATATCATAGAATCACCTCTTTTTACTTCTATAATCAGCTATGGCATCGTGCAGGGCATCAGCTGCTATGTTCGAACATTTTATTTTTTGTGATGGTAGTCCTCCTAATGCTTCTGCAACAGCTTCATTTGTTATCTGGAGCGCATCGGTTAAGGTTTTTTCTTTAGCCATTACAGTAACCATACTGCTTGCAGCAATTGCAGCACCACAGCCAAAGGTTTTAAACTTTATATCAGTCAAGACGTCATTGTCGACTTTAATATAAATTGTTATTTTGTCCCCATCTATAGGATTCCCAACATGGCCTATTCCATCTGCATTCGGTATTTCGCCAACGTTTCTGGGGTCGGAAAAGTGGTCTAAAACTACATCATTATACAAAGGTTTAACCTCCAGTATTATTTTTTTTAACAAATTAAAAATTAAATTACCTTATATGTAGTTCCGAATTATAAGATCTTTAAAGACATATGTATTAAATAATTAAATAAATAATTAATTAGTTAATCACATGAATACTTCTTCATATATTATTATATTCTTACGGCATTATACAGTCAATGGCATTAATTATGGAGGACAATAGAGAAGGAGTATATTAGATTCAATTAGATTCTAATATACTCCTTAAAAAAGGAAAGTCAGGATAGTCCTAAAGGGATATAGTCTCGTTCATACTGCCGGTTCTGTAGCCCTTTAGGTCAAGAGTGGTGTATTTAAACCCTATTTGCTTAAACATTTCATAAACTTTATCTAATAACTGTTCATTAAAAAACTTGTTGCGCTCGTTTGGAGAGACCTCAATTCTTGCAATATCTTCATGATATCTTACCCTAACTTGCTTAAAGCCAAGGTCGAGTAGGTATTGTTCTGCCTTATCTATCATATTAAGTTTCTCTTTTGTGATTTTATGTCCGTATGGAAATCTTGAAGATAGGCAGGCAAAGGCAGGCTTATCCCATGTGGGAAGACCCATTTCTTTTGAAAAATGCCTTATGTCATCCTTTGTGAGTTTAGCATCTTTTAAAGGACTTACAACTCCAAGCTCATTAACAGCCTTAAGTCCCGGTCTATAATCGCCAAGGTCGTCCACATTAGATCCGTCGGCTATGTATTCTATACCATGCTCTTTTGCAACATTTTTAATTTTAGAGAATAATTCATGCTTGCAAAAATAGCAGCGGTTTACAGGGTTTTCTGCAAAACCTTCTATATCCAGTTCTTCTGATATGATTACAATATGCTTAACTCCAAGCTTTTTAGCAAAATCAGAGGCTTCTTTAAACTCCCTCTCTGGATATGTGGATGAGCATGCAGTTACTGCAATAACGTTATCGCCAAGTACATCACGTGCCACCTTTAAAAGGAATGTACTGTCAACGCCGCCTGAAAATGCAACTGCGAGGCTACCCATATCCTTGATATTAGATTGTAATGTATTTAATTTATCCTGTAGCATCATAAAAGCAATCCTCCCCGGTAATATGATTTTAATAGTAAGTATCTTAATTTATCACATGAGCATGTATTCACGTGTTATTATATTATTGTATTTTTATATAGTCAACCTAAGATATAAAAAAAGAAGAGTATTTTATATTTATAATTACATCACTAAATATAATGAAGAAAGGATAAAATTTAAGTGAGTCTTTCCTTTTGTATTATCCTAATTATGCTTAAGGAAAATGATAAATAGATAAATAAAGTACAAAAAAATTTTACTATTTGCATCCACATGCTGGGGAAATGCTATCGGGAAAATTACCTTCAAACAATGAAAAAAGGCAAATTTAAAGACCTGATAACCTCACGTTTTCTATCAGGCCTTTTTTATAAAGATTCAATCCTCGTTTGGGTATTAAGCGGAAGAACTTTCTCGAGAACATTTTTCACAATATCCATAAAACTTTACACTGTGATTTTTAATGATAAATCTATTATTGCTGTGAATTTGTCTCTCCAGCCCTTCTAGCATATCCTCCTGAACTTCTGAAATATCACCACAAGCAATACAAATTAAATGGTGGTGGAAGTGTTGTTCTTGTGGGTTATTCAATTCATACCTGACAAATCCATCTTCCAGGATGATTTTATTTAATAGCCCCATTTTTTCCAAAAGTGGCAACGTCCTGTAAATAGTAGACAGTCCGATACCTGGATAATTCTCACGAACAAGCTTGAATAATTCCTCGCAGCTTAAATGTTTACCTTCTTGCATTGAGAATATATCAAGAATTGCTTTCCTTTGAGGAGTAATTCTATATCCTCTGTCATTTAATTGTTGTTTTAAATCAACTTTTGTATTTTGCATGAAAAACACCCTAAATTTAGATTACATGTTTACTAAAATTGCTGATGCTATGGTCTTGTCTACGGCAACCTGAGTATAACCTACTTGAAAAACGTAGGAGGGGAACGTCTGTATTACTTTAAGGGGCATACCCGGAAGTATGCCCATAGACATTAACTTTCTCAATATATTTTCATCATTAGTATTTAATTCGGCAACAAAACCCTTTTGCCCCTGTTTTAGTTCGGTTAAATTTATCATCCTTTTTTACCCCACTTCCTTTTAATAAACTTTATAAGTCCTGGTTCCTTCGGCATTTCAAAACCACAATTTGGGCATTTCGACTTGTTGCATGTTTTGCTCATAGGGCACCCGTTGCAACCCGATTTACTGTCATGATCGTTAAATTCATGTCCGCAGAAACTACATTTAATCATGGCAACACCTTAAATGTAACTAATACCCAGTTTAGAACAAATCCTGCAACGAATGCGAAGGGGAATATAAATGCTGCCATTGCGATTGCAGCTTTTGTACCACGTTCTTTTATCGTCATAGAGAACTGTGCAATACAAGGGACAAATAATGTAAGTGTCGAAGCTGCGACAGCCAATTGTCTTGGAGATAACGCTCCTGCTTTTTGAAGATCATATAGTCCTGCTGCTCCATAGTCACGTCTGAAAAATCCGAACAGGAACGCTTCTGCTGCTTCGTCCGGCAGACCGACAAAGTTTACAAGGGGCTCCATGAGGCTTATAACATAGTCGAATAGTCCAGTCAAATTACCAAACCAGATTAACACACTGGCGACTATAAACAACGGAAGGATTTCAACAAAGTACCATTGGATTCTTGTATATGTCTTAACTAATACATTAGATAATTTTGGCAAGCGTAGGGGTGGTACTTCCATATAGAAGCTTGGTTTACTGCCCGGCATAAGTTTTGAGGTTAAGAAACCAATGAACAGGAAAACTAAAGCAACAAACACTACCCATACTACTAAAGCAACAGACTGACCTGATAGTAAAGCGAGAATAACGCCTAACTGAGCAGAGCAGGGGATCGCCAGAGCCAATAAAAGTGTAGCAATAACTCTTTCTCTTTTAGTTTCAAGAGTTCTACTAACCATTGTAGCCATTGTATCGCAGCCAAAGCCTAAAGTCATGGGGATTACCGCACGACCGTTTAAGCCTATCTTTTTAAATATCCTATCAACCAACAGGGCAAGTCTTGGCAGATATCCCGTATCCTCGATGATGGAGAACGCAATAAAGAAAGTACCAACGATAGGAAGGATAATTGCAACAGCATATCTGATACCTAACGTAACGATTCCGTACTCCCTGGCGATTAATTCCTGTAGCCAATGCCATGGAATATAGGCCGTTACAAGACTATTTACCCAGGGATTTATATATGCTTCAAAAATGTCTGCTTCCAGAAAATCAACAATGGTTCCTGCTCCAAACTCGCCAACAAATTTATAAAGCCCAAAGTATAAGACTAATAATAGTATCGGTATGCCAGTGATCGGGTTCATTGTAATTCTACTTAAAAGGTCGGTGATATTATTCTCACTCTTATCTGTTTTTTTAACGTATTTGTCCGTTATTTCCTCAACTTTCTTTTGTCTATTTAATGAAACAATATAGTTTAAAGGTTTGTCGTAGTGCTTTTTAACTTCATTTACTATACCTGAAATTTTTACGAAACTACTCCCCTCATTTTTCTTGACACTTTCCATCATATCAGTATCACCTTGCAGCAATAGAAGGGCAATAGATCTTTTGGAAAGTACATATTCGGCTTTCAAATATTTAACTATTTCATTTATAGAGTTTTCTATAATTTCATCGTATGTAAGATTAAGCGACTTTAGCATATTTTTCAACCCTCTCTCTCAATGTATCTATACCCTTGTTTAGTGCTGCTATAGTCGAAACAACAGGTATTCCAAGTTCCTTTTCCAAGCCTTTGACATCAATTTTAAGCCCCATTCTTTCGGCTTCATCCATGATATTCAGTACCAGTATCACAGGTATTCCTCCTTCTATAAGCTGGAAGGTCAAGGGGAGCATTCTTTGAATATTTTTAGCATCTATAACATGAAGCACAACCTTTGGTCGCTCCTTTAAAAGCAAGTCTTTTGTGACCTTTTCCTCGTCAGTGATACACATTAAGGAATACATACCTGGGGTATCAATTATCTCATATTCTTTGTTACCAATTTTGCCTTTTCCACGGGATACTTCAACTGTTGTACCTGGATAGTTTGATACAGTAACGTAAGCACCTGTCAAAGAGTTGAATAGTACGCTTTTCCCGACATTTGGACTTCCGATTAGTGCAATTTTTTCAAGCCCTTTCGTATTCTGATTGACTTCTCCATGGCAGTTTCCTGTTCCTAACAGGGTGGAAGTAAGTCTTTTGTACCAAGGTGTTTTGTTTTGACAGCAATCCATATTTACCCTCCTTGTAAGATAAATATAGGGTTAGGGCTCAAAAACCCACCCGAATGTTCTTTGACAACTTTAAATCTATTGTTCAGATGAATCAGTGAC
>NZ_FQZV01000026.1 GCF_900142145.1 Geosporobacter subterraneus DSM 17957 | reverse complement strand
CAAGATTGCATCAAAGATAATCCGATCAGCAAGATATATTACATTCAAACTTTGTAGCAGCTGCCCATATAAAGAGGAATTCTACGAAACCTTTGAAAACATAAGGCGACTCCCAAAGTTTGAATAGCAAAAACAGTGAACCTTGGCAATTTCAAAACGGCAAAAACAACCCAAAAACAACTATTACGGGATAAGTCTACCCTTTTTTAGGAACTTTTTCCTTTATATAGATTTTTAAAACTGATAAAACTCAATTTTGAGGGTCTAAATTCATTTTTTAGATCTTCATGAATAATTCAGGGTAATCTTGCTTATGTTCTATAAGATTCTTCGCTAACGCTCAGAATGACATGCTTCTAAGGTTTATTTGGAAATAATTGGATTACGTTGACGCCTATGACGCCAATATAAATGAAAGATAAATATCGAGTAGGAGATAGATAATTATTTTATCTATCGTCCTCTCACACCACCGTACGTACGGTCCCGTATACAGCGGTTCATTAAGTATCGACTTTAACAACAAGATAATAATCTAGAAATCCTATGAAACCTTGTTCCTTCCAGTACTGGTTGGTCAAGGTTTTATTTAATATCCATGACTTAGCAATACGCCAGTACCCTTTTCTACTATTCGCATGTTGCCATGCTTCTTTGGGACTCGTTCCAAGTTTCACTAGATTTTTGTATTTGGTGGAAGTCTTTTTCCATTCTTTCCACCGAACTGCTCTAAGCCTTCTTCTTACCCATCCATCCAGATTGCCTACTAACCATTGCATACTTGTGAGCCTGTAGTATTGTGTCCATCCCCTAAGGAGCTGATTGAGTTTTCTAATTCTTTCTTCCATAGCCACTGACCAGTTTTTATTTGTTATCTCCCTTATCTTTTGCCTTAGTCTATCTACTCTTTCTTTAGGAACTTTATAGCCGATGAATCCTTCTTTAGTCTTGTAAAAACTATATCCTAGGAATGTCATTCAGAAGGGTTGCCCTGTCTGACTTTTTTCTGTATTGACCTTGAGTTTTAGTTTTGTCTCTATGAATGTACTGATCCCTTCCATGACCCGCTCTGCTGCTCTTGGACTTCTCACGTAGATGTTACAGTCATCTGCATATCTTACAAACTTTAATCCTCTTCTTTCCAGTTCCTTGTCTAGGTCATCTAGCATGATATTGCTAAGCAATGGGCTAATGGATCCTCCTTGTGGGGTCCCTTCTTCATTTTTCACTAGTACTCCATTTAGCATAATCCCTGTATTTAGATATGCTCTTATGAGCTTTAAAACTCTCTTATCTTGAATTATTCTTGCCACACGTGCCATAAGCATATCGTGATTTACTCGGTCAAAGAATTTCTCTATGTCTATGTCTACTACCCATTCATATCCTTGCTCTATATATGTCTTTGCTTGTTTTATCGCATCATGGGTGCTTCTTCCCACTCTAAATCCATAACTATGTTCACTAAAGTTTTCTTCAAAATATGGGGTAATTATTTGTACAATTGCTTGTTGGATGATTCGGTCTATGACTGTTGGTATCCCTAACTCTCTCTTCCCGCCATTTGGCTTCGGTATTTCTACCCTTCTTACTGGCTTTGGTTTATACTAACCTTCTAGTAGATCCTGAATCAGTTCTCTACCATTTTCTTTTAGGTAGTTAAAAGAATCTTCCATGGACATGTTGTCTACTCCATGACTTCCTTTATTCCTTTTCACTTGTCGATAAGCTAAGTTAAGGTTATCCCGGTGGACAATGCTTTCTAGTAGTCCTGTTGTTTCCATCTTGGCTCCTCCTTTTAATAATGCCTTCGTTACACTACACGCTCCCTAGTTTATCTTGAGCATCTATCTCTACTTCCACTGGGTAGCTTTATTTTCTGTGGTTATCGTATAACAATGAATCCATTAATGTTCTTGCCACTTAATGTTCAACCCTTCCCACTCTCGTGGTACTATGGTCTCTGCTGACTTCTCATAGCTCAGCCATATATCGCTATATGGGTTGTCTTTATGACCTGCTATGAGATCTCCCCAGGTAAGAACGCAGTCTTTCCTTCCATCTATCTGCCACATATACTGGTATAGCCTTGGGTGGTAAGGATTTTGTTTTGCTACGCAAACTCATCCAACTATATCAGCCTCATATGTGATTCGTGTTCCTCAGACCGGAAGTTTGCCGCTGGCTTCCTTCAGATTCCTTGTCGCCAAGGACACCCTTGCCTTAAGCTAACACCTACTACCACCTTCGGTGTTCAGGACTTTCACCTTTAAGACTGCGCCCATGCTGGGCGCACGTAGGGGACGACCTATGTGTCGTCCCGAAAAAAGCGGGCAGGCACGCAGGTCTGCCCCTACAAAACAACATCTTGTTGTAGATGCGTAAATCAATAGCTCTTTTTATGAGTTAAACACTATTTAATTTATGCACACTTGTCTCTATGTTGGCATAACTTATATTAGCCAAAGGAAAAGGCTAAGGACATTAAAATGATTGGAGGTGCAACCCATGAGCGAAACTAAAGGATTATTTGGAGGGATTGGCGGTATCGGTGATAACACATCATTGTTATTCTTCTTCCTATTGCTCGTAATAATATTCTGTAATTGCGGATTGTTTGGAGGAATTGGCGGTATTGGTGATAACACATCATTGTTATTCTTCTTCCTATTGCTTGTAATAATATTCTGCAATTTTGGAATTTTTGGAGGAATTAGAGGATGCTAAATAATATAGAATTGGGTAATCCCCAATTCTTTACATAATAAATTTTGATGTTGTCACGCAATCGCCTCCTTAAAATAAAAAACCACCTTCAGAAAAGGTGATTTTTACTTAAGCGAGCAAGTCTATAAGCCGAGTTCTGTATTCGACAGTCATCTATCTAGGCCTGCTGTTGCCAGCAGGCTCAAGCAACCTACCACGGGACACGACGGGCAGCCGCTTTTTTGTCCCTACTTGGTCTTGCTCCGGGTGGGGTTTACAGAGCCAACTAGTCGCCTAGTTGCTGGTGAGCTCTTACCTCACCTTTCCATCCTTACCTAGTATGCTGTCGAGAAGGTAACCCCTTCTACAGTGGGTTGCACTCTCAACAACATACCAGGCGGTCTATTTCTGTTGCACTATCCTTGGAGTCGCCTCCACTGGGTATTACCCAGCACCTTGCCCTGCGGAGCTCGGACTTTCCTCGTCAGTAAATTGCTTCACTGACGCGACCATCTGACTTACTCGCTTTATTTAGTTTTAACGACAAAGAATATATTATCATATACAATTGCTTTTGTCAAAATCCAAATATTGTAAGATATGTGTCGCCCTCTACCCCTTAAGCCGTGCATATAATATTCTGCTGCAGTTGTTACAGGTTACAAGTTTGTGGTTTTTTAAATCTGATATAGTCATAATGGGCAGATCCATATGGCAGCCTGTACAGATATCAAATTCCACCAATGCAACAGGCTTGCTTTTACGCCGCTTTACATCCTCGTAAGCATCCAGATAAGTTTTTTCTATATTTTTTAAATGGGAATTTATTTTTTCCGCCAATTCACTTATTTCAGCCTGTACTTTTTCCAAGCTGATTTTTCTTTCTTTAAGCATATGTTTGATTTTAGAGCCCGCCTTTTTTTCTCTAATTTCTTCTTCCTGAACTTTTTCTTCTAAGGACTCTGTTTCTTCCATTTTTTCCACCAGCTTTGCTTCTACCCGTGTATACTCTCCTTCTGCTTTCTCCTGCTCTTTCAGCAGACTTCCCAACTGCTTTAAATCATTGATTTTCCCACTGTAAAGCTTTTCTTTTACCTCTTCTCTCTTGAAATCCAGTTCTTTTAGATCTTGTTCCATTTTTTTTATATCTTTTTGAGCATCTTCCAACTGCTTTTTCATTATTTCATATCCCTGTTTCATTTTCTTGTGATCTTGAATGCTTTCTTCAATTTCCCTAGGCTGCTGAAGGCTTTTGAGGAGTCTCTCCTTATCCATTAACTGCTGCTCCATTTCTTGCAATTCCCATAGTAGATCCAACTGTCTCATAATAACCCACCTTTCTCTTATTTTAATCCTCTTCAATCTATACTTTCTATGATAAACATAAAAAAGGCCCACTGGGTGTGCTTCGCTAGGGGAACCTAGTCCCCTTCGACGACTGCAAGGCAGTCTGAGCACCCCTCTTACTGCGGCAGGGGATTTCATCCCCTACAACCCCTGCTTTTTTATTGTCTTAAAATGTTATAAAATGCCTTAAACTTTGAAATTACTTTTATTGAGGCTCCAGCAAATTTATACTTTCCTAGACAATAAAAAAAGAATAGGCAAAATAAACCTATTCTATATAAAGCAAAAGGGATTTATATTTGTGCTAGAAAAACACACCTCTACTGAACAGTGATGCTTCTTTAACAGCTGTTCCAAGCTCTTTGCATATAAGCCACATGCATAATTTTCTGTATCAAAATGTCCTGCATCAATCACCGCCATACCCAATTGGTGAGCATATTGCCCATCATGATACTTCACATCTCCCGTTATAAAGCAGTCACATCCTATCTGATAGGCATGATAAATATACTCTGCTCCGCTTCCGGTACAAAGTCCTATCTTGTAGACGATCTTATTTGGATCTCCTACAACTTTTATACTTTCTAACCCCAATAGCTGTTTAAGCTTGCTGCATAGCTGGGACAGTGTTTCCGGTTTCTCCCAATGGCCTACTCTCCCTAATCCGTTTTCTTCATATACATTTCCCAATAGATATAAATCATAGGCCACTTCTTCATAAGGGTGAGCTTCCTTCATTCTCTCAATGGCTGCTTTTAACCGATCTTCGGGAATAATTGTTTCTAACCGTGATTCTTTAACCCGTTTTAGATCTCCAATACTGCCCATATAAGGATTTGCACCTTTCAATGGTTTAAAAGTACCTTCACCAGCCAATTTAAATGAACATTCGCTGTAATTACCAATAAATCCGGCACCCTCACTACATAAAGCACCGCGAACAACCTCTTCATGAGACTCCGGTACAAAGACAACAATCTTATAATACTTTTTCCGATAGGTATTGGTTAGGGGTTTTATCGCTGATAAGCCAAGCTCCACTGCCAATAAATCATTCAACCCACCATAGGCCATATCTAAGTTGGTATGGGCACAATAGAGCAATATATCCTTTTGAATGAGAGAATAAATGATCTTACCCAGACCATCATCCGTTGTAACTTTTTTTAATGCTTTAAAAATCAATGGATGATGAGTTATGATCATATCTATCTGTCGTGCCTCTGCCTCCTGGAGAACAGAGTCTGTAACCTCCAGGCATACCATGATCCTATGTACCGGTTTATAGGGATTACCCAGCTGCAGTCCCACATTGTCCCATGATTCTGCTAAGTACAAGGGTGCCTGCTTTTCGATTAGGTCGATGATTTTTCTGCCTGATTCAGCCATTGTAACACCTCTTCTAATTTTTCAAGCTTCTTCATACAGCTTAACCGCTTTTCATGATCCTCAGCACTGCTCTGATACTTCAAACCTTCTATTATTACTTTATTTTTTTTGATATGTTTCAAAATAAATTCTCTAAGCAGGGGATCTTTATTCTCTATGAGTTTAAACCCGATATCGTAATATAATTCGTCGCTGATTACCTGGTGTCCTTTACGTACTACAATAATTTCATAGATTCGATGTTCTTCTTTTGCTAATCTTTCATCGATGATCTGAAAGTTATTGTTTATCAACCATTTTCTCAATTCATCTTGCGCCACCATCGGCTGTAAAATAAAAGTCTGTACCGTTTGCACGATATCCGGCCGGGCAGCCAGAAGATCACGGATTAGAAGACCGCCCATCCCTGCTATAATCACCGTATCTACCTCCCCGGGAGAAAGAACCTCCAGACCACTGCCTAACCTGGTTTCAATATAATTCTCCAAGCCGTTAGCTTTTATTGCGGCTTCTGCACTATTTAGCGGTCCCTTGTTTACGTCTGCAGCGATGACCTTTCTGGCAATTTGATGTTGGATCAAATACACAGGCACATACCCGTGATCTGTTCCAATATCAGCTACAACACTATTCTTATCTATCATTTCTGTAATTGCTAGTAACCTAGGCTTCAGTTTCATTTTCATTCCTCACTATTTATATTCCATATCCAATCATTTATTCCTGCTTCAAATTTGGGAGATACATTACAAAGTCCAGTAAATCCCGGTAGCTTCCTCTATAATCTGGAGCAGGCTCCTTATTTTCCCTGTTGATAATATTGTCTTCAATTAAAAATGTTTTCATACCTAGGTTTGCTGCGATCAAATCCTCCTGTACATCATTGCCGATCATCATACACTCCGCTGGTGACCTATTAATTTTCTGAAGGATTTCATTATAGAAGTCCAAATTAGGTTTACAAAAATGCATATTTTCATAATCTGTTATAAAGGAAAAGTCTTCAACCTCTAAACCAGTCCACTGAATGCGGTGAAGGATTGCCAGTCTTGGAAATAAGGGATTTGTAGCAACCACAAGCGTATAGCCTTTTTCCTTTAAAATATTAACGATCTCTCTGACAATTTCAATGGGTTGAGAAGTAAATTTCAGATTTTGGAACTCTTCTTCATAGAATTTATCTAGCACAGGCAACAGTTCTTGAAATACTGGTTCCACCTTTTTTGAAAAATCAGCCATAAACACTTCCTGATTGGTTTTATCCGGGTCTGTGCTGCAAACCATAAGCTCTGTTGAATCTAAAATCATCTTAGGCAGTTTTTTAGGATCTACTAAATGAGCACATCTTTCACTAAGAACCTTAAAATAATGATGCATAAATGTATCAGGATCTATGGGCAAAAGCGTTCCATCTAAATCAAATAATATGGTATTGATCAAAGATTTCATCCTCACTTTCTTTACGTTATCAGCCAATAATTCTCTACCATAAAATAAATCTGGTTGCATAAAATATTAGGAGGGAGGTCATTTCGATGAATGAAAAGAAGATTCAATCTCATTCCATGGCACCTAATCCTAGTTTAGTTCATTTCAAATGGGGTGGTACAACCAGTGAATGGGAAGAAGAAGCAGATCAGCTGATGAATTGTCTTCAGGATCAATTAGATGTAAAAGAAGATGATGCTGTAAAAAAGAAAAAGATAGAATATGCAGAACAAAAACAATACTGGTAGCCTTCGTTTATTTCAGCTCAATGCGTGTCATAAATGGTTATTGTAAACCAACATCTCAGTTTAAAAAAAGCCTTCTAAAAAACCTCATAGGCAGGCTTTATAGAAATACCTAATGTAGATTAGGAAAACTGCAGTGTATCATCAATCATTATTTCCTATGCGTTATAAAGATTCGCTCTATTCGAGCGAATCTTTATTCTAAGTAATCTTTTAATTTTTTGCTTCTGCTTGGATGTCTCAGCTTACGAAGGGCCTTGGCTTCTATCTGCCGAATTCGTTCCCTTGTAACATCAAATTTCTTTCCTACCTCTTCTAGGGTACGTGCTCTGCCATCATCTAGTCCAAATCTTAAACGCAATACCTTTTGTTCACGAGGTGTAAGGGTATCCAACACTTCTATCAGTTGCTCTTTCAGCATGGAGAAAGCAGCAGCTTCAGCAGGGGCAGGGGCATCATCATCAGGAATAAAGTCCCCCAGATGACTATCTTCTTCTTCGCCTATAGGTGTCTCTAAGGATACTGGTTCTTGGGCAATCTTTAATATTTCACGAACCTTTTCTACCGGTAGATCCATTTCTTTTGCAATTTCTTCCGGTCTAGGCTCTCTTCCTAACTCCTGCAGCAATTGTCTGGATATTCGAATGAGCTTATTGATTGTTTCCACCATGTGTACAGGGATTCTAATGGTTCTCGCTTGGTCGGCAATTGCTCTGGTAATTGCTTGTCTAATCCACCAGGTTGCATAAGTACTAAACTTATAACCTTTTCGCCAATCAAATTTTTCCACGGCCTTAATTAATCCTAAATTCCCTTCTTGAATTAAATCTAGGAAAAGCATCCCTCTACCAACATATCTTTTTGCAATACTGACAACTAATCGAAGATTTGCCTCACATAACCTCTTTTTCGCTTCGTCATCACCCTGCTCCATCTTTTTCGCCAGTTCAATTTCCTCTTCAGCAGAAAGCAAGGGAACTTTCCCAATTTCCTTAAGATACATTCTTACAGGATCATCTATATTAATACCTTTAGGTATAGAAATATCTAAGTCAACAATCTCTTCTGTCTCCGGTATGTCATCAATTTCTTCTGCTTCGGGTATATCATCAATATCTTCATCATCACGATCTCCTACGATATCAATACCCATAGAAGCCAAGTTGTCATAGACCTCTTCCACTTGCTCTTTATCTAGCTCAATTTCTTCTAAGGTGTTCATAATTTCATTGTATGTTAATATGCCTCTTTTTTTACCTTTGTCAATCAAGGTTTTTACTGATTCAACCTTTTGCTCTTCTACCTTCTTACTCATTAAATTCCCCTCCCTTCTTGCTTTTCTATAAGTGTTTGAGCTCCTTCAATATCTTTTCCAGTTGTATGCATAATTCCCTTATCCTCGCTATCTCCATTTGAGATTTATTTTCTTTCTTCTCCATTACTTTTAATTCTGTTTCAATATCTTTTTTCCTTTTCATAAGATCAAATTTTGCAATTTGATTGACAAAATCAATCAGCGCCTTTTGGGTATTGTCCTCTGATATGACTACCTTTTTTATATTATGAAGTATTGCAATTTCGTCAATGTCCAGTTGATTCATAATTAGATCTATATCAATCCTATTCATGCTTTCATAAGCCTTATGAATCATCTCTGCGATCTTTTCATGAACTGGATCAGTAAAATGATAGGTCTTTAACATGGTTTTAACATGATCAAAGTGCTGCTTATCGGCAAGCATCAATTTTAAAATGCCTCTTTCCGCTTCTAAATAACCTAACTTTTCCGTAGGTTGTAAAGATTCAATATTATATTTATTAGTATGCCTTTCAAACCTACTTCTATGCTTTTCTCCACTTACTATAGGTTTATGCATTTTTGCTGGCTGATTATACCTATTATTGCCATATATTTCCGTTTTTATAGCTTCCTCTGATATTTGCACCTCTACTGAAATTTTCTTGACATAGGCATCAACCTCCACAGGACTTTTCAATTGCTTTAAGACTGCTGAGATTGCTTTGGTGAATTTAATTCTGCCCTCTATAGTAGTTAAATCATGCTCTTTTTTTACTAACGAAATTTTATAGTCGATCAGTGAGAGTGCCCTTTCCAATTCATCCAAGAAAGTTTTTTTCCCTTTTTTCGTTATAATCTCGTCAGGATCCTTACCCTGGGTGAATGTAACAACCCTCACATCACATCCTACTTCACCCAATACCTCTAAACCTCTCAGAGTAGCTGTCTGTCCTGCACTATCTCCATCGTAGGCAACATATACTTCATCGGCGTAACGCTTCAAAAGTGTCGCCTGTTCTTTTGTCAATGCGGTTCCTAAAGAAGCTACAGCATTAACAATACCACGCTGACTTAAGGAAATAACATCCATATACCCTTCAACTACAATTACCCGCTTCTCTTTTCCCAGAAGCTTTTTGGCAATATTTAGTCCATAGAGATTTTTTCCTTTACTAAATACAGATGTTTCTGGAGAGTTAAGATACTTAGGCTGTTGTTCATCCTCCAGTGCCCTTCCTCCAAAACCGATTACCTTTCCGGTAGTATTAATAATAGGAAATATGATTCGATTGCGGAAGCGGTCATAACAGCCGTCTTTTTGACTTCTTTTTAATACCAATCCAGCTGAAAGGATTTGTTCCTGCCTATATCCTTTTTTTAAAAGATGACTGTTTAAAGCCTCCCATCGATTCTCAGCATAGCCCAAGCCAAATTTCTTAATGGTATTCAGCTCAACCTTTCTTTCTTTAAGATATCTTAGCCCGGGATTATCTTTTCCAATAAGATTATTATAAAAGTAAAGTGCAGCCTCCCGATTGATCTCGAAAATAAGATTTCTATTCTCAAATTCTTTTTTTTCTTCCTTTGAGGAAGTCTCTTCAATGCGAATGCCTGCCTTTTCACCTAATGCAGTCACCGCATCGATAAAATCAAGATTTTCCATTTTCATGACGAAATTTATGACATCTCCGCCCTGTCCACAGCCAAAACAATGATATAACTGTTTCTCCTCAGATACAATGAATGAGGGGGTTTTCTCATGATGAAAAGGGCATAACCCTTTATAATTACTGCCAGCTTTCTTTAACGCTACATATTTCGATACAGTTTCTACGATGTCGCTTCTATTTCTAACTTCTTCAATTAATCCTTCATGTATATTGATACCCATAGCTATCACCCATATAATCCTTTTAGTAATGTTTCTCCACTTTTAGCAAATTTCCTTCTTAGCGGCAAATAAAAGCCCAGCTATCATTGAGAATTATATAGTGACTTTTTCAGCATATTTTCGAAGTTCATCACGAACAAGCGATTCTCGCTGCTAGAACGTTTTGAAGGTCCTTTCACCTTTCCTCCGGCCCTCATGATTTTTTGATTCATGTGTCTTTTATATAATAGTAAATCCATATTATCCGCAGTATATTGCATCCCTCGGCTGGACATACATAGGGCCCTCTTCATCAGTACAATTGACGCTAAGCCATAGTCGTCGGTAATGACGATATCTCCGCCTTTGACTCTGTTAATGATCTCCATATCTGCCGATTGATTCCTGTGATCCACCACAACATACTCTGAAAAGCCGTCGGATTTTGTTAGATGACAAATACTTAATACGATGATTACCTTTAATTGGTACTTTGATGAAATTTCAACGATTTCTCTTTTTACGGGGCAAGCATCCCCATCGACATAAATGAACATAATATCATCCTTAATCTTTAGCGATTCTCATTATTCGACATATATCACGATGAATCCTTCTAAAAAACTCAAAAAAATAAGTGCAGAATTTTCTTAACTCTATTTCCAAACAGTTGGCACAAAAATATCCAAATATTTTTGTATCGCATATCTGTCTGTCATTCCAGCAATATAGTCCTTTACTGTTTCTTGAACTCCAAACTCCTGGATTCTTTGTCTCATTTCATCAGGAAGCTTATCATATTTTCTTAGAAAATAATGATACAATTCTTGGATAATATGCTGGGCCTTTTCTTCTTCTCTTTTTGCTTTTTTATTTAGATATACATTATCAAACATAAAGGATCTAAGCTTGTCAATATAAAACAATTTCTCCTGGCTTTGCGTGATCATTGTTTGATGTTGACTTTGGTAAATCACATCCATAATCATGGCATTGATTCGATCACTGTGGGTAAATCCCAGATTTTCCAAACAATCCTTTGGCAGATCCTCATATTTTAAAACACCTGCACGAATCGCATCATCAATATCATGATTAATATAGGCGATTCTATCGCTGATCTTCACAATTTGTGCTTCTAATGTAGCAGGACTCTCCGACCCTGTATGGTGTAAAATCCCATTCCTTACCTCAAAGGTTAGATTCAACCCATAGCCTCTTTTTCCCTTTTCCAGATGATCTACTACCCTCAGGCTCTGTACATTGTGATGAAATCCCGTTGGATGCACTTCGTTGAGTACTCTTTCTCCGCTGTGTCCAAAGGGAGTATGGCCCAGGTCATGTCCTAATGCAATGGCCTCTGTCAAATCCTCGTTTAGCTGCAATGCTCTTGCTACAGTCCTGGATATCTGAGCAACTTCTAAGGTATGGGTCAGCCTCGTGCGATAGTGATCTCCCTCAGGAGACAAAAATACCTGGGTCTTATGCTTAAGGCGGCGAAAGGCTTTTGCATGGAGTATCCGATCCCGGTCTCTTTGAAACTCAGTTCTTACTTCACAAGGAGGCTCATGAAACATTCTTCCCCTGGTGTTTTCTGATAATGTGGCATAAGGTGAAAATCTCTCTTTCTCATATTTTTCAGTGATTTCACGAAACAGCATATGTTTTCCCTCACATATAATAGATCTTTGACAGTATTCAATTTAAACAGCATCTATTGATAGGAGTTTGTTCTTTGCTTCGTCAAAAGTATTTTCACTTATATTTGTTATCTTATTATATATACCACAATAATGCCTTTATTCCTTCTTATAGGGCGAACATTTTTTCGATAAAATAGGGTATGGCTTTTTACCATACCCTTAGAATTATCTGTTTTTAATTGCTGCTCTTGCAGCAGCCAGTCGTGCAATAGGCACACGATAGGGGGAACAGGATACATACTGTAATCCGATACGGTGGCAGAATTCTATGGAATCGGGATCGCCACCATGCTCTCCGCAAATACCCAACTTAATATCCGGCCTTGACCTTCTACCCAGCTCTATGGCAATTTCCATCAGCCTGCCGACACCAATTTGATCCAATCTCTGGAATGGGTCCTTTTCAAAAATTTCTTTTTTTCGATATTCTCCAATGAATTTGCCTGCATCATCCCTGGAAAACGCATAGGTCATCTGTGTTAAATCATTGGTTCCGAAGGAGAAGAATTCTGCCTGCTCTGCAATCGCATCTGCAGTTAAAGCTGCCCTCGGTACTTCTATCATCGTTCCGATGAGATAATCAATGCTTTCCTGATACTGCTCCATGATATCCTTCGCCGTATCTACAATCAACTTTTTGACGATTGCTAATTCTTTTTCATGAGCAATCAATGGCACCATGATTTCCGGCTTAACATCCAATCCTTTTTCTTTTTTCACTTCTAAAGCCGCCATAATAATGGCTCTGACCTGCATTTCATAGATCTCAGGATATGTGATGGCCAGTCGGCATCCACGATGACCCAGCATCGGATTGAATTCTTTAAGTTCTTCTACTGTCTCCTGCAATTGGGCATACTCCATGCCCAGCTGAGCAGCCAAGGCCTTGATATCCTCTTCATGATGAGGTAAGAATTCGTGCAATGGCGGATCTAACAAACGAATGGTAACCGGTCTTTCACCCATTTCTTCAAAAATACCTGCGAAATCCTCTTTCTGGAAAGGCAACAGCTTGTTTAATGCAGTCATTCTCTCCTCTTTAGTTTTCGAGATAATCATTTGCCGTACCGCTGGAATCCTGTTCTCTTCAAAGAACATATGCTCTGTTCTGCACAGACCAATTCCCTCTGCCCCAAACTTTACAGCTATAGCAGCATCTCTAGGGGTATCTGCATTGGTTCGAATTTTTAGCGAACGAGTATCATCGGCCCATTTCATCAAAATGCTAAACTTTCCTGAGAGCTCAGGCTCCATTGTTGGGATACTGCCTGCATATACAATCCCCGTATTGCCATCTAATGAAATGTAGTCCCCTTCTTTAAACAGCTGGTCCTTCGTCTTAAATGTCTTGTTAGCTTCATCGATTCGTATTTCGCCGCAGCCTGCTACACAGCATTTGCCCATTCCTCTAGCTACAACCGCTGCATGGGAAGTCATACCTCCTCTGGCAGTTAGAATTCCTTCTGCAGCCACCATTCCTTCTATATCCTCCGGAGAGGTTTCCAATCGCACCAGAATTGCCTTTTCTCCTTCGTTAACAGCGGCCACTACATCTTGAGCACTAAAATAGATTCTTCCCGTAGCAGCGCCGGGAGATGCAGGCAGGCCCTGGGCAATTTTCTCAGCTTCTTTTAAGGCCTTTTCCTCAAAGGTTGGGTGCAGCAGTTGATCCAGCTGCATAGGCTCTACACGCATGAGTGCAGTTTCTTTGTCAATAATTCCTTCCTCTACCATATCTACTGCGACATTAATTGCTGCAGCGGCTGTTCTTTTTCCATTTCTTGTTTGAAGCAGAAACAGCTTTCCATTTTCAATGGTGAACTCGATATCCTGCATATCCTTATAATGATTCTCCAGTAAATTAGCAAGGTTAACAAATTGTTTATAAACCTCCGGCATATACCCTCGCAGCTGCTCTATGGATTGAGGTGTTCTAATTCCTGCCACAACATCTTCTCCTTGAGCATTCATCAGGAACTCCCCGAAAATCTTCTTTTCACCCGTGGACGGATTCCGTGTAAATGCAACTCCAGTACCGGATGTATCCCCCATGTTTCCAAACACCATGGATTGTATATTCACTGCAGTACCTAGGTGCCCCGGTATATCATGAAGATCCCGGTATACTACAGCTCTCGGATTATTCCATGAATCAAATACAGCAGTTACTGCCATAAGAAGCTGCTCTCTTGGTTCCTGTGGAAATTCCTTTCTCGTCTCCTTTTGTACCAACTGCTTATAGGCTTTAATAATATTTTTTAATTGATTTGCAGTTAAATCGGTATCTAAAGTGATATTATTTTCTTCCTTCTCACGGTCTAGGATATGCTCAAATTTAAATTTTGGTATATTGAGCACCACGTCTCCAAACATCTGGATAAACCGTCTATAGCTGTCAAATGCAAAACGCTCATTGCCTGTTGCCAAAGCCATTCCAACGACTGTTTCATCATTTAAGCCTAAGTTTAGAATCGTATCCATCATACCAGGCATAGAGAATACAGAACCTGAACGGACAGATACCAGCAGCGGATTTTGCACATTGCCAAATCTCTTATCCGTCCTGTTTTCCAGTTCTTCAAGGGCTTGAAAGATTTCTTCGATAATAAGAGAGTTAATTTGCTTTTGATCCTCATAATAACGGTTACATGCTTCCGTGGTCACTGTAAACCCTGGGGGAACAGGCAGTCCGATCTTAACCATTTCTGCAAGATTGGCACCCTTTCCGCCAAGAAGGGATTTCATTTCCTTGCTTCCCTCATCAAAAAAATATACATATTTTTTATTCATGATTCCACTCCTCTCACCCATTATTTCAGATGGTTATTTTGTTTCATAATTTCCAGTATAATATTCGCGCTCTCTTCTACTGCTTTTGTAGAAACATCAATGACTGGACATCTTAATCTTTTCATCAGCCCATCCGCATATTCCAGTTCCTCAAGAATTCTGTCCATGTTAGCATAGCTTGCTTCATTACTCAATCCCAAAGCCTTTAATCTTTCTTGGCGAATCTCGTTAAGCTTGATTGGATTTGTAGTCAGTCCAATGATTTTCTTAGACGGTATCTCGAACAGCTCTTCTGGAACGGGTACCTCCGGTACAAGAGGTACATTGGCAACCTTTATATTTTTATGGGCAAGATACATGCTTAAAGGTGTCTTAGAGGTTCTTGAAACACCGATTAAAATGATATCTGCCTTTTTTAAGCCTCTAGGGTCTTTTCCATCGTCATATTTTACTGCAAACTCGATAGCTTCAACCTTTCTAAAATACTTCTCATCCAGCTTTCGTATCAACCCCGGCTCATTCTTAGGTTCACTCTTGATGATGGTTTGAATCGAGTCAATGATAGGCGTCATAATATCAATAGCAGGAATATTGTTCGATGCTGCCATTTCGATCATTAGACTGCGAAGGGCAGGTACAACCATGGTAAACACAATAACACAATTTTCATTTACTGCCTCGCTAAATACCTCCCGAATTTGTTCTGCTTCTGATATGTAAGGAAACCTTCGAATATCGTAATCATTACATTCAAACTGACTCACAGCAGCCTTAACCACCTGTTCCGCTGTTTCACCTATTGAGTCGGAGATTACATAAACGACCAATCTGCGATTCATATACTCTATCCCTCCATCTGCATTATTGTCTTCCTAGTTCCACAAATAATCTGGCAATGTTGGTTTTAGATATCTTACCAACCACTTTAAATAGTTCTTTTCCTCCGATAATTTCCTTCTCTACTACAGGCAGACTGTCTACCTCATGTTCGATAATTTTTATAGCTGCCTCTAAGGCTGTTTCATGGGGATAAGTTAAAACAATATTTGGCATCCGGGTCATTATCAACCCTACAGGAACCTTATGGATCTCCATTCCACCCATAATACTTTTTAAAAAATCTTTTCTAGATACTACTCCGGTTAGATATCCTTTAGACACCACATAAATTGAGCCTACGTCCTCCAGGAATAATGCAACGATTCCATCATAAAGGCTGGTCTGCTCGTCTACAATCACAGGGATTGATTTAATATCACTAACACGGGTTTTTCGAATCTGCTCAGAAATAATATTAACCCCGTTATTTCCTGAATAGAGGTACCCTACCTTTGGTCTTGCATCTAATATTCCTGACATCGTCAAAATAGCCAGATCCGGACGCAGAGTCGCTCGTGTAACCTTTAACAGCGCTGCAATTTGCTCACTGGTGATGGGTTCATTTTCCTTTACGATCTCTACGATTCTTTGTTGTCTTTCTGAAAGCTCCAAAATAATCACCTCTCTTCGAAGATAGATTATATGTGTTATACTATTTTATATTGTGCTATATTATATTGTAGCAAAGCTTCGGTTCTTTTGCTATACTTTTTTTAAAAAAAGAGACAATAGAGATGAAATTAAAAATCATTCATCACTATTGTCTACCTTTGTGCCTATTTTTATAATATGAAATGTGCCTTATGAAAAGCACCATCCAATTCTAAAGCTGGATTTTTGCTTCAATAAACTTCTCTAAATCTTCAATCTTAACTCTTTGCTGGGTCATTGTATCCCGATCCCGGACAGTTACGGCATGATCTTCTAAAGAATCAAAGTCAAATGTAATACAAAGAGGTGTTCCTATTTCATCGTGTCTTCTATATCGCTTACCAATGCTGCCTGCTTCATCATAATCCACCATAAATTTTTTCGCTAATTGTTGATACAGAGCACTTGCTCCTTCACTAAGTTTTTTTGTTAATGGAAATACAGCTGCCTTAAAAGGAGCAAGAGCCGGATGGAATTTTAATACAATACGATCACTGCCATCTTCCAATTGTTCTTCCTCATATGCATCGATTAGGAATGCCAAAGTAACCCGGTCTGCACCTAAGGAAGGCTCTATACAGTAGGGAATATATTTCTCGTTGGTAACAGGATCCTGATAAGTAAAGTCAACACCAGAGTGTTCGCTGTGCTGCTTTAAGTCAAAGTCTGTTCTATCGGCAATACCCCAAAGCTCTCCCCATCCAAAAGGAAACTTATACTCAATGTCTGTGGTTGCGTTACTGTAATGGGATAATTCTTCTTTTTCATGATCTCTTAGTCGAATATTCTCTGGGTTCATATTTAGATCTAACAGCCATTGATTACAGAAGGACTTCCAGTAGTTAAACCATTCGATATCCTCTCCCGGTTTGCAGAAAAACTCAAGCTCCATTTGTTCAAATTCACGGGTTCTGAAAGTAAAATTGCCTGGTGTGATTTCATTTCTAAAGGATTTACCAATTTGTCCAATGCCGAAGGGAACCTTCTTTCTAGATGTACGCAATACATTTTTAAAGTTTACAAAAATCCCTTGTGCCGTTTCAGGACGAAGGTAGATTTCTGCCTTTGAATCCTCAGTTACCCCTTGATAAGTCTTAAACATCAAATTAAACTGTCTAATTTTCGTGTAGTTGACAGCCCCGCACTCAGGACAGGCAATTTTCTTCTCTTCAATATAATCCTGCATTTTATCATTGGACCAACCGTCTACGGTTACTTCTTCCCCAGCATTTTTCAAATAATCCTCTATCAGCTTATCTGCCCTGAACCTAGCTTTGCAGGCTTTACAATCCAATAAAGGATCATTAAAGCCCCCTACGTGGCCTGAAGCTACCCATGCCTGCGGATTCATTAAAATAGCTGCATCTAACCCCACATTATAGGGTGATTCTTGAATAAATTTTTTCCACCATGCACGTTTCACATTATTTTTTAACTCTACACCAAGTGGGCCATAATCCCAAGTGTTTGCCAACCCTCCATATACCTCTGAGCCTGGAAATACAAATCCTCTGGATTTTGCCAGGGCAACAATCTTATCCATTGTTTTTTCCGTTGCCATATTTAATCCTCCTTCACAAATTTGAATAAAAAATAAAAAGCCCTTCATCCCTTGTAAATACAAGGGACGAAAGGCTAAACTTCCGCGGTTCCACCCTAATTGGTATCTGGTACCCACTTTAATATCCTCGCTCCAGAGCTCCCTTCATCAAGTCATTATATCGGTATCTCAGCCCCACCGACTCTCTTGGATAATGGTTATTGACTACTCTTCTCTCTCATAGCACATGCCATATACTTTTTTACGATTCTATCATATTGCTCTAGGCCTGTAAAGATATTCTTAGCTATTTTTTTAATCTTTTTCATATTTATTAGTCTAAACCCATAGATTATTCTTCATCTTTCTTTTCTTCTTTTTCTGTTGGATTTACCTTTGTCTTAAATTCATCTACCTTACTGCGTACTGTATTGTAAGTATCATCTGCAATTTCGTTGAGATCTAATACCTCTCCGGTATCCTTGACAATCTCTATTTTGCATTTGGTAGCAAAGGCAGTGAATACGCCAACCATAGCAATAGGTGGTGATAAAATAGCCCCTATCGCACCGGCAGTTACCGGAATATTCATAATCACCTCTCCATCACGCTTTAATAAGATCTTTGTTACATTTCCCTTCTTTACTACAGCTTTCAGCTTCTCTAGAATCTCGTTCCCGGCACCCGTTAAGTTATCGGTCCACCGGATATTTTGTCTTTCCTCAATATGCACGATTGCATCTACCACATTTCCCGCTGTTGCCTCTAGTGCTTCCTTTGCTTCCTTATAGGTTACTCCAGTTCTTTCTCTCACCTGATCGATTTTTTCTAAAGTAATCTCCATAAATACACCACCCTTTTTATTTTATATGATTTAAAAACTCTAAACTTTTGAAAGCATTTTTTTCTAAATGGGTCCCAATATAATGTCTTGTAATCTTGTTTAGCTCCTCTATGACCTCTGTGCGGATCATTAGCTTAGCAATCTGTCCTAAATCTTGGGTAATGAGATACTGCATTACCCGTATGGTTACCGGAGATATTTTCATTGCGTAAGGATCCTGTTGAAAGCAATTTTTGCATAGAATCCCCCCCTCCGATGAGCTGAATCGGGGATTGCCTAATTCTGATGTACCGCAATATACACAATGCTCCAGTTCTGGCTTATACCCAGAATAATATAATAGTTTCATCTCATAGGCTTTAATCAGGGTCTCCATATTTTTTTTGCTTTTGGAGAAAAGCTGCAGGAGATCAACTAAAAGCTCAAATAACCGATTGTTCGTTTGTCCCTCTTCAATAGCAGCTAAGGTCAGCTCCAATAAATAAGCTCCATAGGCCAGCTTCGTAACCTCTTCACGAATTGAATAAAAGGAATCTCTTAAATCTACCTGCGTGATCTGAAATAGATCACGTCCCTTAAACAAAACAAATTCGCCATAGGAGAACAACTGAGTTCCCACGGCATATTTTCCTTTATGTCTTCCAGAGGCCTTTGAAACCGCCTGCACCTTACCAAGTTTTTTTGTAAAGAGGGTTATAATCCGATCTCCTTCTCCAAATTTGTTTTGTTTCAAGACCACCGCGTCGGTCTTTATTAGCATTTCATCACCTCAAGAATGCATGCTTCTTTGAACCTTCTATATTTTCCTTTGTCTTTGTAGATAATGCACGTTCTATATTTTTATAATATAGATATGCTTGAATACTGCCAGTGCTTTCAAATAGCTTCCATAATGTATTTTGTACCACCCTACCATCCCTTTCATATGAAATCGTATCATATATTATGGTTTTCAATGATTGGGGGTTCCTATACAATGAAAAATCTGTCATACCTTAACTTTTTTCTATTTGTACCCCAGTTGATTTAATGTTGCCTCGTGATCCCGCCAATCTTCCTTAATCTTAACCCATAGCTCAAGAAAAATCTTCGTTCCCATAAGTCTTTCAATATCTTCCCGGGCACTTTTACCGATCCCCTTCAGTTTTCTCCCATTCTTGCCGATGATAATCCCCTTATGAGATTTTCGTTCACAAAGGATGGTTGCCTGTATATCCAGGATATCCTTGTCTTTCCTTTTTTTCATAGAGTCGATTTGTACAGCTACTCCATGGGGAACTTCATCCTGCAGATAGTGCAGCAGTTTCTCCCGAATGATTTCAGAAACAATCACCCGTTCCGGCTGATCTGTAATCATGTCTGCCGGGAAATACTGTGGCCCCTCCGGAAGAAAGGCAATAATTTTATTGAGTAGTTTCTGGATGTTTATATCCTCTAATGCGGATATTCCGATGATCTCCTCGAAGATTCCTGTCTCATTATAGAGATGATACATTTTTTCGTAAGCATCTGGCGGAATCTTATCGATCTTGTTGATTACAAGGATAATCGGTGTTTTTATTCCTTTAAGTGATTCTAGTATAAACTGATCTCCTCCACCCATATTGGCGGTATCATCAATTAAAAATAGTACCACATCTACTTCATTTAAGGTCTGTTGCGCAGACCTCACCATATACTCTCCAAGTTTGTTTTTGGGCTTATGGATTCCAGGCGTATCTAAAAAAATAATTTGATAATTCTCCTGTGTGTAGATCGATTGAATTTTATTTCTCGTTGTCTGGGGTTTATCAGACATAATGGCAATTTTTTCACCCACCATCCTATTCATCAAGGTAGATTTTCCTACATTGGGTCTACCTACGATGGTTACAAATCCTGATTTGAACTTCATCACAAACCCTTCTTTCTCATCTAAGCTGTATTGAAATACTCTTTAGTATACAATGTTTTTTGGTAAAATACTATGTAGCTTGATATACTGTAGAACAGCACAGTGGCCGTTCCCTATTCTTCGTTTTTATTTTTCAAGATCTATACTGGAAAAGCTGTGGGGCAGCAGCTCTGCTGCAGTAAAGGTTTCTATTTTTCCTTCCTTAGTACTTACAATGATCCTGGTATCTTTGCCAAATTCTACAATCACCTGTCTGCAAATACCACAGGGAAAGGTATATCCCTCATTATCACTCACAACAGCTATCGCTTCAAAGGAACGATTCCCTTCAGAGATTGCCTTAAAAAGTGCTGTTCTCTCCGCACAATTGGTTCCTCCGAAGGAAGCACACTCTATATTACAGCCCGTATAAACCTTCCCGTCCTTCGTCAGCACCGCAGCCCCTACCCGAAACTGAGAATAAGGCACATAAGCATGCTTCATTGCTTCCTTAGCTTGATGTATTAATTCCAAATCCTTCAAAACATCCGCCTCCTAAACTACTCAAAAATTGGATTCATGGTTTTCGGCACCACTTGGATCCATGTAATACCAGGATTGAACTGAATTTCTTTTCCATTTTTTTCAAAGAACCGTGTTATACCTTTTCTTGACTTCTTCTCCCAGGCAATCTCTACCATCTCTCCCTGTGTCAGATAGTAGCCTTCACCCTTTCCAACCATTTCAATTTCTAAACGCCCTTCACTGTCAATAACCTTTGTTGCCGCTTTTTGTATGATAATATTCATAGCCTTCAGTTGCTGCTTAGAAATTTCATCTTGATGGGGCTTTCCATTGATCTCCCGATAATAAATCTCTTCCTCTTGATTGTACGTAAAAGAGGCTGTATAGTTTTTACTGTAAGGAAGACTCACTTTTAAGGTTTCAATACCATTTGGTTTTGCAGCATTGGCATGAAACTTTAAGCTTTCAAATACACCCTCCGTATTGTACTTGCTTTCACTGGCAGCCTTTCGAATCGCCTGGGAACTGGTGTACATATTATGGGGTGCTTGCTTATGGTTCTTTCTCCAGAAAATCGTACTGTTTCTGGACAGAGCATCGATATCTGCCATTTTTAGGGCCTTAATATCACTTTTTGCCTGTTCACTGCCGCCCACATGGACATAGAGAGCATCATACTCTAATGCACGATCTATAAAATAGGGTCTTGCACTTCGTACAGAACCGATAGTCTCTGGCTCATTAATTAAGAAAATACCCATATAGCGGGTGATTAAACCCTCGGCTAAAAACTCATAGACTACCTCCGCCTGATCCAGTCCAGCCTGAGGCCTGGCCTTAACCATGTTATCAAACATTACTGCAAAAGGCCTTCTCTCTATTCTTTCCTTCTCCACATAGATTCCACTAATCGGAGAAGGTACTTTTCCTTCTAAATTCTCTCTCGTATCTACAACATCACTTGGGCTTTCAGGTGTTTCAATGACTACCACATCATCCGGTTCTGATACTGCAGGCTTGTTTTTTCCACATCCTGTCGTAAAAATAAGTACACAAATCATCATCCAAAGTATAACTGCGCCGAATTTTTTCCTCATGTCCCCCTCATCCTCTCATCAATAATGTTTACTCCTGCAATGGCTTTTTTTGGATTTCCACCTGCTTGATTCTGCGATTCTGAACACTTATTACCCTAATTTTTGCATCGTCAAATTCAATTATATCATCTTTTAGGGGTACTCTACCTAATAAATTAAAAACAAATCCTCCAATGGATTCATATTCATCTTCCGGAAGAGATATCCCCAGTACTTCATTGATTTCCTCAATAGAAGCTTTCGAGCTTACAATGAGAGAATTCTCATTCATTTGTTCTATGAGATCCAACTCATCATCATATTCATCCAAGATTTCTCCTACAATCTCCTCTAATATATCTTCTATGGTTACTAAGCCTAAGGTTCCCCCATATTCGTCTAGTACAATGGCGATATGAACCTTTTCTTTTTGCATCTCTCTTAACAAGTCACTGACTTTTTTACTCTCTGGTACATAGTAAGCAGCCCGAATAATTTTTTTAATATCAAAATCCTTATTACTTCCCGGCTGCCTGGCATAAGCCAATAAGTCTTTTGCATATAAAATTCCTACCACATTGTCTATGGTATCCTTAATCACAGGAATTCTTGAATAACCAAAATCAATAACAACATTGAGAGATTCTTCCAGGCTGGAATCCTCTTCTAAATATACCATGTCGATCCTCGGAACCATCACCTCTGTAGCCTCGATATCCCCAATAGCGAAAATGCTGTTGATCATTTCCTTTTCCTTGCTTTCAATAATTCCCGCTTCCTCACCTACATCTACTAAAGTTTTGATTTCATCCTCCGATACCAGAGACTTATTCTGATTTATATTGCCTCCCAATAAACGAATCGTTACACTGGTAATCCCGTTAAGAATCTGCAGTACAGGATAAAGTATATAAGATAGTATTTCAATAGGTCTTCCAAGTCTAACAGCCACAGCTTCCGGATAGTAGGAAGAAAAAGTTTTAGGTGTAATTTCCCCAAATATCAATATCATAAAGGTCATCATTACAGTAACTAAAAATGTAACATTCTTTCCTGAGAAATATTTAAAGGTCAACTCCGTAGCAATCGCCGTTGCTGCTATATTTACGATATTATTACCAATAAGTATGGTAGCCAATATCTTATGGGATTTTTCCATTAACCTTTCAATAATGACAGCCTGATGTACTCCCCGATTTTTCAGCTGCTTTACTTTAATTACACTCATTGAGGTTAAAGATGTTTCAGCACTTGAAAATAGTGCAGAAAACATCAGCAAGATCAAAAGTGCCAGGAATCTTAACCAATCCTCATTTGCAAACAAAATAATTCCTCCTAGTACTATATTAGCACAATGATAGCAGAGAGCTTTATAGATGATTTTAAAATTATACTATAACTTATATATTTACCAAAAATGAAGAATTGTACAATGAAAGTACATAGTTTTTGTGTCATAAAAAGGAAGTAGCATTTACTACTCCCCTTTATTGTATCATCTGAAAAATCATTAAGGTGATAAACACGCCGAGAAGAGCACCTATGATTACTTGAAACAAGCTGTGAATCCTGGTCTCAAACCTGCTTTCTGCTACCAGCAGGGCCATGATAAAGCATAGTGTAATAATGAATGTATTCTCGGAAATCCACGCGACAGAAGTCAATATGGAAAAAGCGATCGCTGTATGACCACTTGGCATTCCGCCCCGAAACGGAGTTCCCCCCCCTAAAAAGGCCTTTAAGCTGATGACGATTAAACCAACAATGATAAAGCTGATAAAGGTTATATGCATAGGCACATGTCTAACCTTATGCAAAACAATCTCTGTTACTTGATCTAATTTATTAAAGAAAATAACATAAGCCACAATGATTGCATTCAGTGCGGCGATAAAAACTGCACCAGCAGCCACATTTTTAGCTATCTTGGCAAGCTCATGATATTGATTGGTAATTAAATCTATGGTTGCTTCAATGGACGTATTGATCATTTCTGCAATAATTACGAGAGCAATCGTGAAAAACAATATCAGCATTTCTAATTTTGAGATATCGAAAAAAAGACTTAAAAAGAGTACCAAGATTGCTGCAGTGAAATGGATTCTCATGTTTCTCTGAGTTTTTAGCGTATACAGAATGCCATCTATTGCAAAATTGAAGCTATCTAACAATTTTCTTACTTTCATTCCATTTCCTCTCTTACTCCCTTATTATACCCAAAGCCTGTAAAACTTTTTCTTCCTTTCCTCTCATCTTTTTGGTATTTTCTTCAGTATCGTGATCATAGCCCAATAAGTGATATATGCTGTGTATTGTTAAATATGCCATCTCCCGCTCAAAGGAATGACCATACTCAATCGCCTGCTCTCGGGCTTTTTCTATGGAAATCACAACATCCCCAAGACACACTAGCTGTTCCAAATCTGAAAAATCCTCGTATTGTGGAAAGGATAAAACATCTGTGGGTTTATCTACTCCCCTATAGATGCGGTTGAGCCGATGAATCTCTTCATTGTCAACAAAGGATATACTTATTTCCGCCTGAGGATTTACGCCTTCCTGATCTAACGTAAAGGAAACTATTTTCTCTAAAAATTCCTCCAATGCTTCTGATAATGCGATCTCCTCCTGCCGATGATCAAAATAAATATTCATATTTACTTGGCAACCTCCACTTCTTTTCTATTGATTTCAGGATACTCGATTCTTTCGTGGAATATGCCCATTAATACAGTTTGAAAAGATTGGGCAATTTTATCTAAATCTCTCAGTGTGAGGGGACATGCATCCAATTGATGATCATCCAGCTTATCTTTAATAATCTTATCAATCAATATTTTAATCTTTTCACCTGTTGCATCAGACATACTTCTTACTGCCGCCTCAACAGAGTCAGCCAACATAAGAATCGCTGCTTCCTTGGTTTGTGGTTTTACACCATCATAGCGGAAGCTTTCTTCCTCCACGTTCTCTTGTTCTTCATCGGTCACAGCCTTATGATAAAAATACTTTACAAGAGTGCTGCCGTGATGCTGCTCAATCATTTCAATGATCTCTGACGGTAAATTATATTTTCGTGCAATTTCGACCCCGTCCTTAACATGACTTGTAATAATCAATGTGCTCAGACTGGGTGTAAGCTTATCGTGAGGATTTTCGCTGGTTAATTGATTTTCCTTGAAAAAATAAGGCCGTTTCAGCTTTCCGATATCATGATAATAAGCACTGACTCGTGTCATTAATCCATTGGCCCCAATGGCATCGGCCGCAGCCTCACTGAGATTTCCTACAATGATGCTGTGGTGGTAGGTGCCAGGTGCTTCTAACAGGAGCTTTTTTAAAGCCGGCTGATTCGGGTTAGATAACTCCAAAAGCTTTAGAGGTGTTAATATATGAAATACTGATTCCCACAAGGGAAGAGTACCGATCGTAAGGATTGCACAAAAAATACCATTTAGAATTCCATAGAAGCTTTCCATCAATAACTTAGACATTTCCGTATTATTGATGAGACCAATACTAAAAATTACGATCATATTGCTAAGACTTACCATCAGACCAGCAAAAAAGATATTGGACCGTTGATGTGTATGGCTAACGGAGAAGGCACCTACGGTCCCGGCAAGCAGGGCACTGATCAGGAACCCCCAATTGTTTCCCGTAATAAGCCCTAATAAAACTGTAAGCACCAAATTTACTAAGATCGCAAATCTCGTATCAATCAAAATACCCAATAGCATGGCAGAAGCTGCAATAGGCACTAGATATGCTGAAATGATGTACATGGTTTTAGCAATCAAATAGGTCGATAGAAATATAATGAGTATCAAATATAGCTTTGACTGTGTTTGGAAAATATCTTTATGGAAGGCAAATAAATAGGAAATCAATAGAACCTGGCTGAGCATAACCAAAAGTCCGATTCCTGTATATAAAGGGAAATCCTTTTTACCATCCTCTTTGGTTAGTCCAGCCTCTTTCAGCAGATCATACTTGTCCTCCGTAATAATATCCCCGCTGCTTGCAATAATACTGTCTCTGCGAATAATTACTTTTTCTACATTTTTCTTCGCTTCCTCTATTTTTTGCTGCGTCGTTTCAATATCTAGAAACCGGTTAGCTTGAATAGAAGAATTGACGATATAAATACCTATCCGACGAATAGGCTCTCTAAATTCCTTAATGCTCATAAAATAGTTGGTAATATTGATTCTCTCTTTTTCAATCTCTTCGCTCTTGATACCCGTTGACATTACCTGGGTAATCACTTCGTAGATATAGCTTTCCATGCTCTTTAGCTCTTGCTCTGAGGCATTAAGCATGATAATCAGCTGTTCATCTTCCAGTTCAAGGACATTATCTTCCTTCAACAGTGCAAGCTTTTCATCTTCAGTGATCTCAGGAAGTCCTCTTACCTGATACAAATGCACAAAATATCTTTCTACTTTTTTCTTAATATCGATTTGAATCGTCGGATCAATTTTTTCTCTTGGCTCTACTGATTCAATCGCCTTTTTCATTAGTTTTTCAGTAGCAGCCTTATCTTCAATATCTCTAGGAGCTCTAAGGTCTGCAGGCGCTTTTTGGCCAGGTTGTAATTCATATTTTTCCGGTGAGAGGGAGGAGATTGTACTTAAAAAAACAACTAAAAAGAAAATCCCTGTTAATAGACTATAACTCATCCATTTTTTTCCGAGAAAACGAACCAAAAAGCTCTGTTTCATTTTTTCTTTGATATGCTTTAGAAAAAACATCTTATCTCCCCCTATACTCACTACCTTGTCCTATGTTTGATTTCTCTAGGCTTGCTCTCCTTGCGTTTTTCATATTTGTCATAAGCCCTGACAATTCTCTGCACCAGCTCATGTCTTACTACATCACTTTCATTTAAAAATACAAATTCAATCCCTTTCACATCCGTCAGCACTTCCACCGCCTGTTTTAAGCCTGATTCCTTCCCTTTTGGCAAGTCAATTTGTGTAATATCTCCGGTAACAATAGCCTTAGACCCAAATCCCAGCCTTGTCAAAAACATTTTCATTTGCTCTCGCGTTGTATTTTGTGCTTCATCTAATATGATAAAGGAGTCATCCAAGGTTCTTCCCCGCATATATGCCAGAGGTGCTACCTCAATCATACCTCTTTCCCTATACTTTAGGAAAGCTTCACCTCCTAAAATATCGTAGAGGGCATCGTAGAGGGGTCTTAAATATGGATCTACCTTTTCCTGCAAATCTCCAGGCAGAAAGCCTAAGCTTTCCCCAGCTTCTACCGCTGGTCTTGTTAGAATAATTCGGCTCACGTCCTTGTTTTTGAAGGCGTTTACCGCCATTGCCATAGCTAGGTAGGTCTTACCTGTCCCAGCCGGACCGATGCCAAAAACAATATCATTTGTCTTAATGGCCTGGGTATATTTCTTTTGTCCCAAAGTTTTAGGCTTGATTTGTTTTCCTTTTGCACTGATGCAAATTACACCCTCTAACAGCTGCTCTATTTGATCTTCCTTTTTCTCCTCAAATAATGTAATCGCATAATTTATTTTTTGATGATCCAGTGTTTCGCCTGACTGAAGCATCTTAATAAGCTTATTGATAACCTTTTCAACAGTCTCTACGGCTAAAGGAGCACCTATGATGACAATCTCTCCTTGCCTGGATACAATATCTACATGAAATCTATCCTCAATAATCTTTATATTGGCATCATAACTGCCAAACAGCTCTTTCGTATAATCCATCTCATCCATTTTAATGCGTCTTTCCATTGTCTGTTGTTCCAAACAGCATCCTCCTTAGCATGAAAATTTATTACTTTTTATTATTTGTCTACCATAATTTCCGCTGTACTCCGATCTCTTCCAAAGTCTCTATCATCATTTTAGCTTTGATTTTACTATTTTGTTCCTCGTATTCCAGGATTTGATTTAGGATTGGGATATCCTCAGGAATTTTATTCAGTATTTTTACCAAAATTTTCTCCCTTAATGCCTGTTTCACGATTTCCTTATCGATTACTTCAACTTCATTAAAAACCTCATAATACTCCTCAAATATAATTTCGACAGGCAATTGAATATTCCTCCAACTTGGCAGGCTTTTCTTTCTTGTATCCAACAGGTAGTTTTCAAAAGGAATGGGCTTATTGCTTAGTATTAGTTCATTAGTATAAAGGCGAAAGATTTTTCTTTTAAAAACATTCCCTGTTCTGATTTTTCTTGTAACCACCGTATCCATTTCATCTGTTTCTTCATAATAAGTTCTAGCATATACTTCCCCTAGAGCATGCACATATCTAATCTCCTGACCTTCCTTTGCTATAATTCCGGATATCAGTGTGTCCCCTTCTTTAACAATATCTCCTTTTTTTGCCTTGCCTTCACCGATTTTGGCGATCACTTTTTCTATCACACCATTTTTTCTTGCCACAATATTGCAAGGCATGTTTAGGGCAATGATGGGCGGGGGACTTACTTTTTCTACGATCTGTACGATCGCCTTTGTTCCTTTCATCTCAATTCCAACCCATGCCAGTTTATCCATATGTACCATCATTCCGTTTTCTATGTTTTCAAGATCTAACTGATGTTTATATGCCCCTACACGGAGCCCCATTTTATCTAGATAAGTCTCAATCTCTCTCCTTGATATGGTCTCCCTACCTAAAATTTCAATATCCCATACAAAGGAGCTGGCTGCAAAAATTAAAAACAGAGAAAGAACAGCTCCTAGAAACATCATTCTTCGGGTCTTAATTTTGTGCATAAAAAAAGGATATCCGATTTTCTCATAAATCCTTATCCTGCAGCCAGACTTTTTGATGACAGAACGCAGATTTTTGTACGATCTTAATCCCGTTTTGGCTTCTAGTGTAGTATAGTCAAGACGCACAATATCCCAAATATAAATGCCCCGGGCGATTGCATAGTTTATAAATTTTTCTAGAGAAAGACCTTCTATTCTGATTACGACATATCCTCTAAAGAAATTCCATAGCCTTCCAAATGACAATAGACTCTCCCCCTTACATCATAAATTCTATACTTTCAAAACTGCCGCAAACAACGATTTCTTCCGCTGCAATGTTTTTTATCATAAGTTCCTTGCCTGTAATTCTTAGTATGCCACTTTTCGTTTTAATTCGAATTCTCGTTTTAGAGTATTCTACAATCCCTTTGTGGTTTTCAATATATATCTGTAAGTTTCCAATCAGTGTAATTCTGGGAAGATCTAATACAATATCCTTTGGAAGTTCCAGTAGTTCTGAAATGCTTTCCTTGATTGCCGCAGTCCTGCTTTGCATGAAACAATCCCCCCTTATCTATATACAGTTTATGCAAGGGATTTTTTCCATAGTACAGGATTTTCAGAGGCTAAATAAAGCAAAGAGACCGAAAGCTCATGTCCTTCGGTCCCTTCTATTTATCTTTTTAATACTTTCGGCTTTCCCAATACCTCTGATAAAATAATACCTCTTACTAATTCCTGCTTACGGATAGGTGTATGTTTACTGCCTATTTCGTCTTTATAGATATGATCTCCAATTTCCCCCTTTATCTGAGCTCCTGGAGTTTCTATTACCTTGCGGAACTTTTCCTTCTCTGCTCCAATATATTGCTCCGCTGCAGTTTCATTTTCCAACTCCCTCTCAGTCTTATGGAGCTGCCCTTTGTTATGGCGAGAAATTTTTTTCCCTTCCATCATCTCATCAATAGCTGTGTTGATTTCTCTTCGTAGCATTTCACCAATACTCTTAAAATCTTTACCTATTGCTGGTTTTCTCATCTTCTGCTCAACAGGCCTCGGGTAGGTTTCCGGTGCTAAGGTACCTTTCTCAGCCGGCTTATTTTTCTGAGCCGTTTTTTTTGTTTTGTTTATGGCTAGGAGAACAAAAATTATAAATGGTAGGATATTCCCTAAGAACTCCACGATATCACATCCTTTTGATTGGCAAAATCAATATTTACGTCTATTTTTTGCCTGACCCAGTGGGATCGTCCTCTTTGCCCATTTTTGAGATTGATTTTCTCATATCAGTATCTGCATTGATATTCTGCAGATTATAATAATCCATAACGCCAATTTTGCCTTCCCGCAGTGCTTGTGCCATAGCCTTTGGTATCTCCGCTTCAGCTTCCACAACCTTTGCACGCATTTCTTGTACAGAAGCTATCATTTCCTGTTCTTTGGCAACGGCCATGGCTCTTCTTTCTTCAGCTTTAGCCTGGGCTATTCGCTTATCGGCTTCTGCCTGATCCGTCTGCAGCTGTGCTCCAATATTTCTGCCTACGTCTACATCGGCAATATCTATGGATAGGATTTCGAAGGCTGTTCCTGCATCTAGTCCTTTTGCCAATACGGTTCTTGAGATCATATCAGGATTTTCTAAAACTGCTTTGTGGCTGTTTGCAGAGCCGACAGTTGTAACGATACCTTCTCCAACCCTAGCGATAATTGTTTCCTCACCTGCACCACCTACCAACCGCTCAATGTTGGCCCTTACAGTTACTCTTGCTCTTGCTACAACTTCTATACCATCTTTAGCTACTGCTGAAATCTTCGGCGTTTCAATTACCTTTGGATTTACACTTACTTGAACAGCACTTAATACCTCACGTCCAGCTAAGTCAATCGCAGCAGCCCTCTCAAATTCGAGGGCTATTTCAGCTCTTTGTGCAGCGATAAGAGCATCCACAACACTATTTACATTACCACCAGCCAGGTAATGAGCTTCTAATTTATCAATATTAAGATTCAAACCCGCTTTTGTTGCTTTTATCAAAGGGTTAACGATTCTTGAAGGTGCAACTCTTCTAAATCTCATTCCAATTAAGGTAAAGATTCCAATTTTTACACCTGAAAAATATGCTGTAATCCACAAACCAACTGGTACAAAGCTAAAAAGTATTCCCAATACAACCAAAACAACAATCATCATAATACCTAATACTACAATCTCCATGCCTATACCCTCCTAATCAATTTTGTTTACAACGATCCTTCTTCCCTCGACCTTGATAACTTTTACTTTTGCTCCCTGCTCAATAAACGCACCATCTGCAGTCACATCATATTTGATCCCATTAATCTCTACTGTTCCAGAAGGCCTTAACAGGGTTGCTGCAACGCCTTCAGCCCCTAGCAGATCTTCTCTGGTAATATTAGAAGAGAAGCCCCCATCCTTATTAAGCTCGGTTCCTAATATGATCCTATCGAAATATTTGTTCCGCGGAGCATACTTTAATAGCAGTATTGCAACAATCACCGTCATGACGAAGGCAATAAAAAGTGAGGTCAATCCTAGGGCAATAGAATCCGATGCTAAAATAATGCTTAAGATAATGCAAACCACACCGCCAATTCCCGGAGCACCAAAACCGGGAATCATCGCTTCGATGAGCAATAAGACAATTCCTGTAACAAATAATGCAATGACTGCTAATCCCGCGTTACCCGCCAATACGCTTCCTCCAAAAAATATGACGAAGCCAATGAGACTCACGGTTCCTCCAAAACCAAAACCTGGCGTCAGCACTTCTATTACCAATCCAATAAAGGCTACGCTTAGAATGATCGGTAAGACCACTGAGCTTGTTACTGCCTGGGCAACCCTTATCTTATAATCCTGTTGTACGGGGATGATTTCATCGTAGTCAATTTGAAAAAAAGATAATATCTCATCATAATCATTTGATGTAAAATCTGTAAATCCAAGATTTTCTGCTTCCTTCGTCGTTAAGTTCAGCAGTTCCCCTTCTTGTACAATGAATTTGTCAGGATCATTTGGATCAGGAATAGCAATCCTCCTGTCTGCCATCGATTCCACCAGCCTGGCGTCTCTTCCCCTGCGTTCGGCTGTTGTCCTCAATTCTCCCCGCCAATAAGATATATTTTTCTCATTGTAGGGAATCGTTTCTGCAGATCCGATGGTCGCCCCTGGTGCCATGACTATATTTTCGGCAGAAATTGTAATTAAAACACCGGCAGATTCAGCCTTGTTATTTACAAGGGCAATAGTCTGCAAGGGTGTTGTAAAGATTAAATCTCTAATCTTAGTAGCTTGATCCACCCTTCCGCCTAATGTATCAATTTCAAATAGGATGGCTACAGAGTTTGGATCAGCTTCTGCTCTTGCGATACTGCTCTTTATAAACTGGGTAGTGGCAGGACCGATCTCTCCTTTAACCGGTATAACATATACAGTAGCACCTTCTGCAGCCTTCCCTTGTCCATAGGGCAGTATCGTCAATAATACTAGAAGAAGCAGCAGTATTTTTCCCTTTTGTCTTAGCAAATGATTCACCTCCTCTATATATTAGTATAATACACTTTCTCCAGTTATTTAAAACACTTTCTTATTTTACTAAAAAATTTTCAAAAAAATAATCAGTCTATCCTATTAGATAGACTGATTTGACCATTCCTTTATCCTATTCACTTAGCTCTATATGGGCAATCACAGGAAAATGATCGGATATATCTGTATCCAGTACCTCGTAGTGCATGGTTTTAAAGTCTTGTGTCGTAAGAATATAATCAATCCTGGATTTAAAGACAATACCATCATAAGTATGCTGATGCTGATTTTCAAAAACTTCTGCAGCATCTATTAAATACTTCTTAAAATCATAGAAATCAATGCTGCTGTCAGTAGTATTAAAATCCCCTACTAAAACCACCCGCTTTCCTAAGAACCGTACAAACTGATCAATAGCGTGCATTTGCTTTTTTCTTTCTTCTCGATTTAGGCCCAAATGGGTAACTAAAAATCTGATTTCTTCTCCGTTTACACGGATCTTACTCATCAGCAATCCCCTTTTTTCTCTTCTGTTTCCCGGTAAAGTAACATTCTCAAAATCCTCGATCGGATATTTGCTGAGAATTGCATTGCCGTACTCTGCTCCAAGAATTCTGATGTTGGGCCCATAAACATAATACATATCCAGTTCTACTGACAGCTTTTTTATCTGATCCTCAAATCGGGAACGATACACATTTCTATCGACTTCCTGAAGACCCACGATATCTATTTCATGGTCTCTTATGGTTTTTATGACATCATTGATATTATATGCTCCAAACCTGCTTCTACCATGATGAATATTAAAGCTCATTACCTTGAGTCGATTCATCTCCTCCACTTGCGTACCCTTGCTTTCCTGTAGTATCATTGCTGCTTCAGCAGCAGCTTCAATCACTTCTAAATCCCTTAACCGGAAAATTTCTTCCCTCTGTGTCCCGGGAAATAGTTTAAAATGAATTTGTTTTTTGCCACTTAGTACCCCTGTATTCAGCAAAAATACATTTTTTGTACTCTCATCCGATTTTTCAACTGTATGATAGTTTAGATGAATCCCCGCTAAAAATCTACTCTCCATATGATAGATTTCCAAATAAATGCTCTCAATATTCGTAGGTGTGTATATTTTAATTAAAGAATGATCACCGTCGCCCTGAATAACTCTCATCTCTATTTCCTCTTCAGAAAATACAGTAGCCGAAAAGGAGAATCCTAGCAGAAACAACAATGCCAATATCAGAACTGCAGCAATTTTTTTCATCGAGATCCCCCTTTTTGAAATATTCTGACTATATTATACCATATTCCCTCCCCCTTTGTTTAGTTGATAATTTTTACAAATCGAAAAGCATTCTTGTACAGGCAGCAAAACATTTACAATAAAAAAAAGACCCTTCGGTCTTTTTTTTTTATTGTAAATGTTTTTTAACCACTTGATTTACCAGTTTTCCATCAGCACGCCCCTTTACCTTAGGCATGAGAGCAGCCATAACCTTTCCCATATCCTTGGTAGTGGTTGCACCGGTCTCATTGAGTACCTGAATAACAATCTCCGAGATTTCTTCTTCTGTTAGCTGCTTTGGTAAGTAGGTCAGCAAAACTTCAATTTCTGCTTTTGCTTCATTGACCAGGTCTTCTCTTCCACCTTTAGAAAACTCTTCAATAGCGTCCTTTTTCTGCTTCACCTGCTTGGACATAATTTCCAAAACAGCATCATCATCAAGTTCTACTCTATGATCAACTTCATACTGTTTAATCGAAGCTCTCACCAATGTGATAACAGACTTTTTCAGTTGGTCTTTCTCTTTCATGGCTATTTTTAGATCTTCCATTAACTTATCTTTGAGGGACATGATTTCACCTCTTTTAGAAATTTCTTAGCGTTTTTTCTTCTCGCCGCCTCTGCTTTTTTCTTACGTCTTACACTTGGCTTCTCATAATGCTCTCTTTTTCTAACCTCTGATAAAACACCAGCTTTGGCACATGAACGCTTAAATCTACGAAGAGCACTCTCAAGAGTTTCATTTTCCCCAACTTTAATTTGTGACATATAATTCTCCCTCCCTCCGCTAGCAATCTTGTGCTGTATCTATAGCAAAATACACAACTATAGAGATCGAAAATGTGTATAATACTATGTCATTATACATTAAATTTGTTATTTCTGCAACTTTTTTTTAACCTGGAGGCCATTTCATTTGACGTCCACCCAATAAGTGAAAATGTAAGTGATGAACTGTCTGTCCCCCGGCATCGCCGCAGTTATTTACAATTCGATACCCATCCCTATTGATATTCAAGTCCTCTGCAATTCTCTTTATAATCAGGTGAATGTGTCCCAAAAGATCCCGGTGAGCTTCTCCTACATCATCAATAGAAGCAATATGTTCCTTGGGAATGATGAGTATATGGACCGGAGCAGCAGGACTTATATCATAGAAAGCCAACACCCTCTCATCCTCATACACAATCTTTGCTGGAATCTCCTTGGAATTAATTTTACAAAAAATACAGTCAGACACGCGGTTCACCTCCTTCAATAAGCTTTCTCATAGGTTCAAATACATATTCAACAGAAATAGAAAAAATCCTGCTTTTCTTATCTATAAGCTCTCTTTTTCGCCAACAAAGGAACCTCTTAAGCCATCTCCCATTACCTCTGTGAGTAAAACTGACTTTATCTTGCCTTCGGGACTTTCTTCAAATTTACAAAATACACGGATATAATTCTCTGTCAGCCCTTCATAATATTCCTCATATTCATGACTTGCTACCTCAAAAAGTACCTGTCGCCGTGTATTTATGAATCTTTCATTATATTTCCGAGCATCCTCAGAAGCTAATGCTATCAGCTTCTCACTTCTCTGATTTTTTACTTCTGCCCTAACCTGCTGTTTATATTTTGCAGCTGGAGTTCCCTTCCTTGGAGAATATTTAAACACATGAATTTGACTAAAAGAGATTTCTTTTACAAATTCATAGGTTTTTTCAAATTCTTCCCCTGTCTCCCCAGGAAAACCAACCATAACATCAGTGGTTATGGAGACATCGGGAAGGTGTTTCCTAAGAAGTGCTACTTTTTCTCTATACTCTGCGGTTGTATATTTTCGGTTCATACGCTTTAACGTCTCATCACAGCCGCTTTGCAGTGAAAGATGAAAATGTGGACACATTTTGCGAAGCTTTGAAATTTCTATCACAAAATCTTCACTGATTAAAGTAGGTTCCAGGGAGCTTAACCGTATCCGTTCAATACCTTCAATAGGGTGAATGGCCTTGAGCACCTCCAGCAGAGATCCCTCGTCCAAATCCTTTCCATAGGAAGCTACATGGATACCCGTTAATACTACTTCCTTAAAACCATTCTCTGCTAATCTGTGAACCTCCTTAACAATATCCTCAGGTTTTCTGCTTCGGATAGGCCCTCTGGCGTAGGGTATGATGCAATAGGTGCAATACTGGTTACAGCCTTCCTGTATCTTTAAAAATGCCCGGGTCTTGCCCTTAATTTCACCAATCGTCATTTCTTCAAATTCTCGAATCTGCATAATATCTTTTACTGCATAGATTCTTTCATTGGCATCCCGAAATTTCTCAACATATTCTACAATCATGTTTCGATCATTGGTACCTAATATAATATTTACACCCTCAATGTTTGAAACTTCCTCAGGTGCAGTCTGGGAATAACACCCAACTACAGCGATAATTGCATTGGGATTCTCTTTTTTTGCTCTACGAATAAGCTGTCGTGATTTTCTATCTCCCAAACTAGTCACCGTACAGGTATTGATCACATAGACATCGGCACCTGTCTCATTGTCTACCACCTGATAACCAGCCTTTTCAAACAATTCCCCCATAGCTTCCGTCTCATATTGGTTTACTTTGCACCCGAGAGTATAAAATGCTACTTTTTTCACCTATATACCTCCTAAATCCCCTAGTTCATACATGAGGGTACTTAACACCACGAATCCGGCAGTCTCTGTCCGGAGGATTCTTTTTCCAAGGGTTATGGGCACGCTTCCAAATTCTTTGGCTTTTTCGATCTCCGCCTCTTCAAAACCGCCTTCCGGACCAATAATTACTGCGATTTTTCTTTGTCCTATTTTGTTTTTTAATAAAGACTTTAACCCAATCCTGGTTTCTTTTTCATAGGGAATAATGGCAAAATCAAATGCAGCCAATGTCTCTTCCAAATCTGAAAATTCTATAGGCTGTCCAACATTCGGTATGACGCCTCTTTTAGACTGCTTTGCGGCCTCTTGGGCTATTTTTTGCCATCGTTCTATTTTTTTTATTTCATCTTTTCTATCTTTTAACTGAACTACCGTACGGCTTGTATTCAATGGAATGATGCTGTGAATGCCTAATTCTGTACATTTCTGTATGATCATCTCCATTTTAGCACCCTTTGGAATCCCCTGAAAAAGCGTCACTTCTATAGGGGGTTCTGTATCAGAAATCTTCTTTTCCTGTATTTTCACTTCTACTTTCCCTTTAGAGATAGTTGAAATCTCTCCTATGTAGATCCCATTTTCTCCATCACAGATCTCAATAATATCTTTTTCCGCAAGTCTAAGAACCTTCCCTATATGTTTGACGTCCTCGGGATCATCTATAAAAATCCGCTGTTGATCTTCTATGATATTTTTTCTGTCTGCGAAAAATCTATTCATCCTTCTGATCACCTTCTGGTTTTGACACAATTGCAGCCCATTCTCCCATTGTTTCAATCTGTACAATTTCAAATCTGTTTTTTCTTAATGCCGCCGTAACTTCCTCAATCTTATCCAATATGATTCCTGAAGCAATAAATATGCTTTCCTCCTTTAGGAATTGTCGGAGTTCATCGGCCAGGATAATGATTACGTCCGCAATGATATTGGCTACGATGACATCGGCTCTCTCATGTAAGGTATCCAGCAGATTTCCATGTCGAATCTCTACTTGTTCTGTTACATGATTGTCTTCAACATTTTTTCTTGATACCTTTACTGCAACCTCGTCCAAATCGATGCCTACAATTTTTTTAGCTCCCAGCTTTGCGGCAGTAATGGACAGTATGCCGCTGCCACAGCCGATATCAAAGACAAGACTCTCAGGAGTCACATATTTTTCTAGATTTTGAACACACATCATTGTGGTCTCATGAGTTCCGGTTCCAAAGGCCATGCCAGGATCAAGTTCTACGATAATCTCTTCTGCTTGAGGTGTGTAAGGCTCCCAGGTAGGTTTAATGACAATCTTACTGCCAATCTTCTTTGGTTTATAATATTTTTTCCATGCATTTGCCCAGTCTTCTTCATAGACTTCAGTAGTTGTCACCTCTCCAAGGCCTTTATCCAGATTATATTGGGGAATCATTTCCACACTTTGCCTTATCCATTCAATTTTGTCAATAAGATCTTCACTTTCAGGAAGATACCCTTTAACAATTGCACCCTCCAATACATTTTGCAGCAGTGACTCGTCTACATAGTCCCAGTCCCCTGCATCCTTTTCTTTAAAGATAGGATCACTAGGGTCCTCAATGACAACGCCGCCCACGCCAACATCATATAGAATGTTTGACACAGCTTCGACTGCCTCCGTGGTTGTCTTAATTTTTACCTCAATCCATTTCATTACCATACCCTCCGTAGCTTTGACCTTTTTATCCCATATATTATACCCTAACCTAATAAAATTTACCAGTATATTCGCAATCTCTCACTACTAGTAAGCACCCAGTTATAACTGGGTGCTTTTAAACTATATGCCGAAAACATCCTTTACCTTATCAAAAAATGTTTTTCTTTGCTCGTGTACATCCTCGCCCATTTCATCGGCGAATCGCTTTAACAGCTCTTTCTGCTTATCATTTAGCTTTTTCGGTATCTCCACGATTACTTTAACATAGTGATCTCCTCTGCCATAACCTCGCAAACTTGGGATACCCTTTCCTTTCATCCTAAAAATCGTACCGCTTTGTGTTCCTTCCGGTATTTTGTATTTAATCTTCCCATCTAATGTAGGTACAACTAATTCATCTCCTAAGGCTGCCTGAACAAAAGTAATCGGCATCTCACAGATTACATCATTACCATCTCTTTGAAAGATTTCGTGAGGTTTCACCCGCAGTACAATATAGAGGTCTCCCGTTGGGCCACCCTTGATACCTGGTTCACCTTGACCCCTCAGTGGTATAACTGAACCCGTATCCACTCCTGCAGGTATTTTTATGTGAATTTTCTTGTCCTTCATTACCTTTCCTGTACCGCTACAATCCTTACAGGGGGTTTCGATAATACTCCCCTCTCCATGACAGACATCACAGGTTTTTACATTGACAAACTGTCCCAAGGGTGTTCTTTGGGCATAACGAACTTCACCGGACCCATTACATTTTGAACAGGTCTTTTTGGAAGTGCCCGGCTTAGCACCTGTACCCCCGCAAGTACCACAACTCTCATGCCGAGATACATTAATGTCCTTTTCTACCCCAAAAGCAGCCTCCTCAAAGGTAATGCCCAATTCATATTTTAAATCAGCACCCTTCTGAGGTCCATTTCTCCTACGACCACCTGAAAAACCTCCACCACCGAACATATCAAAAATATCCCCGAAAATATCGTCAAATCCACCGTATCCTGAGAAGCCCTCAAAACCGCCATCACCATTGCCGCCTACTCCCGCATGCCCAAATTGGTCATACCTTGATCTTTTATTGGCATCACTCAATACTTCATAGGCTTCATTAATTTCTTTAAATTTCTCTTCCGCTTCTTTATTGCCTGGATTCTTATCTGGGTGATATTGCATCGCCAGCTTTCTATAGGCCTTTTTAACAGCCTGTTCATTTGCACCTTTTTCCAGGCCCAAGACCTCATAGTAGTCTCTTTTTGCCATTCTTTTCACCGCCTTTCCAGTCAAGATTCGCGTAAAGTTGCATACCTTATCTATTATAAGAAATCCTTGGATAATATGCAACCATTCTTCACAATTACAAGGCACCCAAAGGGGTGCCTATAGTTTATTTATCTTCGTCTACTACTTCATAATCGGCATCAACCACATTGTCCTTGTTTGCATTGCCTGCTCCCTGAGGTTCCTGGCCATGGGGTGCCTCTTGCTGTGCTGCCTGCTCATACATTTTTTGAGACAATACATGGAAGGCGTTTGTCAAATCCTCAGTTGCTTTTTTCATCTGCTCTGTATCGTTACCTTCAAGGGTTTTCTTTAACGCCTCTAATGCTGATTCCACCTTAGCTTTATCCTCTGGGCTAACCTTGTCTCCTACTTCTTTTAGTGCTTTTTCCGTTTCATAAACCATGGAATCTGCCTTGTTTCTAGTCTCTATAGCTTCCTTCTTCTTTTTGTCTTCTTCTGCAAACTGTTCTGCTTCTTTAACCTTTCGCTGGATCTCATCATCTGAAAGGTTTGTAGATGCAGTAATGGCGATGCTTTGCTCTTTGCCTGTACCTTTATCCTTTGCACTAACATGTACAATGCCGTTTGCATCAATATCAAAGGTTACTTCGATTTGAGGAATTCCTCTTGGTGCAGGCAGAATTCCTCCCAACTGGAACCTTCCTAATGTAATATTGTCGGCTGCCATCTGTCTTTCACCCTGCAGCACATGAATATCAACCGCTGTTTGATTGTCAGCAGCTGTTGAAAACACTTGGCTCTTTCTTGTAGGAATGGTTGTGTTTCTCTCGATCAGCTTTGTAAACACACCACCTAAGGTTTCTATTCCCAATGAAAGGGGTGTTACATCCAACAACAGGATGTCTTTTACTTCCCCAGTTAATACGCCTGCTTGGATCGCTGCCCCGATAGCAACACACTCATCTGGGTTTACTCCCTTATGGGGATCTTTACCTGTCAATTTTTTTACAGCCTCTTGCACAGCAGGAATTCTTGTAGAACCCCCTACCAGGATCACCTTATGAATGTCTGCAGCTGTTAGCTTTGCATCCTCCAATGCTTTTCTAGAGGGCCCCATTGTTGCTTCCACTAAATGAGCTGTTAACTGGTCAAATTTTGCTCTTGTAAGATCCATGTTTAAGTGCAGTGGTCCGTTAGCTGTTGCCGTAATAAAAGGCAGATTGATGTTGGTCGTCTGCATACTGGAGAGCTCTTTCTTTGCTTTCTCAGCTGCTTCCTTTAATCGCTGCAGTGACATTTTATCCTGTCTTAGATCTACCCCATTTTCTTTTTTAAAGGCCTCTGCCAAATAGTCCATAACCACTTGATCAAAGTCATCTCCTCCAAGATGGTTATTTCCGTTTGTTGCAAGTACTTCGAATACTCCATCCCCCAATTCTAGAATGGATACGTCGAAGGTACCTCCTCCTAAGTCAAATACCATAATTTTGTGGTGCTCTGTATCTTTATCCAAGCCATAGGCCAAAGAAGCCGCCGTAGGCTCATTGATGATTCTTTTTACTTCTAACCCAGCAATTTTTCCGGCATCCTTTGTTGCTTGCCTTTGGCTGTCTGTAAAATACGCAGGCACAGTAATGACTGCCTCTGTAACCTTTTCTCCCAGGTAAGCCTCTGCATCAGCCTTTAACTTCATAAGAATCATTGCAGAAATATCCTGAGGGGTATAATCTTTACCATCAATTGAAACCTTGTGATCTGTTCCCATATATCGCTTGATGGATATGATCGTTCTATCTGGATTTGTAATCGCTTGTCGCTTGGCAGTCTCTCCTACTAATCTTTCTCCATTTTTTGTAAATGCTACGATAGAAGGCGTAGTTCTATTACCTTCTGCATTTGGAATAACTACTGGTTCTCCACCTTCTAAAACTGAAACACATGAATTGGTTGTTCCTAAGTCAATACCGATAACTTTACCCATAGTAAACTTTTCCTCCTTTATATACACTATAATATTTAATGAGATACCTTAACCATGCTTGGACGGATCACTTTTCCATTTAAGGTATATCCTTTTTGATAAACCTCTAATACCTTATTTCCTTCTTCTGTATCACTAGCTTCCTGCATCACTGCATGATGCAGATTAGGGTCAAAATCCTGACCTAAGGCTTTTATCTCCTCCAGACCATTATTCTTCATTGTATCCAATAACTGCTGGAGAATCATTTCTATCCCCTTCGTCAACGCTGCATCTTTATTTCCTTCTTCTGCGATGACACCTACAGCCCTCTCCAAATTGTCCACTGCCGGAAGCAGTTCTAGGATTAACTTCTCGTTGGCAAAGCTGTATATATCACTTTTTTCTTTTTCAACTCTTCTTTTGTAGTTTTGAAAATCTGCAGAAATACGTAAATATTTATTATTGATTTCCTCAATCTCTTCGTTTTTTTTCTCCAATAAGTCCCTCAACTCCTCATCCTGATACGCTTGCTGCTGTTCTTTTAGTTCTTCTCTTGTGGCCTCAAGATCACTCTCAGCTGTTTCATCCTTTGTAAAGTCCTTCTCATTTTTTTCTGAATAGTTTTGTTCCATCTTCTTCACCTGCCCTAATTCATATTTTATTGGTATGATCTTCCCTTTAGTATTAGATGTATCTTTAAAATTGCCTCGGCAATTTCTCCTGCTGTTTTTAAGGCATATATCTTAACGACTGCAGGATCTATGACTTGGGCTTGCAGTAAATCCCTTATGGATCCCGTATCACAGCAAACCCCTAGACTCTGACAATTTGTGTTTTTCATAGCCGCAGATGTTTGTTCCAGTTTTTCTAGAGGATTAAAGCCTGCATTCTTAATAATATTGTAAATAGGTTTTTTTAGTGCATCGATCACGCAATCTATACCGTACTTCTCCATGCTGTCGGTATGATACTTCAGATCCTCCAGCATAAGGGCACAGGATAATTCCACAGCACCGCCGCCTGCAACGATACCTTCCTTTACTGCTGCCTGCAGTGCAGCAGCTGCATCACGGGCTATCCGTTCTTTTTCTCTTGTAACAATGCCTGTAGCTGCACTTACCAAAAGCGTAGCCGTTAATATACCTGATCCATTCGTCACCTTTAGACCGTCAAGCTTTGCATCATATATAATTTGCCCAGCTTTGCCGCAATATATCTCCAACTCCTGGTGTTTTTTATGCAGTACACTTTTTTTTACCAGCTTCGCACCAGTGCATCGGGCCAATCGGTTCAGCTGCTCTCTCAATATATTGGACATAACAACAACACCTGCATCGGCTAAACGCTGCTCACCATAGGGATCTATGCTGCCCGCTGTGAATAAAACATTTACCTCTTTATCAATAATCCGCTGGATTCCGTCCTCAAACACCTTCCGATTCTCTATATATTGATTAAATCCACTCTCAGTTCCCATCAGTTCATCAGCCAAAACTTCAGGCCGCAGTTCATCGTCAAGGATTAGTATTTTTCCATCATGAATACAAACATCCTCTATCTCCCCTACTGGAGCCCTATGGATGACAACTCCCTTGACCAATTCATTTTCCATTCCTTCAATTCCTTCAATAATGTCTGCAAACCGAAAATCCTTTGCCAACAGTCTTTCTTTTCCTATGTATGCAGCTGCATCATAGAGTAAATCGATGAGGGTCTCATCATTCCTCCCTGCAATCCTAACAATGGATCTTAGCAGTTCCCAGTTTTCCTCTTTAATCGAAACTTTAGCCTGTTGAATATGTTGAACTGATTTTTGGATACCTGTTCTTATCCCCTGAATAATCTGGTGGACGGATACCCCTTTCTGGATATAATGAAGAGCGGATTCAAGCAATTGTCCAGCTAAAATAGTCATCGTAGTCGTGCCGTCTCCGATTTCTTTTTGCTGGGCAAACCCACCGTTAATCAGCATAATCGCTGCAGGATGGCTTACATCCATTTCCGTTAGAATCGTAACCCCATCATTTGTAATAATAAAATCCCCCTGCTCATTGACAATCATACAGTCCATTCCCTTGGGACCCAGGGTTCCTTCTACAGCAGACACGAGGGCTTTGATTGCCTGAATATTGTTTTCAAGTGCCGAATACTTTTCCATTGTTTTTTCTTCTTCAGCCTGTATGTGATTCAATATTCTTCTCCTTTCCTGATGCTTAAGGTATTCCTAAAAGACATATATATAGTGCAAAATACGTTGTTTGTATTTTGCACTATAATCATTACTCTCCTTGATGATCTGTCAGAAGCTGGGTCAAATTGTTTTTCATAAAATCAACTACGGAAACAATATTATCATAATCCATTCTGGTGGGTCCAATTACCCCAATTTTCCCAACAGTCCTACCGTTTAATTTGTAGGTTGCGGTAATAATACTGCATTCCTGAAGATTTTCATGCTTGTTTTCTTTCCCAATGGTAATGCTTACATCATCCTGTGCATTAATCAGCAGATCCTTTAACAAATCTTTTTGATCAAGCATACTGATGAACTCTCTTGCTTTATGAATATCATTGTATTCCGGTAGGTTTAGCATATTGATTAAACCATCTAAATATAAGTGAACATCTTCTATTTCCTCTAAGGTAGACATCACCGTAGGCATGATCACGGATATAACAGAACTAAACATCTGCATTTCATCCTTAACACTCTGAATCAGCTTATTTGAGATATCAGCCACCGTCAATCCCTGAAGCCTATGATTCAGCATTTTAGAAACCTTATCCAGGTGCTCCACACTCATCTCCTCTGCAACTCTTAGAACTGCATTTTTCACAATCCCAGAATCCAATACAATCACTAGCAATATGCTTCGATTGTCTATAGGAATGAGTTGTATATGCTTTAATCTATTATGTCGATATTGCGGAGAAATTACTACAGAAGTAAGCTTTGTGACCTGAGAAAGAATCTTTGCTGTACTAGAAATCAACTGTTCTAGTTCTCCGATTTTCTCTGCCAGGCTTTTTTGAATAATATTTTTCTCTATTTGGGCAATCTTCTTCATCATCATGATACGGTCTACATACAATCGGTAGGCTTTATCTGACGGGACTCTTCCTGCAGAAGTATGGGGCTGCTGCAGATAACCCAACTCCTCCAAATCAGCCATTTCATTACGAATGGTTGCTGAACTAATGCCTAGGTCATATTTTTTTGCTATCGTTCTTGATCCTACAGGCTCGGCGGTTGTAATAAAATCCCTTATTATGGCCTGTAGAATCTTCATTTTTCTGTCTGCCAGATCCATAATCCCACTCCTATTTGTTAGCACTCTATGGCGTTGAGTGCTAATCTATTATGTTTTTAAATTATCACTAATGAAATATTTTGTCAATATGATTTTAAAAATTTTCTACTCCGGTAAAAAGGAAGCGAATACTCTATTGGATACATCGATTCCTTTCTTTGTAAGACACAGTCTATCTCCATTTATAACCAGTAGGCCTTGCCCCGTAAATTCTAAGATCTGATTTTTATATTTGACCATAGGATCTACTTGAAAACGTCTTAAAAATTGGTTCCGATCGATTCCTTCCATCATGCGCAAACCTAAAAATATCGTTTCAGAAATTTCTTCCTCAACAGAAATCTGATGCCGCTCAACCACAGGAGACTTTTGCCGCTGCAAGCGCTCATTATACTGACGAATGTCGACTACGTTTGAAAACCGAACCTTATTCAAAAAAGAATGAGCTCCTACACCAAGGCCAATATACTCTTCATTGTTCCAATAAATCTTGTTATGAGTCGATTCCTTATCCGCTAAAGCAAAATTAGAAATTTCATAGTGCCGGTATTTATGCTGTTCTAATAAATCCAAGGCATAATGATACATATCTCGCTCAAGATCTTCTTCCGGCAGTATTAGCTTCCCTTGTCCATACAGCCGGTCAAAAGGGGTCCCCTCTTCGATTTTTAAGCTGTATGCGGAGACATGATCAGGTTTTAATTGAAGTACCTGATGTAGTGTTTCTTTCCAATCCTCAAAAGTCTGGTCAGGGAGTCCAAACATTAAGTCTACGCTAATGTTTTTAAATCCGGCCGCCCTTGCAGCATAATAGTTATCTATAAATTCCTGCTGTGTGTGTATTCTGCCCAAGACTTTCAACAGTTGATTCTGCCACGCTTGCAGTCCTATACTTAGACGATTGATGCCATGATGATGATAATATTCTAGCTTTACCCTATCCAGGGTTCCCGGGTTGGCTTCAATACTGATTTCTGCTGCGGACTTCAGACTAAACCACCGGTAGATTCCTTCAAGGATAGCATTCAGCTGAGAAATACTTAGCAAGGAAGGCGTTCCTCCACCTAGAAAAACTGACTTAATTTGATAGTCCTTCAGAGGTATGTACCACTCCTTTAGCTCCACCAGCAGGGCAGCAACATAGTCATCTAGTTCAGCTTCTCTTCCTTCAAAGGATGGAAAATCACAGTAAGCACATTTTTGCTTACAAAAGGGAATATGAATATACATGCCAATCTCTTTCACCTTTTTCACCTCTATGAAAATAGCCACCCTTCGGTGACTATTTGTCGTCATATTTTAATACTGCCATGAAGGCCTCCTGAGGAACTTCTACGGAGCCTAACTGTCTCATTCTCTTCTTGCCTTCCTTCTGTTTCTCTAAAAGCTTTTTCTTTCGGGTAATATCACCGCCGTAGCATTTTGCCAGTACATCCTTACGCAGTGCACTGATATTTTCTCGTGCAATAACCTTTGATCCAATAGCCGCCTGTATGGGTATTGCAAACATATGCCTTGGGATTACTTCTCTCAACTTCTCACAGATTGCACGGCCTCTGGATTCTGCCTTGCTTTCATGGACGATCATAGAAAAAGCGTCAATAAGTTCTTTATTCAGGAGAATGTCCATCTTTACCAGCTTAGACCGCTGATATTCCTTAAACTCATAATCTAAAGAGCCATAGCCTCTTGTCCTGGATTTTAGGGCATCAAAGAAGTCATAAATCACTTCATTTAATGGAAGATCATAATGCAGTACTACTCGCTTTGCATCAAGATATTCCATATGTTTCATGGTTCCCCGCCTTTCCTGACACAGCTCCATTACACTTCCCACGTACTCATTTGGAAGCATAATATTGGCATTCACAATAGGCTCCTCCATATAGGCAATCTCTGTGGCAGGAGGAAGATTCGTCGGATTTTGAATCATCTGAACCTCTCCATCGGTTTTTACAACCTTGTAAATAACGCTAGGAGAAGTAGTAATTAAGTCCAAATTGAACTCTCTTTCTAATCTTTCCTGAATGATTTCCATATGAAGAAGTCCTAAGAAACCACATCGGAAACCAAAACCTAAAGCTACGGAGGTTTCCGGTTCAAATTCTAAAGCCGCATCATTTACTTGAAGCTTCTCCAGTGCATCCCGTACGTTTTCATACTTCTCACCCTCTGCCGGATAGACCCCACAATATACCATAGGTACAACCTTCTTATACCCAGGCAGCGGAGCAGCAGCGGGATTAGCGGCACTGGTAATCGTATCACCCACCCGTGTGTCCTTTACATTTTTTATACTCGCTGTGACATAGCCTACATCACCAGCCTTTAACTCACTTATCTGCATTGGATTCGGAATAAATATGCCTACTTCGTTGACTTCAAACTTCTTCCCCGTAGCCATCATTAAGATCTTATCTCCGGGCTTAATGGTTCCTTCCTTTACGCGAACGTAAGCTACAACCCCTCTGTAGCTGTCATAATAGGAATCAAAGATCAGTGCTTTTAGAGAAGTCTCTTCATCTCCACTGGGGGGCGGTACATGCTTTACAACCGCTTCCAGTACATCCTCAATGTTCAAGCCTTCCTTTGCTGATATCAATGGCGCATCACTGGCATCAATGCCGATGATGTCTTCGATTTCTGCCTTTATTTCATCTGGTCTCGCACTGGGAAGGTCTATTTTATTAATGACAGGAACTACCTCCAGATTTTGATCAATGGCCAGATATACATTGGCCAAAGTCTGCGCTTCTACCCCCTGGGCTGCATCTACAACCAGAATGGCACCTTCACAGGCTGCTAAGCTTCTGGATACTTCATAGGTAAAGTCTACATGTCCCGGTGTATCAATCAGATTAAGGATATATTCTTCTCCATCCTTTGCTTTATAAACCAAACGCGTTGTCTGGAGCTTTATGGTAATCCCTCTTTCCCGCTCTAAATCCATGCTGTCCAGTATCTGATCTTTCATCTCTCTTGACGTTAATAGGCCGGTTTTTTCAATCAATCTATCAGCAAGGGTAGATTTTCCGTGATCAATATGAGCAATGATACAAAAATTCCGTATCTTTTTTTGTCGATTACTGGTCATCTACTACATCCTCCTCATATCCTTCTCTGTCGTAATCTAAAACATTATATCATAATTCGCTTTTTTAGTATATAGCGTCTATGGCATAATTGGAACAAGCCGAGCGAATCGCTCGGCTCCTATAGATTATTCATCACAAATTGCTCTGTTAGTTCTTTGAATTGCTGCCATAAAACCTGTACATCATTCCTCCACTGACTATATTGCGTACGGACTTTCCTTTCATCAATCAAAACCTTCTGACCGCAAAAATAGATTTGATGTACGTCGGCGTTAATTTTTGTATAGCCAAAAGCCCTAGGTTCTTCCGTCATTAGCATTGACCGAACAGCCTCATCTACAATCATAATTCCATAAAAGATAATAATAAGTATACAGATGATCATAAAATATCGATATACAGGGTGCTTTCTTTCTTTTTTTTCTTGTTCTTTCCTTTCCACTCTACCCATCGGCATCACCTACAGGTATTTTTGACAACTTAAAAACGCTTTATACAGTATCAGGAAAGTCCCATCATAACCTACAGATTCTATTCTTTTATATCTTTGATGACACTGTCCATGATCTCAGCTAAGTATTTTGTTGTTCTTATGGCTTCATCGATATGATTGGCATTACTTCCCACTTCTATCAACAGGCTAAAGTCGGACTTATACTGATTAAATTTGGCATAATCCTTTACGATCGTCTTCTTTGCCAATCCAGGATACATCTCATCACTTCGAATGCGAATATATTCTGCCAGCTTTAGCAATTTGTCATAATTCTCATTTTGGCCTCCGACGACAAATAGGAACTTAGCAACTCTTTCTCCATTAATTGTCACTACACTATCCTCTTTTAGTGCGTTATAGTTTGGAAGAGACTCGATTCTGTCGATTCCATCCCGGTGAATATCAAAAACGATTTTCAAAGAATCATTTTTTTTCAGATTCTGATTGAGGGTTTCTAAAGACCTAACATAAGATCCCTGAAAGGATGGATGGTCATGGATCGTTTCGTCATGAATTACCTGATAACCTTTGCTGGTGAGGTGATCCTTCAACTTTTCTCCAACGTTAACAACCGTATATTTTCTATTTAGAGAATGGTAATTTCCAACGCTCTCAGGTCTATAGGATTCTGTGCCGTGGGTATGGTATATAAAGATAACAGGTTTTTTTAGATCAAGCTTAACCTTATTAGGCACCTGTACAGGTGAACTGACTACTTCAATAGTCTCTGCAAGCTGTCCCGCAACTGAGGGGAGCGCAGCATCGTTTGTCTCTTTGGTTACATCTGTCGAGAGGGCTGGCAGCCCTTGTTCCGCCTCACCACCTACCAATGCGTTTTTCATAGCATTATCAATATTATTTTCAACACCTCCAACGAAATGAATTTCCCGTGTATCCATATCTTCATTCTGATGCGGATCATTTACATGGAGAGCCATATCATCCAATTCACTCAATATAGACAGCTCTGCCCGAAACAGTGTTTTTGGATCCTGATAGTCAAAATTTAACAGGCGGTTTATAGCTATTTTCAGCACTTCTGTGTAGGAGCTGTTGCCTTGGTGTTGTTTATAATTCACTTCCATTACCGGAATCGTTTTATTCAATACCAGCACAAACAGATTCTCCTGAATATTTACCTGTGTATCTGCTTGTACCACCATAGATGGAATTTGTATTCCTTTGGCCTGTACTGTAAAATCTATATTATCCAATGCCAGTATTTTTAGTGCGTAAACACACATTAGCAAGGTAATAAAAGCTGATATATATTTATAATACTTTCTTAATGAAATTACCCGTATATTAAACAAAACATGCACCTCTCTCCTTTTTGCTGTCGTAAAACTATACTATAAAATTATATGAGGGGTACATGTTAACTATGATAAAAGATTTAAGGACTATTGAAGGTATCGGTTTACATCCTTTAGCTCAATTCCTGGATGTAATGCAATGTTGATGCCGTTGGCAATGATTTGGGAAACATCTTTAATAATTATATCAATATCCTTTGTTGTCACGATTACATTGGCACCATAAGGATCTAGCACTTCACGAATAAGGCCATATTTATCCTCATCAGACATTCGCTGAAGCATTTTATAAAAATCTGATCCTTTGGTAGCCTGCTTAGACAGGTTTTCAACAACTAACCCAATGGTGTCATTGGCCAAAGTTGCTGCATCAACTACTGTAGGTACACCGATCGCCAATACAGGGACACCTAAGGTCTCCTGATTTAAGCTTCTGCGCTTATTTCCTACCCCTGACCCCGGATTAATCCCCGTAGTAGATATCTGAATGGTTGTATGAACCCTCTCCATCCTTCTTGATGCTAAGGCATCAATGGCAATGATTAAATCTGGTTTAGTTTTTTCTACAATTCCCCGGATGATTTCTCCTGTCTCTATCCCTGTAGTCCCCATTACACCAGGAGAAATAGCACTGACAGATGTCATGGTTGCATCTTCTGTTTTATTATAGGTTTCAAAATATTGGCGAGTGACCAGAACCTTTGATACTACTTGGGGCCCCAAAGCATCCGGTGTTATATCCCAATTTCCGAGACCAACAATCAATGTTTTTAAATCCTTTTTTTGAGGCAGCAGATGAACCAACTCTTTTGCCAGCAATTGACTGATACTATCTTTCAGGTCAGCATCCGCTTTTTTTAAGCCAGAAGCTTCTATAGTAATGTAACTGCCCTCCGCCTTCCCCATGATCCGACTTCCCTGCTGATCTAAAACCTTAACCCGTGTTACTAAAGCAAAATCCTCTTCCTTCTGCTCTACTTCTACACCGGGAATCTCCTGAGGATTGTTCTCTTGATATAACTCTCTTGCCTCCAAAGCTAAATCCGTACGAATCTTTAACATCAAAAATCCTCCTTTTTTCTCCATATTACTTTTATTTTTTGATATAATATAGGAAAACATACTCAGAAGTATTTCATTTGTTGATGTATAAATGTGAAAATTAAAGGGAATAAAAGAAGTAGTACTTTTTTCCTTGCTTTTTTATATGAGACATGATAAAATATCTTTTGTCGAACAGGATATAAGGGGGTGAATTGGTTGGCAAATATTAAATCCGCAAAGAAAAGAATTAAAGTAATTCAAGTAAAAACTGTTAGAAACAGAAAAATCAAATCTATCGTAAAGACTGCGATCAGAAGATTTGAGGAAGCAATCGCTGCTGGTAATTTTGCAGAAGCAAATGATAAGTTCCGTTATGCAGAGAAAAAGATCTTCCAAGCTGCAGCAAAAGGAACATTCCATAAAAATGCTGCTTCTAGAAAAGTTGCAAGATTAGCAAAAATGCTTCACAATGCCACAAATCAAGCTGTATAGTATTTTTAATTAACAACCGTCATAAATTCCCCATAAATATAAAAAGCGTACATGGTACGCTTTTCCGCTTTTTTGACCTAATTAAACCGCACAAGTAAAATGGCTGATTAACAGTTCTACTGCTAACCTCTGGTTCATGGTTCCTTTTTTTATGCTTTCATCGGTCTGAAGGCATTTTTCTAATGCTTTCCGAAGAACCTTCAGATCAAAATTAACTGCCTGCTTCAGATACTTCTTTACGACGAATTGTTGAATACCCAGTTTTGGCGCGATGGCTGTGGCAGTATAACCCTGGTTTTCCATCAGCTTAACCTGATAAAGAAGTCGAAACTGCCTGGTGATCATATGTAGAATCCTTATTTCCGGTTCCCCCTCTACCAGCATATCATTTAAAATCTGCAGCGCCTGGTTTCCATTTTTTTCCCCTATGGATTCTACCAGCCTGAAAATATCATTTTCTAAGGACCTTGGGGCAAGCAACTCAATATCCTGTTTTGTAACGGTACTTCTTTCACCTACATAGTTCACCAGCTTGATAATTTCATTTTCCAGATCCTTAAGGGTCTTTACAGAATTTCTATCAGAATATCCAATGAGCTCCAATAGCTCATTGATTTCTGCTTCACCAATTTTCTTCCTATACTTGTTAAAAACCTTTGTTACCCACTTGTGAATATCCTTCCCCGTTAATCGTCCAAACTCTACGATCTGTCCTGATTTTCCAATTTCTTTAACGATTTTTTTTCTTTTATCAATACCATCGCTCATAGAAAACATTAACAGCGTACTGGAAGGCAGGTTTGAAAGATAGGCGATTAACCTTTCTTCTTCCTCCTCAGTAATATTCTTTCGCTTCGTTGAAAAGCATTCCAATTCCCTTACCAGCACCACCCTCTTTTCATCCATAAAGGGTACGGTCTCACAGGCATTGATAATCTCGTCAATCCTAAGCTCCCGGCCATCCAGTATTTGGTAGTTTAAATCCTGAAATGAGGGATTGACCATCTGTTCCCGAATAAGGGCAATGGTATTTTCCATTAGATAATGCTCTGTTCCCCAAAATAAATATAGGTTGGATAGATTTTTATTTTTTAAATCCGCTAATACATCCTTGTAGTTCATCTCTGCGCCTCCTATCCCTGTCCCTACTATTTTATCATAAGTACGCTATTTTTTTCTCAAAGTTTATGAATGCTATATTTTAATCCAGCATGGTTTTAATATCTATACTGCCTTTTTTGATTTTCATCTTTATTGCTCCCTGCCAATCATTTCTGTAAATCTCAATATTTCTATTTCTTAATCTTTCTATGACCAGTGGATGAGGATGACCGAAACTATTTTTCCCTACTTGAATCACAGCGATTTTCGGCAGAAAATGATCCAAAAAATCCTCAGTAGTAGAAAATCGGCTTCCATGATGAGCTATTTTTAGTACATCTATAGGTGTAACCGGGTATTGCTGCAGGATAAGCCCTTCCATAGCCTCTTCAATATCCCCCGTAAAAAGAATTCTCCTTCCTTCATATTCTAACATGACCACAAGGGAATTGTTATTGGTGTCATCCCTGCTGCCATGAAGCAACGCTTTACCTGGGCTAAGAACATGAAACAATACTGCATCTCCAACCCTCATCTGATCCCCCCGCTCTGCGTAAACTACTTGTATGCGCTTTTCCTGTGCACTTTTTTGCAAAGGTATCCACTCCTTACGCTGCAGCACATCCTTGCTGACCACTAGAGTCTCCACAGGCATTTTTCTAACAACCTCTATTAAACCACCCATGTGATCCCCATGGGGATGGGATAGGATCATCATATGAATCTTTGAGATACGATTCTTTAGCAGGAATTCTACCAGAAACCGATCTACTGGTTCCTCCCCTTCTATCATTCTTCCGAAATTTCCTCCTCCATCAATCAAAATGTTTTTTCCCTGTGCAGTCCGAATCAAGGTACAGTCTCCCTGACCAACATCCACAAAAATAATCTCCTTATCTTTAGGAATCACAGCTATCAACAAGCTGCCGCTTATATAGATGCCTATGAGAAGAAGCATGGCTTTTTTTCGTATGTAATGATTTTCCTTCGAAAAATAAGTGCTGTTCACAGCAGAAATATAAAGCAATAAATAGTATATAAGCATAAAGAATATACTGGGAGATACCACCTGCAGATAAGCATGAGGAATTTGATGAGCCCACTGGGATAAGCAGTTTATGCAGTCTATGAATAACAGGATGAATTTTCCTGCAAGCCTTGCAATAGGCATACTGATATAGGATAAAATGATTGCAACAAATCCAAAGGGTACTAAATAGCCTATAATCCATACAATTGGAATATTCAATAGGAGGGCTACAGGAGAAACTAGATTAAAATGGTATGCAATGACCGGCATAGTCCCTAGCTGTGCCGCCACAGAAGCAACCAAAAGTTGTCGGGGAACCTCGGGAATTCTGTTGATTCTTTTATAGATCGGCAAATACAGCAAGGCAATAGATAGCGCTGCTGCGAAAGAAAGTTGAAAACCAACATGCATCAAAAGGATAGGATTCACTGCAAGAAATAGAAAAGCAGCCGTTCCAATGGCTGATAGGGAATCGTACTTTCTATTTAAAATGGGGGCAGCAGCCAATACAGCTATGAGCACCGTGGCCCGCATCACTGAAGGTGAAAATCCCGTAATAGCAGCATAACCCCATAGTAAGCACAGAATGATCGGTGTCCTAAAAGCGGTTCTAAGCCCATTAAAAATCTTGTTCAAAAAAATAAAGATAATTCCCACATGCAGACCGGAAACCGCAAAAATATGAGCGATCCCTGTATTTCTATAGATTCTCTGCTGCTCGTCCTCTAACAGATCTTTTTCGCCTAGCAAAACAGCTAATAGCATATTCCCTTCTTCCTGCAGAAATACCTGTTGCAATTTTTCTTTTACAGAAGCTTTTATCTTGGCCGCACATTTTATATGCAATGGAATATCTGCCTTGCCAAGTCTTTGAATCTGCTGAGGCTTTAAATACATCATTCGTTGGATATTCTTTGACTTTAGGTATAAGCGGTAATCAAACATTTTCGGATTCCTTTGCAACTCCGGTATGCGTAAAGTGCCTGCTGCTGCAATCCGGTCGCCTATTTGGGGAAGCGCTGCCTCTTCCTCCGTATATACGCGAATCAGCATCTTTTCTTTTACAGCTATATTTTTCCCTTCGAAGTGAATTTGTCGTGTCAAAAGGGTATACTGAGTCGATGTTCCAGCAGATTGCTCCAGTATATCTCCAATAATATAAATTTCATGATTGTCAAAGGCCGCTAATTTTCCTTCATATTCATAATGACTTCTATAATTTAGACTTCCTAGGAAGGCTACAATTAGAAATAGTCCCACGACCCCATAAAGGCTTACTTTTTTTGTTAATGCCCCCAATAAAAACATCATAAAGATAGCAAAAAGCAATATACGAAAGCTGTTATCGCTGCAGTGCTGCAGGATAATGCCGCCAATATATAAGTTAGCCATCCAAAACATTGGTCTTTTCATAAAACTATCCTCTTTTGCAGGTTTTCAAAAACATTCTACAAAATTTCCATAGTTTCCTTTTTTATACAGTCATTTTTTGTAATAAAATAGGAATGTATATCTTAAAAGAAATACATCCCTGTTCAATAGGTCTATGCTTTTTCCTTCTTCAAGGCTTCCCTCTTTAACAGCATACTTGAAACCGCTGCGGTGATGGGGATCGTAAGGATCAGACCCGTACTTCCGGATAAGGCCCGGACTACCTCGGTTGCAATGATATCTAAATTTAATATCTTAACTAATGAAGTCTCATAAGCCATAAAAAGCAGCAGCAATGGAATTGAACTGCCTGTATAGGCTAGAATCAATGTATTGGTCATGGTACCCATTACATCTCTGCCTACATTCATTCCGGCCATAAATAACTCTTTTCTTCGAAGCATGGGATTTGCCCGATAGATTTCATCCATAGCAGAAGCAATGGACATACCGATATCCATTACAGCCCCTAGCGCACCCATGATAATCCCGGAAAACAGAAGACCCCTAAAATCAAAGGTCACACCCTGGGGAATATACATAAGCATGGTTGCTTCTTCGCTGCTAAGCCCCGTCAGCCTGATTTTGCTGCCGATAAAATAGGCCAACAGCCCCGCTACGATAACACCGGTAGTGGTTCCAATAATCGCCGCAATACTTTTGCTATTGATTCCCGCAACAATAAAAATGGTGACAATGGTTATTGCAATAGAAACAAATACGGTTACAGGTACAGGATTTTTACCTGATAAAATCAGTGGAAGCAAAATTTTAAGTACAGCAAGGATCGTAATGGTCAGACTGATAACTGATTTCAAACCTTTCATTCTTCCAATCAGCAAAAGTAGAATGACAAAAATTAAATAAAGATAGAGAATATAGTCCTGTCTCATATAGTCAGCAATAAACACGTCAATTTCTCCGTTTTCTAACTCTTCAACCATCACTACAATCTTATCTCCAGTCTTTACTGGAATATCATAAACAAAACTGCCTGAGAGATTATTGTAAATCTCAAAAACCTCACCCTTATATTTCCCACTGGTAATTTTCACTTGTACGATTTGTATGTGTTCAAAGCCAGATAGGGCATCGGATGAATTCTCCATGTCTTCGACGCCTATTACGACAGCTGTTTCCGTATAACTGTTCATGCCATCTGCAAAACTGGCTAAAGGAATTGCCATCAAAAATGTAAGCATACATATTAACAATATAACTTTTTTCATCTGTATCTCCTCCCCCAACTATTATAACATGGAGCCCTAAAAGAAGAAAATAAAAGAAGGATCTTTTAATATCTAAAGATCCTCCTCTGCTTACAGTCTATTCCATGAGCTCTTTTTCGTCTCTCAAATAATTGGCACGATATCGTGTCGAGGTATGATCGTTTCCTGCATAAATCAAGTCTGCTTCTATATTAATGCTGTGATTGCCCCTGTCATAATTGATCTCCACATTTTCAATCCTGGCATCATCCTGATAATAGTCAAGATACTGCCATAGGATGTCCCTGGCGTTTTCTACATTTACATTGTTTTCATAGGCGATAAGATACTCTTTTTCCGGCACTTCAATATACAACTTATATTTATCGGCAAGCTTAACCCTTCGTTCACTCAAAATATCAATCATAGGCACACTTCCTTTCAAGTCTTCCTTATAACGCGCTTATTCTTAGTATATCCAGGAAGATAGAAAGCTTACCATGGGTCTCCTGCCATTATATAACATGGCCTATTAGAGTTCATAGCTTTGCATCTCTTCTGATAATATCAACTCTCCATCATATGCATTTCTGGCTTCTTCCAAAACTTCCTGTAAATGATATCCCGGCCAAAAATGGGTAAGTACGAGCTTTTTGACCTGTGCTTGTGTTGCAATCTGTCCTGCTTCCAATGCTGATAAATGAGGCGTGGTAGTTGCTTTATCCCGCTCCAGTACACCTGCCTCACACAATAATAGGTCTGCATTTTTTGAAAAATCAACAAGCTGCGAACAATACCTGGTATCGGCAGAAAAAACAAATTTTTTCTCATCATTTTCTATAGCAACCGCATAAGCTTCTACGGGATGATCCATCTTCCGAAAACAAATCTTCAAACCTTTTTCATAAATCACGAGATTTTCGTCAATGGGCTGTAATACAAAAGCATTCTCATATTGGAGCTTTTGAAAATCCTCTTCAGGCGTTGCCGGTGCATATAAAGGTATAGTTTTATGAAAAAGTCCCTTCATTTTATTAATGCCTACCGCATACCTTAAAATCATTGCATCTGATATATGGTCACTATGTAGATGACTTAGTATAATCAAATCTAATTCCTCTAAAGTAGTTAATCGCTGCTGCAATCTGCTTAGGGTTCCATTTCCGCAATCGATCAAAATTTTTATACCTTCCCCTTCAAATAAATACCCGGAACATGCACCGCCGGCATTCGGGTAAGGTCCCCAATTCCCTAAAATCGTTAGCTGCATATTTTCCCCACCTTCCTTTATTTTCATTGTATCATTAATAATAGTTTAAGCAATATGAAAAAAAATAGACTCTCAGAATGAAAGTCTATACCTTATGAATCGTACTTTTAAAATGTTCAAATACCTTTACACGTTCTAATGCCAATACCAATGGTGCAGCCAGCACGCCTCCTCCTACTGCTTGAGTGATATTCCCCGGAATCCCTGTAACGGCAGCTGCAAAGCCGCGAAGTATTGTTTCGTAGGCAAGGTAACCAAAAATCATAATGAGTCCGCCTAAAAATACTGCAACACCAAATACTGCCATTTTCTTTACTACAGCAGACTCCTGAGTTAAAAGCTTATGATAAATATAGCCTACTACTAAGGCATCCAGCCCTTTAATAACAAAGGTAGCGGGAGCATAGACTCCATAACCGGAAAATAAATCTGCAAGCATGGATCCCATGGCTGCTGCGATGCTTCCTGCCAGAGGCCCTAATAATATACCACTAAGATAAACCATGCTATCTCCTATATGAATGAATCCCCCTGTAGGCGTAGGAACCTGAATCAGCATCGTACCTACCATTACAAGAGCAGCTACTAATCCCGTCATGACTAATTTTCTAACACTAAATTTCATAATTGTATCGCACCCCCTTCTAATTGTATCGTTATCTATTGCTTTAATTCAATTATAGCATCATTGCTTCGTCCTGTAAATAACAGATACTAAACAAAAATCCCTCACAATTGTACCGTTACAATTGTGAGGGATTTTTGTTTATTTCAACTTAAGACTGAAGCCATGACTTTAGCTTCTCCATGTTCTTTATGATAATTTTCTTTCCGCTGATTTCAATAGAGCCTTCCTTTTTGAATTGACTCAGGGCCCGGCTAACCGTTTCCCTAGCTGTCCCAATCATGTTAGCCAACTCTTGCCGTGACAAATCTAGCTTTAAATCAATCGCTCCATTCTTCTCTACTCCGTGATCATCGGCCAGCTTGACCAGTATTTGAGCCGTTCTTACATAGGTGTCACTTAATGCCATTTGCTTGAGCTTCATTTGAGACATATATAGCCTCTTGTTTAATATCTTAATGATCTGCAAGGCCAGATCAGCGTTTTGTCTCACTAACTCTTCTAAATCCCCATTCATAATAACACCTACTACAGCATCTTCCATCACCTCAGCTGTTGCAGGGTACATGACATTATTAAAGAGGGTTACCTCTGCAAATACATCTCCACTGCCATAAATATTTAAAATTAGTTCTCTTCCGTCATTAGACAGTTTTGATATTTTGACCTTGCCTGACTTAATAAAATACAATGCTTCACCCTTATCTCCTTCCATGAAGATAATGGCTCCCTTTCTATATCTTTTTTCTTGGGTGATGGACGATATTTTTTCTAAGGACTCTTGATCTAATTGTGAAAATAGTGGTACATGCTTGATGAGCTCAATATTCTTAACCATAGTATTCCTCATTTCCGTTTAGGATAAACAACCTTTGTTGGCACAAAATACATATAAAGGTGATACAAATCACAGGAATTTGTGATATAGATTGTATGTTTATTATTATGAGCCTATTATAATTGAATTAACAGTAGAAAACAACCTCAAAAAGACCAGCTAATAAAAGTCAATAGGTTAGTTTAATTTTTTTAAAAAAGTAGTTTTTCTAAAAAGTGTACAGCAAAGCTAACCATTGGTAAAAGCCGAACAATGGCTTCTCTAAAGAGTTGAGTTTTATCTACCTAAGCAGCGATGCTTCGATGTGAGTTTTTGTCTTTTCTCCATGCTTGATGATCTTCAGGGCTCCTAAATACAAATGGCTTTTCATCACGGAGAACCGCGAAGATATAATGGAGAAGCTTGTGCATAACGGCTACAAGAGCCACTTTTTTCTTCTTGTTTTCACATTTTTTATGATAGTAGTTTCTCAACACAGGGTTAATTGCATCACCCTTT
>NZ_FQZV01000118.1 GCF_900142145.1 Geosporobacter subterraneus DSM 17957 | reverse complement strand
ACAATGTATATATACCCAAAACGGGGGAAACTTAGCCATTTCAATAGATTAAAATGCAGTATTTGTGCGAGTTGTAGAGTTCTGCAACGAGCTATTAATCCCTATTTTAAGGGGGGATGCTGCAGATAAGCTGCCATGGTAATCATTTGATTTAATAATAATCTCCCCGCATTTATATTATCAAATGATTCATGAAACAACAATGCGTCCTTTTGCTAAATGAATTCAAAATCCAATAATAATTTTCTTAATAGAAAAGTCTGAAAAAATATCATACAAGAATCATTGGCAGCCAAAGTTTTTAAAAAGGACATTTATCATAACTAGTCAATGTTCGTATTTTGCATTGGCTTGTTTTGTTATGCCTATTTTGACCCTTGATTAAAAAGATAAACTTTTTGAAAAATCTCTTGAGTTAAAGTAGCTGGTCTACAACCCCTGCTTTTTTGTCTCAATAGTGTTAGAGAATGTTTTAAGATTTGAAATTACTTTTGTTGAAGCTCTAATGAATTTATACCTTCTTATACAATAAAAAAAGGATACTTAATACCTGTTAGTCAAATATCCTTGTAAAAATTTCAACATTCGGTTATACTGTTTCCTTATGCATTATTCCTTGGCCGATTATATTATCTTCATCACTGCCCAGGGTTATGTAGGAGGAAGTGGGAACCGCCCCATTTCCTCAAATATACTAGCAGATACCTCTTCGACCAAACAGTATTGGGTAACAGAATATAATCACTAGTAGCAAGAAGAAGAATAGTAGCTCATCACCTGTACCAAACAACCCGCCTAGAGGCCCTTGGAATAGAATAACGAGCAATAGAAAAAAGAATAGTAAGCTAGATTGTTCATCTGGACTGCAGCCAAATAAACCTCCGAATAAGCCCTTATTCTCTGCCATCGTACTCACCTCCTTACCGCTTTGTTGGTTAAAATGCGTGTATCCATGTCCTGCTATATACTATGTACTTAATTTAAATATGTTACTGACTCCTATAGAGTATAATACGATAAAAAAGGCGTCCTTAAGGACGCGTTTTAAAACCTAAGCCGCTAGGCTTAATTTTCTAACCGATAGGTTATTCCTTGCTCACTAGTATATTCA
>NZ_FQZV01000060.1 GCF_900142145.1 Geosporobacter subterraneus DSM 17957 | reverse complement strand
ATATACTAGTGAGCAAGGAATAACCTATCGGTTAGAAAATTAAGCCTAGCGGCTTAGGTTTTAAAACGCGTCCTTAAGGACGCCTTTTTTATTGTCTAGGATATAATTCAATTCAAGAACTGGCCATAATTGGGTGCAATTTGATATTGATAAGTGGTTTCACTTTATTGCTCGACAGAATTTCATTAGAAGTGAATGAATACCTAAACCATACTGGTGTGAATGAATAATTGCCAAGAAATAAGGCTTTTAAAGAGAAATAAATCTTAAAAATCATACCGGAGGAGAATAACCTGTATTTCGAAATAGCTTCCTTTTTATGAAGAAATAGATGAAAAAAGAGTAATACTCGTGTTACAATAAAAATATGCGTGTAAAAATTTTAGTAGATGAATAGATGAAATCATAGACATTGATCTAAAGAGGAGACGGTTATGAAGGGCGAAAAAGCAGCTGTAGGAATACTGATTGTTATAATGGTTATTGTACTTGGCGGTGCTGTGGGAATCTTTGGAGGATATTATTTAAGCAGGGGAGCCAGTGCAGAAAGTACCCAGCAGGCAGCAGAAAATAGTGAGGTGGAGGCTGCTGCAGAGCCTCAGGAAGGGGTTAAAGAAGATACAACAACTCCGGCAGTGGAAGAAGCTATTGTAGAGAAACCTTTTTTGATTCCTGAAACAGAAGAGGTAGAGGTTTTTATTGAAACCTGGGGAACTTTAATTGAAAAGACCTGTAATGGAAGCATTGATCAGAAAAAGGCATCTCAACTGGTTTATCAATTGGCCAGCGAAGTCTATCGCAGAAATATTCCGGAAGGATATGGACCGCTGCGTATCAAAGGAATCATGGATAAGGGACTAGGGGCCTTTGAGGCAATACAGTTCTCTGAACCGATCTATGAGGGAAAAGAATATGCCATGGTAGATGTCACTGAGATTTATGCCAATGGAAATAACCGTTATCGGTTAAAGCTTGTAAAAGAGAATAATCAGTGGCGTTTTTCCGCTCAATTGAGTCTATAAAAACCATATCCTTGGTTCTTTTTTTCAAGGAGGCTAATGAAAGATGAGATTTAGAGTGCTTTCGATTATTCTAATATTGTTGTGTACGATCTATTATGTTTATGGCGATCATGCTTGGACAGGGAACCAAGAGCCCCATTATATGGCGATAGAGGATAAAAGGCCCTATGCTTTCATAGGGCAACCGGCAGCAATAACTGCAATGTCAGCAGTACCAATGAAGCTTCAATATCATAATGGAATTTTGAATCCGGAGGATTTTAACTTTACCTCCTTCATGTTGGTCAATAGCGGAATTGTCATTTTGATTCTGGTAGTCTTTTGGAATATTAAAAGAAAATAAAAAGGTTCTGCCCATTACGGCAGAACCTTTAATGTTTTTGTTCATCGGTTATGATTTTCATATTTAGGCTGCAGCCAGATTTGCAATCCCCGCATTGGGGGATTTCCTTCAGAACTGTATGGCATCTTGGACATCTCGGTTGCTTTTCCGTATCAGATACTTTATTTCCGCAGATAGGGCAAATAACCTCCATTGAAACCAAGCCTCCCCTATGATAGGTATATGATGGGTTACATCACCAGCTGCGCTAAAATCCCAGCAGTTAGGAAAGAGATTACAAAGCTTCCTACCCAGATTAGAGCAGATTCTTGCCAGCTTCTCTCCTTAAAGATTACCATGATTGCTGCAATACAAGGGACAAATAGGGTAATGGCTACTAAAGAGACGACTACTTGAAGGGGATTTAGAATACCCTGAGAGGCTAGATCATTTAACCCGGCAGCACCAAAATCACGACGAATGATACCCATGATAAAGGTTTGTGCCACTTCCTTCGGCAGCTTCAAAAAGCCTACGGTAATGGGGGCAAAAGCATCGGATATGGCATCCAGCGCACCGGTATATTGGAGAATCGTTACAACAACAGCACCTATTACAAACAAGGGACCTGCCTCGGCAATAAACATTTTAGATTTAATATATGTCTTTTTCAGAACATTGGAAGCAATAGGCAATCTCAGCGGAGGAAGGTCGATCAGTAGATCTGTAGACTCCCCAGGCATAATTTTATTTAGAATAGTACCGGTTAAAGCAAATACAATAAAAATGGTGATGCTATAGAGTAAAACAATTTGACCGCCGAGAGGAGCGATTAAGCCGATAATGACACCCAATTGGGCAGAGCATGGAATTGCAAGACCCAAAAGCATAGTGGCTATAAACCGTTCTCGTTTGGAACCCAATAAGCGGGTAGTAATGGTGGCCATAGTAACACACCCGAAACCTAAAATCATCGGAATGATTGCTCTTCCGTTGAGACCCAGATTGGTGAGCAGCCGGTCTACCAAAGCTGCAATTCTCGGAAGGTAACCGGAATCCTCCATGATAGAGAGGATGAAATAGAATCCTACAACCAATGGGAGCAATAAACCGAGAAGGTAAATGGGCGCCATGGTCAGAACCCCGAATTCACCGATAAGCAGCTCTCCTATGAAGGAACCTTCATCAATAAAGCGGGTTGTGATTCCCATAATGAAGTTATAGTAATATTCACCCATAATCACTTCTTCCGTGATACCAACAACGGTCTGGGCTACAAAAACTCCGATAAGCTGATAAGTAAGATATAGGGCTACAAATAAAATCGGTATAGCTGTCAGCGGCTGCAGCATCCAGCGGCCAAGCTTTGTTTTAAAGGATGCTCCCTGATTCGTCTGTGAAACCACCTGGTCAACAATTTGATCAATGCGATTTCTACGCAGTTTATAGATATATTCTCTCTGCCTATGCTCATTCTTAAGCATGTGCCTTTCGAGAATATTTTCATCTTCTTCCACTACCAGTAAGGCTTCTCCCATGGTATCCACTTGGTGAGAAACTGCATCTGCCAGAGCCTTTACTTCTGGAATTGGATTGCCCGGCTTTGCCCGGTCAAAGGCTTTCTTAATATTTTCAAAGCCTTCTTTTTTGATGGCTGTGGTGGGAATAACTTCTACTCCCAGCTCCTGGGACAATTTGATGATATCAATGCGAAGACCATTTCGCTTTACTTCATCCATCATATTGAGGGCGACCACAATGGGGATTCCCATATCAATCAGCTGTTGTGTCAGGAAAAGGTCACGCTCTAAATGCACGGCATCTACAACGTTTAGGATCACATCTGCATATAGAATGACATCTCTGGCTACCCGTTCCTCATCATTAAAGGAGGATACCCCGTATACCCCAGGAGTATCCATAACTACGTCATTTTGAAACTTGCCTACGCTGATATCTACGGTAGTGCCGGGAAAGTTGGATACATCTACATACATGCCGGTTAAGGCATTAAAAAAAACCGATTTACCTACGTTAGGATTACCTGCCAGAACGATTTTTCTTGCCCCTTCAGGTATAGACATATTGCACATGGGATTATGACAATGCATTACTGGACCTCCTTATATATGATTCCTAGATCGCTTTGATCGCAATTCTCTTCGCCAGATTTCTGCCAATGGCAATTTCCTGCATTCTGTTTTGAAGAATCACTGGCCCTGCCGGCAACTTTTCTGAACAAACCAGTCTTGCACCCTCGTAAATGCCTAATCGAATCGCCTGAGCCCGAATGGTTCCGTCAGGGATTGTGACTACTTCAATTTTCTGACCTTTTACGGCTAAGTCTAATGTCATTTTATTACCCCCTCATCATAGCATTAATAATAAATATGATATTAAAATGAAAATCATTCTCGTTAAAACAAGTAAAATTCATCCTTTTTTCTTCCAGTATTAGCATACACCTATTGAGAATGATTGTCAATATAAATGATAAAAATATCCTGTGAGATTTGTCACAGGATATTTTTATCATTTATATCGGTCTTGTTTTCCAGAATGTCTTTTGATTGATTTTATCGACAGCATATTTCTGCAGAGACTAGGGATGTCTGGTGCTGGAATACAAAATCTTTTTCACTGCTGTGGGTATAAGCTTTAGCTGCACCTCCACCGATGACAGTGACAGCCAGAAGTAGTGTGATGATACTATTCTGCAGCTTTTTCATAACGATCTCTCCTTTTTATATAGAAACTCCAAGGCTTTATATCGATCTGTATTATGACAGTTTAGATTGATTTTTCTAAAATCATTGTATTATATTTTATTATTCGCATTTTTCAATAAAACTATTGAAGCAGTTTTTATAAGCTTTTTCAAATCTTGACAGTATTTCATAAGAAACGAAATTGTCCATATATTATAAGAAAAAAGTCTTATGGTATAATAGAATATAGGATAGATTTGCGAATTTGAGGAGGCTGTGAAGGTGAAAGTAAAGGATTATCTTGGCAATAGACAGCAAAGCATTCAGGAAAAAGAAAAAATAGGAAATATTCACAATTTTATAGGCCAAGATCACCTGGGTTTTATTCCTGTACTAGACCATCTAAAAAGACCTGTAGGCATTATTGCTATAGAAACCATCATAAAGCTTCACAAAACTTGGAGCGACCATAAAGATAAGGAAATCAAAGCATTTATTTCGAAAGACTACGTGACGCTTTGGAAAGAGGATGCCATTGAGAAAGCCATAGAATATTATGAAAAACCTGTTTTGATTGTGGATGGGAACAATCAGTTTATGGGAATTTTAGATAAATCTAAGCTCATCAAGGATTATTTTCAAAAACAGCAGTTTTTGGTCAACGAATTGGCAACGATCTTAGATTCTACCCATAATGCCATCATTGCTATTAACAAACAAAATAGAGTTGTTGTCTATAATCATGGGGCCGAAAAACTCCTGGGAACCAAGGTGGCTGATGCAATCAACAAAGATATATACACCGTTTTGCCCGACTCCAAGCTGCCGGAGGTCATCCGTTCAGGGAAAAAAGAATTGGGCAAAGCAGAATCCTTTAATAAACACCAGTTAATTATCAATCGTACACCTATCATTAAAGACCAGGATATTGTCGGTGCTGTAGCCGTATTTCAGGATATTACGGATTTGAAAAGGGTGACTAAAGCGCTGGAGAATGAAAAGAACACCTCTGAGGTTCTAAAAATCATCATTGATAGTGCCTATGAAGGAATTGTAGTAGTAGATAAAAAAGGATATATTACGATGATGAATGCGCCCTATGCAGATTTTTTAAGGGTAAATAAGGAAGAGGTTATTGGAAGGCATGTAACAGAGGTGATAGATGGCACGCGGCTGCATATTGTTGTAGAAACAGGGAAGGAGGAGATTGGAGATATACAGCGGGTTCGGGGGAAAAATATTGTAGTCATGCGAATTCCTATTTTTAAAAATGGACAAGTCTCTGGAGCTATCGGAAAAATCATGTTTAAGGACCCAAAAGAAGTGGGGATTTTGGCTTCAAAAATTACCAAAATTGAAAAAGAGTTAAATTATTATAAGGATGCTCTCAAACAGGCAAGCAGCGCTCGATACAGCTTTAACAGCATTATTGGCGGCAGTGAAAGGCTTAGAGAAGCAAAATATTTGGCTGAGAGGGCTGCCCAAACCAATTCCAATGTATTGATTCGGGGAGAAAGCGGAACGGGAAAGGAGTTGTTTGCCCACGCCATTCACAGCTGCAGTCATCGGGCACCAAAGCCTTTTGTGAAGATTAATTGTGCTGCAATCCCATCAGAGCTGCTGGAGTCTGAATTGTTTGGCTATGAGGAAGGAGCCTTTACCGGTGCAAGACGGGGAGGTAAGATTGGAAAGTTTGAATCTGCCAATGGAGGCAGTATATTTCTAGATGAAATAGGCGATATGCCTTTAGCTATGCAGGCAAAGCTGCTGCGTGTACTCCAGGAGAAGGAAATTGAAAGGGTCGGCGGTGTAAGGAATATAGAAGTGGATGTTCGGATTATCGCAGCTACCCATAGAAATCTTGAAGAAATGGTTGCAAAAGGAGAGTTTAGAGAGGATCTGTATTATCGTCTTAATGTGATGAATATACAAATTCCTTCCCTTCGAGAGAGGCCGGAAGATATACCGATCATTGCCCGGCATTTGCTGGAAAAGCTGTCAGAACAGGTAGGCAATTATGTAGCAGGTATATCCAAAGAGGCTATGAACTGGTTGACACAATATGGATGGCCGGGAAATGTACGGGAGCTTGAGAATGTTTTAGAGCGAACAATTATCTTAGTAGATTATGGAAAGGAAATTCAGGAAGTACATCTGCCTATGTATTTACGTAAGGCGGAAAAAAGTCGTTTTGTACCCCAGGGAAAAGAATTAAAGGAGATCTTGGAGGAGGCCGAAAGGGAGGCAATCCTGAACTGCCTGCACCAAACGGGGGGAAACCGGTCAGAAACGGCAAAAATATTAAAAATAAGCCGATCTAGTTTATATGAGAGACTATGGAAATATGGCATAGAATAACACTTATTTATAGGGTCTGCTGTAATAACGGTCCACCACATAGAGAATGCCAAGCATGCCGGAAAAAAGCAGGAAAGAACTTATGAGAAACCGGGGATGCAGTAAGTTTTGGAGACGAATCTCTTCAAATCGGTTGCCCACATAGCTGAAAATCAAAGTGGGAGGGATGGTTAATGCAGTCACAATCCCTAATTTTAGTGAAAAACGACTTTGACGCTTGTTTTCCAAAAAATCGTCCAGCTCATCCAGTCCCTGTTTTACTTCTGCATAAAGGATATCATTATCAAAGAGCCGGAACCAGTGCTTCCATATCCCCATGCCCAGCTCTGCATTAGTAATCTGGGTGAACCAAGCAGTGTTGGTGAATTTCAGTATTTCGAAGCGAATATGCTCAATCTGATTTTTATCGCTCAAAATAGACTTTATCATGCTGAGCTTGCGGCAATAATTGATCAAGGAAATCCGCTGGTAGAGAGCCAGCAGAAAAATATCCAGATAATAGGTTGAAAAATAATTTGGGATATAAGCTGCATCTGCATTTGGAGGAATAATCCTGCCCGATGGATCGCGATCCATTGACAGTAGTACGCCGCCTTCCTTGCTAAAACCGTAAATAGAGGATTTATGTCTGGAGTAATAGATCGCCTCTTCCTCTTGAGGCGAGATAACATGAGTATTTTCCTGATAAGGATAATAATGGCTTAAGCCTCTTAAGGCTTCTAAGAGATCCAGACGCTGGTATATCCATCGGTTGTCTGTTAGCGAATGTCGGTTTAAGCATACGTAGGTATAAAACAAAAGGCGGTCCATATAAATGTTATAATGGGTGCTGTAAACATGAGAATGGTAGATCTCATTCAGCAATTCCTCTAACAGGTTCTTTACCGTAACAATGCGGTCCCTGCTCTTTTGGATAAGGGTCGCCACCGGAGAGCCCTGATATAAGGGGCGGATAGGACGCAGCAATTGGTTGATAGTAATCACATCATTGAGAGTCAATCCTTCCACATCGGGACTTATTTCGAAAAAAAGAAACCCTACACCCCCGTTAAACACTTTTAAGCAGATATTTTCAAAGGATAAATCATATTCTGCAGCATCTCCGCTTAGATGAAATTTTCTGTATTTCTCTAAGTCTTCAGGCTTCATGACAAAGTCCAGACTGGAAAGCTCTTGCAGGATGCTGGCAGACTGCTTACCGATAGCCTCATATTCTGTAGAACTGCAGTACATGGTTGGAAATAGAAATTTAATGATATGAGGGAGAAAGTATTCTGTACGGAGTCGGTCTGCTTCTACGTTATGCTGATATACCTTAAGCTGCCATTGACTCTGGGGGCATAGGAGGGACTGAACAATTTGACCGTGTTGTGGGTCCTCATAAATAAAGGGATGAACAAAGATAAGCTTACAGCTGTGAACACAAGGTTGTTCCATATCAGGTCCTCCAAGCAGGGGTTAAAATATTCAGATTATTTTTTAAAATAGAGCAGGATTTTTTATACCCTCGTAGAATAAGATATAGCATGAAAGAAACTACTCCTTTCTTTCAAGTTCGGAAACTGCTATGGAATGGGGCACCTTTAGGGTGCCCAATTTTTTTTATTGCAAATCTTGCTGTTGTTTCCTTTTTTGAACCAGAGCCTCTATTTCATCACCGTTATATACATGTTCCTGGGTAAAGCTAATGCCTACCCCGACCTCTTCTCGTTCTAAGGAACTAGGAATTTTCTTCCCTACAATTCCTTTTTTGGTTTTTCTCGTCATGAAGATCCTCCTCCCTGATGCAATAAAGTAATGCTGCTTTATGATTACATAGCGTATAATAGTATTATGTGCAGAGGCAAAAGAAACATACTTATGACGAGGAGCGAAAAATGGATCATCAGGATTTCTTCATTGAAAAGCTTATGGCTGGAATTAAAGAAGCCTCTTTATTAGAGGAAGATGAGCTTTATAATTTAGCAAATCAGATCTATGTATATTATGCAGGAGAAGATTTTTTAGGTCTGGTAACATGGTCAAACCGTTTAAGAACCTCCGGTGCCAATATACGGTACAATAGGTCCCAGCAAAATGCACATATACAGGTTAACCGATCCTATGTTGAAAAATTTGGAAAAACAGAACTTATAGAGATTCTGAAGCATGAGTTAACCCATTATTACCTTTATAAAAGGAAGAAGTGGAAGCATGGCCACGGACCGGAATTTGTAAAAACCCTAAAAGAGATATTTAAAAGTGACTGTGTTGCGGCAAAATATAACGAGGAGATTTATCGATACCATTATTATTGCCAAACCTGTCACGGAGTTTATAAGAGTACCAAAAGGATTTATCGGAAGATTTTTTGCGCAAAGTGTGTGAAAAATGATCAAGGCAAAATGAAAGATCAATATCAAATGAAGATCAGGGACTCAGACACCATATCCAGAAAATAGAAACTGATATATAATAAGGAATAGAAATCTTTTGTCGGTGTACAGGAGGAAGGCTATGGATTTGGAAGACAAAATCAGGGGTATGTTATTCGGATTGGCATTGGGAGATGCTTTGGGGGGACCGCTTGAATTTATGAAGGAAGAGGATATTCGCTGGCAGTTTGGAATCGTAGAGGATATGATCGGCGGCGGATGGCTAAAGCTGGAGCCCGGTGAAACCACCGATGATACAGCGATGACACTGTGCGTTGTAAAGGGAATCATGGAAAATAAAGAAGAGCCTATAGACGCCATTGGTAAGTATTTTATGGAGTGGTATGCATCGGAACCAAAGGATATTGGTATGGGAACCCGACATGCTTTAGAGGCTTATCAGGTACACCGGAACTGGATAAAGGCCGGTGAAGCGGCACATACAGCCAGCGGAGGGCGATCCGCAGGAAATGGAGCCCTTATGCGCTGTGCCCCAGTGGCTTATTTTTATAGAGATGATTACGAAAAAATGATAGCCGTAACGAAAGCCCAATCCCAAATGACCCATATAGATCCCTTGGGAATAGAAGCCTGCTGCATCAATAACCATATTGTCTGGGAACTGCTGCAAGGCAAGGCACTAGAGGAAGGCGTTCAAACAGCTCTGGAAAAATACGACATCCAAGGACGCTACCGGGATTGTATCGAGAGAACTGTACAATATCAACAATTAAATCCCAGCGGATTTGCAGTAGATACGCTGCGCTGCAGCTTATACGCCCTGATGAATACCGGAGATTTTTATGATGCGGTAGTAACTGCCGTAAATATGGGGGGCGATGCGGATACCATCGGAGCAGTGACAGGAGCCATTGCAGGAGTACATTATGGCTACGCCGCTTTACCGGCCATATGGGTTTATCAGCTTAAGGATTTCCACGAAATAGATGCGCTTTGTGAAGCTATTATGGATTGAGGATATAAGAAAGAGAGGTTGCCCTCTCTATTAAAATGAATGACAAAAGAAGAAGGATGCACTGGCATCCTTCTTTGTATATAATCCCGTTGACAGACAATACTGAGTGGCGGGGTTCCACGCCCGCCATAATCGTAATTTGAAAATAGGATTGACTTTCTAATACGAATATATCTCCAAAAAACCTTCTCCTTTTCCATGATAAGTCCCGTCCCTTAAGGCAAGCTGTACATTCTTATAGTCCAATGCCGTCGGCGAAGGCACTGTCTCTGCTGCAGATACAGTATAGTCAGATTGGGGCTCTGCATCGTAAGCATTGCATAAGGCTGTGATAAAACCAGCACTGGTTTTTGCTGCCTATCCATATGTGCTTTGCTTCTTTCTATATGTGTATACAATACGCAAGTATCATGCCAAATTAATCAATCAAGAAAAAACATTGATTTTACGGGGCCTAAGGACGGTGGGGAAATAAATTATCCACTAGGACTAAAAACGGAGAGAAAAAATGTATCAAAATAGGGCGTGTATTTATAAGATATGCTTTTTATGTACTAAAATAGGACAAAACTTATTTAGTCTATGGAAATGTGATTCATAATAAGACGTTAAAATCTATTTTTAAAAGAAATGGGCGATATATATCTTTCGTTTTAAGGATATTTCTGAGCTGCAGGTAATAGATATTGATCAACTGCTTTATTTAGCATAAATGAAAACTCCATATTTACAGTAACTGAAAAGAAGCGTATAATTAATTGTGATGACTGACCAGTCAGTTCAAAATATTGCTGATAATATGGTGAATGAAGTGGAGGAAGACGATGAAAAAGAAAATAATCGCAATACTAATGGTATCTACGTTATTGACGAGTTTTCTTGCAGGATGTACAGGAAAAAAGGCTGGGGAAATAGATACGCAAGTAAAGGAAGAAGAAATGTATACACCGGTTGAAACTGAAAAGGTAGTACTTAGGACGATCGCCAATGAAATCAGCTTTAGTGGTAAGGTAGAAGCCAACAGAGAGGTCAGTGTGGTACCTAAAATGCCGGGAAAGGTTACAAGTGTACAGGCAAAAGTAGGTTCAACAGTAACCCAGGGGACGATTCTTTTTGTAATGAATCAGGAAGATATTCAAAAACAGGTGGATCAGGCTCAAATATCAGTGGCCTCTGCTAAAGCAAATTATGCCCGTACAGAGGAACAGGTAAATAATGCTAAGGTGAATTTAGAAAGAACAAGACAGCTTTATGAGCAAGGAGCCGTACCTTTGAGCCAGTATGAGCAGGCGGTATTAGCAGCATCTGAAAGGCCTCTGGAGACAGCCCGAATTCAGATAGAGCAGGCAGAACTGGCTTATCGACAGGCTTTAGATAGCTTGAAGGATGCATCTGTAGTTTCACCTATTAGTGGAACCGTTTCAGCAGTGAATATTGAAGTAGGGGAAATGGCTTCTACGGCCCAACCGGCAGTGATGGTTGTAGATATGAGCAGGCTTTTTGTGAAAATTGATGTTCCGGAGAATATGATCAATGATGTAAAGCTGGGGCAGCCGGTAGATATCCTTATCCCAGCGGCATCGGAGGAGAAGTTTGCAGGTAAGGTGGAAACCATCAGTCCTATTGCCAATGCAGCAACGAATCAGTATACGGTGCAGATCTACATTGAAAATAAGGAACAGAGAATCAAGCCAGGGATGTTTGCAAAAATACAGCTGAATACGCGTTTGAAGGAAAATGTGATTGCAGTAAGGGGAGAGACCGTTGTTCAAAAAGGAGCAAGAAGTCTCGCCTATATTGTTGTAGATGGGAAGGCGGTTGAGCGAGAAGTAAAGAAGGGGATCGATACGGGCGCCTTTGTTGAGATCCTTGAAGGATTAAAACCAGGAGATGAGGTTATTGTTAAAGGTCAGCATTATGTAGAAGAAGGATCAATTGTCAAAGTCGTAGGGAGTGATCAATAATGAATCTGTCTAGTTTTTCAGTTAGAAGACCTGTTACCATTATTATGATGACCTTGATTGTGATCGTACTCGGGGTTATATCTTTGACGAGAATCCCAATTGATTTAATGCCCAAGATAGAGGTGCCGGTAGCCATTGTAACCACTTCCTATAGCGGTGTTGGTCCTCAGGAAATTGAAGAGCTGATAACACGACCTTTAGAAAATGCTGTTGCAACCGTAAGTGGTATTGATACCCTCCAATCCATTTCCACAGAGGGAAGTTCTTTGGTCATTGCTCGATTTGACTTTGGGACAGATATGGATGATGTGGCCATGGAAATGCGGGAAAAGGTAGACCTGGTCAAGGGGATGCTTCCTAGTGACGCCAGTACGCCAATGGTGATGAAAATTGACCCCAATGCCCAGCCGATTGTGCAGCTGGCTTTGACCGACGGAGATGATTTGGCAAAACTTCAGGCTTTTGCAGAGGATACGGTGAAACCTCGATTGGAAAGATTGCCAGGGGTTGCCTCTGTTAATGTATCCGGTGGATATACGGATCAAATTGAAATTGCTATCAATCAAGAAAAGTTAAAGGGCTACGGTCTTACGGTAGATCAGCTTGCCCAAGTACTGCGAACAGAGAATTACAGTGCCCCTACAGGAGAAGTAAAAACGGGAGCACAGAAATTAACGATCCGAACTACTGGTGAATTTAAATCTATTGAGGAAATCCAAAAGCTCCCGATTTCTATACCCGGGGGAACGAGGGTACTTTTAGAAGATATAGCAACGGTTACAAAGAAATATAAGGATGAAACTTCTATTTCTAGAACCAATGGAAAGAAAAGCATCAATGTGTCTATGCAGAAGCAATCAGGAACCAATACGGTAACGGTTGCCAATAAAATAGCACAAGAATTAGAAAAGCTTAAAAAGGAATTTCCAGAGGTTGATATTGTAACCGTTATGGATCAATCCACTTATATCAAAGATGCCATTGGAAATGTAAGCAATAGTGCAATGATGGGTGCAATCCTGGCCATTGTCGTTCTATATATGTTCTTAAGGAATCTACGAACAACCTTTATTATTGGTGTGGCAATTCCGGTTTCTGTGGTTGCTACCTTTATTCTGCTTTTCTTTAATAATATCACCATCAATATGATGACCTTAGGAGGACTCTCCCTAGGGATTGGTATGCTGGTGGATAACTCCATTGTTGTTTTAGAAAACATCTATCGATATAGGCAGCTGGGATATTCGAGAATAGATGCGGCAGTAAAAGGGGCTCAAGAAGTTGGCATGGCTGTTGTAGCTTCTACTTTAACGACGGTAGCTGTATTTCTGCCTATTGCATTTACGGAAGGGCTTGTTTCTATCTTATTTAAAGAGTTGGCATTAACTGTAGGTATGTCTTTGGGAGCCTCTCTCATCATATCTTTAACCTTAGTGCCTATGCTCTCTTCAAAACTGCTGAAGGTAGACAATGTGGAAGGTAAGGGTCGTCAAGGAAGATTCAAATTGTTCAACTTTTTATATAACGCCTTTGATAAGGGTTTTGAAAAAATAGAAAAAGGATATAAAAGATTATTATCAGGTGCACTGCATCGGAGAAAGACTACGGTCTTTGTTGCATTTGTCATTTTTGTAGGCAGTATGGCCTCTATAGCTGCGGTAGGTATGGAATTTTTTCCTGCTTCTGATGAAGGGCAGTTTTCAATCTCCATCCAAATGCCCAATGGCTACGAGTTGGAAAATGTAGATGAATTAACCACAAGGATAGAGGGAATGCTGGAAGGGATAGAAGAGATAGAGACTGTATTTACAAGTGTTGGATCTTCCGGGAATTCTTTTAGAAATTCTGGTTCTAATAGAGCTTCTATCAACGTGGTGCTGAAGAAAATGGCGGAGAGAGAACGGCAGACCATTGAAGTTGCTGATCAAGTAAGGAAAATGATAAAAGATATTCCGGGGGCAAAACTGGGTGTAAGTGCATCCAACTCTATGTCCTTTAGTGGTGGTTCTCCTATTGATATTAAGATCAAGGGAGATGACTTAGATACGCTTAAGAAAATTGGCGAGGACATCAAAAATATGGTGATGTCTGTTGAAGGAACAAGAGAAGTAAAAAATAGTCTGGAGGAAGGAATTCCTGAGGTTGAGATTCAGGTCAATAGAGACATCGCTACCCAATATGGATTGACTGCTGCACAGATTGCATCTGCTGTAAAGGGAACAGTGGCAGGTCAGACTGCCACGAAATACCGAATGAATGGAGATGAAATTGATGTGGTTATCAAAGGAGATCCGATTTTCCAAGAAAGCCTTTCAAATCTGGGGCAGATATCCGTTTCTTCCAGCCGAGGAAGTGTACCTTTAAATCAGGTTGCTCAGATTGCGGTAGTACAAGGGCCGATCTCCATTAATCGAGAGGATCAGGTACGTGTTACCCAAGTAAATAGCCAAATTATAGGAAGGGATCTAGGAAGCATTAGCCGGGATATCCAGGCAAAACTTGCAGATTATCCGATGCCTAGCGGGTATACCTATGAACTTGGCGGCGAAAATCAGCAAATGATGGAGGCATTTCAAAATCTAGTGCTGGCATTGGGCTTAGCGATTATCATTATATATATGATTATGGCAGCTCAATTTGAGTCCTTAGTCCATCCATTTACGGTTATGTTTTCTGTGCCACTAGCGATTTCAGGAGGTGCCTTAGCCTTATTCATTACAGGAAGAACCCTAAGCGTTACAGCGCTGATTGGGGTAATCATGTTAGCAGGGATTGTTGTAAATAATGCGATTGTATTGGTAGACTATATTAATACACGTAGGCGTGAAGGAGAAGAAAGAAATGAAGCCATTGTGAATGCAGGGCCGATTCGTTTAAGACCCATTCTTATGACTACGCTGACTACTGTATTAGGTCTATTGCCTTTAGCCCTTGGCATTGGAGAAGGTGCAGAAGCACAGGCCCCTATGGCTACGGTAGTAATTGGCGGCTTAACATTATCAACCCTATTGACCCTTGTGTTTGTACCTGTGATGTATACGCTGTTTGATGATTTTAAAAGCTTTATCAAACGCAAACTATTTAGAAGAAAATCAGTTCAAGCGTAAGGGAGGATACTATGACAGCAGTAAAGGATCGAAGGACGGAGATATTGCAAGCATCCGTGAAAATCTTTTCAAAACAGGGATTTCACGATGCAAAGATTGATGATGTGGCACAAGCAGCAGGGGTTGCAAAGGGTACCGTATATCAATACTTTTCCAGCAAACAGGAATTGTTCCAAGAGATGATCAAGTATGCAGTAGAAAGATATACATTCATCGTGAAAGAAATTGTATACGGCGAAAATGATATTGAAGAAAAAATATATGCTTTGGCTGTCAAACATGGTGAATTTTTAAAAGAGCACATTGAGATGGCAGAAGTTGTTCCACATCAAGTAAATGTATCGAAGGAGATGCGTCTTTGGATTATGGAACAAAAAAAACATCTTTTTCTATTACTTGAGGAAATGATAGAAAATGGAAAAAATAGAGGAGAAATCAGGAAAGATGTAGATAAAGAAATAGCAGTAATATCTATCATGGGCTCGCTCTTTCTATATTACGAAAAAGAACTAAGAGAGCATAGAGGAATGCCGCAAAGATCTGAGCCAAAGCCTTTGGTGGAATTTTTAATGAGGGCATTGCATTAGATCGAGGAGGATATGAAGTGGGTATGTTGACGGAGTTTTTGTGGTCCATGATGATTTTTTTATTGGCAGTGCGTATTATGGGGGTAGTAGTAAGACTCTTAACCAATAGGGCGAAAACACAGGAAAAGATCCCTAATCAAAAGACAATGGAAAAAGAAGAAAAAGCAGCATCTATCGAAATCGTGCAGGACATAGTTTGCGGGAATGATGTTCCAAAGCATAAGGCCTATCAAGTGATTCGAGACAATGAGATCCATTATTTCTGCAGCTGGAACTGCAGACAGAAATTTATTGCAGAGGATCGAAAGGATTTGTAGTTTTAATGACCATAAAAAACCTTCCAGAATTATTGTGGAAGGTTTTTTAAAATACAAATCTAACAAACAACAAAGAAAAAAAATTAGGAAAACGTTTATATATATGCAGAAAAATGAAATATTGATACCATAAAACCTGCAAAAACTCACAATGAAAAGGTTTGCACAGATTGATGCAAACCTTTATTTTATTAGCTTTGAAAAGGTATTGATATGAATTTAAAATAATGGTAAAATAGGGTTTATATTATAAAAATTCATAATTCTAAAAATTCAAAAAATAAGAAGGATTTAATTTTGGAAAGGATTGATGAAAGATGGGACAAATTGGTTTGCCAGTAGACCAGGGCCTTTATGATCCAGGGATGGAAAAGGACAGTTGTGGTGTAGGCTTTATAGCCCATGTGAAGGGACAGAAAACCCATGATATCCTGACTCAGGGTCTTCAGATTTTAAAAAGGCTGAAACACAGAGGTGCAGTAGGTGCTGATGCCAGTACCGGTGACGGAGCGGGAATATTGATTCAGATTCCCCATGATTTCCTTGTTCAGGAAACAAAAGAGCTAGGCTTTACACTTCCTGAGCCCATGGACTATGCAGTAGGTATGGTATTTCTCCCCCAGGAACCCAATGCCCGGTTATTCTGCGAAGGTATTTTTGAGCGAATTTTGCGGGAAGAGGGACAAAAGCTGTTGGGCTGGAGAGAAGTGCCGATTAACGAAAATGCCTGTGGTATTTCTGCAAAAGCTACTAGGCCTGTGGTAAGTCAGATTTTTATCGGCAGGGGAAACCAACCCATAGAGGCATTTAAAAGAAAATTGCTGGTAGTACGGAAGTCTGTGCAAAATGCAATTCGAAAGGCCAATAGACCTTATACGGATAATTTTTATGTCTGCAGCTTATCCATGGAGACAATCGTCTATAAAGGACAGATTTTAGGATATATGCTGGAAGCCTTTTATACAGATTTACAAAATGAATTAGTAAAAACCGCTGTGGCTGTAGTCCATGAACGCTACAGCACCAATACATTCCCTTCCTGGAAGCTGGCCCATCCTTTTCGATATGTGGCCCACAATGGAGAAATCAATACCCTAAGGGGAAATATCAACTGGATGAATGCTCGAGAAGGCGTTATGTACTCCCCAAGCTTCGGGGAAGATTTTAAAAAGATTCTGCCGGTTATTGAACCCGAGGGAAGTGATTCTTCCAGCCTGGATAATATCTTTGAACTCTTCCTGGCCAACGGACACCCCCTGGAGCATGTAATGATGATGTTGATTCCAGAAGCTTGGCAGGAAAACAACAGGATGGATAGACAAATTAAAGGCTTTTATGAATATCACGCCAGAATCATGGAATCCTGGGACGGACCTGCAGCACTTGTATTTACCGATGGAAATAAGATCGGTGCCACCATGGATCGAAATGGTCTTCGGCCCTTACGCTATACGATTACGAAGGACGACTTTGTCATTATGGCTTCTGAAACTGGGGTTATTGATGTTGCACCGGATAACATTCTGCAGAAAGGCAGCTTAAAACCCAGCGAGATGATCGTAGTGGATATGGAAAAAGGATGGATTTTTAAGGATCAAGAGATTAAAAAGGAGATTTCCGGAAGAAGACCTTATGCTGAATGGATAGGCCAAAACAAATTAACTTTGGATGATTTGGAAGCCCACAATGAAATTCGAAAAATGAACCGGGAAGTATTGCTGACCCACCAGAAGGTTTTTGGCTATACGGAGGAAGAACTGCAGCATGTGGTGGCAGCCATGGCTGAAAGCGGAGAAGAACCTATCAGTGCTATGGGCATTGATATGCCTTTAGCTATCCTATCCAGCAGACCCCAGCTTTTATTTAATTACTTCAAGCAGAAATTTGCCCAAGTGACGAATCCGCCCATTGATCCCATTCGGGAAAAGATCGTCATGTCTCTTGTTCAGTACATTGGAAAGCATGGTCAATTGTTAGATGAGATCGAAATTGATAAAAAGAGAAATTTTATTGAGTTAAAAAGTCCCATACTAAAAAATGATGAACTGGAGAGATTAAGACATTTATATTCAGAGGATTTTAAGGCCATCACACTGCCAATAACCTTTCCCATTGACGGAGGGAAGGATGGACTAAAAAATGCCCTGGAAAGTCTATGCAAGCGGGCTGAAGAGAATATCAGAAACGGCTACAATATCCTGGTTATTAGCGATACCAATCTGGATCTATACAATGCACCAATTCCTAGTCTATTGGCCTTAGGGGCAGTTCATCATTATCTCATTCGAAAAAAGCTTCGCACCCAGGTGGACTTGGTGATGGAGTGCGGTGACGCCCGAGATGTCATGCATATGGCCCTGCTGATTGGATATGGGGCAAAGGCAGTTAATCCATATATGGCACTGGAATCCATTCGCCATATGGTAAAAAACAAGCAGTATATTGGGGAAATGGAGCTGGAGGAAGCCTATAAGAACTACTGCAATGCCATTGCCCAGGGATTGCTGAAGATCATCTCAAAGATGGGGATTTCTACGCTGCAAAGCTATCATGGTGCACAGATATTTGAAGTGCTGGGAATTCACCAGGAAGTAATCGATGCATATTTTACGGGTACCTCCTCCAGACTTTCGGGAATTGGACTGGAATTGATTGCAGAAGAGGTAATCATCCGCCATACGGAAGCCTATGGATTCGTCAACAATCTCAAACGCCAACTAGAAGAAGGGGGAGAGTTCTTCTGGAAATCCGGCGGTGAATATCATATTTTGAATCCTAAGCGTATTGATAAGCTTCAAAAAGCCTGTAGAAATAACAACTATGAAATGTACAAGGAATATGCAGAAGGTGTAAATAGTCCAAGAGAAGGCATTGCAACAATCCGGGGACTGCTGCAGTTTAAGGCCCAAAAGGGTATTGAACTGGATGAGGTGGAACCGGTTGAAAGTATTGTAAAGCGCTTTACATCGGGAGCCATATCCTTTGGATCCATTAGCAAGGAAGCCCATGAGACCCTAGCCGTTGCTATGAATCGTTTGGGAGGAAAAAGCAATAGCGGGGAAGGGGGAGAGGATACAAAACGATACTACTCAGATATAAATGGAAATATTCGGAGAAGTGCAGTGAAGCAGATTGCATCAGGCCGATTTGGCGTGACGATTGATTATCTGGTAAACTGTGATGAGATACAAATCAAAATGGCCCAAGGGGCAAAGCCTGGTGAGGGTGGTCATTTGCCGGGCAAAAAAGTTACTGCTGAAATCGCAAAAATACGCCATGCTATCCCAGGAATTGATTTAATTTCACCACCTCCTCATCATGATATATACTCCATCGAAGATCTGGCACAGCTAATATTTGATCTAAAAAATGCGAACCCTACAGCGCGGATCAATGTGAAGCTGGCTTCAAGCATTGGAATTGGAACCATTGCTGCCGGTGTTGCAAAGGGCTATGCAGATGCCATCACCATCTGCGGTCATGATGGCGGAACCGGTGCAGCTCCCATTAGCTCAATGAAGTATGTGGGGATGCCTTGGGAGCTAGGGTTAGCAGAGACACAGCAGACTTTGCTGCTCAATGACTTGCGAAGCCGCGTAACCTTGCAGGTGGACGGGAAAATGAGCACAGGACGGGATGTGGTAGTTGCTGCACTGCTGGGAGCAGAAGAATATGGTTTCTCTACGGCCTGTCTGATTGCCAGCGGATGTATTATGTGCAAAAAATGCAATCTGAATAAATGTCCTGTAGGGATCGCAACCCAGGAAACAAAATTGCGTGAAGGATTTAAAGGAAAGCCGGAGCATATAATTGCCTACTTTAACTTTGTAGCCCAAGAAGTACGTGAGATTATGGCAGAGTTAGGCTTTAGGACAATTGATGAGATGATTGGAAGAGTTGATATACTGGAACCCCGTATGGTTAACAACCATAAGGCAAAGCATTTAGATATAGAGCCGATCCTGTACAGACCGGATTTGCCATCTAAAATTGAAGGCAAGTGTACCATCGGGCAAAAAAACCAGACGGAAAATGTATTGGATAGGGAATTGATTCAAGCGGCAGCAGAAGCGCTATTGAATAAAAAAGCGGTAGCTAAAACACTGCCGATTGCCAATACCAACCGATCCATTGGAGCCATGCTCAGCGGAGTGATTGCACAGCAGTATGGATATAAGGGGTTGCCGGAGGATACCATTCAGTTTGACTTTATAGGCTCCGCTGGGCAGAGTTTTGGAGCCTTTGGTGTGAGCGGCTTAACCCTTCGATTAGAAGGAGATGCTAACGACTATCTCGGAAAAGGACTATCGGGAGGCAAGATCATTGTAACACCCCCTAAAGGAAGCAGCTTCCCATCAGACAAAAATGTGATTGCAGGAAATACTTTGCTGTATGGAGCCACCTCTGGAGAAGTGTATATCAATGGGATGGCAGGCGGACGGTTTGCAGTCCGAAACAGTGGAGCTACTGCAGTCATAGAGGGAATCGGTAGTCATGGCTGTCAGTACATGACCGGTGGGATAGCAGTAATATTGGGAGAGATCGGGGACAATTTTGGTGCGGGCATGAGCGGCGGTATAGCTTATATACTGGATGAGGCAGGAGACTTGTCTGCCAAGGTAAATCCTCAAATGGTTACCATTGAAAGTCTGGCGGAAGAAGATGTTCAGATACTCAAAGGCTTGCTCCAAAAGCATGTGCAGTATACAGGAAGTGCAAAGGCAAAAGAAATTCTGGAGCACTGGAAGGAATACGGCACCAAAATATTCAGAGTAAGTTCCCCTTCCTATTTGGCAGCGATCAGAGGCAAAGAATCAGTAAATCAAGCAGTATAACAACAGCCCTCATGGTGAAGGTATTATCATCATGAGGGCTGTTGTTATTCTATAAAAACTCTACATCGGCATTCAGCTTATATATGACATCCTTTCTTTCCACCACGATCAATGCTTTTTTGCGAAGCTTAGGATCCAGCTGAATATTCTGCAGAAGTTCCTTTGTCGGGTTGATGGCGATAGGGTGGCCTACCATGGCCAGCATGGATAGGTCACCATTTGTGTCTCCATAGGAGTAACTGCTTTCTAAATCGATGTTATATTGCTCAACAAAATCTAAAATAGCCTTCTGTTTATTGGAAGAGTCCCACATTTGTATGATTTCACCGGTATAGTTTCCATTTTCATCGGTTAGATACTCTGTTCCCCGATAATCCTCCACCTCATATTTTTTTGCCATCTTTGACACCAAATAAGAGGGACTGCCGGAGATGAAAAGAATTTTGTGATTATGACATTTATGCCATGCGATTCGTGCTCTTGTATAGCGATAGACACGATCCCCTTTTTGACTAATCACCTGGTTGGTTATAAACTCCATCTGCTGGCTGTTGAGTCCTTTCATGGACTCAATATAAATGTTGGCAATTTCCAGCAGATAATCATCATAATTTCCCTGCCGTTTATCCCAATTTTGATAGGTTTGCTTCGCATTACGATGCCAAAGGGTTGCATCGATCACCTCATATTTCATTAGTTTTTTAAAATGCTCCACCATTAGGGAATCTCTATAAAGGGTACCATCAATATCAAAAAAAGCGGCAATTGTCTTCATAATAACCTCCCGAGTCGATATGAAATTTATTTAATATATGCCTGCGGGCTTGGATGATAGTACAGCATATCATAAAAGCATGTAGAAAAAGCCAACTTTCTCTTGCAGAAGAGTATGAATTTCACAAGGTTTATGGATCATAATTTTAATGGACGATACAGGTTGTATAGTATATAGGGTCCAGTTTTTTAGCGTTAAATATCATAATTCTTTTTAAAATCCAAAAACCCTTTTTCCTTCGCTTATCTATCCGTAAAATCTACTATTCCCTAATAAGGATAAATCCATCATAAAAAAACCTTCAGGATCTTTATTATTTTTATCAATAGAGAAGGTGTTTTCTGAAAAGATATCTGGGTAAAAATATGGCAAGAAAAAGGAAAAGGTGGGATGAATATGACAAGTGCAGTTTTTGTTGCAGCCATGATTACGTTTTTGATTTTCGTTACAGTGGAAAACTTGAGACGGGATTTCCTCTTTCGTAACATTAAAATGATCAACGAGGGTTTGAGACAATTCATCTCCGAATACCTTGGCGATACGAGACGCTTTGACATATTTATGGTAAAACATCTTCGGGAGCGGATTATGGAAGATTTTGTCCAAAAAGAAGGTCTAGAGACTTTTGAATTGTCCATGATTGACAGCAGTACTTTAAAAATTGTTTATGAAATCGATGGAGAAGTAGAAGAACTGAATGTAACTACAGATTTTGGCAGAGTGGAAATCAAAGAGAATCCTTTTTTTCATGAAGCAGATTATTATTAAACCTGAATTATTCATCATAATTTATCCAGCATTGCTTCGTGCCGCATAGTTACAGTAGTTTTGCATTATTATTGGTTTCACTTAAAAAGTGAAACCAATACAATAGAAAAAGAGTTTCAACTTTGTTAAAATGAAGTCACC